>DATEVU010000154.1:0-38612 GCA_035258345.1 Bacteroidales bacterium
TTTAAAACAAATAGTTCCGGGTTACTCCATTCTTTCTTTTTCGATATTTCGTCTCTATTTATTTCCATCGTATAAAAATCTTATTATTTAATTAATCTAAAATGAGTATAAGTCAACATGATTTTTCAACTTATACCAATAATAAGTATTATCGATTACAAGATAAGCATGTGCCTTAATATTCCTTTCTTTATGATTTAACATACTTAAAATAATTTTGCAATGGATGCCATAATTATTTAATATTATTTTACAAGTAATACACTTTACAAGACAGTTTTTAGCGAAGGGAAATGCCAACCCCACCCTTTTAACAGATTTTTTGACTAATTGTAAAATAGTATCTTTATTAAATGTATCCTTAAACAGGATGAGGATACTTCCTAATAATATGTTATTATTGGTTTTCAAGGGCATAATCAGTGTTATAATGCGTACATATATTAGGATAAACAAGCTTAGAACCAACATTTTTCTTTCAACTCCTGGTATCTCCCACAATCTCCTAATATAATAAAGCCCTTTCATCCTGTTATATTTCTCTGTGTCCCTCTGTGTCTACTCTGTGTCCCTCCGTGAAACTATTCCACCACCACCAGTTTCTTCTCCGTTAATTTCCCCAGAAATGCCAGCGTATCCTCCCTGCATTGCTCTTCCGAAACCTCATATTCCTCCATAAGCTTCGCCACCAGGTCCTTAAAGCTATGTGGTTTTTCCAGCAGTTCCCAGATGCGCGAGCCTACCTTGTCCATGCCGTAATACTCGCTGTTCTCGATGCTGAGCATTACCACTTCCCCGTCGATCGTGTTGAAAAGCAGGTCACCCTTCCGGTGAAGCACTGTTTCGGGTGTGATCTCCTTCCTTGATCCAAAAATCCCCATCCGGTCCCGGTTGTTTATGGTAAAAGGCTCAAAAATACAAAGGTTATGTAAATATATATATTTTTGGAATTATTTTGTAGTAATTATTAACAGGGGGGATAGGAATGAGTAATGAGTGATGAGTAATGAGTGATGAGTAATGAGTGATGAGTAATGAGTAATGAGTGAAGAGTGATGAGTAATGAGTGATGAGTAATGAGTGATGAGTGGGTTGGGGTTAATAGCATGGGGTATGATTTAAAATAAAATTATCTTTCTAGAGATGCAATCAAGCCCAACAGCATTCTTCGGATTTCTGTTAGTTTTTCTATGTTCAAGGCAGAATCACCTTTGCTCAAATATCCAAGATTTTCGCTAATAATCAACTGCGTTTCTATCTCGGAAAGACTTCCGAGAGAAATATGAAGAAACTGATTAAATTCCTTTTTAGTAGATCTGGCGGCTCCTTCAGCAATATTGGAAGGTACCGAAACGGCTGCTCTCCGAAGTTGATTTGTTAAACCATACAGTTCTTCTTTCGGATAATTCCTGGTAACCCGATAAATGTCGGTCACGAATTCAATACTTTTTTGCCATAAGATTAAATCTTTGTGTGTTTTCATAGGTAAATATTTCAGTTAACATTACTATAATGAACTAAATAATTTCAAATCCCGGGCTCGATGATTTGCTCATTACTCATCACTCATTACTCATTACTATTATATCCAAACTTTTTCATCACCTCCCCATGCTCTCCAACAATCTGCCTCACCTGTTCCTGCGTCAACACATTCCGCCAGTCGCCTGCTATGCCCTTGCGGAAAAAGCTGGGGGAGTGTGCGCTTTTTTCGGAGAAACCCTTTTCCTCTTCCTGTTTCTTCAGACGCTCAAACGAGCAGAAATCGAGTGCCTGTTGGATTTCAACCCGGGCAAATTTTAAGCCGATGAATTCCACAGCACTTGTGAACGTTTCCCATGGTGTTTTCAGCATGTCCTCATACCGCAATACCAGCAACGGAAGGCCTGAGTTTTCAGTCCAGCTGGCCACATGCCCGCTCCAGGTGAGCAAACGCTGCCGCAGCTGGTTGTGAAGCCTGTCGGTGTGATAACAGAATGCATAATCCGGATTATTCATAATGGCAATCGCCTTTCCGGTGGTTGTATTCAGGTGATGGGCAAAGGAAACCGCCACATCCAGGGGATTGCGGATAAAATACAGCACAGCTTTGGTAACCTCTGCAGGGAACAAGGCCCCGCCGTCCGGCAGCCGTGTCCAGGCATCGTGTACCTTATGATACAGCACTTCTTCTGATTCCAGCACTTCCTGCCGGTACACCCGTGGCCGGAGCCTGTCGATCTCCTCCGGGTCCAGGTCGGCCGAGGATACCCCGGTGAGCTCGTCGAAAAGTTGCCTGCTGCTTGCAATGGTGGTGGGATACAGATTGTTGATTTCAACCGGCGGATCATCCGGATGGAGGAGGGCCGTGAGAAAAGCCCTGAACCATGTGTTGCCCGACTTGGGATAGGAGGCCAGCCAGACTATCTTCCTAAGATCGTCCATGTTGCCTGTTGTCAATATAGTCTGCAAGAGCGGTAATGATCCTGCCGGTATTGAAATCGCCGTTGGACCGCGTGAGCATGGTAACCGGCACCCGGTTGGCCAGTTTGTTTGCAAGCACAAAATGATTCTGTTCCAATCCGGTTTTGGGTATGCCCCGGAACAGATAGGTATGTTTTTTAAGTAACCTGAATTTATCAACCCCGGTAATTTCTTTCAATTCCAGTTCGGGTTTGTTGTGGGAATGCAAAATAAATATACGGTCGATTACGGCGTGTTCGCGACTGAACTGCGTCACCGGGAGGTAATATTTTTTCAGTTCATCCCTTACCTGGTCAAGCTTCCCGGTGGATACTCCGAGGTGTTTCAGGCTGTCTTCCCAGATCCTGATTGTGGGGAAGGCAGGACATACGGCAGGTTCTTCGCCGGTGAAATCCACCACAGAAATGTCGTCTGCCACCAGGGTGGCGCCCTGTTTGATCAGCGACGCTGCCAGGGTTGATTTGCCCGCTCCCGATATGCCTGCAAATACAAGGCATTGGCCCTTGAATTGCACTGTGGAAGCATGGAGGGGGAGAAGCCTGCGCTGGTGCAGCAGGGCACCGAAAGCAGTTCCGGTGATGAAAGCCGAGATCTCATTCCAGGTTTTTCGATTTTCAAGCCGCTCAACAACAATCTCATTGCCGTTGCGAACGTGGTAACGGGCAACTTGTTCCACCCTGAGAAGGAATTCGTGCTCATTCGATTCGTAAAGCACACCGGAATTAACGGGATGGTCTAACGCTTCAGGAACTTTCCCCTCAACAAGGGTAACATCGGGCAATGTAACCGGGGCCGGTTCAAGACCGGTGACCGGAAATCCGGACATAATGTTGAGGCTGAATGCGCGGTAACGATATGGATATGTATGTTGATCAGGCATGGGACAAATGTAGTGAATAACGAAAAATGAAAAGTAGAAAAGTGGAAAAGTGCAAAAGCGAAAGAAATTAGCAAATTACTGTGTAAATTAGGCGGAATAAATCCTACCAGAATGCCACCAATATTCGGAATTCTAACGAATGACATGCATCCGCCTGACCGGGAAATGACACGGCGAATGGCAGCGACTGCAAATTACATCATTCCACGTCACCTGTCCACCCTCGATCTGCCTGCGATATGGATGGCTGCTGCATTGCGGAAGGACGGCCGGGATACGGTTAAAGGTAACGTATTTCACACACAGGGAGACCTGGTTATCGCAGCCGATGCAAGTTTGTATAACCACAAAGAACTGATTTACAGGCTCGGGAGCAATAAGCTTGCTGCGGATACCGGGGATGCGGAACTGATTCTCCTGGCTTATGAAAAATGGGGTTTCCGGTGCCTGGAATATTTGTACGGTGATTTTGCCTTTGTAATTT
This sequence comes from Bacteroidales bacterium, assembly GCA_035258345.1. GTDB lineage: Bacteria > Bacteroidota > Bacteroidia > Bacteroidales > UBA10428 > UBA5072. The sequence goes on from DATEVU010000154.1 coordinate 3,828, forward strand.
TTAATACGCAAAGCGGGGAGATATTTTGTGGCCGGGATCCCCTGGGGGTCCGCCCGTTTTTTTATACGCTTCAGGGGAACAGCTTCATTTTTTCATCGGAGTTGCGGATGGTGCTGGGGGCATTGAAGAATGTACCTGAAATAAGTGCAGATTATTTTTTTGATTCACTGATAACCGTGAAATCGGCAAAAAGCAAATCCCCCTTTGATACCATCATGCGGTTACTGCCGGCACATTATCTCACCGGCACGAGCGGGGAGGTGAATACAACACGATACTGGCTGCCCGATGCCGGGGCAACCATAGACCTGGGTCACGAGGATGAGTATATTGAAATGTTCAGGGAACTGCTGGTAAATGCGGTGAACATGCGTTGCGAAGGCGTGTCCTCCCTGGGATCGGAATTAAGCGGGGGACTCGATTCTTCGGCGGTGACCGGAATTGCCGTTGATTATGCAGCAAGTGAAAATATACCCTTTTCGGCATTTTCCAACATTTTTCCTGCCGGCACCGGGGTGGAATTCAAGGATGAAATGGAATTCATCAGCAGTATGCTCTCCCATAAAAAAATGAACTGGGTGGGAATCGACGGGCTGAACCAGTCGCTCCCCGACTTGCTGCGATATACCCTTGACATCCAGGGATGCTTTGTGCAGCAGAATTTCAATATTTTTAACCGGGGAATTTATGAAGCGGCGGAAAAACAGGGAACCCGGGTACTGCTGTCGGGTTTCGGAGGCGATGAGCTGGTTTCGGCCCGGACATCCCTGCCCTGGAATGAACTGATTGGAGACCGGCAATGGCAGGTGATACGGGACGAAATTTATTATAATGGAATTACTCCCAGGAACCTGCTGAAACCCGGCGTGATCGCAGCCAGGTACCTGTTTTCCCGCATACGCAAGACAACCGGCAAGGCCGGGGTTTTTACGCCGCAATTGCTGAACAAGAGATTAGGTAACCTGCCTCTGATGCCGGCATTTACAGCAAAACATCAGCTGGCAGCACGTTTCCGGGAAAAATTCAGACTTCCCTACCAGGAAAAACTTTCGTTCCGCCAATTGTTGCGGATAGAAATGGAACATCTTCCCCAGCGCATGGAATATTGCTACACGGCAGCAGCACAGTATGGATTCGAATACCGTTACCCCCTCCTCGATGTTAACCTGGTTCTGGCAGACCTGGCCTTTCCTCCCTGGCTGAAACAGCACCACGGCAGGAACCGGTATTTATTCCGGCAGGTCATAAAGGATTTCGTGCCCGAAGTCATCCGGGAACGCGACGACAAATCGGGTACCACCATCCCGCATACTTATTACAGCCTGCTGAATGAAAAAAGTGCCATTTTAGACCTTGTAAACAGTTGTTCATCATCTGATTACCTGAATCAGGTGTTTGATCTTTCCCGGTTTCCGGGATGGTATGAAATGCTGGTGAAACGAGACAAGGACGACATGAATTATATGATGCCGGGGGCCTTTTACGGGTATCTGATGATTTTGATGTATTTTAGGGACAGGGAACAAGGGACGAGGGACGAGGGACAAGGGACGAGGGACAAGGGACAAGGGACAAGGGACGAGGGACGAGGGACAAGGGACGAGTAAAGAGTAAGGAGTAATTAGAGATGGGTAAGGGGAAGGATGTTGAAATAAGGATTTTGCTTCATCTGTTGAAGGGATCATCCGGAAATCATGTTTCTTTTGCTGGCGTAAATGTCGACAGGCTTTTCAGGCTGGCCGATATGCACAAGGTAAATTACCTGTTGCTGCTGTTTGCCCGGCAACATCCTGACATATTCTCAAAAAAGCAATTTGAAAACCTCGGGGACCGTTGCCGGCAAAATGCACAACGGTCTCTCATCCAGCTGCATGAGCTTACCCGAATTGCTAAAGGGCTGAATGAAGCCGGGATTGGTTATGTATGTGTCAAAGGACCGCAACTGGCAAGAATGATATATGGCCGGGAAGCGCTCAAAGAGTCGGTTGACCTGGATATCATGCTGGCGCATGCCCGGGACCTGCATGCCGTGCACGGGATCATCTCCGGACTGGGATATACCCGTTCGAACCTGGATGATTACAGGACACCCTTCAAAAGAAGGATCTTTCTGATCGCCCAGCGTGAAGTGCATTATTTCAATCGCGAGACGCAGTGTGCTATCGATCTGCATGTGCGGCCGGGAGCTAACACCTACCTCACTGCCAGTCGCTTCCGATATATCCTGTCCCGGGTGGCTCAAATTGATCTTGAAGGGACTGTTATCCCGGTTTTCCCAGATGAAGCCTATTTCGTATACCTGTGCTACCATGGTTCGCTGCATCAGTTTTCACGACTGGCCTGGCTGATGGATATCCGTGCTTTCCTGAGGATGAAGCAACCTGTTCTGGATTTTGTCAAACTCCTGGCACTGGCGAATGAGCTGCGAATAGAAAGAAGCGTATACCTGGTCATGCATTTGCTGCAGCAATATTTTGGTGATGAAATACCGCGGGTTATTTCGCAGCAACTACCCCATAACGCCCGGTTCCGCTACCTCATCCGCGTATGCACGAACATTGCCGGCATGGATCCGGGGTACTGGATGACCTTCCGGGGAAGGACGGAAAAAGTCGTGTACATTATGTTACTTATGAAAGGAATTGTGGCTAAGATCGATTGGTTGTCCGGCATTTTCATGCGGTTCGTGGTGAAGCGGTTTATATGAAAACCCCGCCACCATGGTTTAGCCTTGTTCTGGTAATTATGGCCCCTACTTTACAAAAACGCCGCCGCTGCTGAAAAAAGGCTAAAAAATCAATTAACATCTCTCTAAAAGAAAATAACTCGCCCACAGAAATCGGGCTCAAACATATTTTCTTTGTTTACATTTCTTGGTGCAGGCAAACGCCTGCATTAATTGATTTTTTATACGCTTTTTTTCAGAGGCGGATTATGCTACTCAAGGTGTGTTGGGTTCAATGAATTGCCTATCGGATGGATATTGACACCTATTGCTATACCTTATGCCTCCGGGCAATATGGGTTATGCATGGAAGTACCGAGGAGCGGTTCAGGTATTATAGATCAATTAAACCGGTATAGATTCGAAGGCATACCCTTGTTTCCCGAAATACTCCAGCACCCCGGGCAGGGCGAACAACACTTTTTCGGAGGCTTTTACGGAATCATGGAATACGATGACGGATCCGGGCCGCGCGTACCGGATGACATTATCAAGGCATTTTTCACCGGATGTGCGCGGATGGAAGTCATAGCTCATCACATCCCACAGCACTATCCTGTACTGGTCCTTCAGGTGTTTTACCTGGCGGGGTGTGATCATACCATAGGCAGGCCGGTACAGACCGGAGGGTACGATCCGGGCTGCCAGGAGGATATCTTCGAAATATTCTCGATTTGGGGTGAACCAACCTTTCAGGTGGCTGTAGGTATGATTTCCCGGGGCGTGTCCTTTTGAAATGATTTCCTGCAGGATTTCGGGATGACGTTCGGCATTTCTGCCGATGCAAAAAAAGGTTGCCCTGGCATTGAATTTCCCCAGGATTGTCAATGCTGCGGATGTGATGCCGGGTGTTGGCCCGTCGTCAAAAGTAATGTAAAGCACTTTCCGGTCCCCGGGCATTTTCCAGGTCAGGCCCGGGTACGCTTGCCTGAAGATCCGCGGTATACGAACGATGGCCATGGCGCACGATCACATGGCCACATTCAGGGAGGCGGAATATTCCTCCAGTTTCTGCTGCATTTCCTGTTTAAGCTCCGGCAGGTCATAAGTGTCTGCCAGCCGTCTCAGTTCATCGAGTGTATAAAAAGCAACACGCTTTTCAAAAACAAGGTAGGTGTAGTATTTTCTTCCCAGGCTAATGAAATAGTCCATATCCTGGTACACATTTTTTTTCAGCGTTTCGGCTATCCGGGTTGCAATATCCTTATCACCCAGCCTTAAATAGGCCTCCACCAGGAGAATGTTGTATACGTTAAACGGGACAATACTGTCGGGGATCACCTCGAGGCACCTGTCCAAAGCCCTGCGGGCGGAATCGGGTTTGTTTTCATCTATCAGGTGCAGGGCCAGCCGGGCAAAGCTGCTTCTGAAATTGGCCAGCATGCGCAACACATTTTCATCGAGGTAAACATCGGGATTTTCGACACCTCCCCACCGGAACTTATTCACGAAGTTGTCGTACATCACGTCGGTGTTCATCCCGCCGCGGCCGAATATGTCGCCACCGGATGCGAAGGGTACAACGCGGTAGGCCAGGCCTTCCATTTGAAAATAGCTGTCGAGGTTCAGGTAATTATCCTCGGAGACGGTTATCGCATAATAAACAGGTCGCTCCCAATTGTTGGCCGCCATCAGGTCAAGGACCATCAGGTGATTTTTGGTAACATAATTCCGGCTTTCTTCCAGCTCCCACCGCATATTGGATCTTACCTTATCAGCGTTGGAAGCGGTAACAGTTCCGTTTTGCAGCACCTTTACACTGTCAACCGGCACATAAAACCTGCGGGTAGGAATGAAATCTATCCTTTCCGTAATCTCAGGGAGTTGCTTGGTGCGCGGATTGTCGCTGGCGACAAAATCAACCACTTCGCGAAGGTTGCTGTAATCCCTTATGCGGTCGAGTACATACACAATATCCCGGTTTCCGGTGCGGTACTGGTCGGGTGTAAGTGAAAAGGGCACCGGATCGGATTCATAGGCTTTACGGTACATCTGTTCGATATACCAGTCGGCACCCAGGTAGCTCAGGTTTATCACACGCACGTCGGTACGGATCCCTTCTACCTCCTGGGCATACCAGAGCGGGAAAGTGTCGTTGTCGCCATTGGTGAACAGAATTGCATTTTCGGCGCATGAATTGAGATAATTGCAGGCAAAATCACGTGCCGTGTAACGTCCGGAACGGTCATGATCATCCTTGTTCTCTTTGGCCATAATTGCCGGAACTGCAACAAGGGTGATGAGCGTAGCCAGGATGGCGCCAGAGGCAGCGGGTATGTATTTTCTGAGGAGGTCGTACAGGGCAAGTACACCAAGGCCTATCCAAATGGCAAAGGCATAGAAAGAGCCCGCGTAGGCGTAATCCCTTTCCCTTGGCTGCAGCGGATTCTGGTTAAGATATATTACAATGGCAATGCCGGTCATGATGAACAGGGTCATGGTCACCCAGAAATCGGTTTTGTGTTTTTTGCGATGGTAAAATAATCCGATCAATCCAAGCAGTAGCGGAAGCATGTAATACCGGTTCCGGGCCTTATTCTTCAGCATGGAGTCGGTGATTTTATCCTGGCTTCCCAACCTGAGCTCATCGAGAAAAGTAATTCCCGAAATCCAGTTGCCCTTGGTAATTTCGGTTTTGTAATTGGCCTGAATATCATTCTGCCGCCCTGAAAAATTCCACATGAAATACCTGAAATACATGTGGACAACCTGGTATCGCCAGAAGAAACGCAGATTCTGGGAGAAATTCGGGCTTTTTCTTGGCCTGGAATGGTCATATATCACCTGCCCCTGCTGATCGCGCATCATGTTCCCGCTTTCATCGGTCCTGGGCTGGTAGAGATCCTTTTCTTTCAGTTTGGCCCATTGGATATATGCGCTGGTATGTCCTCCCGCTTCATCATTGCTCCACATGCGGGGGAACAGGGTGGTGTATTTCTTGTCATACACGTATTTCAAACGGTAGTTGTTTTCCTTGTACCTGCCTTCGGATTTGTAGTACGAGGGTTTTCCTTCTTTTGAATGCAGGATGGGGGCATTAAAATGATGTCCGTACAACAGCGGCCTGTCACCATACTGTTCACGGTTCAGGTAATACTGCAGGGAGAAAAGATCTTCGGGATCGTTCTGATCCATGGGCGTATCAGCTGCCGATCTTATTACCAGCATGGTATACGAAGAATATCCGATGAGGATAACCGTTAACACCAGGATGATGCTATTGTAAACCACCTTTTGTTTTTTGTGGGTGTAATACAGTCCGTAAACGATCAACCCTGCCAGCAGCAAACCATAAAACAGGATCCCGGAGGAATAGGGCAGTCCGAACGTATTTACGAACAAAAGCTCAAAAAATGCCGCGAGCTTTATCGTCCCGGGTATGATTACATACATGATACCACCCAGGATGAGCGCTGAAATTACAAGTGCTTTAAGGATTCCCATTGTGGTGATCTCGTTCTTCCGGAAATAGTAAACCAGCACAATGGCCGGAATAGCCAGCAGGTTGAGGAGATGCACACCTATGGAAAGCCCCATCAGGTATGCAATAAATATAAGCCACCGGTTTGCATAAGGCTCATCGGCAACATTTTCCCATTTAAGGATAGCCCAGAAAACCAATGCCGTAAAAAGCGAAGAGCTGGCGTATACCTCACCTTCAACGGCCGAGAACCAGAACGTATCGGAAAAAGTATAGGCAAGTGCTCCCACCAGTCCGCTGCCAATAATGGCAATTATATTTCCCGTGGTAAACCCGTCCTCTTTTACCAGAATTTTACGGGCAAGGTGGGTGATGGACCAGAACAAAAACAATATGGTAAAGGCGCTTGCCAGGGCTGACATGGAGTTCACCATTTTTGCCACCTGGGTAACATCATCACCTGCAAACAGGGTAAAGAAACGTCCTATGATCATAAACAGGGGTGCTCCCGGCGGATGTCCCACTTCGAGTTTATAGGCCGATGAAATGAACTCGCCACAGTCCCAGAAACTTGCTGTGGGCTCAATGGTTGACAGATAAACGAATGCCGCTATTGCAAAACTGATCCAGCCGGCAATAATATTGGCGAGCCTGTATTTTTTCATGGACCTTGAATTTATTATACTGCGAAATAAGAAAAAAAAGTTGAGAATGTTGTGATTGTTGTGATTGTTGTTGGTTGCAAGTTATGGGTTGTGGGATGTGTCACATCTTTACCTTTATTTTGATCTTCTCCAGCAAACCTGTGATTATGACGATGGCAAACGCAAAAAGTAAAGATTTTATTATTCCTGCCATTCCTCCTGTCAGCGGCCCGGGAAGTTGTTCCAACAGGGGCCAGAACAAGGGATATACAATCCCCGGCAACAAATAACAGGTGAGCGTGCTTCTGCCTGCGGGCATGATTACACCGGCCCAGCGGGTATGGTGAAATACGTCGGTAATTACATAGAACAACGAAAAGAAAATGAAGCTTATTCCGGCGCAAATGGCAGTCCATGAAGGTGTTGCCATTATCTTGGATATACCCCACCATGGCCGGGTAGCAAAACCGTAAGCAATGGATATCAGGGCAGGGATCAGCAGCAAAGCAGGGAATAAAAACCTGCGGTTATCATCTTTATACCGTATGTAAATAATTGTGGCCAGCACACCACTCATAACAAGGGCATGGTTGGATGCACCCACTGCAATCCTTATACCATGGTCTCCGGTAACCGGGAAGAACTCCTGCACATTAAGGGCATGAAGGATCAGTAAGATAAAAATTATGATCCCGGTTCTTTTGCCCGCAAGGAGAAAAAGCAGCGAACACAACAGGTAGGCCCATCCGATCAGCCCCAGGATGCCCCACCAGTGTGGCGCCATCCACCGGGGATCATCGGGTGTTCCGCCTTTATACACCATCGCAAGTGTGAGCAGCAGCAATATACCCATTGCCTGCAACAGCCAAACCGGTATTTTCCCCAGGACCCTTTTGTTCTCATAATTGTTCCAGATCAGGATAAAGGCAATGATCATAACAACCTGCCAGACATTCCGGGTAAAATCGGGAATATCCTGCCGGAAGTGCTCGTGGTTAACCATGAAGAAACCCATCACAAGCAGGGCGATGGTTCTGCGGACAATATGCAGTGCTATTTGCAGTTGTGTTTCGCCCTTGCTGATCCTTGCCTGGGTGGCAAACGGGATTGACAGGCCAACGATGAAAAGAAATGCCGGAAATACCACATCCGACAGTCCCATCCCGTCTTCCCCGGCGGCCGTATGTTCGAGCCAGCGGGGAATATCATGAAGCGACCACAGGTCGTTCACAAAAACCATCAGCAGCATGGTAACGGCCCTGAATATGTCAACGGAGGCAATACGTTTCATTTTGCCGGTGCTTCAAGGGCCTTTATTTTATCAAAAGCTGCCCTGAAACAATTTTCAGCAGTATTCTCCTCATTTCCGGGATCATCGCTGCTGTTGAAGGCCTCAATAAATGACCGTGCCGGTGACCACACCGTTTGGACAATTCCACAAAATCGATCTTTCATTTCCGGAGTCGATTGTGAGCGGAACCTCACCATATCATCAACCTGTTGCGTGGCAACTCCGGGCATGCGCCATGGACAGGTAACAACCTGTAAACCCTTCATGGCAAAGTAAACGGGTGTCTGATCGGCCCGTTCATAGTGCCAGTCACAGATCATCACATCTTTGGGGATGAGGTCCACCGCCCGGTATGTATTGTTAAAACTGGCTTCCCACATGCCCATGCCAGTTGTTTTACCATCGATCAGGCGGTCGCCCCAGATCCAGAGCCTGCGGTTCTTTTCGGCAAGATGGTTGCGAATGGCGGTAACCTCACCGGCAAAAAGTTCTGCTTTATCGCGGCCCGAACAACGTGCGCAGCTGTCGTGGCCAATGTAGAAAACCTCGTCCATGCCGGCATGAAATGCATCGGCTTCGAAAGCGTTGCAAATTTCATCCACCAGGTCAAAGACAACCGCGTGAACCTCCGGGTGAAGCGGACAGTAACTTTTGCAGTACAACCCGTCGGCATTGGGCCATTCGTATTTTTCCGGCATGGTAATGTGCGGGGTTTCATCAAACAAAGGGTAAACCCTCAGCAGGTTAGAGACCCTTCCGGCCCAGGATTGATGCCCCAGCAGGTTGATCTGCGGAATGATCCTGATACCGTGCTTCCGGCAGGCAGCCACAAGTTTCCTGACATCATCCGGCGACAAAGCGGCAGAATCCCGTAACTCGGGATGGCTGCTGTACTGATAATTGAAATCAACGCGCAGGATAAGCGTATTAATTGTGCGCGGGGCCAGTTGTGTGTTGATGAATTTTATGAATTCATCCAGGTAATCAGCACCGGGTGCTTCAATACAAAAACCGCGGACAGGAAATACCGCATCGGATTTCATATCTCCGGTTTGCCCGTTCAGCGCGGATAAACCAGCCAGGAAACACAGCAAAAGCAATACTTTATTCATGGGTTACGTTATTTATTGTGGCAGATGGATGTAAAAGTAATGATTTTATAATTTACCTTTGGTTCTTCCTTATTGGGCAAGTTTTAGTTGTGTTTTATGTTTTACATGTTTCACTTTAACACATTAGAAATGAAAACATTGAAAATTTGGCAGGCAATTGTATTATTTACGTGCATGGCGTTGGTAATTGCATCGTGTAACAAGGATGATGATGAAGTTCAACTTGACTTTGAGGTCACGGTTCCAACTGATTGGACCTATGTTATATATGATGACGACGTCTATCTTTATTATGCACAAAGTCCGCTGGAGGACAGCAATGATTCGATAAACGAAGATATGCTGGTTACCCGGGAGCGATTGAACGGAATCACACTGTCTACTTTCTACACCGCTGTTATTGCCGGTCTTGAATCGGATACTACCTTCCATCTGCTTTCATCTGCCGATACTACAATTAACGGGGTTGACAGCAAAAAATTCGTTCACCTTCAGACCCTTTATATTGTTTCCAGCGTTGATACCCTGGAGCTGAAAGCCAAAGCGCTCAAATATTTGTTCGCAAGGGAAAATTACGGGTATGTGGTGAGTTTTAGCGCCCTTCAATCGACTTACGATCATTTCGAACCTGTCTTTGAGGACATCATTGCCACGTTCAAATTCAAGAACTAGCTGCCTGTTTATCCCCGGGTGAGGCAAACCCGAAAAGACTGTAGAAAAAGGAGAAGAACACAATACCCACATAAGATTCCAGGGTATCGTTGGCGAACATGGAAATGAGAATTATTGCCGCAAAGATGTTAAACAGCATGTTGGTATAACATGTCCGGACAATGGCAGGATAAATCCAGGAGAACATGATCCACAGGAACCCGGGAAGGCCGAATGCTATTAAAAAGAACAGGTATTGGTTATGCGGTTTTCCTTCCCAGTTCGTACTCAGCGAAAGCAATTTATCGTCAGCCTCCCTGAGCATAACATCATACACATCTCCGGTGCCGGTTCCCCAGGGAAGATTTTTCAGGACTACCTGAACAGCAGTTTTGAAAAATATAATTCGCTGACCGACGGAATGATTACGGACAAATCCGGTTTTGTCAAATACATGGATTTCCCAGATGATCTCATACAGGCGTTGTGATATTCCCGGCTTTTCCTTAAACCTGAAATTAGCCAGTCCATGCTCAATGGCTGTAACATCGGGTTCTTCCAGGTGGCTTAATCCGGCGGAATCCTTGCGGAGGTTCTTTGATGTCAGGTAACGGATCAGGGTATAACGTATCAGCTGTCCTTTTTTATCGGTACCGTCATAGGGTATCCGGCTGATCCGGTCCCACTCCTTTTTTAGTTCCGGCTCACATACATACAGATCGACATAATTTCCGTTTTCAAGAATGCCTGTTTCCGGATTGTGCGTGTAATGATTTCCGCCTGCTGTTGTTTTTTCAAGGGATGATATTTCATAAGGTACCGGCTGGAAGTACTTCAATACCGGAATTACAATAAACAGTGCCGGCATCGTGAACAATACAATCACTGTCCATCCCGCGGCCGGTTTTACGAATGACCGTTTCCCGGTATACGCGGTCCGCAGCATGAAGCCGGCACCCAGAATAATGAGCAGGATTATGCCGGTGAAGGAACGGAGAAAAAACAGGAAGCTGATCAACATAAGGGACAGCGACAGGTATGCTGATTTTTCATATCCTGTTGCAGAAAAACGGGGATAAAAAACCATATAAAGCAGGATGAACGCAGCCATAAGAATGAGCAGTGAGAACCGGTGGTGCGGCATAAAAACGGAAACGCTCCGGAAATCACCGGCAATAGTTTCGGGATGCAACAAATAGTTGACGACACATACCAGGGCAGCTATCACAACCGAAGCAGCGAACAGCAGCAGCATTCCTTTCAGTTCTTTTCCGGATAGCGGATACGATGTTCCCAGCACGACCGGTAACAAAAGCAAGGGCAGCACATTCTTAATTTTTGTAAGACCGGCTGCCATATTCCCGGTATAAAGCATACCCATGGCATAAATAAGGAATACGGAAGCGAAAAAAGCGATAGAAGGATTATTCCGGATCAACACGGTTTTTTGTCTGAACCTGCCTTCTGCCATCCAGTTTATCGCAAGGAGGAATTGCGAAATGCTCATCATATACTTTGACAGCGGAAGGCAACAAACCAGCATGGCAAGTGCAAACAAATACACATTACGGTGCAACGTTTCACGGGACATGGATTGAATCATAAAATAAAAGTAATCTATTTTCAGTAAAGAAAATTCGCAAAACCTGTTGCATAATTAAAATAAATTGTATTTTTGCACTCCCCATTTTAAGGGTAAAATATTTTTGATCAGCATTTTATTAATAACAGTAAAACGACGTGAACACACTGAGTTATAGAACGGTCTCCGCAAACAATGCAACTGTTCAGAAAGAGTGGTTTGTTCTTGATGCCACCAATCAGGTTCTGGGCCGGTTAAGCTCACAGGTTGCCAGCATTCTCAGGGGGAAACACAAAACAAGTTTCACTCCTCATGTTGACTGTGGTGACAACATCATAGTAATCAATGCAGAAAAGATAAGGTTGACCGGAAAAAAATGGACTGATAAAGAATACATGAGGCATACGGGATATCCCGGAGGTCAGCGTATTTCTTCCCCTGCCGAATTGGCCTTAACCCATCCCGGACGCATTATTGAACTGGCTGTAAAGAAAATGCTTCCCCGCAACAGGTTAGGCAATGCCATATTCAAGAACCTCTATGTTTATGCCGGGCCGGATCATCCCCATGTGGCACAGCAGCCCAAGGAACTTAAATTAAATTACAAATAACAGGTATGGAAGTTGTTAACACATTGGGGCGCAGAAAGAGCGCGGTAGCCAGGATATATCTGAAAGAAGGCAAAGGTAAGATTACAATAAACCGCCGGGAATTACAGGAATATTTTCCACTGCAGCAATTGCAATATCTCGTTCAGCAACCGTTGAATCTTGCTGAAGTCATTGATAAATACGACATTACTGTTAACCTTCAGGGAGGTGGCATTAAGGGACAGGCTGAGGCACTTCGTCTGGCTATTGCCCGGGCCATGGTAATTGTAAAACCTGAGAGCAAGGATGTTTTAAAAAGCAACAGACTGTTAACCAGGGATCCGCGTGAAGTTGAGCGCAAAAAACCAGGTCAACCCGGTGCAAGAAGAAGGTTCCAGTTCAGCAAGCGATAAGTCCTTTTCTTCGTTTAGTATCTAAACTGGTGAGACTCATTCCTTCATGGGCTGGCTACTCATCGGTTGATTTTCATAGAATGTAAACAAATATAAAATCATGTCAAGAATTTCAGTTCAGCAATTATTGGATGCAGGTGTACATTTCGGACACCTTAGGAGAAAATGGAATCCCGCTATGGCTCCTTATATTTTTATGGAGAAAGAAGGGATTCATATTATCGACCTTCAAAAAACACAGGTTAAACTCGATGAAGCTTCATCGGCGCTTAAGCAGATCTCAAAATCGGGACGGAAGATCCTGTTTGTAGCCACCAAAAAGCAGGCTAAGGACATCGTTGCCGACCTGGTGAAAGAGGTAAATATGCCATACGTTACAGAACGTTGGCCGGGAGGGATGCTGACAAACTTTCCCACCATCCGGAAAGCAGTAAAGAAAATGTCCTCGATCGACAAGATGGCTACAGACGGAACTTACGACAATTTATCAAAACGTGAGAAGCTGCAGATCGCACGCCAGCGTGCCAAGCTTGAAAAAAACCTTGGCAGTATTTCTGACCTTACCCGTCTGCCTGCTGCCATGTTTATTGTGGATATCTGTAAGGAGCACATTGCCGTAAGTGAGGCCAGGCGATTGAATATTCCCATTTTTGCCATGGTGGATACCAATTCGGATCCCAACCTGGTTGATTTTCCGATCCCTGCCAATGACGATGCATCCAAATCCATTTCACTGATCCTTGAAGCCGTTTGCAAATCGATACAGGAAGGCCTGGACGAACGTAAAATGGAACGCGAAAAGGAAGCAGATGCCAATGAAAAAAAGGCCAGAAAAGAAGACAGGGCTGATGATTCGGAGGAAACCGATGAGGAATTTGAAGAATCACGTGAAAAACGTGCTGCCGCCCGCAAGGCCCTTACATTGAAAGCTCCTGCCAAAAAGGGTGTGGTAATTGAAATTGAAGAAGAAGAAGAAATTTAATCGGGATTAAATCAAATATAATATGGCAATTACAGCAGCTGATGTCAGCAAACTCAGAAAAATGACCGGTGCGGGCATGATGGATTGCAAGAATGCCCTCGAAGAATCGAATAATGACTTTGAAAAAGCTGTTGAAATTATACGCAAAAGGGGACAGCTGGTGGCCAGCAAAAGAGCCGACCGTGATGCCACCGAAGGCGTTGTGATTGCCAAAGTTTCACCCGATGAACGTCATGGGCACCTGATCGTTTTGAATTGCGAAACTGATTTCGTAGCCAAGAATGCTGATTTTGTGAAATTTGCACAGGATATTCTCCAGGTGGCAGCAGAAAAGAATCCGTCCGGACTGGATGAGCTCAAAAGTCTGATGCTCGGCGGCAGAAGTGTAAGTGAACGAGTTACCGAACAGATTGGTATCATCGGTGAAAAACTTGACCTGTCGTATTACAGCAACATTGAAGCTGCGCAGGTATTTGCTTATATTCATCCCGGGAACAGGCTTTCTACCCTGGTGGGACTGAACAGGGTGGTTGATATCCAGGCAGGTAAGGATGTGGCTATGCAGGTGGCTGCTATGAATCCGGTTGCCGTTGATAAGTCGGATGTTTCTGCCGATATTATTGAAAAGGAAAAGGAAATTGGCAGGGAGCAGGCCCGAAACGAAGGGAAACCTGAAAACATGCTGGATAAGATCGCCGAAGGCAAGCTGAATAAATTCTTTAAAGAGAGTACACTGCTTAACCAGGAGTTTACCAGGGACAATACCAGGACCGTGAGACAATACCTCCAGGGGTATGATAAGGATCTCACAGTTTCCGGCTTTCTACGATATTCCCTGAACCAGTAGCGATACTGTATTTAAAAGCATGACCCCGCCTTTTTGGCGGGTTTTTTTTTGGATTATATGCGTCTCTTTTTTTTGATTTGGATTAACTGGGTTATATTTACGATACGATTAAAACAAAACAAAACAATGGCACTTAAATACAGGCGAATATTGCTGAAACTTAGCGGCGAGGCATTGATGGGTGATAAGAATTCCGGGCTCGATGAAGCGGTTCTCGGATCCTATGCACGGCAGATCAGGGAAATCCAGGACCTGGGAGCCCAGGTGGGAATTGTGATCGGCGGCGGCAATATTTTCCGGGGACTTTCGGGTTTGCAAAGTGGCTTCGACAGGGTGACAGGAGATTATATGGGCATGCTGGCCACGGTGATTAACGGTCTCGCCCTGCAAACCTTTGTTAATCAGGCAGGAGGTAAGGCACGCGTGCTTACCGCCATTGAAATGCTCCCGGTGGGGGAGCGCTATTCCAAAACACTTACAGAAACCTTGTTTGAACAGGGATATGCCATTGTATTTACATTCGGTACCGGCAACCCGTTTTTTACTACTGATACAGCCGCTGCCCTCAGGGGTGTCGAGATCGGTGCCGAAGTTATTTTAAAGGGAACACGCGTTGACGGAGTGTACACAGCTGACCCGGAAAAAGACCCGGGGGCGGTTAAATATAAGGCAGTTACCTTTGAGGAAGCCTATGACAAGGGCTTAAAGATCATGGACCTTACCGCATTCACCATGTGCCGGGAGAACAATGTTCCTGTTCTTGTTTTTGATATGAACACACCGGGAAATCTGAGGAAGGTAATGGAGGGGAAGGATGTGGGGACGTTAATTAGTAATTAGGCTGGAATTAAACCGTCATAATTTCCTTTTCCTTCCCGGCAATGATAAGATCCGTTTTGCGGATAAAATCATCGGTCAGATTCTGAACCTCCTCTACGGACTCCTTTTCAACATCCTCAGGAAGGCCTTCCTTCAGCAGTTTTTTCAATTCTTCGTTGGCATCACGGCGTGCATTCCGCACACTAACCTTGGTATTCTCACCCATTGCTTTTATCTGTTTTACCAGGTTACGGCGCCTTTCTTCGGTGAGCGGGGGAATGTTCAGCCTGATCAATTCCCCGTTATTCATGGGGGTTAAACCAATATTTGCATACAGGATCGCCTTCTCAATGGTATCGATCATGGATTTGTCCCACGGCTGAATAACAATGGTTTTTGCATCGGGAGTGCCGATATTGGATACCTTCGAGAGGGGTGTAATGGCACCGTAATAATCCACCGAAATACCGTCGAGAATGTTGGGAGTTGCCTTGCCTGCCCGAACATGAGCCAGTTCATCCTCAAGATGTTTCAGTGCTTTTTCCATTTTCTCACTGGCCATATCTATACAAAACCTTGCTTCTTCTTCCATAATTCAGGATATTGGTGATGATATAACAAAATTATATTATTCGGTAATATTATCAATTTTATCCACAAAAAAACCCAACCCACAACCCACAACCCCAAACCCCAAACTATCTTCCAATTATCTCATACAACTCATCCAGCTTCGGCGACAGGATAATCTCCGTACGGCGGTTCTTTTGCCGGGCGTCAGGGGATTTTTCCGGATCAACCGGCAGGAACTCACTGCGCCCTGCTGTGGTAAGGCGCTTGGGATCGATTCCTGAACCGTCCAGCAATATTCTTACAATCGAGGTCGCACGCAGCACGCTCAGATCCCAGTTATCCTTGTATTGCGAACCGCTGATCACGGGAACATCATCGGTATGTCCTTCGATCATTACATTTATTTCGGGATTTTGTGCCAGCACCTTTGCCAGGTTTTTAAGCGGGGTGATCCCTTTGGGGTCCACCGTGATGCTCCCGCTTTTAAAGAGGAGCTTTTCATCCAGTGAAACATATACCATACCATTTTTCCGGGTAATGGTAAGACCCTGGTTCTCGAATCCCAGCAAGGCATCACTGACCTTTTCCTTTAAACTGGCAAGCACGGATTCCTGGTCTTTAAGCACTTTTTCAAGATCGGACAGCCGGGCATTTCGCGCATTAAGTTCCACCTGCATGCTTTCAAGTTCACTTTTCCGGGTATTCACGTCGGCTGACAGTTTTGCCAGGTCACCTTCCCTTTTTTGCAGGTCCTTTTGTGCCACCTGGAGTTCATCCATCAGGCGCCTGATTTCTCCCTCACTCCCCTTGAGCATGGCCTGGTGAGCTTCCTGCAGGTCATGGTAATCCTTATCGAGTTGTTTAAACTGTGAACCCAGCCTGTTCACCTCTTCCTGCCATTTTACGGTATCACGGCCGGCACGTGCCAGCTCTTTTTCCGCCATCTGAAGCTTTGACAGGATCTCCGTGTTTTCAACCGAAAGCCTTTCATTTTCTGCCTTCAGCAGATCCCTTTCTTCCTGGCAGGTGAGTGACTGCGACTGCAGTGCCTTGAAGCGTGTAGGAGGCACACAGGCAGCAATCAGTATGGCAGGCAACAATATCCAGGTAATTTTTCTCATGATCATATTTTTTTTCCGGTTGTTTACAGCAACAGCTTCAAAGCCGAAGCATTTCGTTTCGAAATTAGCATGCTGGTAAATAACTGCAAACGAAATAAGCAATTAATTATTAACTTTGACTTGTTTGAAAGCCACTTTAATCTGTTCATTTCAATCCACGAAGGTGTAACGAATGATGGACTACAGCAAAGGACAACGACTTCTCGATCACATCAGCTATCCCGAAGATCTGAGGAAACTCAGGGAGGATCAGCTGTTGGAGGTGTGTGAAGAACTCCGCCAGTTTATCATTAATGAGTGTTCCACGAATCCCGGACATCTTGGTGCCAGCCTGGGAGTTATTGAACTCACCGTTGCCCTTCATTACGTATATAATACCCCGCACGATGCGATCATTTGGGATGTAGGCCACCAGGCATACGGTCATAAGATCCTGACCGGAAGAAAAGATGTATTTCATACCAACAGGCAGTTCAAAGGCATAAGCGGCTTTCCCCGCATGAGTGAGAGTGAATACGACGCATTTGGCACAGGCCATTCGTCTACTTCCATATCCGCGGCGCTGGGTATTGCAGTTGCCGATCGCCTCAGGGGAACAAAGCGCAATGTGGTTGCGGTTATCGGGGACGGATCCATGACGGGGGGCCTGGCATTTGAAGGACTCAACAACGCAGGCAGTGAAAACACCGATATCCTGGTTATTCTCAACGACAACAACATAGCTATCGATCCCAATACCGGGGCACTTAAAGAATACCTGGTAGATATCACCACATCAAGGACCTATAATCTGCTGAAAAGCGAGATATGGAACCTGTTCGGAAAGATCAACAAAATTGCTCCCCACGCACGGGATTATGCCCAGAAGCTGGAAAACGGGCTGAAATCAGTACTGATGCACCAGAGCAATCTTTTTGAGGCACTCAAATTCAGGTATTTTGGTCCGGTGGACGGACATGACCTGAAGCGTCTGGTGGGGTTGTTTCAAGATATGAAAAACATTCCGGGTCCCAAGTTGCTGCATTTGCTTACAGTGAAAGGCAAGGGGTTCACACAGGCTGAAAAAAACCAGACTGTGTTTCACGCCCCCGGCAGGTATGACAAGGAAACAGGTGAGCTGGTAACTGCAACCCACGAAGGGTCAGTGCCTCCCCTGTACCAGGAAGTTTTCGGTTATTCACTGCTCGAGCTGGCCCGTGAAAATGAGCGCATTGTAGGAATTACACCTGCCATGCCTACAGGATGTTCGCTCAAAATTATGATGGATGAAATGCCCGACAGGGCATTTGATGTGGGCATTGCGGAACAGCATGCGGTGACTTTTTCTGCCGGACTGGCAACACAGGGACTTATCCCGTTCTGCAACATATATTCATCTTTCATGCAGCGGGCCTATGACCAGGTGATCCATGACGTGGCACTCCAGAAGCTGCCGGTGGTTTTTTGCCTCGACCGGGGCGGACTGGTTGGTACCGATGGGGCAACGCATCATGGTGTTTTTGACATAGCCTGCCTGCGCGCAATTCCCAACATGATCATCAGTGCACCCATGAACGAGGAAGAATTACGTAACCTGATGTACACATCCCAGCTGAAAAACAATGGCCCTTTTGCCATCCGGTATCCCAGGGGAAGAGGCTCAATGGCCGACTGGAAAAAACCTTTCCGGGAAATTGAAATTGGAAAGGCCAGGCTGGTGAAACGGGGAAAGGACATTGCTGTTCTGACACTGGGCCATGCCGGTAATCTTGCAGCTGAGGCCATCCTCAGGCTGGAAAACGAAGGGGTGGAGGTGGAACATTGGGACATGCGCTTTGCCAAACCAATCGATACCGAATGTCTGCATGGCCTGTTCAAGCGTTTCCGGGATATGGTTATCGTTGAGGATGGCGTTATTGCCGGCGGGTTTGGCAGCGCTGTGATCGAATTCATGTGTGACAACGGTTATCAGGCCAACGTAAAACGGCTGGGTGTTCCCGACTCATTTATCGATCATGGCACGCAAATGGAGTTGTACAAGGAATGCGGATTTGATCCCGACAGCATTTACAAACTGATTAAATCCATTGTTAGCCCGAGGGTACTTTCCCGTGCAATATAGCCGGGGTTCACGCCGGATTATTTCTTCGCAATAAAAAAGAAGGTACCGTCCTCGTCTTCCAACCCGGCAATCCGCCCGAATTTTGGAGTTTGCATCCTGTTCCTGGTAACTGCGGGGGCCACTTTATTCACGATGGATTCAATCGGGATACAGGCCTCGGGATTGTTGGACAATGTGTTGGCAAATGTCTTGGTAAACTGGGAGTTGTCTACAGCAAGTTCATATCCAGCTGACGAGAATACCTGCGAAGATTTGAATCTCACTGCTTCCCAGTCATTGCAATTTCTTTCCGAAGGAATCTCTCGCATAACCTGGCAGAATGCAGGACCCGATTCACAGGCATCGGTCACCACAAGGTTATGGGTAATATACCCGGAGTAGGATTGCAATGAGGCACGCAGGGCATTCAGGTTATAATAGGTGAATTCATCGTCGCGTATGGCATCAACAGGTATCCAGTATCCTGTTTCATGAATGAATTTTCCGTGCCCTGCATACCATATCATCAAAGCATTCACCTTATTGCTCCGGAGCAGGTCGCGCAACTCAATGGAAAAAAACCTTTCCATTTCCTTTTTGGAGATATCCTGCTTATGGATTACCTTGTGTATTTCATATTTCGACAGGGCCGATCGCATAAGGGTAACATCCCTGGCAGGGCCATCGAGACTGGGAAATATGTCGTAATTTGAATTTTCAATGAATATCACCCAGGTACGACCCATCGGATTGGCTTCAAGCAGGGATACGCCTTCGCGGTTAAGCACAAAAGCCTGGGTGACGGTATTTCCGTAAACATCCGTGGCAGTCACATTAAACCGGTTCTTATTGGACACGTTAATGGTAGCGGAAAAACGGGGATTCAGGCCATCAAGTCTGAAACTTGCTGTAACACTATCGATTAGTATAGATTGGATCATACTCTCGTCCTTGATGCTTCCTTCGATGTACAGTTCGTCATTTTCAGTATCCAGGTAGATCTCACCGTTATCGGACGCATAGGGGGCAAGAATGGAAATAAACGGAGGGTCTGTTTCGGTACGTATGATGCTGTACCTGATCTCACCTCTATTTTCGTAAAAATCCCTGGCCGTTATGGTAACAAAATCCGACGAAGAAATATCAAGATCAACCGTAAATTCGAAGGATTCGCCGGTTTTAAAGAAACGGGCAGCGAAGCTGTTTACATACACCTCCCGGATATCACTGTCGTCCTTTATTTTACCCCTCACGGTCACAGTATTTTTATCCCTGGCAAATTTCAGGTTCGATTCGCCGTACACCTGAGGTTCCAGCAAGGTTATTATGGGTGCAACCGATTCACGGTTAAGTTCATACAGTCGTTTTTGGGCCTCTCCGAGGTGCTGCCGGGCTTCTTGTTCATTACCTGAAAGAGAGGTCAGGGTTTCATAGTCCTTTATTGCCGATTTAAAATCACCAATCTGTTCGTAAGAAAAGGCACGTTTGAAAATTGCATCGGGATTTTTGCCCGTGATCAGCATTACCCGTGTAAAGTCATTTATTGCATTCTGATGCTGCGTAAACTCCTGGTAATAGGTACCGCGGATAAGCAGGACCGATGCATCATCCGGATCATGCGACAGTATTTTCGAAGCATCGTCGATAGCGCTGGGGTATTCTTTCAGGCTTGCATATATCCTGCCCCGGATAAGATATGCCTCCATGTTGCCGGGCTCATATGCCAGCACGGTATTGCAGCCTTCCATGGCTTCTTCAGGTTTGCCAAGGAGAAGCCGCAGGCCTGCCAGTTCCAGGTATGCCTCGGTATAAAGGTTGTTCTTGGCGATGGCTTTACTGTAATCCTGTTCTGCCTGGATATAGTTTTTCATTTTTCCAACTATCAGTGCGCGGTAAAAATGATTTGCAGGATTAGCTTTCAATGCCAGGGCCTTGTTTATGGTGACCAGGGCAGTGGAATAATCCTCCATGGCAAGCTGTGTGCGGGCAAGCAGCCTGTAAGCAGATTCATTCTTTTTATCCAGCAAAACACTTTTGTGTGCCAGTTCAAGGCTTTCCTTGTAATTGCCCAGCGCAAAGTTTACACGGGCGGCAACATAAAACAACTCCGGTTCTTTTTGTTCGAAAACAAGTGCACGCCTCAGGTCGTCAGCCGCTTTGTTAAGATCACCGGCAGCCTCATAAGAAACTGCACGCTGAATATAGGCGGAAACATAATCAGGATCCAGTTCCAATGCCCTGGTGAACTGATCAACAGCATCCATATGATTTCCTGCCTTCGCGAAAGCAAGTCCGGTTTTATAAAAATCCTTTGGCTGCTGGGAAAAACCACTGGCAGCAAAAAGACAAACCATGAGCGATACCAATGTGCAGTTGATCACTTTCATGTCATGTGTATTATTGGTTATGATAAACCAGTAACAGGTCCTCGCGGATCGGGTAAGATAACGGTTTAACTGTCAGGATCTCCGGTGAGGGTATGCCTGCACCGAATTGTTTCGGTCCTACCAGTACCCTGGCCTCGTCCCAGCAGTCTTCCTCAATAAAGCTGTTGATCAGTTTTCGTCCTCCTTCCACAAATACCGACTGAATTCCTGTTTTGTAAAGATAGGACAAAAGTTGTTCCAGAACACTGCCCGCAAAATCAAGCCTGATATAGTGTGTTTCTCCCCCGGTGAAGCTTTTTTGCCCATTGAATACAAGGGTTTTTTGCGAATTATCAAACAGGTTCAGGTATTTTGGCAACTTCAGTTCCCTGTCGATTACCATCCGTACTGGCGATTTCCCGGGCCATTCGCGGGCGTTGAGCCTAGGATTATCCATCAGTGCCGTGCGGGTGCCAACAAGTATGGCCTGTTCTTCGGTCCGCCATTTATGCACGAGCATGCGGGAAATTTCGTTGGAGATCCAGACAGGCTGTGACAAGGAATCCTTGTCGCGGAGCATGTCGATAAATCCATCCGATGTTCTGGCCCATTTCAGCACAATATAAGGCCGCCTGCGGGTATGGAAAGTGAAAAAGCGGTTGTTGAGTTCCCTGCATTCTCGGGAAAGTACGTTACAGGTGACTTTTACACCGTTTTGTTCCAGTTTTTTAATACCCTTCCCCGAAACAAGCGGATTGGGGTCCGAAGTTCCAATGACAACTTCGGGAATTCCTGCTTGTATGATCATATCGGCACAGGGAGGCGTTTTACCGGTGTGTGAGCAGGGTTCGAGGTTAACATACAGGACCGAATCCGTCAGCAGTTTTTTATCACGCACCTCATTAACAGCATTTACCTCGGCATGGGGTCCGCCGTACTGCTGATGATAACCTTCACCGATGATCCTGCCTTCACGGACAATAACCGAACCAACCAGGGGATTGGGTGCCGTATGCCCTAAACCCAGCCGGGCCAGATCGAGGCACCGGCTGATATATGTCTCATGCAGGGTACTTTCTTTTGGCATCTTTTTATACATTTACACCATGACATCCCGGTCTATGCTTTCGGACATCAATCGTCTCTTCCGGTCGGAACTTGCGGGGTACTACCCCGATGAGGAGCTCAGGAACTTTTTTTTCCTTGCCGTTGAGCATTTGCTAAATTACAGTAAAATTGATTTTCACCTGAAGGCACAGGAACCAATTTCTGAAGAAATTGAAGAAAAGTTTCAAATGATCCTCCGGCGGTTAAAAAGCTGGGAGCCTATTCAATATATTCTCGGGAATACATTTTTTTACGGACTGCCCTTTAAGGTGGATAACCGGGTGCTTATACCCAGGCCTGAGACCGAAGAACTGGTGCAATGGATCATTACTATTGAAGGCAAACAGCCCGGGCATATTGTTGATCTGGGAACAGGCAGCGGATGTATTGCCGTTGCGCTGGCTTTGCATTTAAACGGATGTGTGGTGTCAGCCTGTGATGTTTCCGAAGATGCCCTTGCGGTTGCACGGCAGAATGCAGCCCTGAACCATGCGCCGGTCAGCTTTTTTACGGTTGACCTGCTCAACGAAAGCCGGTTACCCGGCAGGTACCGTGTAATGGTCAGCAATCCGCCCTATGTAATTTCAGCGGAAAAGAAGTTCATGCGACGCAATGTGCTTGATTTCGAACCAGGCCTGGCCCTGTATGCGCCGGACCATGATCCGCTGATCTTTTACAGGCGTATCGCCCTGTTGGGTCGCAGGCATATCCTCGATGGGGGAAGGCTGTACCTGGAGATCAATGAAAACTTCGCACACGAAATTACCCGGCTGCTTGAAAACGCTGGTTTTTTTGGGATAGAGGTAAGGAAGGATATCAATGGAAGGGCGAGAATGGTGAAAGCATGTAAATAGGGAGTAGTGAGTAAGAAAGAATCATACAACGCAACAAAGGCGCTCAACAGGCTGCAGAAGATCTGCAGCATGCAGGAGAAGTGCCCGGCTGACATACTATTGCTGCTGAATCGCTGGGGTATTGCACCGGAACATCATCCGGAGATCATTAACCGTTTAAAAGCGGAAAATTTCCTGGATGAAAACCGTTATGCATCGGCATTTGTAAAGGACAAGATCCGGTTCGGTCACTGGGGTTTTATTAAGATCAGCTATTTTCTCCGGCAGAAAGGCATTCCCGGAAAGATTGCTGATGAAGCCTGCAAAAGCATTGACCGGGATGATTACTCGGTTATGATCGCAAAAGAGCTGGAAAAGAAAAAGAAAACCTTAAAGGGACCGCCCCGTGAGGTATGGGCTAAACTTGCGCGCTATGGATCGTCAAGGGGATATGAAATGGAATACATGCGCGAATTCCTCGATTCAATCGGCACAGATGAGTAATGTCCTTTTAAGCAGCTTATTTTTTTTCTTACCTTTGCCCCTCACTTATAAACCAACATGCATGGTTAACCTTGAACAGATCAAAGATGTAACAGAGCGCGCCGGCGACCTGGGGAGGTATCTTTGACATCGCGAATAAACTTACCCTGATCAGTGAGGAAGAAGAAAAGTCCCATGCTCCTGATTTCTGGAATGATCCCAAGGCAGCAGAAAAAAAGCTGAAGGAGATCTCATCCCTGAAAAACTGGACGTTAGCGTACGACCAATTGAACAAGTCGATTGATGACCTTACCGTGCTGTATGATTTTTTCCGGGAAGGTGAAGCGGAGGAAAAGGAAGTGAATGAACAATATGCTACTGTTCTGAATCGCGTTGAAGATCTTGAATTCCGGAACATGTTGCGGAATGCGGAAGATAAGATGGGAGCCATTCTCAAGATCAATTCCGGCGCTGGCGGTACCGAAAGTCAGGATTGGGCGCAGATGCTGATGCGCATGTACATTCGCTATGGTGAACGGTATAATTACCAGGTGCGTGAGATCAGCTACCTGGAGGGGGATGATGCGGGAATAAAATCAGTGACCCTTGAGTTTGACGGTGAGTATGCATATGGCTATCTCAAGGCCGAAAACGGCGTTCACCGTCTGGTCCGCCTCTCTCCTTTTGATTCCAACCACAAGCGGCATACCTCTTTTGCTTCGGTGTTTGTCTCCCCGGTAATAGATGATGAAATTGAGATCGTGGTCAATCCTGCAGATATTGAGTTTGATTATTTCCGTTCCGGTGGTGCCGGCGGACAGAACGTGAACAAGGTGGAAACAGGCGTTCGGGTCAGGCATTTGCCCACAGGAATAACCGTGGATAATACGGAGACACGCTCACAGCTTCAGAATAAGGAGAATGCCATGCGGATCCTCAAATCGCATCTCTATGAAATGGAGCTTCGTAAGCGGATGGAGAAGCAGGCTGAAGTAGAAGGCAAGAAGAAAAAAATAGAATGGGGCTCACAGATCCGCAGTTATACCTTGCACCCGTACCGGCTTGTCAAGGACCTGCGGACAAGTTATGAAACCTCGGATACACAGAGCGTGCTTGATGGTGACATCGGCGCATTTATCAAAGCCTATCTTATGGAGTTTGCCGGAAAATAACCAACCGATGCTTACGATATACCACAATCCAAGGTGCAGTAAAAGCCGTGAGGGATTGACCTATCTCACCCGGCACGGTTATGATTTTAAGGTGGTTCTTTATCTCCACAAACCTTTTAAAACGGAGGAATTGAAAATTCTCTTAATGAAACTCAACCTGAAACCGGAACAGGTTATCAGGACAAAGGAGGAGATGTACCGTAAGGAACTGAAGGGCAGAACTTTTACAACTGAAGAATGGATCCGGATTATTATTCAGAACCCGAGACTTTTACAGGCACCGATAGTAGAGGGAAAATACCGGGCAGTAATTGCAGTTCCGCCGGAAAGGAGTGAGGAGGTGAAGAGGTGAGAAGATAAGCGGGAGTCACCGCACAATTCATAATTCTTAATTCATGCAAATTAAGAGTTGAGAATTAATATTTTAAATCAGTTTTTACTGAGTTTAACATGAATAGCTCAAAAGAAATGACCCCAAAGTGGTCCAATTTTAATAACCGTGGGTGCAACCCACGGACCTTGAGAAATATACATTTCACAACCCTGAAAGGGTTGAATCAATTGGGTAAGAAACCGTATTTATATTCAACCCTTCAGGGTTGACAAGTATGGGGTATTGTTTCCCGTGGGTTGCACCCACGGTTATTGAGATTAAGCCACTTCGTGGCTTGGCAAAAGAATTGATGACTTGCATATTTTATAATCTTTCAGCTTATAATAAGGCATATATTAATTTTTAGCGCATCAGTAGTAATTCATAATTCCTAATTCATAATTCAATACCATGGAATACCGAATCGAGCACGACACCATGGGCGAGGTAAAGGTACCCGCCGATAAATACTGGGGAGCACAAACAGAGCGCTCAAGGAACAATTTCAGGATCGGACCTGAAGCCAGCATGCCCCGTGAGATCATTCACGCCTTTGCCTATCTGAAGAAGGCCGCCGCGCTGTCAAATGCCGAACTGGGTGTTCTGCCGGCTGAAAAACGTGACAATATTGCACGGGTATGTGACGAGATCCTGGCCGGAAAACTGAACGATCAGTTCCCGCTGGTCATATGGCAAACGGGATCGGGGACACAATCGAATATGAATGTCAATGAGGTAATTGCTTACCGTGCCCATGTGATTTCCGGGGGTAAGCTCACGGATGAAAAAAAGATCCTGCATCCCAATGATGACGTGAACAAATCGCAGTCATCCAACGATACATTCCCTACAGCCATGCACATTGCAGCCTACATTATGACCACGGAGGTCACCCTGCCGGGGATGCAGAAGCTTCACGATACCCTGCTGCAGAAGTCGCACGAATTTGCCGGCATTGTGAAAACCGGCCGTACCCATTTCATGGATGCAACACCCCTGTCGCTCGGGCAGGAGTTTTCGGGATACGTGCAGCAAATTGACAATTCCATGCGCACCTTGCGCAATGCGCTTGAAATGGTGCGGGAACTTGCGCTGGGCGGAACTGCGGTAGGAACCGGACTGAACGCCCCAAAAGGATATGATGTGCTGGTCGCCAAAAAGATAGCCGAAATCACCGGTTGTCCGTTCATTACGGCACCCAACAAGTTCGAAGCCCTGGCAGCCCATGATGCCATGGTGGAGCTTAGTTCGGCGCTGAAACGGTCTGCCGTGTCGCTCATGAAAATTGCGAACGATATCAGGATGCTCAGTTCCGGGCCGCGAAGCGGGATAGGTGAGCTTATCATCCCCGATAATGAACCGGGTTCATCCATCATGCCGGGCAAGGTAAATCCCACCCAACCCGAAGCGCTTACCATGGTGTGCGCCCAGGTTATCGGCAACGACGTGGCCGTAACTGTTGGCGGCATAAACGGGCATTTTGAGCTTAACGTATTTAAACCGCTCATTGCTGCAAATGTATTGCAGTCGGCACGGTTACTGGGTGATGCCTGCGTCTCGTTCAACGACAACTGTGCGGTGGGCATTCAGCCCAACCTCGAAGTAATACAGCGACATTTGCAGCATTCACTGATGCTCGTCACTGCCCTTAATCCCCATATCGGATATGAAAATGCTGCCAGAATAGCCAAAAAGGCACACAAGGAAAATAAAACACTGAAGCAGGTTGCCGTTGAACTGGGACTTGTAACTGAGGAACAGTTTGATCAATGGGTTGATCCGAATAAAATGATTTAATAGCATGAAAGAACACAACAAGAAACTTTTTAGCGAATTTCAGCCTGCAAGCATAACCGATTGGGAGGCCAGGATCAGGGAAGATCTCAGGGGAGCGGATTATGAGAAGAAGCTCATGTGGAAGACCCTGGAAGAATTCAGGGTGAAACCATATTATACCTCCGCGGATCTGAAAAACCTGCAATACCTGGAACGGGATCCGGGTGTTTTCCCGTTTGCACGGGGCAATAAAACTAACGGGAATGACTGGGAGATAAGGCAGGATTTCATCGTTTCTGACACGGCAACGGAAAACAGGAAAGCCATTACGGCCATTGAAAAAGGAGCCACCTCCGTGGGATTTGACCTGAGCCGGAAGGGAGATATTTATTATCACGTCTTCAGGCAATTGATCACCGGCATCGGCACCGGTAAGGTCAGCCTGAATTTCATTGCCGGGGAGGTGGCTGTAACCATGCTGGATTTTCTCGTGAGATCCGTGGACGAACTTTCGCTTCCTCCGGAGGAGATCAGGGGATCTTTTTCCTTTGATCCGCTTGGCCGGTTGATCAGTTCGGGTGGCTTTTATTTCGGTGAAGAAGAGGATTTTTCCACCCTGGACGAAATGCTGCTGACCATACAGCAGGAACTGCCAAAGTTCAGGGCATTGCCGGTAAGCAGCTTTTACTTTGGCAATGCCGGCGCTTCTGCTGTTCAGGAACTGGCATTCGGACTGGCTGCCGCGGCAGAATACTTTTCGATATTTACCGAAAAGGGACATACGGCGGCTGACATTGCAGCACGCATGCAATGGAATATGGGAACTTGTTCGGATTATTTCATGGGGATCGCAAAGATACGTGCCGCCCGGGTGCTTTTTTCAGGGCTGCTTTCTGCCTTCGACAGCCAGGCGGGGGAAAGCAACAGCATTTTTATCCACAGCATCACCACCGACTGGAATAAAACGGTATACGATGCGAATATGAATATGCTGAGGCTGACCACTGAGGCCATGGCCGCCATTCTCGGGGGCTGCAATTCCCTCCTGGTAAAGCCCTTTGATACCTGCTACCGTGAACCCGGAGAATTTTCCGGGAGAATTTCACGCAACATACAGATCATCCTGAAGGAGGAATCGTTCTTCAACCGGGTTGCTGATCCTGCTGCAGGTTCATATTATATTGATTCACTCACCGATGCGCTCGTTGAACATGCCTGGCAGTTGTTCCTGAAAACAAGTGATCAGGGAGGGTTCATTAAAGCGTTTACAGGAGGTTTTATCCGCGATGAAGTGAATAAAAAGGCCTCACGGCGGATGGAAATGATGGCCACCAAGCGGGAAGTCCTGCTGGGGACCAACCATTATCCTTCCTTTCAGGAGGCATGTGCCGGCCTGGTTGATCCTGCCATTGTGTTTCCGGAGCAGACCGTGGCACCTGAACCGGTGACCGAAGCGCTCAGGATAACCCGCGCTGCGGTACCTTTCGAGAAACTTCGGCTTGCCACGGAAAACCGCCCGGAGGGAAGACCGCGGGTTTTTATGCTTACTTTTGGTAATCTGGCAATGCGACTGGCCCGGTCGCGGTTTTCATCCGGTTTTTTTGCCGCTGCCGGTTATGAAATTACCGATAACCTTGGATTTTCATCTGCCGAAGAGGGTGTGGAAGCCGCTCTGAAAGATAAAGCGGATATTATTGTTGTATGCAGCAGTGATGAGGAATATCCGGTAATCATCCCCGGGGTGCATGAGCTGGTAAACGGGAAAGCCATTGTGGTGGTCGCAGGCGCCCCTGCATGTATGGAAGAATTGCAGCAAAAGGGAATCCGGGAATTTATCCATGTGCGTTCCAATATCCTGGAAACACTAAAGCATTTTCATCAGAAACTGGGCATTTCTATTTAAAATTAGACAAAATGAAACCCGATTATAAAAAAGTTCAGATCAAAAATTCCGGTTCCGGTAAGGTACTTTCATCTGTAGGTGAAAATCCTACAGGCGCATTGCCGGAACCCTGGATTACGGCAGAGCAGATAGCGGTGAAGCCTGTTTTCACAAAAGCCGACCTCGAAAATATGGAACACCTGTCCTATGCCGCAGGAATTCCGCCATACCTGCGCGGTCCCTATTCCACCATGTATGTTATGCAGCCGTGGACGGTCAGGCAATATGCCGGTTTTTCCACGGCCGAGGAGTCGAATGCATTTTACCGCCGTAACCTGGCAGCCGGCCAGAAGGGACTCTCCGTGGCCTTTGACCTGGCCACCCATCGTGGTTATGATTCCGATCACGAAAGGGTGGTGGGCGATGTGGGGAAAGCCGGTGTGGCCATCGATTCCATCCTGGACATGAAGATACTCTTTGACCGGATACCGCTGAACAAGATGTCGGTTTCAATGACCATGAACGGTGCCGTTCTTCCCATTATGGCTTTCTATATTGTTGCCGCACTGGAGCAGGGGGCAAAGCCCGAAGAGCTGAGCGGCACCATCCAGAATGATATTCTCAAGGAGTTTATGGTACGCAATACCTACATCTACCCTCCCGAGACTTCCATGCGGATCATTGCTGATATTTTCAAGTACACCTCGCAGCATATGCCCAGGTTCAATTCAATCAGCATTTCCGGTTATCATATGCAGGAAGCAGGGGCAACGGCCGATCTGGAACTTGCCTACACCCTGGCCGACGGTCTCGAATACCTGCGCACCGGCGTAAATGCCGGTATGGATATCGATTCGTTCGCGCCCCGGTTGTCATTTTTCTGGGCTATCGGCATGAACCATTTCATGGAGATCGCCAAATTGAGAGCAGCCCGGATGTTGTGGGCCAAGATCGTGAAACAGTTCAATCCGAAAAATCCGAAATCGCTGGCGCTTCGCACCCATTCGCAAACTTCGGGATGGAGCCTGACCGAGCAGGATCCGTTCAACAACGTTGCCCGAACATGTGTTGAAGCCATGGCCGCTGTCCTCGGCCACACGCAAAGCCTGCACACCAACGCCCTTGACGAGGCAATAGCATTGCCCACGGATTTTTCTGCCCATATAGCCCGGAATACGCAGATCTATCTGCAGGAAGAAACGCTCATTACCAAAAGCGTTGATCCATGGGGCGGATCCTATTATGTTGAATATCTCACCCATGAACTGGCACACAAAGCCTGGGATCTGATCCGTGAGATCGAGGACCTGGGTGGTATGGCAAAGGCTATCGAGACCGGCATTCCAAAAATGCGTATCGAGGAAGCATCTGCCAGGAAGCAGGCGCGCATCGATGCTAAAAAGGACATCATCGTGGGTGTGAATAAATACCGGTTGGATAAGGAAGATCCGATCGACATTCTCGAAGTGGACAATACTGCCGTGAGGGAAGCCCAGCTCAGGAGGCTTAATGAACTGAAATCACAACGCAACAATGCCGAAGTGGAAAAGGCACTCGATCGCATTACGGAATCCGTTCGAACCGGTGAAGGCAACCTGCTTGAGCTGTCGGTTGAGGCTGCCAGAGTCAGGGCCACGCTGGGCGAGATATCCACTGCCATTGAAAAGGTCAGCGGCAGATATAAGGCATTCATCCGGTCGATCTCCGGGGTATACTCATCGGAATCGGCAGATGATGAAAGTTATGGAAAGGCACGCATGCTATGCCAGGATTTTGCCCGGCGCGAAGGCAGGCAGCCGCGCATCATGATTGCCAAGATGGGACAGGACGGGCATGACCGCGGGGCAAAGGTGGTATCCACGGGCTATGCCGACATCGGGTTTGATGTGGATATCGGTCCATTGTTCCAGACACCGGCTGAAGCCGCCCGGCAGGCCGTGGAAAATGACGTTCACGTGCTGGGTGTTTCCAGTCTGGCCGGGGGACATAAAACCCTGGTCCCCCAGGTTATTGAAGAGCTCAGGAATATGGGCAGGGAAGATATCATGGTAATTGTGGGTGGAGTTATTCCCGCACAGGATTACGATTTTCTGTATAAATCCGGTGTGGTAGGGATATTTGGTCCGGGAACTTCGGTTTCTGCAGCTGCCAGGAAGATACTGGAGGTGCTTTTAGACACCCTGCATAATTAGTTAAAACTGTCCCCCGCTGGCGGGGGCAGGGGGTGGAGCCTAAAAAATACTTGCTACCCCAACACAGGATACAAACATTCTTATTATATTTGGTTTATTAACCACACTATTATGGAAGAACAGAAAAGCAATGCAGGCCAGGGTCTGGGTATTGCAGGCCTGATTTTGGGTCTGCTGGCAATTCCTGCGGGATTATTTCCCTGTACCTTTTATATAGGCATTATATTCGGGATAATCGGGATAGTGCTTAGCGTTGTGGCACTTTCTCAGGCTAACCGGGGCTATGGTCCGAAAACACTGATAATCGCTGCGCTTGTATGTTCGGTGCTGGGGCTTTCATTTGCCTCGATCTGGGGATTTACACTTTCCAAAGGAGGTGCCCGGGTAGTAAAGGAGATGATGCGCGAAGGCGGATTTGACCGCGATGAGGATTTCAGGGACTGGGACGAGGAGTCGCGGGATATTCTGCGTGATATGGAAAGTGATTCAGCCGGATGGTCAGATGAGTCTTCGGACGAGATGCAGGAAATTATCGATTCCCTGAAATCACTGGAAGAAGAGTAATCCGTAGAAACCTGAAAAGAAACAGTTACCTGGTTATTAATATAATTTTTATCGGGATCATCATTTCGATAATTGTTTATTCCTATGCTTTTTCTGCTGACAAGTCCGGTTACCCTATCCCGTCGGGTTCAGCCTGGCTAACCGGAGAATCTGCCATAAGTACGGGATTGTCAAGAAGCTTTTCGGAAATTGTAAGGTTTGATTTTAAATCGGCGAAATCATACAACCCTTATGGAATAAGAATTTTTATATTTATTATGATCCAGTTGGTTCTGCGTGCCTTGTTTTTATGGATCCTGTTCCATTCCGGGCCGCAACGGCTGCAATATCTGGTTGTTGCCGATGCAATCGCTTCCCTGTTGCTTTTCCTGTTTTTTTTCCGGCCATTTCTGATTCTTACTTTACAACAACTGTAACACCAAGCCATCATGCACATTCATTTTATTGCCATCGGGGGAGCTGCCATGCACAGTCTGGCTATTGCACTTCAGCAAAAAGGATATACGGTTACCGGTTCCGATGATGAGATCTTTGATCCGGCACGGGCACAGTTGCTGAAGGCAGGATTGCTGCCGCTGAGGTCGGGTTGGTTTCCCGACAAAATTTTCCGGAGTACCGGTGCCGTAGTACTAGGCATGCATGCCCGAAAGGACAATCCTGAACTGTTGCGTGCGCAGGAACTGGGCATACGGGTTTATTCCTATCCCGAATTCCTTTACCGTGAAACAAAGGGAAAGACCCGGGTAGTTATTGCCGGCAGTCATGGTAAAACCACCATAACGGCCATGGTGATGCATGTGCTGAAGCATACCGGGTTTTTGTTTGATTATATGGCAGGATCCCGCCTGGAGGGATTCGATAACATGGTAAGGCTGGAAACACAGAACAAGATCGCAGTATTTGAAGGCGACGAGTACCTGTCCTCCTGCATGGACCCCCGTCCGAAATTCCACCTGTATCAGCCGCATATTGCCCTGATCAGTGGTATTGCATGGGACCATATCAATGTATTCCCAACCCACGAAGCCTATGTAAACCAGTTCCGCATATTTATTGAAAATATGCCTCCCCAGGGATGCGTGGTATACTGCCAGGAAGACCCTTTACTGGAATCGCTGGTTGAAACCGGTAATCCTCATATACTAAAACTTCCATACACAACCCCGGAGTACCGGATCGGGGAAGATGCAACACTTCTGATTTCAGGTGAAAGGCAGTATGCCATGCAGGTTTTTGGCCGTCACAACATGCAGAATATCATGGGAGCTAAACTTTTATGCAACCAGCTAGGCGTAAAGGACGAAGATTTCTTTCGGGCAGTTGCCACGTTCAGGGGTGCCGGAAAAAGACTTCAACTGATGGGACAAAAGTCCAAAACGGCAGTTTTTCTCGATTTTGCACATTCCCCTTCCAAGGTGGAGGCTACGGTAAAAGCGGTAAGGGAGCAATATCCCGGCCGGAAGCTTGTCGCCTGTCTTGAACTGCATACCTTCAGCAGCCTGAACAGGAAATTCCTGGGACATTACAACCATACCCTGGATCCTGCCGACAAGGCGGCAGTATTTTTTGATCCGCAAACAATACTGCATAAAAAACTCAAGATGCTATCGGTAGAAGATGTACAAAAGGCCTTTAAAAAGGAGGACCTGCAGGTTTTCAACAAAAAGGATGATCTGGAATCATTCCTTGAAGCCACAGACTGGGAGAATTCAATTCTGCTGCTCATGAGTTCCGGAAATTTTTCCGGGATCGACTTTAAAATATTTGCAGAGAGAATCTTATTGAAAATTAGTTAAATTTCAACACATTCCATTGACCTGAAAAGTGAAAAAAACCAAAACCTAAAACATGGAAATTAAAGGATCAGCTGTAAAATCCATTCCTGGGTTCATCAGGAAGTACCACCCGGAAAAGTATTCCGCATGGCTGGAAGCATTACCGGAGCCATCAAAAAAGATATTCATTGAGCCTATTTTACCATCAAGTTGATACACGTTAAAGGATTCAGCAGTGATTCCCACTGAATCGCTGGGGAAACTGATTTTCAACGATCCGGCCAAGGGGGCATGGCAATGCGGCAGGTACAGTGCGGAAACAGCGCTTACCGGCATTTACAAATTTTTCATCAAAGCCGCCTCGCCTTTTTTTATCGTGGAGCGTGCCGGTAAGATCTTCACCACGTTTTACCAGCCATCGAATATGCAGGTGGTGGAGAAGGGAGAGGATTATGTGGTATTGCATATCACCCGTTTTGATGAGCCCAGCGAGCTGGTGGACAACCGGATTGCCGGCTGGGTGGAGCGTGCCATGGAAATACACGGTGTGGGACATGTATCGGTAACAATCACCAAATCGCTTTCCCGGGGTGATAAAGTAACTGAGATACAGGTAAAATGGGGCAAACCAGCAAAACAATAGTACGTTTTGCAAAATTTCAGCGTTTTTTTTGTTCGGATTGAAATTTTATTTTACTTTTGCGAACCAATTCCAAAAAGGATTTGATGGTCCGTTCGTCTAGGGGTTAGGACGCCAGGTTTTCATCCTGGTAACGGGGGTTCGATTCCCCCACGGACTACAAAAATGATTGCAAACTGCTTGAATTTCAAGTGGTTTTTTAGCTTTTTGCTAAGTCCGTGGGGGAATCGAACCCCCTGCCTACCCGCGGCCATCCCGCATCCTGGCTCCTTCGCTAAAAAGGTCCACCGGACCTTTTCTTAACGCTCGGCCCTCCCACGGACTACCGCGCCCGCCATAGACCCAAAGGGATCCCTTCGGGACTTTAGCGACGGCGGGCTTTTTATTTTAAATGACTATCAGCCAACAATCCGGAATACAAATTGAAGTGGATGGATCAGGGATTTCTTTTATATACTTCTAAACCGTAATATTTCGTCACTAATATTCTGATAATCATCAAAACTATTTATCAGGAGTCTTAAAAAATAGTACTTTCAGGTATTATTTGGCCCTATTTCCTGAGTCCATCTATTTATTGCGAATCACCAAACCATGATTAAATGAAAGCATTTTGGCTGACAACAATGACGGAAGTATGCCTGTTGATTTTCACAAGTGGAATACAAGCCCAGGAAACTGTGGCGGCATCCGGAGGCAACGCGACAGGCAGTGGTGGTACAGCCAGTTTCACAGTCGGGCAGGTAGTGTATACAGTAAACTCAGGTTCAA
>DATEVU010000155.1:0-4340 GCA_035258345.1 Bacteroidales bacterium
GTCGCCTGCCGGTAAGTATCCACGATGGTGTTGCCGGGGCCAACCCGCCAGCAGTTTGCACCCTGGCCCCTCCGCAAATATCCGGTAAGGGCTTTGGATACCACCTGGCCTCCGCTGTGTATTATCAGATCGGGGTATTGCGGATTGTTGTCACGGTTAAGCGACAACACCAGGTTGGAGTTGGCAATGACCTTGCTTCCGGGAATATTGGCAATGTTCTCTGCAAGAAGGATTATTCTTCCGTCACTTAAAAGTGATGGCAATAACCGGGATGTTTCCGATCCCGGGAAATCCTGCCCGTGAATGATCATGATCCTGCGGGCATTTTTCCATTCACGGATCATTTCTTCGGGCAATGTCAGGGTAATACCGGGATCTTCGCGGTTAATTATCCGGATATATCCCGAGGGTGGAGGAAGTTCATCATAAAGGGGTTCTGTAAGGGGCACATTAATATGAACAGGTCCGTAACCCGGAGCGGTGCAAAGGTTAACAGCTTCATTCACCATACGGTGTGCAAACCAAAGCTCGTCCTCCGAGGTGATGACCTGCGGTAGGTCATAGCCGGCCCTGGTGTAGCTCATGTAAATGCCGGGTTGTTTCAGGGTCTGGTTATCCTGTTGATCGATCCACTCCCGGGGGCGGTCGGCCGTGACCGCAAGCAGGGGGATCCCCTGGTAGAATGCTTCCGCAAGGGCAGGGGCATAGTTCAGGACAGCAGTTCCCGAGGTGCAGATCAAAGCAACCGGTGTGCGGGTACGCACAGCTATCCCAAGGGCAAAATAGGCGGCGCTTCTTTCATCCACGATACTTATGCAATGATCGCCGAATTCTGCATAAAAAGCTTTTATCAGCGGGGCACTTCTCGAACCGGGTGAGATAACCACACTGCTGATCCCTTTTCTGCGGCAGATCACTGCCATATCGGTAATATGCTGTCTGGGATGGGGCATTTATTCCAGCTGGTGAAGGACCGACAACAGTGTATCCGCTTTGATCTCGGTCTCTTCCCATTCTTCTTCCGCCACCGAGTCAAGTGTGATGCCTCCGCCGATATACAATATAAGCCGGTCGTCCAGTACTTTCATGCACCTGATATTAACATACAGCTGCATCAGATCGTCGAGTCCTACCGGTCCGAGCAAACCGGTATAATACTCACGATTGTGTTTTTCTGCATTCCTGATAAAATCCAGGGCTTTTCCCGTGGACATTCCGCAAACGGCAGGTGTGGGGTGGAGGGCGCCTATAAGCCGTGGAAGATTTTTGCCTGCATCGTAAACCGGGAATGAAAAGTCGGTTCTCAGGTGAATCAGATTTCCCGCCTTTGCGGCATAGGGACCGTTCTTACTGAACCCGGTGATCGACTGGGAAAGCAAAACCTTTTCGATGTGCCGGGTAACATATTCCTGCTCCTGCAATTCCTTTGAGTTCCAGTTGCCGACATTGCTGTTTTCTGCAGCATAGGTCCTTGTTCCGGCCATGGATGCCGCGGTGAGCTCACCGTTTCTTGCGCACAGGAAAGGTTCGGGGGAAGCCCCCGTCCAGCAATGTCCTTTCAGGCAAAACAGGTAAACAAAGGCACCAGTGTAAGTCTCACACAGGGTGTCAAATATGTCTGCCAGGCGCGATGAATAATCTCCCTGAACTGATTTGACCCTGGACAACACCACTTTTTCAAATACTCCTTCCCGTATCTTTTCGATTGTGTTCCCGATCAGATCGATATATTCATTCCGTGAAGTATCTTCGGGGATGGCCATATTGAGACTATCCGGCTGCAGGGCAGGCAAATCACGGATTTCCTTTAATTGCTGGGGCGAAGGACAATCGCGTATCATAATATCAGGGTGGATGAGACAGGTTTTATCCGTGCTGTTACGTAAAAAGGGAGCGATCAGAAACCCCTTTTCCGGTAGTTTACCGGTAATGTCATTTACTTCATGAATTTCCGGATCTTTTTGTACAACAAGGGTCAGCTCCGTTTTTCCCGGTAGCCGGTAGGCAGCAAAATTGATCTTTTTATCGATGCAACTGCCGATTACCCTGAATATTGAATCCGTATGACTGTCAATCACCTGCATGGGCTGTATCAGATTGATTCTTTCTTACTACCATTACAGTAACCCTGGATACCGAAATAAGTTTACCTGTTTGATCTTTCATTTTCACGTCCCAAACATGGGTCGACTTACCTTTATGAATAATTTCGGCCCTGGCAAAAAGGATACCGTCGCTCATGGTAGAAATGTGGTTTGCCGATACCTGAAGCCCGAAAACATTATATTTACCGGCATCGACATGTAAATAAGATCCTCCGCTTGCAATGGTCTCGGCCAGCGCCAGTGATGCCCCGCCATGCAATAATCCCATAGGCTGAAGTTTATCGCTGATGGGCATCCGGGCTTCGATAAAATTGTCACCGTAATCCAGGAACTCTATCCCAAGAAAGCTTATAAAGGAGCCCTGGCAGATTGCATTCAGTTGGTTGATCATAGTGGGATTAGAACAAAGATTAAAGATTAAAGAACAAAGATTAAGGATCAAAGATAATAAATCGGGGGTTACCTGAACATGACCCATGCAATTCTTCATTTTTTAAAGGCTATAAGCAGATTTACCGAGCCGAACAGGTATTTTCTCACCGGTGACAGGTGCAGCCGGTGTTTATTCATCATGCTTTGAAGAGATGCAATACCGTAAAAGCCGGCCGATGAACCTGCAAGGTAGCGGTAAGCCCGCCAGTCACCCGACAACAGTCCGCCCAGCGGCACCAGGATGATCCGCAGGTAGATCCTGTAGAAAAAGCCTATTATCCTGTTTTCCGGGTCCGCACTTTCGAGGATCAGGAGTCTGCCCCCTGGCTTCAGCACCCTGCTCATTTCCGACAGATGCTTTTCCGAACCGGGATTTTGCCAGGTCAGGTTCCTGAAGCCAAATCCAATGGTGATGCAATCAAATTCATGGTCTGCAAAAGGCATGGCAGCAACATCACCACGGATGAAATCAATGCCCGGGCCGGTAATGCCTGCAGCCTTCTGTCGTGCAATTTTCAACATATCGGGGTTCAGATCATAACCGGTGATCGTGGTACCCGGTGCGGCGGCCTGGGCCAGGCCAAGCGCCAGATCGCCCGTCCCGCAGCATAAATCGAGGATTTGGCCGGGTTGGGTTGAAAGACAGGCCTGAACCGTGTGTTTTCGCCATTTTTTGTCCAGCCCGAAGGTAAACAGGCTGTTGACAAGGTCATAGCTTTTGTATATGCGGGAGTAATATTCCTGGAGGGGGTGTGGGGTGGACATGGGTTGAATTGGGATATAAAAATGAACAGGGTAAAGATAAGGGATAGCGAATATTATAATTTGATAAAACACAGGTCTTTTTTACCTTTGACCAAAATCAACAATCATGGCACAGAAAGTTCGCGTGCGGTTTGCCCCGAGCCCCACAGGTCCACTGCATATCGGAGGGGTAAGGACTGCCCTGTTCAATTATCTATTTGCAAGTAAGCGTAAAGGTGATTTTATATTAAGAATTGAAGATACAGATCGAGTAAGACGTGTTAGGAATGCAGAAAAATATATAATCGAATCACTGAAATGGCTTCAAATATATCCAAACGAAGGAATTGGGAAAAAGGGAAGAGTATTAAATTTTTATCGACAATCTAGTAGACATTATAAAAGTTATGCTAATTATTTAATTAGAAAAAATGTAGCTTATTATGCCTTTGATAGTTCTGAAGAACTCGATTTATTAAGAAAACAATATGAATCTGAAGGAAAGATTTTTCAATACGATAGCACGACGAGATATAGTTTAAAGAATTCGTTAGTCTTATCAAAGAAGGAAAGTGATTATCTTCGAAAATCCGGCCAGCCATATGTTATTCGTTTTAAAATCCCAGTTCATGAAAAAGTTATTGTTACTGACATAATTCGTGGGAAACTAGTATTTGATTCATTTACTCTTGATGATAAAGTTCTATTTAAATCTGATGGATTGCCTACGTATCATTTGGCTAATGTAGTTGATGATCATAAAATGGAAATTACACATGTAATCCGAGGAGAGGAATGGCTTCCTTCACTACCATTGCATATACTTTTATACAAAGCTTTTGGTTGGGAAAAAAAACCCAGATTCGCTCACCTGCCGCTGATCCTCAAACCCGGCGGCCAGGGAAAGCTCAGCAAACGCGACGGCGATAAGCTGGGTTTCCCCGTATTTCCGCTGCAATGGACCGATCCTGTAACAGGCGAGGTTTCAGGCGGATACCGCGAATCAGGCTATTTCCCCGAAGCCATGATCAACATGCTGGCCTTCCTGGGATGGAATCC
>DATEVU010000156.1:0-3288 GCA_035258345.1 Bacteroidales bacterium
CATACCGGTGTTTTATGTCAACTGAAATGGATTACCTGGTCATGGGAAATTATCTTTTTGATAAAACTGCACAACCTGAGAGACCAGATTGGATAAAGGGTTCCAGGTCAATCGATTAAATTTATTTTTCGATTTTAATGAAAAACGTATTAACATAATGAAATAAACTTATTATATGAAATATTTCCCGATGTACTTGTTATTGGTGCTGGTTGTTTCCTGTGATAAAGATTTTCTCAGCGAGGATCCAAAGGGGATATTGGACCCTGCCGGCTCATTTATCTCCGGCCTATGGCAGCAACAGTTATATTGTTCCCTTTATGGGCGGTGACGACCTTACAGAACATCCTGCTTCGTGATTCAACGGAAATATCACTTGATCATCAGCCAACCCATGATGACTATTGGAGACCAATTCCTTATTTAATTAATAAGCCTTATGAGAAAACTTTTATTTTATATTTTGGTTTGTTGTGGATTCACGTCAATGGCGCAACCGGTAAGGTTACATCCGGGGAATCCTCATTACTTTGAATATAAGGACAAACCATTAGTGCTCATTGCCTCAGGCTTGCATTACGGAGCAGTCCTAAACCTTGATATCAACTATGAGGAGTATCTCAAGACCCTGGATCAGTATGGGTTTAATCTTCACCGGGAATTTATAATCCCATGTTACGAATGGCAGCCTGAGGATAAATGGGACCAGGAACAAACACCACTGTCACCCCGGCCAGGTAAATTATTGTCGCCTTATGCGAGGTCATCAGCACCCGGCGCACGCGACAGCCTAAACAGGTACGACCTCGACAAATGGAACCAGGAATACTTTGATCATCTGAAAGACTTTTGCCGGAAGGCGGATGACAGGGGGATCATTGTAGAGATAGTCATGTTCACTGTGCTATATGGTGAAGGTGCCTGGGAAACCAATCCACTGAATACAATAAATAATATTCAGGGCGTTGGTAACGGAAAATATAACGATTACACATTTATTGGCGACCCTCTCCTCCTGGAAAGACAAAAACAACTGGTCCGCAAAACTGTGACTGAACTCAATGAATTTGACAATGTTTATTTCGAGATTTGTAATGAACCATATTGGGCAAAAGGGATCCCGGGCGGAAATCCTGAGATAAAAGAACAGCATTTTCTCCCGGAAGTAAATGACTGGCAGGCAGTGTTGGCAGGGGTGATTGCAGAAACCGAGCAAGATCTTCCCAAAAAGCATCTCATCGCCCAAAATCTTGCCAATACCTATTATAAGATCGACACACTATGTCATCCATCTGTTTCCGTATTGAACTACCATTATGCTTTTCCCCCCAATACAGTACCGGATAATTATTCTATAAATCTTCCGGTATGCTTTGATGAAACTGCCAACGGTTGCAATGCACCGGACAGGAGAATTGAAGCATGGGCATTCCTGTTAGCAGGCGGAGCAGTTTATAATAACCTGGATTGGTCTTTTGCGATCGACGACCAGACCGGCAGGGGAAGAAACCCGGCAGGCAGAAGGAGAAGCGGTGTGGAAGTCAAGCAGCAGCTTAGTGTCCTTAAGCATTTCATGGATACCTTTGACTTTATTCGCGCAAAACCAATTGAGCCGGGAAGAATCCGGAATATGCCTGAAAAGGTATTGTGGTATGGATTGGAAAATAAGGAGGTTTTGACAATATATTTTCTGAAACAAACAGGGATTGTGATCCCAAAAGCTCTGCTGGAAATTTCCCCGGGTAATTACGAACTTACATGGATTGATCCCATTGATGGGTCTATTATTCGAAAGATAAAGATCATAAATAAGGAAAATTCTTTGCCGCTTGAGTTTCCTGATTTTCCGGATGACCTGTTATTATCATTAAAAAGAATATAAAAAAGAATTAATCTTCTTTTGCAGTGACAAAGCAGTTTTGCTTAAAACATATACGAAAAACATTTGTATTTTTTAATTAAATTGTGAGAACAATGGCTTTGCTAAACGGGATATGGCTATGAAAAACCTTCAGAATAAGAACTGGAATCTATCCGGCAACAAGAATTTGCTGCAAACAATTATAATTCCTGTATTCTTACTTTTGATATGCCGAAATCTGAATGCTGATTCTCCCCGCTGGATAACAAGCTCAAAAGCTGATACCATACCAGCAACATGGCACTGTTTCCGTAAAACCTTCTCAATAGATGTGAACCCGGATAAGGCAATGATGAAAATTGCCGTTGATACAAAATGCTGGCTTTGGATAAATGATTCATGTGTTATATATGAAGGGGGAGTTAAACGGGGGCCTAATCCGTCCGATATGTATTATGATGAACTGGATATAGCTCCCTTCCTGAAAAGGGGTGAAAACACAATGTCAATCCTGGTATGGTATTGGGGCGGCAAAGGTTTTTCGCACAACAGCAGCGGGCGATGCGGGCTCTGGCTGAATACCGTGATTGGTGATAAGAGTCTTAACAGTGATTCCTCCTGGAAGGCCATGCCACATCCTGCCTATCTGCCGGGCAGGAGGCCAAAACCCAATTTCAGGTTATCGGAACCCAACATATGTTTCGATGCCGGAAAGCCTCATTAGGATGAACCGGATGGACCAGGCTCTGCACAGGATGAAATTGCGTTATACACCCATGGTGAACAGCAGGTTATCTACTCTCTGGGAAACCTGGGAATACGATGATTCACCGGGTTCATATCATGGCAATACAGGATACAACCACGGATGGGGAGGAGGACCCCTAATTTTGCTGAGTGAATACGTTGCCGGTATGAAACCTGACATGAACCAGGCAAATTCCTTTATTATCAGGCCCCGCCTGGCCGGGATGGATCATGTGATGGCTGGTATGATGACTGTCACCGGCATGCTGGAAATGCTGGCCGAAGTTACTGCCGATACTTTGCATCTCACCGTCTCACTTCCCAAAAACTGCACAGCCACTTTATGTATCCCCAGGCTGCAAGCCACAGGTTCTTTCATTTACTGCAACAACAGGAAGTGGATTCGCAACGGAAAGGTCATTGAGGTGCAGG
Organism: Bacteroidales bacterium; assembly: GCA_035258345.1. Taxonomy (GTDB): domain Bacteria; phylum Bacteroidota; class Bacteroidia; order Bacteroidales; family UBA10428; genus UBA5072. Next base: position 3,041 of record DATEVU010000156.1, read on the forward strand.
AGGGAATTGAATACCTGCATTCCGATGAAGCATACGATTACCTGAAAGTTCGATCCGGAAATTACACCTTCATGTCGGCCAGGGAGTAAATTAAACTACAATGAATTATGCGAATTAAGAGTCGAAAAAAGTTCTAAATCCTAACTAAGAAGCCCAAAATGAAAAGTTACTGATGAATAACCCCGAAGGGGTTTAACCTCAATAACCGTGGGTGCAACCCACGGAGATAATGACTGACGCTTATCGCA
>DATEVU010000157.1:0-8279 GCA_035258345.1 Bacteroidales bacterium
ACCTGTGTTTTGGGTACTCCTGTACCAATACCATTCTGCATATTTGGCATAAATCCCGATAGGTTCATTGGCAGGGGCCCAGGAAGGCACCGAGTATATTCCCCAATGAATGAATATTCCAAATTTGGCATCGGTAAACCAAGCCGGAACCGGCCGTTTATCGATTGATTCCCAGGTAGGTTCGTAGGATTGGGCAGTCAGAAAAAACGAGACCATTAAAAAAACACTCAGGTATGCTATGCGTTTCATCGGAAAAATGTATTTTAGTTTATCCTTTAAAATTAATAAAAACTATATTATAAATAATTTTTTATACAGAAAGACATGGCAAAAGTAGCGATGCTAGGAGCCGGATTTATCGGCGATTTTTATACATTTTCTTTGCACGGACAGCGTAGCCGTGACCGTGTGCACATTATTTATTCAAGGGATGAAGCACGGGGGAAAGCCTTTGCAAAGAAACACGGAATACCCGGATGGACCACCTCCATGAAAGAGGCAGTAAATGATCCCGAAGTGGATGTGGTAGTGATCGGATTACCCAACAACCTGCACTTCGAAGCGGTTCAAATGGCTGCTGATGCTAAGAAAGCGGTATTTTGCACCAAACCGCTCGGATGCAATGCACATGAGGCCAAACAAATGCTCGAAGCGGTGGAAAAGGCCGGCGTGATGCACGGCTACATGGAAGACCTGGTATATACACCAAAAACGCTGAAGGCCATTCAATCGGTTCGGGCAGGCGCTATTGGGCAGGTAACGTGGGCCCGTTCCCGCGAAACACATCCCGGACCGCACAGCGACTGGTTCTGGAACAAGGATATTTCGGGCGGAGGTGTGTTGCTGGATATGGGGTGTCACTGCATTGAGATCGCCCGGAATTATATCGGAAAAGACATAAAACCGGTAGAAGTGATCTGCTGGGCTGATACGCTTGTTAAGCCCATTGAAGCTGAGGACAATGCCCTCGGGTGGGTGAAGTACGAGAATGGTGCCATCGGTCAGTTCGAGGTGAGCTGGTCATTCCGTGGCGGAATGGATTTGCGGGATGAAGTTATGGGAACCGAGGGTACCATCTGGGTGAATAATTTCCTTCGTACGGGTTTTGAAATGTTTTCCGCCGGCGGTAAAAGCGGCTATGTGGCAGAAAAAGCCGAATCTGCTACCGGGTGGCTCTTCCCGGTGGGTGACGAAGTAGTTGAACTCGGATATACCGATATGTTCACGGATATGTTCAGGGCATATGAGACCAAAGGCGAAGCCAGGGAAACCTTCTACGATGGTTATATTGTGAATGAGATCATGGACGCCTGCTACCGGTCAGCCAAATCAAAAAAATGGGAACCGGTAAAGCTTGATATATGGCGTGGCCGGGAAAAAACTCCCCCCATCAACGCCATCCGCGATTATGACGCCGATCACCTTCTGGTGAAGGAAGAAACCATGCCCGATGGCCGGGTAAAACTGATACTGAAAAATAAGAAAACAGGGAAGATAACACAGACGGAGGTGAAGAAAAAGGAATAAGTTTCAGGGTTTCAGGGTTTCAGAGAATTTGATTTAGCCCTGAAGGGCGAAATCAATAATAACAACCAACCCATTCTAATAGGTTCCGTACTTATATGTCTTCTTGGAAATCAACTGATTGTTTCCGTCATATACCATTTTTTCAGTTCGCAGCTTGTTGGTGTATTTATAGGTCGTGACCTTAATTTTCTTTCCCGCCGCATCAAGTTCGGTCTCCAGTATTTTGTTGTTATCCGCATCGTACTGATAGGTCATGTGTTTATCCACTTTGCCCTGCTTATATTCAATTTCTTCAATCACATTACCAGCCTGATCATATTTGGTAACTGATTCTACAAGGACTTTCCCGGCCTCTCCCTTTTCGTATTTCTGCTCATGAACCGTAACACTTTTCAGCTTGTTGGCGATGGCATTCTTTTCCTGTGCCGATAAAAGCAGCGGCCATGCCATAATCATTATAACAACTGCAATTTTTTTCATACTTCAGAAATTAGTGCATTAAATACCTGTGCAGTATACGGAAATTATTTGAAAATACTTGGCAATCTAATTATTTATATTTTACTTTGTATCTCAAAGTACTTTCTTATGGAAAACATCAAAGAACCCATTCAGCAACTCAATGAGATTCGCAACCTGATGGAGCGCTCATCACGGTTTATGTCGCTTAGCGGTTTATCCGGGGTTGCAGCAGGCATTTTTGCAATTGCCGGGGCAGGGATCGCATTCTTCTATCTGGATTTTGATCAGCGTTATTTTGATATCAACAGGTATTTCACCGAAATGTCCTATCATAAGTTCAGTGACTCCTGGCTGTTTATTGCCCTCGATGCGTTGATCGTTTTGTCGCTTGCCCTCTTTTCAGGTATTTATTTCACTACCCGGAAAGCAAGGAGAAAGGGATTGAAAGTTTGGGACAGCACTGCCCGCAGAATGGTGATCAGCTTATTTGTACCCCTGGCAACCGGTGGCATCTTCTGCCTGATCTTGTTGTATCACCACCTGGTTTTCTTGATGGCACCTTCCACATTGCTGTTTTACGGCCTCGCACTGATAAATGCCAGCAAATATACCCTGCATGAAGTGAGGGTACTTGGAATTTCCGAAGTAATCCTGGGCCTTATGGCGGCATGGCTTGTTGGATATGGCCTGCTGTTCTGGGCTATCGGATTTGGCGTGTTGCATATTTTTTACGGATTAATGATGTATTTCAGGTATGAAGCTGTGAAGTGAAAAACGAAAAGTGAATAATGAAAAGTGGAACAGTTGAACAGTAGAAAGTTGAAAAGGTGAAAGAGATTATAAACAAGTTAAATAAACAGTTTGAAAACCGGATAAGGCTTGGGATCATGTCGGTACTGATGGTGAATGAATCGGTTGATTTTGTTACACTGAAAGAGCTGCTTGATACCACGGATGGCAACCTTGCCAGTCACCTGAACATGCTTGAAAAAAACAACCTGATCGGAGTCAATAAGAGTTTCGTAAGACGAAAGCCAAATACCAGATATCAGGTAACGGATTCAGGACGGATAGCTTTCAGGGAACATCTTGATTATTTGAACATGCTGATAAAAAATAATGACAAATGAAGACAATAAGAGGTTGAGATCACAACCCACAACTCTTATTAATATTTTTTTAACCATTCACTTTGTAATTCAAAGTACTTTAATACAAAATAGCTATGGAAACAATTGAAAAAATGACTCATGGATTTTTTAATTCCGTCGGATTTAAACTGGGTATTATAGTAATGCTTACACTTCTGTTGCTCATACCTGCCGGTATGATCATGGGACTTATACGGGAACGGGAACAACGACGTGATGAGACCATCGAAGCGGTCACATCGGTGTGGGGAAATGAGCAGACAATCTGCGGACCGGTGCTCACCATTCCGTTCAGGCAGATGGAAAAATCGGGTGAAAAGGATTACAGGACGAAACTCTGGCATGCCCGTTTTTTACCCGAAGAACTGCTAATAGAAGGAACCGTGGAACCAGAGGTTCGATACAGGGGGATTTACAGGGTAGTGACTTACCGCGCAAAACTTCATGTTACGGGCCGTTTTACCGGTATTGGTCTCCCGGTTCCCGGCATTCCCCCGGATGCCAGGGCTGAAGCCAAAGCCAGGATCGAGATAGGCATTCCAGATATGCGCGGAATCAATCAGGATATTATGCTTCATTGGGGAGATAGTTTGGTGCAGGTCATTCCGGGTATACCCGGGAACAAAATAGCCGGTTCGGGTGTGCACGGAGAAGTACCTGTATCATTCAACTCAGCCGGGAGCTTTTCATTTGACATTGATATTAACGGGAGCCATGCACTTAATTTTATACCGCTAGGAAAGAATACTACCGTCCGGCTTACCTCATCATGGAATGCACCCAGTTTTACCGGTGCATTCCTGCCGGATGACAGAGAAATCACCCGCACAGGATTTACCGCAATATGGAATATATTGCAGCTGAACAGGAATTTTCCGCAACAATGGATTGATGACCAGTATGAAGTAAATGAATCATCATTCGGCGTGGAATTGATCACACCCGTAGATACCTATCAGAAATCGGAACGTTCGGTCAAATATGCCGTTATGTTCATCGGGCTCACCTTTCTGATCTTCTTTTTCTCCGAAATATTTACCAGGATTCGTATTCACCCCGTTAATTATTTGCTGGTGGGTCTTGCGTTGTGCCTGTTTTACTCACTGCTTACCGCTCTTGCCGAACACCTTCCGTTTGCCCTGGCCTATCTGGCAGGTAGCCTTGTGATTATATTTCTAACTGGCTCTTTTGCACATTCCCTTTACCTGAAATGGCAGGTGACGGCGACTGTGTCAGCCGCACTCCTTGCTCTTTATGCCTTTCTGTATGTGATCCTGCAACTGATGGATTATTCGTTGTTGTTTGGCAACATCGGACTCGTGATCATTCTTGGCCTGGTTATGTATTTCTCGAGGAAAATAGACTGGTATTCCCCGGTAAAGGGAAAAAAAGAAATCGTCCCTTAAATGCTTTGTCAAAACTTACTTAACTTAGGTTATAAATACTATGCCATGGAAAACGACGGAAAAAAATTCAGTCTGCATGCGCGTATTGCCAGTTTCAAACCGGCAATCCATGGAATAAAATTCGTCCTCATGAATGAGCACAATATCCGGATCCACCTGGGCGCAGCACTTACCGCAATTATTCTTGGTTTTATTTTTAATATTGGAAAAGTCGAATGGCTTGTGATCCTACTGTGCATTGGATTGGTGATGACCCTTGAGGTATTGAATTCTGCCGTGGAGAAACTGGTTGACCTTGTATCTCCCGGGAAAAACGAAAAAGCCCGTCTTGTCAAGGACATTGCGGCAGGAGCTGTTCTGATTGCTGCTGTCATTTCGCTCATTGCAGGCCTGATCATTTTCATACCCCATGCAATTGCAACAGGAAAATAACGTATGTTTTAAAATCAAAAAAATCAGTATCTTTCCTTTAACAGGAATTTGATATTGATTATGCTACCGGAATTTGAGAAATACCTGAGAACCGCATGTGCCTGTTCATTCGATAATACTTTCCTCCTGGCTGTTAGCGGGGGTATCGATTCAGTCGCTATGGCCCACCTGTTCCGGGAAGCCGGGCTAAAAATATCCATTGCGCACTGCAATTTTCAACTCAGGGGGAAGGAATCCGACGGCGACCAGCAATTTGTGGAGGAACTGGCCTTACACATGGAGGTTCCCTGCTATGTGAATCGTTTTGAAACAAATGCCCATGCCAATAACAATGGCATATCCATCCAAATGGCAGCCCGCGAATTAAGGTTTGCCTGGTTTGAAGAACTCAGGCAAAAACATGGTATTGATCGTATTGTTGTTGGTCATAACAAAAATGATGTGGTGGAGACCATGCTGATAAACTTTGCCCGGGGAACGGGCATACGGGGGCTTTCGGGTATTAAACCGCAGCAGGGATATGTTATCCGGCCATTGTTGTTTGCTTCCCGGCAGGAAATAACCAACTATTGCACCATCCGGAATATTGCCTGGCGCGAGGACTCATCCAATGCCGGAACAAAATATGTCCGGAACAGGATCAGGCATGTCCTGATTCCTGAATTGGAAACTCTTAATCCGTCATTTCTCCAAAATGCAGCGGATACAATATCCCGGTTACAGCAAGCCGAACAATTGCTCAATTACACGCTGGAAAGAATCAAAAAGGAGGTATGGACTGAACTACCGGACCGATACCTTATTCATATCGGGGCGCTTAAAAAATTTCCCGCAACAGAAACACTTTTATATGAACTGCTCCGGGATTTTGGATGTGATCCGCTGAATATCAGGCCGATTTTATCGTCCTTTGAATCCACTTCCGGCAAAAGATTTTATACACGAACCCATTGCATTACACGCGACCGCACACACCTTATCATAACCAAAAACACCAATACTTCTGAGGATGAACAATACATCGAAGAGGAAACTGAAATGACAAACTTCCCTGTTTATCTTACCTTTAAAACCATCAGATCCGGCAGCGATTTTGTGATCCCTACGGAAAGCAGATTCGGGGCATTGGATGCAGATAAGCTTATTTACCCCATGAAATTACGCCGGTGGAAACCCGGAGATGCATTCCGGCCTTTGGGATTGAAGGGATCTAAAAAAATAAGCGATTACCTGATAAACAATAAAGTCCCCCTGCCCGACAAACAGCACACCTGGGTGCTGGAATCAGGAAACAATATTGCCTGGCTGGTGAACCACCGGATTGATGACCGATATAAAATCACAACGGAAACACACAATATACTCCTTATAGAATATTTAAAATACGCTGTTGAATAAGCTTATAATATACATCGGAAACCTATGGAGAAATATAACAGCACCGAAAAAGAGTGGATCAAATCACTTGGAAGCACCAGGCCTGAACTGATCACTTCAACCCTGTATGAAATCAGGAATTCCGGATCTGTCAGTATGCTTCCGTTCCTTATCGAACTTATTCATAGCAAGACCGATCCCGGGGTCAGAAACGGGATCATTGAACTGTTGGGAGAGATCAGGAATAAGGAAGCCATACCCATCCTGGTGGAATCACTTGAAAACCATGATTTCGGTGAATATCTTCCTGCATTTGTTGCAGCCTGCTGGCAATCGGGACTGGATTTCAGCAAGCACATGCGGGTCTTTGCCAATTTATTCATCCATGCAGATTATATCACCGCCCTGGAAGCATTTACCGTACTGGAGGAATCAATTGTTAATGCCACGGATAGTGAACGTATCGAATGTATACACTGGCTCAGGGATTCGGAATACCTTGTATCGGATGAGAAATTGCCGCTGTACAGGGAGCTGAGGAAGGTTATTGAAGAAAGCTAGTGATGAGTGATGAGTAATGAGTGATGAGTGGGATGCGGGATTTGGGCATGTCTGGTACACCCAAAACCCTTGCTCTAACCCCGCTCATTACTCATTACTCATTACTCATTACTCATTACTTCTTCAGTAAATTTTACAAGCAATCTCCTCAACCCGTCAAACGCCGTTAATGGCAATGTTTCTGCGCGATCATCGGGATCATGATAGGCAGCAATTCCACCGTTTGTATAAATAAAAAAACAAGGCACCCCATCCCTGTAAAAAGGGCAATGATCGCTGTTACAGGCCTCTCCCCTTTTTCTCACCGATACCACCAGTTGCTCCCTGTCATTAATGGCCGAGAGCAGGTTGAATTCCCGGGAATACACGTTTCCGTTAACCACAGTTATGCCTTCACTGCCGGTGCCTACCAGATCGAGGTTTATCAGAAACCTGATTGCTGAAAGGTCAATCAAAGGATTTTCAACGAAATACTTCGATCCCAGCAAACCTGCTTCTTCACCTGAAAAAGCCAGAAATACCACGGAAAAGGGTTGCGGATGATGCTGAAAATATTCGGCGAGGCTTATCATCAGGGCAACACCACTGGCATTATCGTTGGCCCCGGGGAAAAATGTATGCCGTCCCATCAGCCCCAGGTGATCATAATGGGCAGTGAAAACTACAAAGGAATCGGGATTGATGGTGCCTGGCACACAGGCCGCAACATTAACCGTTTCATGACTGGTTTTATACCGGGTTGCAACGGTGGCACTGAAAGCCAATACCGTGTCGGGAAATGCAGCGTCTTTCACGGTAATCGCGGGTATCACGGATACATTCCCCGAAGTACCGAAATTGAGCTTGTCCGGACTTATATCAACAATTGCTTTAATACCGGTATCTTTCCGGTAAATCAACTCCCTGCGGAGTGCCTGTAACCGGTTCTTTTCCAGGGCATCCGCTTCATGCTGATCACGGGAATCAATAACAAGCACTTTCCCCGCAGCAGCATTCAGCACCGAAGTCGGGTTATCCATGAGTGCCCCGGAAAGAACCCGGTGAACGTTGAATTCACCCTTTAACGCGGGTGAAGCGGGATTAACCATATAATCATACCCGGGATCCAATGCTACACCGTTGATCTTCAACGTAACTTTTCCCGGAAATGTATTTACCCGAACCGGAAAAGGCTGATAGTAGTTTTTAACCAGTGCCTGAAGGCCAATCCTGCTGAATTCCTTACGGATATAATTCGCAGCCCTGAGATCACCCCTTTTCACGTATCCCCTGCCCTGCATCCGTTGTGCGCTCAGATGCGTGATGATCCTCCCGGCCTTTTCAGTTTCCTGTCCGATTAAACTTTCCAGCGATAAAAGGAGCA
>DATEVU010000158.1:0-47900 GCA_035258345.1 Bacteroidales bacterium
TTCAACCCCTTCAGGGTTGAAGCACCAGATAATACAGCCTTCCGTGGGTTTTACCCACGGTTATTCAGATAACGCCCTATTCAGGGCTAAAATACAAAGTTCAAACGATTTTTTTTGTTACACAATGCCGATACTCATAAAAAATATTTGAACCAATAATGTTTCCAACAGCTATATCATTTCCCAGTAACAATAAAAAAACCTGCGTTATCATTTAGTTTTACGTTTTAATTTCTATAATACTTCTCACCTATATTATATATCGGTTCAGCTTATCCTTCTGTTTTTAAGTGGGTTGATACATAATATTGCAAGGCAAAAATTAGTTTAGCTGCAAAAATATCATTAAATTTTGTAACCATATTCTCCCGCGAGCATGTCAAACAGTTAATCACCCAACTAAAATCTTTTCTGTAATGATAACCAATTATTTCAGAATTGCATTCCGGTTCATCTCCAAGCAGAAGATGTATACATTCATCAATGTAGCCGGACTATCCATCGGACTATCCACTTGTTTGTTTATTATGCTGTACATCATTGATGAGTACCGGTATGATACTTTTCATAAGGATGCCAACAGAATATACCGGATTAACCTTTTTGGGCGGTTATCAGGTCAGGAGTTTAACACGTGTTATACAGCAGCACCAATTGCCGCAGGGATGAAGGCTGAATTCCCCGAAATTGAGAAAGCCTGCCGGATTGCTGTTTGGAATGACATGTCGGTCCGCTATGACGATGTCACCTTTACAGAAAAGAAAATTCTGGTGGCCGATTCAAACTATTTTGATTTCTTCAGCTTTGTCTTGTTGCAAGGAGATCCCAAAACGGTCTTAAAGGAGCCGAACGGGATAGTCCTGACCGAATCGCTGGCGAACCGTTTGTTGGGATATACCGGAAAGGGGGATGACAGGCCTATAGGAAAAGCTGTGATTATCGGAACAGACAAGCGTGTATATAGAGTAACTGGTATAACTGAAGATCCGCCGCACTACTCTCACTTTCACTACAGCCTGATATTACCTATGGAATCATGGGATTACAGCCAAAGTCAGCTTTGGACGAGCAATAACCTGAATACGTATTTAAAATTGGATGCAAATGCCTCCTGGCAAAATGTACAGAGCAAATTTCCCGACCTGGTTATTAAATATGTGGGCCCGCAGGTTCAGGCGGCTATGGGTATCAGCATTGAGGATTTTTACAACCAGGGTGGATCCTACGGTTATACCCTGCAACCCATGCTGAAAATACACTTGTTCTCAAACCTCGATAAGGAACTGGAGCCAGGCGGCAATATCAGCACCATATACATACTGATCACCATTGTCATTTTTGTCCTGATCATAGCCTGTATTAATTTTATGAATCTGTCCACCGCCCGTTTTTCAGTACGTGCAAGGGAAGTTGGCGTGCGAAAAACCATGGGTGCTTCCAAAGGTCTTTTAATAGTGCAATTTTTAAGCGAATCATTTCTATTGACTTTTTTTTCATTTGTGTTCGCACTACTTATGATTACCTTGTTGCTGTCCGGGTTTAATACGCTTTCGGGCAAGGAACTTGCTTTTGACATGTTTCTGCGGGTTGATTTTTTGACTGTTATCCTATTGTTCCTCGTAATTGTGGGATTAATTTCCGGAAGCTATCCTGCCTTTTACCTTTCATCCTTTAAGCCTGTTGAGGTTCTGAAGGGAAGAATTAAGACAGGTAAAGGAAGCGGATGGATCCGGAGTGCCCTGGTTGTTTTTCAGTTCTTTATTTCAATTGTACTTATCATTTCCACCCTGCTGATTTTCAAACAACTGAAGCACCTGGAGAAAAAGAACCTGGGTTTTGACAAGGAAAACGTGCTGGTGATCAAGAATGCAGACGCATTGGGTTTAAAAAAGAGATCTTTTAAGGAGGAGTTGAAAATGACTTCAGATATTGTCAGCGCCAGCATCGTTACCCTGACACCGCCGGATGTGGATTATTCAGATGTTTTCAGACCTGTAGGGGAAAAGGAACAGGATTTTGGGTTTAATTATTGCTTTGCTGATGAAGATCTTCAGAAAACCCTGGGATTGAAGATGGTATCGGGACGGTATTTTTCCAGCGAATTTCCTTCCGATTCAGGTGCGATCATTATCAATGAAGCTGCGGTTAAACTAATTGGTTGGACTGATGCCATCGGAGAAAAAATCGGAACACACTGGGGTAATATAAATGATCCGCGAACAGTCATTGGTATTGTTAAAGATTTCAATTTCCAGACGTTGAAAAAGGATATTACATCACTGGCTATTTTTCCGGGATCGGAAGGGAATTTGCTTTTAGTTAAGCTTGCTCCGGGTGATATCTTCAAGACTATTAAGCGGATTGAATCCATGTGGAAGGCATTTGCAACTGAAGTCCCTTTTGAATACTCATTTATTGACGAGGATTTCAATTCGAAATTCAGGAAGGAACAGCAGCTGGCCAAGGTTTTCCTGCTGTTTACCATTCTTGCTATATTTATTGCCTGTCTGGGACTGGTAGGTCTGTCTGCATTTTCAGCGGAACAACGCCGGAAGGAAATGGGTATCAGAAAAGTAATGGGGGCTTCACTGGCAGTTATCATCAGAACCCTGTCCAAGGAATTTTTCGGACTCGTTGTAATTGCTTTTATACTGGCCATTCCGGTTACTTATTTTATCATTTCCTGGTGGTTGAAAAGTTTCGCCTACAAGACCAGTATTGATACAATGAGTTTTATATACGGTGGTATTACGGCCTTTTTGGTGACCATATTTTCAGTGGCATATCAGTCACTTAAAGTGGCTTCAAATAACCCTGTGGAGTCGCTGAAATATGAGTAGGGATCAAAGGAATTTTAAATTGTATCAATAGTTGAGATTTTACAAAACGGACAAAAAAGGAGTTGCATTCACCTAAAAACTATTTGGAACAATTTTTTTCGCTGTCATTCCGTTGAAAAAAAATCCGGTGACGTTGTATTCACCTGCCAGGTTCCTTAATTAACCTTACTGCAACGTTATTTGCAGGTTCTGCCCCGTCAACGATCTGGAGAATCGTGGGAATTCTGTCTCCTTTTTCATACCCGGGAAAGCCGGAAACAGAAAGCCCACCGGTATGACTTAACAAATTGGTAAGTGTGATGATCTTTCCTTTGCATACAGTGTCATTGGGAAATTTCCACGATACCAGGTAATTGTTAATATCAGTGTTCAGATCCAGCTTTTTATCCTGTACCAGTTTAAGAATGCCAACACTGTTCAAAGATTTACTGATGGAAGCAGCCTGGAAAGGCGTATTTTCAGTTACGGGCCGCTGCTCCGACACATTAGCAAATCCATAGCCTTTAGCCCATTCAATCTGGTAATTATGTATGACCGCAATGCTCAGGCCGTTGATGTTGTAGTTCCTCATCCGTTCAACCAGCGACCAGGTATCCCCGTTACCTGTCAGCACCCAGCCGGCCAGGTTGTTTTCAACAAGCCGGATTCTTTCTTCCGTTTCAGGGGAATAAGATGACGACTGAGCGTTTAGATACGAGCCAATGGAAGTGAAAAAAATGCAAAAGAAAAGAAAATTGGTTCTCATAAGGGTTGTTTTAAGAATAGTAATTTAAGAAAAAATCTTTAATTCAATCCTGGTTTTACCATTAAGGTGCGTAATAAAGTAGCTTGTGATCATTGAATACCTTGGTGGATATGAATTCTTGCTTATTATTACAAATAACCGACAATCATTATATGTAATAATAAACAATTAAGGAATTAGCTTTCTGCGATCAGGTAGCAGGAAAAAAAGTAAGATTTCATTTATCATTAATACACTTAATTTGTTTAGTTTCTAAAATGCAGGGCCAAGGATTATTCTAAAAATAACCGCAAATAAATCATACCGGGAGGAGGTCTTATGATAAAGCATATAATATTTGCAATTACGATGGTTGTAATTGTTCCGGGAATAGCTGCTCAAAGTGAAAATACCGTACTACGTGAAGAGATCAGAAAACTTGATCTGGCTCATGCTGCCGCAATTTTTAATGGAGATGCGGCAGCATTGGATAGCCTGATGGATGATGACATTACCGTTAACCATCCAACAAACAGGATTGTGAAGGAAAAGAAAGAGTTACTTGATCTCATCCGGCAAGGTGTCATTCGTTACACTTCCTTTGAGCGTTATCCCGAAATATTCTTATTCTTTAAAGACATGGTCGTGGTCATGGGCAATGAGATTGTTGTTCCTGCCCAGGCAGCGCCAAACGCGGGAAAAACATTGCAACGCCGCTATACAAATGTTTGGATGAAGCGGGATGGTAAATGGCGTTTGACTGTGCGGCATGCAAATAATATATGCCCAACTATGCCTGAAAAGTCATGAGCCGATTGCAATTTATTATAAGTTATTGCCTTCGTTTTGGGGTAAAGGATATGCAACTGAAACATCCTAAACCTTGATAAGATCTGGATTTGAAAATTTTCATTTACACTAAGTTGAGGCTGGTGTTGCCATTGAAAAAATAAGATCAATTAAAGTTCTTGAAAAGTCTGGCAGAGAACTTGTACAATGTGCATACGATCAGGACCCCGCAGGTCAGCTTACTTCAATATCGTTACATTTCCTATATAGCTTCCCCCGTCGTCATAACTGATCTCGAACTGGTAGAGGCCCATGGGCAGAGCCTGCCCTGATAGGGTTGTCCCACTCCAGGTAACGGTTTCGTTGCCGGTAAATCTTACGGAATACACCAAAGCGGCGTTTTTAGAAAAGATATTGAGTGTACCGCTGCGGTCCGGATCAACGGGTACGGTCCATATTTCTCCTCGTAACGGAGCAAAAACTGCCTGGTATGCGTTTGTGCAATCAACTGAACGAATAAGTGCAGTGCCAATGCGGCTTATGCATTTGTTGGCATCCCTGGCATACAGGGCATAACTGGTCGGATACAAGCCGGAAAAAAGTAATGTGTCATGGAAGTTGACCTTATCTATGGAGAAGGTATACGGAGCCTGGCCGCCAGTCAATGATTCCCGGTCGATAGCAATCCTGCCCGTTGGTTTGTTGTTGCAGCTTTCGGATTCCCGGAAACTGCCTTCTATTTTTATTTTACGGCAATCCGGTTTACCAATTGCTTCTGCTTCTTCGGAAGCCGGTTTTTTTTCAGAAAAGAGCTCCGGAACCTGCTTTTCTGTTTTGGGCTCCTTGTTTTCAACAGGTACTTCCCTTTGGATCTGTTCCTTTGCAAAGACAGTATCAGCCTGAAATGTAATATCCGGAATTTTATCGTCCCCGGGGTCCTGATCAGCTGAAGGTGCTCCCGAAGTTATTACAGCGGCAATTTCAGGGGTATTATCGGTCAACGGACTCTTCTTATCCTGAACAGCAACGGAATCTTCACGGACAGATACCGATGGTTCATTTTTATCATTTTCAGTTTTCCCGGTGTCCGGCAAAACCCACAACAGGATCACCCCGATGATCAGTCCGCCAATACCGAAACCGGTAAAACGCCTGATTTTTTTAGAGATTCTCGTTTTTTCCAGGTGAATCGACTTCAGCTTGCTTTTTATGTTCAGGTATGCCCCGTCGGTGATGATATCATGCAAATGCCTGTGAAGTTCAACTTCACGGGCAAAATCAGGATCTTCTTCCAGTTTTTTCCGGAAGCTTACCCTTTCATCTGCCGGCAGATCGCCGTTCAGAAAGCGCTCAATCCATTCGTTTATTTCAATTTCCTGCTTCATAGTTTCTGCAAGGTGTTTTTTAATCCCGGTCTTTCTTCGATATAAGAGATCAGTTTCTGCATGCACTTGTATTTTCGTGTTTTAACTGCATTTTCAGTGCTGAATCCCATCTTTTCACAGATCTCCGAGTTTTTCATCCTGTAAAAGATCGAATACCTTAACAACTCTTCACACCGTTCTCCAAGTTTTGTCAGCACTTCTGAAACTGCTTCCTCTCTTTCCCTGGTAATGATATGATCCAGGATACTCCCGCCGGTATCAGATAAATCGACATATTCCGGCTGTATGACCTCCCGGCTTTTTTTACGTAACCTGTTAATCCAAAGATTCTTGCTGACCGTGAACACAAAGGCGCCAATATCGAATTTCGGGTCAAATTTATCCTCCTTCACATACCTGTAAAAAACCATGATGCTGTCCTGAAAAATATCAAAAGCTGCATCCTGGTCCCCTGAATTATGCTTTATGTACCTGTTCACCTTCGGAAAATGCACATTATAGATGTATTTCAAAACGTCCCTGTCTTGACCGGACTTTAAAGCCTGTAATATTTGTTCATCAGAATACTTCATGAATCATGAAGGGCGTTTGCAGTATCTACAAATTGGAGAATAAAAGGTAACCTCTTTTTGAAAAATACTTACTTTTAATCTTTCTTGGGTAAGTTAGTAATTTGTACATGTGTTTGCCAAAAATAATCAATACATGTATTGAAATCCGGTACAGGATTGTTGTTTTGACCAGATACATCCTGGCAGGCATTATTCTGTCTTTCCTTTTATTTACCTGTCACGCCCAGACAACCATTAAAAACTACCCTGTACAGTCGAGCCAGTTCATGTATGCCTATTCGCTCATCAATCCTGCCAGCATAGGTGTTAAGTCCAATTATGAGATTCTGATGGGATATCAGCGACCCGTGTCCGGTTTCACTGGCATATCAACCTATCACTGCAATCTTAGCTTTGTCCCCTACAAAATCAAGGCATCGGCAAAAAGCAAAAACATGGCCGGTCTCAGGTTTTTTAATGATAACGAAGGAGCTTATATCAACAGGATGCGGTTTTATGGTACGTATGCCTTTCATACGCATATCAACAGCCGACTCAATTTTGCAGGCGGAATTGAATTCGGCGGAATGAATTTTTCGGTGAAAGCCACGCCTACAACCGAAGGGGCCTCTGTATTCAAAGCAGATGCCAATACCGGCATTTGGTTATACAATGAAAAATTTCATGTTGGTTTTTCAGTAAATCAGCTTTTCAACAGCGTTTTTCAGCCTATCGACGAAAGAACAGTGCTTCCAACACATCTCAATCTCACGGGTTCGTACGCAATTGTAAAAAGCGATATTGCGGAATTGAGACCTCATCTGCTTATCACTTATCCCCTTTATTCGAAAGCCGGTGTTCAGGCGGGGCTTCATGGACTATTCCTGGAAAAAATCATTGCTGCAGTAAGTTGGAATCATAAGACAAGCATATCGGCTATGCTGGGGGTGAATGATCTGTCAATTTACAAAAGCAATATGAATATAATTCTGTCTTATGTTACCAATACCGGGAAGGCAGCTCTCGGGATCAACAGGATGGAGATTTCAATTTTATATTCTTTTCAATGAGCAAGGGGTTACTTTTTTTTATCAGAAGTGAAGTTCAGGTGTAATCAATAAACTAACTTCATATGAAAAAGGCAAATTTGAAATTCCTGTTATTCTTGTCAGTCCTATCACTTGCCATAGCTTGTGAGAAAGAAAACCTGACAGAAAGTGAAAACCCGCAGCCCGAAGATTCATTTCTTAAATCACTGGAAGGAGATACCGCGATATCAGATATCCCGGATGTGGTGGTGGATGACACCATACTCCTGAACCAGGCGCTGGTGTCGCAATGTCATGAAAACTTGCTGACATACACGTATGACCGGTCCGGCAGGCTGGATTACATCAGCTATATCCGAAAGTGTGCAATTACTCCTGTATCCGATGACAATCTTGTGCCCAGGTATGCATACATGCGCGACAAGTTCGTTTATGGAAATTCAGGCCGGCCTGCTGAACTGCGCAGATACACCCTGACGGAAAAGCCGCAAACGACAAGGCTGAACCTGGTAAAATACTTTAAATACAATTCCATCGGGCAGCTGGAGCAGATCATTACGAGGAGACCGGATATATCTTACAAATGGGATAAGTTTGAGTACCTTTTTTATGATCTGTCCGGGAACATGATCCGGAAACTCGTCAGGGAACCCGGTCAACCGGCACATTACTTCAGCTTTTCCTACGATAAGTCGAACAGACTGGTGAGAATAACCGGTTATTCCAATGAGCTCAACCGTTTGCGGTTCGTCTGTGACCTGTTTTATGACAGCTTTGATAACATTGAACGCAAGGAGTTTTATTACCCGATGATGCCCACAACCACAAGTGCGAATGATGTCATAAGGAAATGGGTAGTATTTTACAAGTATGATAATTACAACAATCCGTTCAAAGATCTCAAACTCCCGGTCGCATCCCTGTTCGAGTGGATGGACCTGGTATCTCCGAATAATATCAGGGCGATCTTATTTGATAACGGTTCAATCGACAGAATGGTATATTATAAATACCGCTACAACAACACGGAATACCCTGTGCTTCGCTACAGAATAAGCCCTATGGCAATTGATGAATAAGTAGTAAGGAATATTTAGTAATTTTGAATGGTATAAAACCTGTAATGGTATCCTTTCTCAGGCATATTATCCCGGCTTTTTGCCTTATCGGTCTGATTGATCTGTCAGCCCAGGATGTTCCCTGGCTTACCCCTTCCGTTTCCCTGAATGCAGTGCCACTTGCTATCAATTGCATTCCCCAGGCGGATGGTCAGTCCCTTCGTGAAGGTGATTACATTGGGATATTTAATGAGCAAAACAGATGTTATGGACTTGCCCGGTGGAAGGATACCATTTATTTTAATATAACAGTTTATGGATACGATGGTACAACAGATGGATTTAACACCGGGGAGAAACTTACATTGAAAATCTGGCTCCGGGATGAGGATTGTATCCTGGAAAAAATCTCCCGGGTTGATTCCGATGATCCGCTGGTTTTCTCCAATGCGGTAACCAACCGGATCAATGTGCTTAATTTTGAACGGCTCTCAGTTTCTTATCCTGTGGAAGACCATTGCATGAATGAGGGGATCCTGTTACCCGAGATGAATTATTCGGCAGATGATCTGCAATTTACTTCAATATCAGCCATTAACCTGAATCTTACCTCGGGAGTCATTGATCCTTTGGGTAGTTCACCCGGCACTTACACAATACAACTGAATTCAGGAACATGCCTGACCAGTAATAAGCTGAATCTGACATTGAAAGATTTTCCGCGCCTGTCAAGTCCTTTGCCGGATACGGTATTGTGCGGGGATGAACCTTTGGCGTTAGCTATAACCGGTCAATTCAGCACAGTTCAGTGGTCAACCGGGGCAACCACACCACAGGTGAACCTTACAGAACCTGCAACCGTTTGGTACCGCGTTACAAACAATCAGGGATGTGGCAATGCCGACACTTTTGACATCCGGCAGATTGCCATTAAAAAACTTGAATATATTGTGGACAAAGCGGATTGTTACCGGAAGGGAAGGATCACGATAGGAGAAAGTTATATTGAAAACGGAAGGACACCTTACAGCTTTATATTGAGTAGCCAGTTGGAAAATCGTGAACAAGATGAACTGAGTGACGTTCCGGAGGGAGTGTACACCATGAAAGTGATTAATGCCAACGGTTGCATTCTCCGGCACTCACAAAAAATAGTCGTTGAAAAGGATTGTCTGAATGATGTTCCCGTATTTACACCCAATGATGACGGACAGGATGACAGATACTTTATCAGTCTTGAAGGCAGGATAAAAATCTTCGACAGGAATGGCGCGTTGAAACGCAGACTTACTGCACCCTGCTATTTTGACGGTAATGATGAATCAGGTAGCCCGCTTCCCATGGGCGTTTACATGGTAATATCTGAAAAGGGAGAGAAAGTGGAATTAACCATTATCAGGTAGTTCAACCCATTGGTATAAAACCAAATAGTATAAAGGTGGTCTGGACACAGACCACCTTTTGTGATATCAGTACCGGTTTTCTACTTTGGAAATAGTGGATTATTGAAAAAATCAGGCCAACTCAAAGCGATCCAGGTTCATTACTTTGTTCCATGCCGCAACAAAATCCTTAACAAATTTTTCCTGGGCATCTGTGCTTCCGTACACTTCGGCAAGGGCTCTAAGTTCTGAGTTTGAACCAAAGATAAGATCTACCCGGGTTCCTGTCCATTTTAGTTCGCCTGTTTTGCGATCGCGTCCATCAAATGTCTCTTTGGTCTCAGATGCTGGCATCCATGCCGTACGCATGTCGAGCAGGTTTACAAAGAAGTCGTTGGTAAGAATTTCCGGACGTTTCGTGAAAACGCCGTGTTCAGAATTGTCAAAGTTTGTTTTCAAAACCCGCATACCGCCCACAAGTACTGTCATTTCAGGAGCAGTAAGCGTTAGCAGTTGGGCTTTGTCAACCAACAATTCCTCAGTTAGTATGGTGTATTTGGTTTTTAAATAGTTGCGGAACCCATCTGCTGCCGGTTCCAGCACTGCAATAGAATCTACGTCGGTTTGCTCTTGCGATGCATCCATGCGCCCCGGGGTGAAAGGAACTTTTACAACATAACCTGCATCTTTTGCAGCTTTTTCGACACCTGCACAGCCTGCCAATACAATCATGTCTGCAAGAGAAACCTTTTTACCGGTGGATTGCGTGCTGTTGAATTCTTGTTGAATGCCTTCCAGCATTTCAATTACTTTCGTTAGCTGAGGAGGATTGTTGACAACCCAGTCCTTTTGTGGAGCAAGACGAATGCGGGCACCATTGGCGCCACCACGTTTATCGGATCCGCGGAAAGTAGAGGCAGAAGCCCATGCGGTTGATACCAACTTAGATACAGATAGTCCGGAATTTAATACCCTGGCTTTTAACGCTGCAATATCTTTCTCATCAACCAATGCATGATCCACGGCTGGTATCGGATCTTGCCAGATCAGTTCTTCTGCAGGCACTTCAGCACCCAAATAGCGGGCACGTGGTCCCATATCCCGGTGGGTAAGCTTAAACCAGGCACGGGCAAAGGCATCTGCAAATTCAAGAGGATGTTCATAGAAACGTCTTGAAATCTTTTCATATACGGGATCGAGACGCAAAGAAAGATCCGTAGTAAGCATCGTTGGTGCATGCTTTTTAGATGCATCGTGGGCATCAGGAACTACACCACCGGCATTTTTTGCCACCCATTGGTGCGCCCCGGCCGGGCTTTTCGTTAGTTCCCATTCGTATTTAAACAGGTTATCGAAGAAGTAATAACTCCACTTGGCCGGAGTCTGTGTCCATGTAACTTCCAGTCCGCTTGTGATTGTGTCGCCTCCTTTTCCGGAGCCAAACCTGCTTTTCCAACCCAGGCCCTGCTCTTCAATGCCGGCAGCTTCCGGTTCAGGACCAACAAGTCCTGCATCACCGGCTCCGTGGGTTTTGCCAAAGGTATGCCCACCGGCAATAAGTGCAACGGTTTCTTCATCATCCATGGCCATACGGGCAAAGGTTTCACGGATATCACGGGCGGCTGCAATAGGATCAGGATTTCCATCAGGTCCTTCAGGATTGACATAGATCAAACCCATCTGCACAGCGGCAAGTGGATTTTCCAGCTTACGGGAATGCATATCTCCGTCTGCATCATCTTCGGAAACAATTACGCCACCTTCTTTTTGTACACCTTCGGATCCATGTGCATAGCGGATATCACCACCCAGCCACTTGGTTTCACCCCCCCAGTAAACATCTTCTTCGGGCTCCCAAACATCCTCACGCCCACCCGCAAATCCAAAGGTTTTAAATCCCATTGATTCCAGGGCTACATTACCCGCAAGGATCATAAGGTCTGCCCAGGATATTTTTCGACCATACTTTTGCTTGACCGGCCAAAGCAGCCTTCGTGCCTTGTCGAGGTTGACATTATCGGGCCAGCTGTTAAGGGGGGCAAATCGTTGCTGTCCGCCTCCGGCACCTCCGCGACCGTCTCCAGTGCGGTATGTGCCGGCGCTGTGCCATGCCATACGGATGAACAACGGTCCGTAATGGCCGAAATCTGCAGGCCACCAATCCTGTGAGTTGGTCATCAGCTTGTGCAGGTCGTTTTTTATAGCCTTCAAATCCAGACTCTTAAATTCTTCAGCATAGTTAAAATCTTCACCCATTGGGTTAGATTTAGATGAGTGTTGTCGCAGTATGTTCAATTTTAACTGATTAGGCCACCAATCGCGGTTTTTTGTACCGCCGGTGCCAACACTGTGCTTTTGGGTTGCTCCGGTAACAGGACATTTGCTGCCGTTGTCTGAGTTATTTTCCATTTTGAATATATATTAGTTTATAAATGCGCATTTAAAATAGTTGTTTACAAATACAAGTAACGAACAGCTTATCAATGATTGCTCAGACTATCGTAATGAAATCGGGCTTCTGTTACATTACTAAGGTTCACCGGATTATTTTTCAGGTTTTGTGTATTTACCAATGATTTGCAGTTTAATATCTTCAATCTTAAAATCGGGTATTTTCTTTTTTTCAAAATGCTTTTCAAGCAGTTCATTTAATTCATTGTCATGGTAATCATCAATCCTGTCTGAATCTGAACAATAGATATGATGATGGTTTTCCATAACAGCATCGTATCGCATAATATCTTTTTCTGTTTTTACTTTTTTAATCAATCCGTTTTCGACCAGAGCATCAAGGACTTTATAAACCGTTGCTACAGAAATATTGGGGTGATTTTTTCTTATGTATTCAACTATATTCTCCGCTATGGGATGATTGTTAAGTTTTATGATCGCGTCTAAAATAGCAATCCGCTGGGGCGTAACTCTCAGTCCCCTCTCAATTAGCTTGTAACTAATCTCATCGGCTTTCATAGATACCCAATATTAAACAATAATCATTATCTTATAATAATGGATAAAGTTAATTCATTTTTGATCAAAAGTCAAGGATGTGAACAATAATTTTTGCTGGGCGCTTATCAGGTTTCTCTGGTTACCCCTAAATGAATAGTCGAGAGAATATAAAGTCAATCTAACTTTCTTAAACGCAATTTTCCATTAACTTCAATAGGTAATGTACACTCCGTCAATGGATTCATAAATTTTATTCTACTTTGCGTATTTTTTACGCTAACTTTGACCAATCTATCAATTTACTTCTTATATTTGTTTACACGTCCAATTTGCCTCACTAATTATTCCATTTTGAAAAAAAGGTTTTTAAATAGTGATGTAAACCTTGTCCGGCGTCTCAAAGAAAATGACAAGCCGGCGTTTGAACTGATTTTCAATAAATTCAGTAAAAAGCTTTATTATTTCACGTTAGGTTATGTGCATTCACAGGCTGAATCTGAAGAAATCATACAGGATGTGTTTGTCTCGTTATGGGAAAACCGTGATATGCTTAACGAAGCTTATCAAATTGAGAACTACCTGTATAAAGTTACTATCAATCATATTTACAATTATTTCAAACATCAGTTGGTTCGCCGTCGCTATATCGAAAATATGATCCTTGAAGAAACGGATGAAGACCAGGAGGCAGTACAAAGTATCCTTACCAATGATCTGGGTGAATTGGTGAATAAAATTATTGGAGACCTGCCCCTAAGGCAGCAGGTCATTTTCCGGTTAAGCAGGACGGAAGGATTTTGTCATGCTGAAATTGCACAACGGCTGGGCTTATCTGTCCGCTCAGTTGAAAATCATATCTATCGCGCCCTTAAGACTATCCGTGAAAAGTTAAATAAAGAATCGATCCTTACCGAATAATCTTTTCAATTCCGGTGAGTAGTTGTTGATGCTGAGTTGTATTAATAGTGCTTATCACATTAATTTTAATCAGCATGCTTCCGGATCTTAAAGAACTACTCAGGAAATACAAGGAAAAGACCTGCACATTGGAGGAGTTGGCCCGTTTAAGGTCATACTTCACCCTTCGAAATCATGAATCACTCGTAAAGAAAAGTCTCTTTCAGGAAATTGTAGATTTTGTCCCTTCCCGACAGACAGCATCACGGCCTGATTTCATGCAAATTTTTGAAAACATACAGTCAAATATCAGTGAGTCCTCGCCGGCTGAAACAGTAACCCAATTTGCCGGAAAGCGCAGACCTGTCTATATGCAAATCCTGAAAATCGCTGCAGTTGTTATCCCGGTTTTTCTGCTCGGAGGTATCCTCTCCTATTTTATCATGGAAAAGGGACCGAAACCGGAAAATATAACTTACACTGAAATTAAAGCACCGTTCGGTGCCAGAACAGAAATTGTATTACCGGATGGTTCAACGGTATGGCTTAATGCAGGGAGCAGAATTAAATACATGAATGTTTTTAACAGGGATAACCGGGAGATTCAACTCAGCGGCGAGGGTTATTTTAAAGTGACCAGAAATGCTGATTTGCCTTTCGATGTGAAAACAGGTGATCTGAGTATTCAAGCCCTGGGAACCGAATTCAATGTCAAATCCTATGATGATGAGGACATGATTGAAACAACACTTGTTGAAGGGAAAATTGCCATATACCAGGGCCGGAAACAAAAGGGATCTGTTTACCTGGAACCTCATCAGCAAGCCCTTTATGTGAAATACAACAAAAATCTTACTGTCAGGGATCTGGAAGCAGTGAGAGAGGCCAAACCTGATGTTCTTAAGTTCAGGAAAGGCATAATGTATATTGCTGAAAAAATAGATCCCGAACCGGTTGTTGCCTGGAAGGAAAACCGCCTGATCTTAAAAGGAGAGGAATTAAGCAACCTGGTTATCAAACTGGAAAGGAAGTATGATGTCAAATTTGTTTTCGGATCTGAAAAACTCAAACAGTTCAGATTCACCGGAACCCTTGAAAATGAAACCCTGACACAGGTTCTGGATGTTATCAAACTCTCATCACCTCTTGAATACACGCTACAGGGAAAGACAGTACTGTTTTTTGAAAACAAGCATATGACCGAACAATTCAACAATCATCTGAAAAAGAAATAATCAAACAAAGAGAACCAAGTATAAACCTTTTAAAAACTTATTATGAAATAAAAAACCCGCACAAAAAAAAAGGGGAATAGATGTGGTGATCTATCCCCCGTCAATCAAGTCAAACATAAATTATGCCGCAACAAATTGGAAATCGTTCAGCATAAAAATGTCAAACCTAAAAAAACTCTTCAAATTTATGAAAAACAATTCTTCAGACGAAGTTTTCTTTCCAAAAAGAAAACTTAAAATACTAATCCTGATTATGAAACTATCGGCACTCTTTTTAATGTTTCTGTCGTTAAACCTGTCCGCTTCTGTATACTCACAGAACACAAGGTTTACGGTAGATTTGAACGGAAAGTCCGTGCGTGAAGTCTTCCAGTTCATTGAGAAAGAAAGTGAATTCAGGTTCTTCTATAATGATGATTTCAATTACATTGACGAGGTGGTTAACATTACTGTTGAGAAT
This sequence comes from Bacteroidales bacterium, assembly GCA_035258345.1. Lineage (GTDB taxonomy): Bacteria > Bacteroidota > Bacteroidia > Bacteroidales > UBA10428 > UBA5072. The sequence continues at coordinate 15,323 of DATEVU010000158.1, forward strand.
GAAAATGTAGAACAGATCCTGGAAAGACTTTTCGAATCCTCTGACATTACCTACAGGGTTTTTAACAACAACCTGGTTGTGTTGACCCTGAGACAAGACCTGCAACAGGTTTCCGTAAAGGGAACGATAACTGATGCATCTACTGCAGAAGCACTGCCTGGAGCCAACATCCAGATCAAAGGAACCTCAACGGGAACGACTACTGACGTAAAGGGGGGGTTCAGCATTGAAGCCAACAATGGTGATGTGCTGATATTCAGCTTCATCGGATATGTTACGCAGGAAGTTACCGTAGGTGCTGAAACGGTTCTAAGTATTGCCCTGGTTCCCGAATTGATGAATCTTGATGAGGTTGTCGTTGTCGGATACGGTACACAAAGAAGGACCGTGGTGACAGGAGCCATCACTTCCGTAAGTTCGGAAAAACTTACCGCAATACCTACAGGAACGCTGGATCAGGCGTTGCAGGGTCGAGCTGCCGGGTTGACAGTTATCAACAATGGTTCCCCCGGAAATGCTCCTACCATGCGCGTAAGGGGTATCAGTACTGTTAATAACAACGACCCGCTCTACGTTGTGGATGGAGTAGTTACAGCTTCAATAACCAATTTGAATCCGAATGATATTGAATCAATCCAGATCCTGAAAGATGCATCCACTGCCGCTATTTATGGTTCATTGGGATCAAACGGCGTTATCATGGTGACCACAAAGAAGGGTGCTTCAGGAAAGCCCGTTGTTACCTTTGAAGCTTATGGAGGTTCACAATGGACAACCAACAGATTTGACCTGATGAATACTGATCAATATATTGATTACGCATCAGGTGGTGCGTTTGCTTCACCACTGGTAATAACTGATCCTGCTTATTCAAGCCGGCTCCAGGGCGAAACTGACTGGCAGGACCAGATCTTCCAGAATGCCCCCATGCAGAATTATAACCTGGGAGTTTCCGGTGGCGGTGAGAAAAGCTCTTACAGACTGTCAGCAGGATACTTAAATCAGGATGGTATCATCATCCATACCGGTTACGAAAGATACAACCTGAGGGCCAATAGTGATTTTACACACGGCAGGCTGAAAATAGGTGAAAACATCGGTATTTCATTTTCTCACCAAAACCCGTTACCTGATGCTGGAGGCCGGTCAATCCTGGAACATACCATTAAAGTGGCTCCCTATCTTTCGGTTTATAACCCGGATAACAGGGGCGGATTTCAGGGCCCAACCTCGCAGGTTGACGGCCAGGATGCTGAAAACCCTGTCAGAATTCTTGAACTGAACAGTTTTGATTATAATACAACCAATGTGCTGGCCAACATGTACGCTGAACTGGAAATAACAAAAGGACTGAATTTCAGATCAGTGGTGGGTTTGGAAGATACACGGGTAGATGACAACCAATTCTTTCCTTCATTTAATGACGATAACCTGGGATATTCCACTCACTCAGCTACAAGTTCAACGACAAGGAAGAACAGGGCTACATACAGGTCATTGATATACACAAACAGCCTGACATGCCACATCACTCTTGCCGAGAAACACAATTTTGAATTATTGGCCCTCATTGAGTCAAGTAATATTAAGAGAACCCTTACCAACGCATCAAGTACGAATTCCATTTCAGACGAGATCGAGGAATTGGGCAATTCAAATTCGAATCTGAGCACAACCTCCGGTGAATATTCCAGAATCGGATACCTCGGCAGGTTAAACTACAATTATGATCAAAAATACCTGTTTGCCGCATCCATCCGGCGGGATGCTTCATCCCGTTTTGGTGCCAACAACAGGTGGGGGATTTTCCCCTCCTTTGCACTTGGGTGGAATATTGCCAGGGAAGGTTTCATGGAGGGTATCTCGACGATCAGTAACCTGAAACTTCGCGGAAGCTGGGGTAAAGCCGGTAATGACAAGATTGGTGATTATACGTATGCCACCTCACTTACTACGAATATGTGGTATGTAATTGGTAATCAAGGCGTACAGGGAACAACCCCCTTTGGTTTTGCCAATCCAAACCTGAAATGGGAGGAAACTACAATGACCAACATCGGATTGGATATGGGCTTGTTCGACAACCGGTTTACCATGGCGGCTGAGTATTATATCAATAAAAGCGATGATCTGCTGATGTCGGTTCCACTTCCCGAATCCATGGGTGTTTTCTCCGGTGTTAAGAGTGAGAATGCCGCATCCATTGAAACAAGAGGTTTTGAACTCCAGTTAGAGTATAATGATTATGAAGGGGATTTTCAATGGTCAGCCGGCTTAAACATCGGCACTTTCAAGAATGAAGTGTTGGACCTTGGTCAGGCAACCTTCCTGGGTGGATATAATTTCGAAAATGAATCCATTACCCGGAGTACTATTGGTGAGCCTGCCTTCTATTTTTATGGTTATCAGTTTGATGGAATCTTTCAGAGCGCAGCAGAAGCTACCTCGTATCTGGGAGGTTCACAGGCAACCACTTTTGGTTCAACCGCCGGGGACTTCCGCATAAAGGACCTGCATGGCACTCCTAATGAAGATGGTACTTTCACAGGACCTGACGGCAAAATTGATCAAAATGACAGAACCAATCTTGGAAATCCTTTCCCGAAACTCACTCTGGGTATTGACCTGAATGCTTCATACAAAGGATTTGATTTCAACGTGTTCATTAGCGGATCATACGGAAATGATATCTACAATACCAATATTTACGACCTCGAAGGTATGGCCCGGTTATTCAATGCCAGTCCCAATGTACTTGACAGATGGACTCCTGATAATCACTCCAACTCCATTCCAAGGGCAGGTGCTGTATCGGCCAACCTGAGTCAGTCAAGCCGGTATATTGAGAACGGTTCATTTACCAGAATGAGAAACATTACCCTGGGTTATACAATTCCAGCAAGTGTATTTATGAATAAATTAACCAGGGTAAGAATCTATGTAAGCGGTCAGAATCTGATTACCCTTACCGATTACTCAGGCCTTGACCCCGAAGTTGGGACCAATACTCCGGTTCAGGCCAATCTGAATGACATTGGTACACCAAGAATTTCAGGTAACACACCCACAAATAATGTGGCCAATGGAATTGATGTAGGCAATTATCCCATACCTAAATCATTTATCGGCGGTATTCAAATTACTTTCTAACTTCTGAAAACTAATGAATTATGAAAATATTTAGGAAAATATTTATCCCTGCACTGATATTTAGTGCTTTGGTTCTTCCCAATTCCTGCAAAGAGGAAAAACTGGAATTGACGAATCCGAATCAATTGTCTCCTGAAACCTATTTTAAAACGGCCGCCCAGGTCCAGTCTGCTGTGAATGCTGCATACGGAAGCCTGCAAACGACCAGCCTTTACAATCGTCATATTTGGTTTGGATATGATAACATGTCGCATGAAAACTCGGGTAATTCCCAGTTGGAAGCTGACAAACGTCAGTACCTGAATTTTACATTCGATGCTTCCCACGGTGCAATTGACGGATTCTGGGCAACTTGCTTCAGGGGCATTAATAAGGCCAATTTTGTGATTAATAATGAGGAAGTTATTAATAGTCAGATACCTGATGCGCAGCTTTCTGCAGCTTTAAAGACCAAATACGTCGGTGAAGCCAAATTCTTAAGGGCATTATATTACTTCATGCTGGTGACCCAATATGGGGATGTTCCCCTGTACCTTGATGTTCCCGTTGATGGTCAGGGACTAGCCAGATCACCCAAAGCTGATATCTGGGGACAAATTGAGGCCGATCTGACAGATGCAGCAAACAGGTTACTGCTCAGGAGTGAGGATGAAACCGGACGCGCCACCAAAGATGCTGCCTGGGCTTTATTGGGCAAGGCACGCTTATTTCAGGAAAAATACCAGGAAGCGTTGGATGCATTTAACCATGTTGCCGGGTATTCACTCGAGCCTGTTTATTTTAATAATTTTATGGAAGAAACCGAAAACGGGCCTGAATCAATTTTTGAGGTTCAGTTCAGCGTGGATGCCGGTACTGCCAACCGTTGGGATTCCGACAGGTCAGATCAGGGTCTGAACGAAGCCACCTTCCGGGGTCAGGAATACGGATGGGCCAACTGGTTTAACGTTTATCCCTCCCTCGATCTGTGGAATGAGTTTGAAACTGCGGCTGATAATGGTACAAAACTGGATCCCAGACGGGGATACTGTATCTATGCAAATGGTGATACCTATGCCGGTGGAGTTGTTTCGATACCCGATGATATCGTTCAGGACGCCCAGGGAAATGTAATCGAAACTATTGTAAGAAGAGGCTGGAGAAAGTACCAGAACTATTATAAGGATGCTACCGAAGGGGCTGTGGTCGGCCAGGCTTCAGGAATTAACATGAAAGTAATCCGGTATGCTGATGTCATATTAATGAAGGCTGAATGCGAAGCAAACAGACCGGGTGGTGATCTCGCTGCTGCAGTGGCATTAATGAACCAGGTAAGACAAAGACCCGATGTGGATATGCCTCTTTATGGAACACCTGCAATGAATGCCATATATCCCGTTTCTACCCTGGGAGAATTCATGAGAGCGCTCGAACATGAAAGAAAGATTGAACTTTGCGGAGAACAGGTTCGTTGGCCTGATCTTATCAGATGGGGCAGAATTGATGCATTCATGCAGGAAATAAAACCTTCACTGCCGGTTCTCGATCAGGCTGCCCTGGTTTATGAACCAGGCAAGCATCATTTGTGGCCGATTCCTCAGGCTGAAATCGACCGTAATACAAATATTGAACAGGGAGACCAGAATCCCGGCTATTAAATATTCATCTCCAAAAGAAAAGGTTATATCTTTAGCTTACACCGGTGCAGTATTCAAGCTGCACCGGTCCGTTTTTTTAACATTCAAACTAACAAGACTATGTCTCTATGAAAGTTCCCCGGTTGCTTTTTCTAAAAAGGCTTTGCGGTTGCATGATACTTTTTTCACTGATTATAATGTGCAACAGCCGTAATAAGAACCCGAAACTTTTCAAAAAGCAGTCTTCCTTAAAAACACACATCACTTTCAATAACAAACTGACCGAATCGGATACATTCAATTATTTTCTGTTTTCCTATATGTATATGGGCGGAGGAGTATCGGTGGCAGATTTCAACCAGGACGGACTGACCGACATTTATTTTACCGGAAATATGGTCAGCAACCAGTTATACCTGAATATGGGCCACCTCAGATTCAAGGATGTAACTGAAATTTCTAAAACTGGAGGCGATGATCGGTGGATGCTGGGGTCAACCGTTTGCGATATAAATAACGATGGATTTCCGGATATTTATGTCAGCGTATCAGGGCTGTCAGGTAAGTGCAAAAACATGCTTTTCGTCAATCAGGGTAATAATTCCGGCGGAATTCCCATATTTACCGAAGAAGCAGCAGCTTATGGAATTGATGATAATGGCAAAAGTACCCAGGGAACCTTTTTTGACTATGATAATGATGGAGATCTTGATCTCTATGTGGCCAACTATCCCATTACGCAGTTTCAATCCCCGCCTTACTTCTACAGGCAAATGATGAATAATGCGAAGATGGATCAGTCCTGTCACCTATACAGGAACAACGGAAACGAAACTTTTACCAATGTCACAGCCGAATCAGGCTTGCTGAACTTCGGCCTTGCGTTAAGCGCTACAATCAGCGACATGAACCTGGACGGTTATCAGGATATATACGTGTCCAATGATTTTACAAGCCCTGACTTTTATTACTTTAATAACGGAGACGGAACATTTACTGACCGAACCCGGGAGGTAACAGCCCAAACCTCTTTTTTTGGCATGGGTGCTGATATAGCCGATTACAATAATGATGGACTGCCGGACATTATTCAGATTGATATGGCACCTGAAGATAACCGGAGGGCTAAGGAAAATATGTCGAGCATGAAAGTGGAAGATTTTGGAGAAATGGTACGTGAAGGATTGCATTACCAATACCGGTACAGCACCCTTCAGTTAAACCGTGGAATCAGGGAAAACGGACTTCCCTTTTTTAGTAATGCAGCCTGGATAGCCCGGGTAACTTCTACTGACTGGAGCTGGGCAGGCTTGTTTGCCGATTTCGATCTCGACGGGTGGAAAGACCTTTATGTAACAAATGGCTCGCGAAGGGATATCAATAATATCGATTTCTTCAACCGGTTGGAAAAATCGGAGTTTTTTGGCAAGGGTCTGGATCAATCTGAATTACTAAGGAAGTTAAAAGAAATGCCCAGTCAACCGCTTGTCAATTATATCTTCAGGAATAATGGTGACCTGACTTTTACACATGTTAGCAAGGCATGGGGAATCAGGGAAAGGAGTTTTTCAAATGGCGTTGCCTATGCAGATCTCGACAATGACGGGGATCTTGAACTAATTGTCAATAACATAGACGAAAGGGCATTTGTTTATAAGAACAATGCCCGGGAGAAAAGTATGGGCAATTTTATTAAAATTGATTTCAAGGGATCTGTGCAGAATAAAATGGGTATCGGATCTACGGTAACGATATGGCTTGCCGGAAAAAGGCAGATGGCTGAACTTACACTTTCCAGGGGCTACGAATCTTCCATGGAACCGGTTCTGTATTTCGGTACAGGCTACAATACAATTGTTGATTCACTAATCGTGAAATGGCCTGACGGAAAGACACAGATCCTTAAACAGGTTAATGTAAACCGGAAACTGACTTTGCACCATGCAGATGCAGTACCACCTTATCCTGCGTTGAAACCAAAGAAGCTTTTTAATGATATTAGTTCCGGACTAATCGTTGACTATGTTCATAAAGAGAATATTTACAATGACTATGAGAAACAGGTATTATTGCCTCATAATCTTTCTGCTTCAGGGCCCGATATCACCGTGGGAGACGTTAACAACGACGGTCTGAATGACTTTTTTGTCGGAAATGCGTTGAAAAGCAAGGGGGCAATGTTCCTTCAGAGTAATGATAGTTCCTTTATCCGGCTTGCAGGTCCCTGGGAGAATGACAGCAGCTATGAAGATACCGGAACATTGCTGTTTGATGCTGATTCGGACGGAGATCAGGACCTGTATGTTGTAAGCGGAGGAAATGAATTCCCGGAATTTGCAGAACAATACAATGACCGGCTTTATATCAACACAGGGGAAGGTGTTTTTGTTAAAAGCTCTGATGCGCTGCCGTCCCTGGCAACAAGCGGATCATGTGTCAAATCAATCGACTTTGATAATGATGGGGATATGGACCTGTTTATTGGTGGCAGACATGTGCCCGGTAAATATCCGTTACCTGCACGAAGCTTCATTCTTGAAAACAAGTCAGCCAACGGAATAGCTAAATTTGAGGATGTTACCGCCACTGTGGCTCCCGATCTCCTGTATGCCGGCATGGTAACAGCAGCTTTTTGCACAGATGTGGATAACGACCAATGGCTTGATCTTGTAGTTGCAGGAGAATGGATGCCGTTGTGTATATACAGGAATCACCATGGTAAATTTAGAAAAACCGCTTTAAAGGGCACAAAAGGTTGGTGGTTCAGCCTGGAAGGTGGCGACTTTGATAAGGACGGGGACATCGATCTGGTAGCGGGCAACCTGGGACTTAATATGCGCTATAAGGCGAGCAGGGAGCAAACATTTGATGTATATGCCGGGGATTTTGATAAGAACGGACGGTTTGACATAGCATTGGGTTATTACCAGGGAAAATACCAATACCCGGTGAGAAGCAGGGATTGTTATATGGCCCAGCATCCTGGTATAGCCGAAAAATTCCCCACCTATGAAAGTTTTGGCAAAGCCGAAATTTCAACCATTTATTCCAGGGATGTACGCGATGCATCTCTTCATTTGCAGGTTGAAACCTTTGCCAGTTGTTACCTGGAAAATACCGGAAACGGAAATTTTGCCATTAAACCTTTGCCGGGCGAAGCGCAATTATCTTCAATAAACGACATCATCACAGAAGATATTGATGGAGACGGAAATGTGGATATATTGGCTGCAGGAAATCTGTTTGACGTGGAGGTAGTGACGCCACGAATGGATGCAGGAGCCGGTGTCTTCCTGAAAGGAGATGGGAAAGGCAACTTTATTGATGTACCGCCTGCAGGTTCAGGTTTCTTTGCTAACAAGGATGTCAAGGCGCTATCCCTGATTTACCTGAACAACAAAGATCATAATAAAGTGGTCCTTGTTGGGAACAATAACGACAGGATGCAGGTATTTAAAATTCAATAACGTGATGAATTTTTCAAAAATGAAAACCTGTATCGGATTTTGCATATTGTGTATTTTAGTTCTTTCCTGTGGCAGGTTTTCCGGCGAAAATTTCAGAAAGCTCTCCCCGTTTCGGACAGGAATTGATTTCCTGAATGAGCTGTTTGAAAATGATACCCTGAATTACACCAAATTCCCATATATGTACATGGGAGGAGGCGTATCTGTCGGCGACATCAATAACGACGGACTGGATGATATATTCTTCACCGGAAATCTGGTGGCCAACAAACTATACCTGAACAAAGGCAATATGAGGTTTGAGGACATATCCGAAAAGGCAGGTATCACAGGCAATCATCAATGGTTCACCGGTTCTACCATGGCCGACGTGAATAACGATGGCTGGCTTGACATTTATGTGTGTGTATCTGCAAAATACCAGCCATCCGATAATTTACTGTTTATCAACAACCATGACAATACCTTCACAGAAAGTGCAAAAGCCTATGGGATCAATGATAAAAGCTCATCAGTACAGGCTACCTTTTTCGATTATAATAATGACGGATTGCTTGATCTGTATGTGGCTAATTATCCGATTGTGCTGGTGAGCATGGGTGCTGAATTCTACCTGGGAAAGGTGAAAGAGAATAAGTTTGAAGAGTCAGGACATCTTTACAGGAATAACGGCGATCTTACTTTTTCAGATGTTACGGAAGAAGCCTGTGTCAGAAATTTTGGAATGTCAATCGGCGTTGTGGCCGTTGACTTTAACAACGACGGCTGGAAGGATCTCTATATCTCAAATGACTTTAACCCTCCTGACTTTCTTTATTTGAACAATGGTGACGGTACCTTCAGTGAAGTGGTTAAAGAATGTACTTTTCAAACATCCATTTTCGGAATGGGTCTTGATGTTGCCGATATTAACAACGACGGATTGCTGGATATGTACCAGATTGACATGACACCACCGGATCATCACAGGCGGATGGTAAACGTGATACCAATGCGGCAGGAGACATTTGATAACAGCGTAGCCTTTGGATTTCACTACCAGTATATGCAAAATTCACTTCAACTGAATAATGGTATTTTCGACAATAAACCTGTCTTCAGCAATATTTCATTATTTGCGGGGGTTGCCTATACCGATTGGAGCTGGGGAGGACTTTTCATGGATATGGATAACGACGGCCTCAAGGACCTGTTTGTATCCAACGGTGTTTTAAAAGATATTAATAACCAGGATATCCTGCCAAGCCCAAGATCAGGTATGTATTTCAGGAGACAGAAAACCGAATACCGCCCGGAACTATTTCCAAGCACTCCCGTCCCGAATTATGCCTTCCGTAACAATGGTAATATGACATTCAGCAATAAATCGCTGGACTGGGGATTCGGTGAGCCGACGCTGACCAATGGAATTTCATTCGGTGATCTTGACAACGATGGTGACCTGGACCTGGTTGTGAGCAATGTGAATAAGGTATCAGCTGTTTATGAAAACAGGGTTGCAGATAAGGAGACACATTATCTGAAAATCAGGCTTCTTGGACCCGTACATAATCCATTCAGCCTGGGGAGTATTGTCTTCGTACGGACTGAAGGTGTAACCCAGAAGCAGGAATTAACCCTCACCAGGGGATATCAGTCCAGCGTTTCCCCTGTGATCCACTTTGGACTTGGCAAAAACCAGGTAATTGACGAACTCCGGGTAATCTGGCCCGATGGAAAGCAACAGACATTGAATAAAATTAAGGCAGATCAACTGATCAGTCTGCAATATAAAGATGCAACAAAAGAAGGTTCAGATCAAATGCCAATTTCACATTTCAGGGATATTACCGCTGTTTCCGGAATTGATTTTGTCCACCGGGAAGACACCTTTGATGATTTTAAATTCGAACCACTTCTCCCGTATCGATTTTCAAGGCAGGGTCCCGCACTTGCCGCAGGTGATATTAATCAGGATGGCCTTGATGACTTTTTTGCAGGAAATGGTTCTGGTTTTAAGTCGGCACTTTATGTTCAAAATCCGCAGGGAACTTTTAAAAAACAGGATGGACCCTGGGTTGCCGATTCAAAGTATGAAGATACCGGTGCACTTATGTTTGATGCAGACGGAGACAATAGAACGGATATCTATGTAGTAAGCGGTGGCAATGACATCCGGAAGGGAGATGGTTACTACAACGACAGACTTTACCTGAATACCTCCGGGGGATTTATTACATGTGATGCACTTCCTGCTTTGAGCGAAAGCGGCAAATGTGTGTGTGCCGCTGATATTGACGGGGATGGTGACATGGATCTGTTCACCGGTGGAAGGATGATTCCCGGCAAATACCCCTTACCGGCAGGCAGTTTTATTCTCAGGAACAATGGAAAGAAAAATCAAGAACTGAAGTTTGAGGATGTTACAGCCGAAGTAGCTCCCGGTTTGAGTAGCTTAGGGCTGGTGACCGACGCAGTATGGGAAGATTTTGATGAAGACGGAGATCCCGATCTGATTATAGTTGGTGAATGGATGGGTATCCGGTTTTTTGAGAACAATTCCGGAATATTCACGGAGGTCAGCGACAAATTGGGCTTACGGAATACGACCGGCTGGTGGTACAGTATTCATGCCACGGATGTTGATGAGGATGGGGACAAAGATTTCATTGCCGGAAATCTTGGTCTGAATTACAAGTACAGAGCAGATCAATCATTTGAAATATTCTCAAATGACTTTGACCTCAATGGCCGGCAGGATATTGTATTGGCTTATAAGGAAAACGGTATCAGGTATCCCGCAAACAACTTTGATGCCACAGTGGGTCAAATACCAGTCATCGGACTACGGTATCTGACATTTGATGAGTTTGCCCGGGCTACGCTGGAAGACATTTATGGTAAAAACGTACTCGACGGATCCCTGTCTTATCAAGTAAATACATTCTCCAGTGTCTGGATTGAAAATAGAGGAGAAGAAAAATTCTTAATCCATGATTTGCCTGACAGGTCTCAGTTTTCATGCATCAATGACATAGCCGGTATGGATTTTATGGGTAAATCGTACGTAGTTGCCGGCAATCTTTATGGTTCGGAAGTGGAAACGCCCCGGAACGATGCCAGTGTCGGACTTATCATGAAATATGATAATGAAACGGGAATGTATGCGGTACCTCCTGCTGAAAGCGGACTCATGGTTAAGGGTGAAGTTCGCCACATTATACCCATAAAACTGGTTACCGGAAAATATGCCCTGTTATTTGGAATTAACAGCAACGGACTTAAACTAATCGAAATTGACGGAGATCATTGACCGAAACCAATCGAATCTGAATTTACCCTATAAAACTGTGAAACCATGCAAATCAATCCGGAATTTCAAAAAAATGTTCATCCAGGTCATTGGAACTTATCTGGAATTAAAGCTACCGTGTATAGAATAAGTATAGTATCCTTGTTGTCATTGGGTTGCCTATTGTTAATGCCCGGGTATAATGGCTATGGACAGCAACTTCAGTTGAATGATTTAGAATATTTTGAAAAACAGGGGGTTAATGTAGTTGTATTCAGCAATCAGTTCAACGGGTTTTTCTTTGATGAGAAAACTGCGGGTATTGAACTCATTCATCATGGCGTTCGAACAGCTACCGGCGGGGCTGTGAGACTGCAAAACACTCCCGAACAGTGGGACCTGGTACCGTTTATGGCGGATCGGAAGATCGATACAAGCACCAATACGATTGAAGTTGTGCTGAGGTATAAGGAATATAACTTTGATTCCAGGGTCACTGTGACTCCCAGGGATAATGGGTTCTTAATTATGGTACACCTCGATCAGCCTGTTCCCAAGGCACTTGAAGGCCATGTCGGATTTAACCTCGAATTCCTGCCGGCATCCTATTTTGAGAAAACATATCTGGCCGATGGAAAACCAGGAAGTTTTTCTTTATACCCGGCAAGTAATACTGTTGTAAAACCGGCAGCCGAAAAAATACCGCAATTTGAAAATCATACAACATTTGATGACAGGGGAAGGGGTGAATTTATTGTCCCGGAACCCATAGCTACGGGTAAAACCATTGTCCTGGCACCTGAAGATCCGGAACGATATGTAAAAATCCAGTCGGAAATTGAACTCATGCTTTTTGATGGCCGAAACCTTGCCCAGAATGGTTGGTTCGTCGTCAGAAGCCTGATTCCGTCAGGCAAAACCGGGAATGTTCTGCAATGGTATGTGAAACCCAATGCCATACCCGGTTGGTTAAGAACCCCGGTAATTGGTTTTAACCAGGCCGGTTATCATCCCAATCAGGAAAAGATGGCTGTGATTGAATTGGATAAAGCCGATATACCCTTAAAAAAAGCATCGCTTTACAAGGTTAGCCCCGAAGGTGAATCGATAGAGAAACTGTCGGCTGATCTGAAGCCCTGGGGTAAATATCTGAGATACAATTATGTAAAATTTGATTTTTCATCTGTCAGGGAATCCGGACTGTACTTTGTTAAATATGGCGACGAGAAAACAAACACATTTGCCATCGACCCCGGAGTTTATGACAAGATCTGGCATCCTACCATGGATGTATGGTTTCCGGTGCAAATGGACCATATGGAGGTGAACGAAGCATACCGAATCTGGCACGGGGTACCCTATCTGGACGATGCATTGCAGGCCCCAGTTAATCATCAGCATTTCGATGGGTATTATATGGGACCAACTACCGATACCCGGTTTAAACCCTTTGAACGTATCCCCGGCCTGGCAGTAGGCGGATGGTTTGATGCAGGCGATTTCGATATACAGACAGGATCACACAACAGCGTAATTTTAAGCCTTGCCGATGCATGGGAAAGATTCGGAATCAGCCGTGATGAAACATTGATCGACCAGGCTACGCGATATGTGGATATTCACCGTCCGGATGGTATACCCGATATATTACAACAACTTGAGCATGGTACGTTAAATGTTGTTGCACAGCTACAAAATATTGGGCATCCCATAAGAGGTATAATTGTACCGAATCTTCATCAGTATCACCATCTTGGCGATGCTTCCACTGAAACTGACAATCTGCCTTATAATCCGGCTCTTAAACCTTATGAGTCCGATGGAAAGTCGAGCGGAACGAAGGATGACAGATGGGCTTTTACAAACAGAACAACTACGTTGGATTATCATTCAATTGCAGCTCTGGCAGCCGCAAACCGTGTACTGAAGGATGTAAACAAGCTCCTGGCCGATGACTGTCTGATCGAGGCTAAGCGGTTATGGGATGAGGATAAAAGCCTTGCCGCCAGGGAGGACACAATATTTGGCAAATACAGGACTAATACCGAAGTAATGGCTGCTCTTCAATTGTTTATTACAACAAAGGATGAACAATATTCAAAGCGATTTAAAGAACTCTTATGGCCCGTGCTGGATAAATCACTTGGTTCAAATATATCTGTTGCATTGTATGCAGTTTCTTATCTCGACGATGAATACAGAAAGCAGCTAAAAGATTATGTCATACAATACAAGGACCTGAATGACAGCTTTGATAAAGAAAATCCATATGGTGTGCCTATTTCGGCACGGGGATGGGCAGGAAATACAATCGTCATCAACTGGGCGATTACAAATTATTATGCACATAAATTTTACCCCGAGATTATCGGATCAGCCTACGTTTTTAAAGGGCTCAATTATATTCTGGGTTGCCATCCGTATTCGAATATTTCGTTTGTATCGACAGTAGGCACGCTTTCGAAGAAAATTACCTATGGCAATAACAGGGCTGATTTCAGTTTTATTGCCGGAGGCGTTGTACCCGGTGTGTTGTTATTGAAACCCGATTTTCTTGAAAATAAAGAAGACTGGCCGTTCCTGTGGGGTGAAAATGAATGCGTCATTGACACCGGTGCGGCATGGGTATTGCTTTCCTGTGCTGTAAATGAGTTGGTTAACAAATAGGAGAATAAAAACCGCCAACATGGCGGTTTTTTTTAATAATATACTGATAGTAATATATTGCCACAGTTTATTAACAATCTATGTGGTTTCTCCACATGCTAACGGTTTTTGGCTTGGTGATGTGGCGGATTTTTAGTACTAACGTTCATACGAAGCACAAATGCTGAACCTTGCACGAATGTTTCTGCGAAGCACGTCAACCATCATATTTCCAAACCGATGTCAGTGGTTCGTTGTTTTTCCCGGTCAGTTTGTTGTTTTACAATTTGGTCTGTGGTATTGTTTCTTTTGGAGTAATTGCAGAATGGAACCCCCATTTATTAAGCCATTCAGGTAATTTTCTTACACCTGGTTCTTTAGCATAAGGCATTTTTGATAAACCGAGATTTGTCGGACATTCGATAATGATTAAGTCTTTTCTTCGCCTTTGATTTACATTATTTGGAAACATCGATTTATGCTCCATTATATTGCTTTGGTGTTACTATACAATGACCGCTAACGAAGCCAGCCAAAAGAAATAGCCAGCGCAAACCCGCAACCAGCAATAGGTTATACACGCTGCTAACGGTAGTTTATATTCATTTCATCAACCAATAACCTCTATTCGCTGATTGATAAATACAAAATATAGATCTTTCCTGTATTAGACAAGGTTATGAACAAATAACGCTAGCATGTCTTGCTACAAGTTTCCAAAGCCCATTTATTTTCATCCATATATTGGTATATCGTCTAATGATAATCTTACCTGAATCCGGTGACTTTCCTTTGGGCACTACTATTTCCTTTCCCATTAAAATAGCAACATTTTCATGTATTTGTACTGCTTCACATATTCGTTGAAATGATGCATAGGTAACAGTTCCATTACGAATCCTGTCAGCTTTGTCTATTTCATTAAATGGATTGGTTACCATAAAATCTTCTGTCCAATACTTGTCCATTTCATTAAGATCACCACCTAATACTGCGGCAGCATGCAGACTATCCAGTTTTCTGACTTCGATTTCAATGACTTTTTTTTCCTGTTCATCTTGTGCGGAAACAAAAAGGAAAGAACTATTGATCAAAAATAGTGTCAATAAGATTGATTTTATCATTTTGCTATTGTTTCGCTATACAACAGTCTTAAATTCATTATGTTTAAATTACCGCTAAACGCTAAAACTTAAGTCAATGATTTAAGGTATTTGAAAACATCTTCCAATATCTCATCAGACATATTATCAAGTACCTTATTGTGGGATTGTAGTTCAATTTGTTTTACATAACACAAATAATCTAATTCATTTTTAATGTGTGAAATATGTAATTAATATATACAATTTTGTAACATTCCATCAAGAATTAACCCGCACCTTTACTGGTAATTGTGCAGTTTCTCATAAGTTAAACGCAGGAATTATGAAACCTACAGAGAAAGCAACTTCTCTAACACCATGCTCCTGTAAAACCTCAGCTGAAAAAAGTATAGTTAATTGGACCAAAAAGGTTGTCCTTTCTACTATGCGGCTCATAACACTTGTGGGATTGTTTATGCTGAGCACCAGTTATCAAGGCCACAGGAAAGAATTGCTCCTGATGGAGAATGAAATGTTTTTACCTGCTTTAAAGGATAACATGACGGATTTCTTCCGGCAAATGAACTCAGCAGGTAGTCATGCCTTATACCATACAAGCTTCAGAACATTACCACTAATAAAAGATTTTTATTCAAAGCAAAACTACAGGCCTGTTTGGACAAACAATACTGTTATTCTCGACCAGGCTGTTGTTTTACTTGGGTTGCTTGATAAAGCCGAACTGTACGGACTTAAAACCAGTTTGTTCCCGGTTCGTGAAATCAGGAATGAAATGGAATTAATGAAAAACAGGGATATACGAAGCAATTACCTGACAAGCCGTATGAACCTTGAATTTTTGCTTACAGATGCCAGCCTTCGGTTTATGGTGTTCCTGAAAATGGGCTACCATGAATTTGATTCCACGCTATTTTCATTGCCGGCTGCTGCCAGTCTTCCTCTTTATTTAATCAGTGCACTGGCAAGTGATGATTTTGAAAACCGCTTACTCTCGGTTCAACCTGTTTTCATAGAATACCGTAAACTTCAGCAGGCACTGGTAAAATTTTTATGCAACATTGAAAGAGATAATGTCCGGGTTTCCGTTCCCGATCCTTCTAAAGATTCAGCTTTATTCAGAAAAACAATCGAAGAAGTATTGATCAACCTTGGCTACCTGCAACCTGGATCAACGGATGAATCATTCATCACGTCACTTAAGAAATTTCAGTATTGCCACGGTCTTGAACCGGATGGTCAACCAGGCAAAAACACCCGCGAGTCACTGGTACAATCAACTGAAGACAGATACAGGCAAATAGCACTTAACCTGGACAGACTGAGAAAAGAAAACCTTCAGGGTGAACAGTTCATATATGTTAATATACCTGCATATCAGATGCGGATTTATAAAAAGAATGCAATTATCGGGAATTCAAAGGTTATCGTCGGGGCTGTAAAAACCCCCACACCACTGGTCAGCAGTAAAATCGAAAGAATAATCACCAATCAGGAATGGCAGGTACCCCGCAGCATTACGCTTGATGAAATGCTGCCAAAACTGAAATCCGACAGTGGATACTTGAATCGTAACCGGTTAAGGATGATTGATAAAAACAGGAATACTGTAGCTTACAATCAGGTAGACTGGAACACAGTTTCTGCCGAAACCTTTGATCTTATAATAAAGCAGGAATCCGGAAAGGATAATTCATTAGGCTGTGTGAAGTTTGTATTTCCCAATCCCTATTCAATTTTTCTTCACGATACTCCCGCCAAACAGTCGTTTTCTAAAGATTTCAGGGCATTATCCCATGGGTGCGTAAGAGTACAGCACCCTGAAATGCTTGCAGACTATTTGGTAAGGGAATTCTCCAGGCAAAATCATGATGTAGATATTATAAGCATGATTAACAAGGGTATCCATAGGGAAATAGCCTTAAACACTCCGGTGGATTTATATATACATTATTTAACCTGTGAAGCTGATGAAGAGTTGAATCTCTTCTTCTATAAGGACATTTACGGAATTGATGAAATAGAATTGAAGAAACTAGAATTGTTACAATAATTCCTGTCGCTGGAATAAATAAAAAGCAAGGATTTTTTCTGAATCGTATCAATGATTTCCGACACTGTTTCTTCCGGCAGGGCAGGACAGCCAAAACTCCGGCCCAACCTGCCGTTAGATTTGATAAATCCCTGGCTTACGTATGTCGCTCCGTGAATCACAACGGCCCTATTTCTTGCATTATCATTAATTCCTTTCTCCAGCCCGTCCAGTAGGAGCGAATTCCCGTGCCTGCCAACATAGGACTTACCGGTAAGATAAAAGCCAAGACTGCTCTGATGCGATTCGGGGTTATTGGAAAAGCTTGTTGCATAGTTCTCCCCTGAATTTTCCCCATGTGCCACAAGAGATTTATATAATACTTTTCCCTTAACCAGATCGATAACAAACAGTCGTTCCAGGTTGGAGGGCTTTGTAAAATCAATGATTGTAATTACTCTGTTGTTGATTATCTGTCCTTCTTCTTCCAGCCGTTTGTAAGTCTCAATGGATGATTTAAACGCTGCCAACGGTAAATCCGGTTCACTCAAGCACTGGAATAACGATTCAGTGGCGGCTACAACGGTTTTTTCACTTCCAGCAATGAAATGAGATTTGTACTTACCCACTTCTAAGGAAGGATGAAATGTTGTAAAACAGAACATTAAAACAGGAAAAGCCAGCTTAAGAATCATCAAAAAATTGGTTTAGTAAGTTATATACGTAGTTCCCGCGAAAATAGTTGGATATTGTCACACACTCTAACGAGGGTTCCAGGCTATTATTATTCATCACCCTGGTGAAATATCGCTTCCTGTTAATATTTTCAACATAAGTTTCATAGAATATACCTTGAAATTGTGTGAATTATGTAATTTATATCAAGATTTATATAACACTTATTGGAATAACAGTATCTACTTTTGTTCTATGATAATTCATTTTTAAAGCTCTTGAATTGTTTGTTGACAGTTGAAAAAAACGGATCATTTCCACAATAGGTAATAAAAGTTGAATTATTGATTGATGTATTCAAACGAATTTTTAATAAAAATGAAAAAGATCTTTTTCTTGATGGCTATTATATTTTTTGTAGCAGGATGTGCATTAAATATGGTAACAGGCCGCAATCAATTGAGTTTGGTAAAGGAATCAGACTTACAGATGATGGCTACAACCCAGTACAATACATTTTTATCAGAGAATAAGGTTTTAAGCTCAAGTAACAGTAAAGATGCTGCAACAGTTGACCGCGTCGGAGCACGTATAGCAAATTCAATTACGAAGTATTATGATAGCCAGGGAAAAGGATTAGTGCTGGATGGGTATAAGTGGGAGTTTAACACAATTGCCAGTAAAGAGGTTAATGCATGGTGCATGCCTGGTGGGAAAGTGGTTGTTTACACGGGCTTACTGCCTGTAACCCAAAACGAAACAGCCCTCGCTATTGTAATGGGACATGAAATTGCTCATTCCATTGCCAAGCATGGTAATGAAAGAATGAGTCAGGCTATGGTTCAGCAATTGGGCGGTATGGCATTAGAGGTTGCTTTATCTCAAAAACCTAAGGAAACGCGAGACCTATTTTTGCTATCTTATGGTATTGGAAGCCAGGTAGGGGCTATGTTACCCTGGTCCCGGCAGCAGGAAACGGAAGCTGATAAATTCGGTTTGATATATGCAGCTATGGCTGGTTACGACCCGCGGGAAGCAATTCCTTTCTGGGTAAGAATGTCTGCAGCAAGCGGAGCAAATCCACCCGAATTTCTGAGTACTCACCCTTCCGATGAAACCAGGATAAGAAAGCTAAAGCAGTTTATGCCGGAAGCCTTGAAATTTTATACCCCGCGCAATTAAATAGTTACGTAATCTCACAATTATAGATGTCACAATCAGGGGATAATGATCATCGGGCAGCCCGGAATTAAGTTTTTGATATATTTGTATTTACAGTTCACGGTTTATTATCTTATCATTAAGTGACAGAACATCAACTAATAGCTTGAACTTTCTGAGAATTGACTTAACTTCATTGGGGGGGCAATTTTAACAACAAATAATCAAATATCTTATAAATCTCTCAAACAGCGAACAGA
Organism: Bacteroidales bacterium; assembly: GCA_035258345.1. Classification (GTDB taxonomy): domain Bacteria; phylum Bacteroidota; class Bacteroidia; order Bacteroidales; family UBA10428; genus UBA5072. The sequence continues at coordinate 34,704 of DATEVU010000158.1, forward strand.
GTAACCCTCATGCTTGTTGACGCTAGAGTTGCTTACAATGACGAAATCGTAATACAAACCCCGACTGGAGGCATTTGTTGGCGAGGTTTCCGTTGAACTCCACCAACTACAGGAGGAGCCAATGGTGCGGAATGTACCACCCCTGGCCCGGCTGCCACTTGGAAGTGCTGTAAAACCGCTGCTGTTGTTACTGGCTTTGTCGTTACCAACTGTGCCTGCTATTCCATCTGTAGCCCAACCCGATGTTGCTGCCAGTGATTTGGCAATGTCGCTTCCACTGCCCTCGTAACCATAACCGTTATTTGTAAGATAATCTGTTAATATCGTCCACTCGGCATCACTTGGTACATGCCAGCCAGCGGGGCAAACATTATGGCTGTCAATTACTGCATACCAGGTATATAATCTGCCATAAATCGTTCCATTGCTTTCATTACCACCATGAGCCCATTGGTATTTTGGTGTAGTTTCACCTGATATATCCAATGTTGCAGGAGTGGTAGTACCTATTAAATCACCATTACGATACTTTGTTGTTTTTAGGTTTTCTGCCATCCAAATCTGGTTGCCGATTTTTATTGTTTTATATGCATTGCCCTCAATATCCTTAACAATTCCGTTCATACCAGCATCTAACAACTCATTGTAAATAGTCTCTTTTAATTCGTCAACATATGATTTGGTAGCAGCATCCTGATTATTTGCAGGATCTGCCAGATTTGTAATATGTTGGCTGTTGGCATCAAGTATAAACTCGCTAATTTGAGAAGGTTTATTAGTCAGGTCGATGTAGTTGCCACTAAAACCATTTTCAGCTGTTTTAGCATACAAAGCATACGGAACACTCAATAGCTGACTCGTCCCTGATATGGTGTAATTGGAACCTCCTGTTGGGTCAGTCTCTGATTTTAAAAAATAGGGACCTGATGCCCAGCTAATTTCTGAGAATGATCCTATTATAGGTATTCCACTTCCAATTTCAATGCCAACAAGACCATTGGCGTTGGTCTGGGGATTAGGATTGTAAATCTCCTGGTAAACTATTGTTCCAGTAGAAGTTCCCTGTAAAATGCTTATTTTCATTCCCACTGCCTGGTTTGATACCAATTGGTTGTTGCTATTACGAACAACGGCCTGGTAACTCATTTTTTCGGGAGATTGGGCAAACGCACTTGAAATAAACATAAGTGATACTAAAAGAGTAAATATTTTTCTCATTGTTTATTTTTTTTAGAGTTGTACTTCGTTTTAATTTGTTCCCGATACGCTTCGTTATCGGGACTAATTCGGCTACGTGTTTTTTTTAAAACACTGCCTCATTGACTTTTAATTATTATAAAAGTTTTTACTCCTTTCTGATTATCGCTGATTCGTAGATAATAGGCCGCAGGGGCAAGATTCCCGGTGTGAATGATTATCTCTTTGTCCCTAATTTCGTTGCTAACAAGCAGGCTACCACTTAAATCATATAACTGGTAGCTTAGTTTTTGCAGTTTGACATTCGCTACTTTCAACCGCAAGAAATTGGATGTAGGATTTGGATAAACTGAAATTTCAAGACTTATCCCTTTGGCTTCTTCAATTCCAGAAATTACAAGTAATTCAAATGGTTGTTGTACACCCTGCATAACAACACCGGAGGTACTCGTGGTTGTAATATAGTCCGTTTGTCCTATGGTGTAACTCAAAGTGCCTCCGGTTCCGGTAGCTTCTCCGCCGCCGGCGGATATGGCCTGTTGTGCATTACAGAAGACACATCCGCAAATGACAATTAGGAAGCATTCAATTATTCTTTTCATAATATCAGGATTAAGGATTGAGACTATTTTTAATACCGAACAGTACAACTACTAGTAACAGTAATTAGAACATATAGTTAAACTCTTTTTGACTTAGAAATCAACAAATCGGTCCCTTGTTGCAACGGAAATTAGGCGGAAAGCCAATTTGAAATATCTTGTTCCCATATATGTGGCACCATGAAGGATGCTTTCATGGCGCCATCAAACAATAAATGCCGCCAAAGGCGGCATCATTAGTCTTGTGACCCCGGCGGGACTGAATTCGAACCAAATATTAATTGATCTATTGAAAATCAATAGATTAATGAGATTCTCATAGTTTATTATTCTGTACTTACTTTTGCCACATTTTAGGAAAATGCTAATACTCAACTGCATTGATAACATATGAAAAAGGCGGGGAAGTAAAAAAAAAGAAGAACTTGAAATAGAAAAATAATATAATAAATTTGTAATATGCCTATTTAAAACCCTGAGAAATTGAAAGAATTTACCCCTATTGACTGGATTGTTTTCATTGGATACGCAGCCGTGGTCGTCTTCACCGGATTATGGGTATCCCGCACCAGGAGGGGAGAACATAAAACTTCGCAGGACTATTTTTTAGCCAGCCGTTCATTGCCCTGGTGGGCAATCGGATCAACACTCCTTGCAGCGAATATTTCGGCAGAGCATTTTATCGCCATGTCGGGATCGGGATTTGCAATTGGACTGGCAATTGCCGCTTATGAATGGATAGCAGCCGTTGTACTTATTTTTGTTGCCAAGTACTTTCTACCGGTTTTTATTAAAAAAGGCATCTACACGATGCCCCAGTTTCTGTCGCAGCGTTATGACAAGAGGGTAAGCACTTGTTTTGCAGTATTTTGGATACTGGTCTACATTTTTGTCAATATGACGGCTGTTATTTACCTGGGTGCCCTGGCAATGGAATTGATTGTTGGTATACCCCTTATATATGGCATTATCGGATTTTCATTTTTTTCCGCAGTATACTCTTTGTGGGGCGGATTGAAGGCTATCGCCTGGACCGATATAATCAACGTAATTGTCCTGATCGGTGGAGGATTGGTTACTACCATTCTTGCACTCAATTCACTGGGGGATGGTCAGGGTATTGTAGCCGGTTTTACTGAACTGGTTCATGTGGCGCCCCAAAAATTTCACATGATTATTGAAAAGGGGACGGTTTTTGTACCGGATGGAATCGGCGGGAAAAAAGATGCCTTTCTTGATCTTCCCGGATTAGGTGTTGTACTGGGTTCAATGTGGCTGACCAACTTTGGTTTCTGGGGATTTAATCAGTTCATCATTCAGCGGGGGCTGGCCGGTAAAAGTATTAAGGAAGCACAGGCCGGGATGGTATTTGCCGGTTACCTGAAATTGCTTGTCCCGCTTTTGGTTGTAATTCCCGGAATTGCTGCCTTTGGCATGGGCGCACAACTGGGAAAATCAGATGAAGCTTATCCCTGGCTGCTAAGCCATGTGGTCCCTATCGGGGTGACCGGACTTGCCTTGTCCGCCATCGCTGCTGCAGCTGTTTCATCCATCAGTTCCATTGTAAACAGCACGTCCACTATCTTTACGGTTGATATTTTTAAAAACTTTATCAATAAGAAGGCTACAGAAAAGCAACTGGTGCGGATCGGACGAATCGTTGCATTAGTATCGCTCATCATCGCCACCATAGTGGCTCCCCAGCTAAGATCGCTCGACCAGGCTTACCAGTATATACAGGAATATACAGGCTTCATTTATCCGGGAGTCTTTTTGATTTTCTTTTGCGGATTATTCTGGCGGCAGGCCAGTGCAAATGCTGCGCTGATGGTTGCCTTGCTTACAATTCCATTGGGCATTTTATTCAAGGTAGTTAATCCTGAACTGCCTTTTATACTGAGAATTGGCTATGTATTCATCATTCTTTCATTTGTGATGGTTGGACTTAGTATACTGGACAAATCAAACCAGGTTGAAAGCCCGATTCTGGATACAGATAAAGGAAGTAACATTCGAACCGGTTGGATGATGATAGCCCTTGCTTCACTGGTGGGGGTCGTAGTTGCCTTTTTTGTGTCGTCTATGCGTAATCTGGCACTGGAAGCAATTTATGTTCTGGTGGCAGGTTTTATACTGATTGGTGTTATCATCATTTCAAACAACACCAAAAGATTCATGAATGCAAAAGGAATCATTATTGAAAAGGGTATCTTTAATACATCACCTGCTTTTAACATTGCCTCCATCGGAGTTTGTGGCATTTTGGCAGTATTGTATTTTTTCTTTTGGTAGTAGCATATTCATAACCCATATCCTATGTTTTGAGTGTGGCAAAACAAATTCATGAAGATACATCAGTAGTTCCTGAAGAAATATACCTGGTAAACCTTCATTAAACCGGAATTGCATATGAAACGGGATAAAAAATGTCCGCTTGTTGCCAAATCAAATGCCGGGAAAGGAGTGTATCAAAGCATAACCTCGCATGAGGCCGGATGGGAATTCCTTAACTTTGAGGCCCGAACCATGCGGAAAAGAGAACCCTGGTCATTCAATACAGGACAAAATGAATTTCTCCTTGTGTTATTGGGCGGTAATTTTTCAGTTCAATCAGAACTGGGGAATTGGGCAACAGTTAATGGACGCAATAATGTATTCAGTGGTTTACCCCATGGGCTATACTTTCCACCAAACACCTCATTTGTACTGACTGCTGAAAGTGAGATGCTTGATATTGCCTGTTGCTGGTGTGCCACCGACAGGGTATACCCGGCCTCATTTATTACCCCGGAGGATGTGGAAGCGATGGGAATTGAATACCGCGGAGGTGACAATGCCAGCCGGCAGATAAACCGCATATTGCCTCCAGGTTCACGTTGTCACCGGCTTGTTTGCGTTGAGGTGTACACGCCTTCCGGAAACTGGAGTTCTTTTCCGGCCCATAAGCACGATACCAGGCGTTTGGAAAAAGATACCGGTAAAGTGGTTGAAGCAAAACTGGAAGAAATCTATTTTTATAAAATTGATAAGCCCCAGGGATTTGCCTTGCAAAAAGTATATACCGATGACCGCAGTCTCGATGAAATGGCAGAGGCACATCATAATGATGTGGTTCTCATTCCGAAAGGATATCATCCGGTAATCGCATGCCACGGCTACAATGCTTATTATCTCAATTTTCTTGCCGGCACCGATCAAAGCCTTGCCAGTACAGATGATCCCGATCACAAATGGATATATGGAACATGGAAGGGAATGGACCCGCGCATTCCGATGGTAACCATTGATATGAATAATAGATAGTCACTATAACAAAGTCTCATCATGATTGATAAAGCCTATGATGTTATCACATATGGAAGGTCATCCATCGACCTGTATTCTGCCAATATTGGGGCTGATTTTGTAGATATACAGGCTTTTAATGCCTTTGTGGGTGGTTCCCCGCTCAATATTGCAGTAGGTACCAAACGGTTAGGACTTAAATCGGCCTTGCTGACAGGTATCGGACAGGATCAGGTAGGCGATTTTCTGCTGAATTTTCTGAAAAAGGAGGGAGTGGAAACAAAATTCATTCCACGCATACCCGGTTCCCGAACAAGCGCTGTGATACTGGGCATTCAGCCTCCCGATAATTTTCCGCTTGTTTATTATAGGGAGAATTGTGCTGACTCCAAGGTTACGATCGATGATGTTATCCATGCCAATATAGGCTCCTGCCGACTTTTTGAGATTTCCGCCACTGCTTTGAATGTTGAACCTTCAAGGTCTGCAGGTTTTTTTGCTGCCGAGGAAGCCAGAAAGAACAATGTACCTGTGCTTATTGACCTTGATTTCCGTGCCGACCAATGGCATGATGCCCGGTCATTCGGAATAACCTCCAGGGCATACCTCAGAAATTGCTCCATCGCCCTTGGGACGGAAGAAGAAATTCTCGCCACCATGTTAAGTGATCCCAAACAAATAATGATAAAGAACCAGCAGATTTCAGCCCCTGAGATCCGTGGCAATGTGGATGCTGCAATTAAAGACATTATGGCACTCGGAATTGAAGCACTGGTCGTAAAACGCGGGGCAAAAGGATCAACCGTATTTCTGAACAGTGGTAAAATAATTGATATTCCCGGCTTTCCGGTAGAGGTTGTAAATGTGCTGGGTGCAGGCGACGCTTTTGCAAGCGGTTTTATTTACGGATTCCTTAACAGATGGGACTGGTATAAGAGCTGCCGTATGGGCAATGCCTGTGGCGCCATTCTGGTAACAAAACCCGGTTGTTCAAATTTTAATCCGACCCTTGAGGAGGCAATGGCCTTTATTAATTTAAAAGGCGGATTTTAAGCAGTTCTTTTAAAAACAGGATCTTAAAAAGCAATTCCAATGATAACAAATCGAATTACAGTTGGGCAGGCTGTTGTATTGTTTCTTAAAAACCAGTATGTTGAACGGGATGGCATCGAAAGTCCGTTTTTTGCAGGATGCCTTGGAATTTTCGGACATGGCATTGTTGCCGGAGTTGGACAGGGACTGTCACAAAACCGTGATTTCCGGTATATTATGACACGAAACGAACAATCATCGGTCCACATCGCCATAGCCTATGCAAAAATGAAAAACCGGCTGGGAACATTCGCCTGCATATCATCCATTGGTCCGGGAGCAACCAATATGATCACCGGGGCCGCCTGTGCTACCATCAACAGGCTGCCGGTACTGATCATACCCGGAGATATTTTCGCACGCCGCAATGTGTCCCCTGTTTTACAGCAACTGGAGTCTGCTGCTTCCCAGGATGTTTCCGTTAATGATTGCTTTAAGCCCGTTTCAAAGTACTGGGACCGGATCAACAGGCCGGAACAGTTAATTACTTCTCTGCCTGAGGTAATGCGTGTACTCACTTCTCCTTCTGAAACCGGTGCAGTTACGTTATCCTTGCCACAGGATGTTCAGGCGGAGGCATTTGATTTTCCAGAAGCACTCTTTCGGAAAAGAGTTTGGAAGATACCCAGGCCCAGATCTGACATCAATCATTTGCATGAAGCAGTTGCGATGATTAAGGCCTCCGTCAGGCCGGTAATTATTGCAGGAGGAGGTGTCATATACAGTGAAGCCACCGGAATACTTAAGAAATTCGTTGAACACACCGGGATACCTGTCACCGAGACATTTGCAGGCAAAGGATCCCTGCCTTATAACCACCTGCTGAACCTTGGAGCAGCAGGTGTTACCGGAACACCGGGAGCGAACGAAATAACTTCGGGATCTGATCTTGTTATCGGAATAGGTACCCGTTACAGTGATTTTACCACGGCTTCGAAAACTGCATTTCAACATCCTGACGTTAAATTCATTAATATCAATATTGCTGATTTTGACTCACATAAGCATAGTGCCCTGGCACTGACAGGTGATGCAAGAGTATGCCTGACGGAATTAGATGAATTGGTTAAGGATTATCAGGTTCCCGCTGAATACAAGACTCGCACAGCCTATCTGAATGAAACCTGGGATGAACAGGTGAGCGGATTCTATAAGGTTTCAGGACGACTTCCCGTTTCTCAGGCCGAAGTGGTGGGTGCAGTCAACACCTTTGCCGGTCCGCAGGATGTTGTTCTTTGTGCGGCAGGCAGTTTGCCGGGCGATTTGCATAAACTATGGCGAACCAAAGATTCAAAAGGTTTCCATCTGGAATACGGGTATTCCACCATGGGATATGAATGTGCAGCTGGTATCGGAGCAAAAATGGCATGCCCCGATCGTGAAATATATGTAATGGTAGGTGACGGTAACTATCTGATGATGAACAATGAGATTGTCACATCCATTCAGGAAGGAATAAAGTTTATCATTATTCTTCTCAATAACAATGGATTTGCCAGCATTGGCGGATTATCGCAATCCATCGGGTCACAGCGTTTTGGAACCAAATACCGCTTTCGCGATAATAAAACAGGATTAATGACCGATGAAATACTGCCGGTTGATTTTGCCCAAAACGCACGCAGCCTTGGCGCTTATGTTATTGAGACGCATGACATTGATTCCTTAAACGTGGCCCTGGCCGAGGCAAAAGAACAAGCTCGCACCACTGTCATAACCATTGAGACCGACCTGGTAGAGGCAGTGCCTGGCTACGCCTGGTGGGAAGTGGCAGTTGCGGAGGTCTCTGACATGGATACCGTTCAGAAAGCATATGCCGGATATGTGGAAAAGAAAAAGAAACAACGGTATTTTTTGTAAGGTGCTATGTAAACAATTATAAACTGTTTGTCATGACAGATAAGATAAGAAACTATATAAACGGACAATGGATTGACAGCCTGGGGCAAGCCAAACTTGACGTAGTTAATCCTGCAACCGGGAAGCGTATTGCAGAGGTTCCTGCCGGTTCAAAAGAGGATGTAATGTATGCTGCGGAGAAAGCCCATATGGCCTGGCCATCGTGGCAGAATACGCCGGCCACCCAGCGGATACAATTCCTCTATAAAATGAAGCAGTTGTTGGAGGAAAATAATCACGAAATTGCAGAAATCTGTACAAAGGAATGTGGTAAGACCATTGCCGAATCACAGGCTGAAATACTTCGTGCCATAGAGAACATTGAAGTCGCCTGTGGAATTCCGAAACTTATGCAAGGAGGGTTTTCTGAGAATATCACAACAGGCATTGACGAGTTTTATATCCGGCAACCGCTAGGCACCGGTGCATGCATCTCCCCATTCAACTTCCCCATCATGATCCCGTTCTGGTTTATGCCTTACGCCATCGCCTGCGGGAACACTTATATCGTTAAGCCTTCAGAAAAGGTACCCATGACCATGACCCGGATTTTCGAATTATTTGAGGAGTTAAACCTGCCCCCGGGGGTATTGAATCTGGTGCATGGTGGAAAAGAAACAGTTGATGCCATTCTTGAACATCCTTTCATTCAGGCCATCAGCTTTGTTGGTTCATCTGCTGTTGCAAAATATATCTATCAAACCGGCGCGATGCATGGGAAAAGAGTTCAGGCACAGGGAGGGGCAAAGAATCCGGTAGTTGTTATGCCGGATGCTGATCTGGAAGCCACCACCAGGATTATTACCGACAGTGCTTTTGGATGTGCAGGGCAACGCTGCCTGGCAGCTTCCGTTGTTATAACTGTTGGCCACAATGCTGAGGAATTTATGAACAGAATCATCAGGTCTGCCAAGGAAAAAAAGGTCGGCAATGGCCTGTCTGATGGTGTTGATATGGGCCCGGTGATTACAAAGCAGAGCAAAGAACGGATTGAAACACTGATAGAAAAGGGCGTTCATGATGGTGCAACATTGCTATTGGATGGAAGGGGAATTAAGGTCAGGGGTTGTGAAGACGGTTATTTTACCGGGCCGACAATCCTTGGAAACGTTAATCCGGAGAGTGAATTATCCAATACAGAGATCTTTGGTCCTGTGTTGAGCATCCTCCATGCAGATACGCTCGAAGATGCAATTTCATTAATAAACAATAGCAGATACGGCAATTCTGCGTGCATTTTTACACGTAGTGGCGCTGCAGCCCGAAAATTCAGGCATGATACGATGGCCGGGAATATTGGGGTAAATATTGGCATTGCCGCACCCATGGCTTTTTTCCCGTTCAGTGGCTGGAAGGAAAGCTTTTACGGTGACCTGCACGGTCAGTCGTTGCATGCCCTTGAATTTTACACTCAGACAAAAGTTGTTATTGAACGGTGGCATGAAGCATGGACAAGAAAGTTCTGATTCACATACAAAACACATTTTAAAACATCAATGCATATGATTCATATAGCCAATGCACCGTGTTCATGGGGTGTCCTTGAATTCGACCTGGAAGGGGAAGCTGCCGGATACCAACAGGTTCTTGATGAGATCAGGGATACCGGTTATGAGGGCTCTGAACTTGGAGACTGGGGCTTCATGCCCACCGATCCCCTGAAATTAAAGGATGAACTCCTTCAACGAAATCTTTCGATGGTTGGCGCTTTTGTGCCGGTTTTTCTAAAAGACCGGTCAACACATGCTCCCGGAGCTAGAATTGCAGTTCGCACTGCACAACTTATGGCAGATGCCGGTTTCAAGGAAGCATTTATAGTGCTTGCCGATGATAATGGCAAAATAAAGGATCGTACAGTGAATGCCGGCAGAAGAAATTCATCTATGGGATTATCAAAAGATGAATGGAAGGTTTTTGCTGAAGGGACTAATTATGTGGCCAGTGAGATAAAAGCAAAAACCGGTTTACGCACGGTTTTTCATCACCATTGTGCTGGTTATGTTGAGACTCCTGAAGAAATTGATACACTGCTTTCATCGACTGATCCTTCATTGATTGGTCTTGTGCTTGATATGGGCCATTATAAGTTCGGCGGAGGGGATCCGCTGGGAGCATTAAAAAAATACCAGGATCGCATCTGGCATATTCATTTTAAAGATTGTCATCCTAACATCGCTGCAAAGTCGAGAACAGAAAAATGGGATTATTTCAAATCTGTTGGAAATGGCGTTTTCTGTGAGCTGGGAAAAGGATCAGTAGACTTTACGGCTATTGTTGCAGCGCTTATGACACAACACTATTCGGGATGGATCGTAGTGGAACAGGATGTTCTACCGGGTATGGGAAATCCCAAAGTATGTGCAAAACGAAACCGGGATTTTATCAAATCCCTTGGACTATAAATTCACGCATTTTTTCATTTACCCATAAAACCGCTATTATGAAGAAGCTCAAACTTGGAGTTATCGGAACCGGACGAATCGGCAAGGTGCATATTGCTACACTTGTTCAAAGCGTGCCACAGGCTGATGTAATTGCCATTGCCGACATCAATAAGTCCCAGGCCTCCGAAGTGGCCGGAATGTATGGCATTCCCACAGTTTACAGCAGTTATCTTGATGTAATCAACCATCCCGAGGTTGAAGCCATCGTAATCTGTTCCCCGACCAATACCCATGCCCAATACATTATTGAAGCAGCCAAAGCCGGGAAACATATTTTCTGTGAAAAACCCGTTGATCTCACAATTGAAGTGATTCAAACTGCATTGGATGCCGTTCAAAAAGCCGGTGTTAAATTGATGGTTGGATTTAACCGCAGGTTTGATCCAAATTTCACTAAAATCAAACAAATGGTTGTTGATGGAAAAATTGGCGATCCGCATATTCTTAAAATAACATCGCGTGACCCGGCTCCTCCACCTGCAGAATACAGTGCCGTGTCGGGCGGTATGTTTATGGACATGACGATCCATGATTTTGATATGGCGAGGTATATTGTCGGAAGCGAAGTGACCGAAGTGTATACAAAAGCATCTGTGCTGGTTGACCCTGCCATCGGAAAAGCAGGCGATGTTGATACGGCGATCATAACGCTTACGTTTGCCAATGGCGCAATTGGCGTTATTGACAATAGCCGCAAGGCCGTTTATGGTTATGACCAGCGGGTCGAAATCTTCGGATCGAAAGGAATGACATGTGCTGATAATAATTATCCTGAAAATCATCGCTATTTTGCCGGCGATGGCGTTCATAGTTCTTTGCCTCTGAATTTCTTTATGGATAGGTATCTTGAAGCTTATTCAAATGAAATGAAAATCTTTTGCAATGCAGTAATTAAAAATGAGTCCTTGCCCGTTTCAGGTGATGACGGATTAAAATCAGTCGCAATTGCATATGCTGCAAAAAAGTCATATATGGAAAATCGCCCGATTAAAATATCCGAAGTCTTGTAACTTGGGTGACCCTCGTTGGCTTCCCTTCAAACGGTCTTCAAAAGTAAACCAATATCAGAATTACGCCGGAAATGTAGTATCACCCATAGTTACCGAGTCTGCTTGAATAGTAAATTCTATCAATAAATCAATTGTATCATTGACAGACTGGTTTTGCAAATTCTTCATTACCTCCTTCGGTGACTAAATTCAAAATAAAGGACTTCAGGAAGTTGTATAAAATGTAGTTGTATGCAAATCGTATGCAAAAGTAAAAAGCCACTCCCAGATAAATACAATCTGAAAGTGGCTTTTATATGTGTGCCGTGCATGGCAAATAACTTGACGGTGAAAGTCCGTTATGGGGGCTTGTAGTAGCCAACCATTAGCCAAGAGCAAGGGTGTCCACCGTGAGGTGGAATCTGAAGGAAGCTGGCGGCAAAATTCCGGCCCGAGGAACACGAACATCATCAGGCATATCCGGTGGGATGAGTTTGCATAACAAAACGAAGTCCAAAAGCTACACGGACAGCGGAGTGTAAATGATGCGGGTACATGGAATGAAGGTTATTTGTCTTACCGCGGGATATCTCACAGACGTGCGGAAACGAAGTATGAAGCACGGTTGAAACAAGATTTGCTGTGAGAAGTCAGCCGAGGCCATAGTATCCTCAGAATATGGGGAAAAGGGCTGAACCTTAAGAAGTGAAAGTAAATGAATGTTACCGGATGAAGGGAAGAAAGCAGAAAATCCCGATAAAAATCGGGACCTGCCTGCAAAGAGATAGGGCGGAACCCGAAGGATATGCAGGAGGGCAGACCTACATTTGGATAACTGAAAACAACTTCACTAATGCCGACAAACCGAGTTATGGATTGCTAGAGCAAATCCTATCTCCATCGAATTTGAACAAAGCCTACAAAAGGGTTAAGAGCAATGATGGGAGTGGAGGCATAGACAAGATGGAAGTTGAATCCCTTGGGGATTATCTTGTTGCCAACAAAGGCAAGCTTATACAATCCGTCATGGACGGGACATACCGTCCGAATCCGGTTCGCCGGGTAGAAATACCCAAGGATGAGAAGAAAATGAGAATGCTTGGCATCCCCACAGTTGTAGACCGTGTCGTTCAACAAGCTATCATGCAGGTCTTATCACCAATTTACGAAAAACAATTTTCAAGAAACAGTTATGGGTTCAGACCCAAACGCAGTGCACACCAGGCATTGAAACAATGCAAAGACTATATCACCCAGGGCTATAAATATGCGGTGGATATGGATTTGGACAAGTTCTTTGATACGGTCAACCAGAGTAAACTGATAGAGATCATATCACGGACGGTAAAAGATGGGCGGGTGATCTCGCTCATCCACAAGTACCTCAAAGCCGGCGTTGTGGTGCGAAATAAGTTTGAGGACACGGACATCGGGGTTCCGCAAGGCGGTCCTCTAAGTCCATTACTGAGCAATATCATGCTTAATGAACTGGATAAGGAACTTGAGAACCGAGGCCACCGTTTCGCACGTTATGCCGATGACATGGTCATTTTGTGTAAAAGCAAGCGAAGTGCCGAACGAACCCTGACCAGCATCATCCCATACATCGAAGAAAAATTGTTTCTAAAAGTAAACAAGGAAAAGACTTTGGTAGGCTACATCTCAAGGATAAAATTCTTGGGATACTCC
>DATEVU010000159.1:0-3773 GCA_035258345.1 Bacteroidales bacterium
GCGGTTACATCCCCACCCAGGTTAATCGTCTTGTCCTGATCGCTGTTGTTGATGATGATGACTACCAGAAAATCATGCATTTTACCCGCAAGCACCAGCAGGTCGTTATCCGCTGCATCAGCCTTGATCATAACCATCCCCGGAAGCAAAAACCGGTAAAACTGCTGGAATGCTCTTCCAAGCGGGGTCAACTTATTGTTCTTAATAACATAGTCGGCCATTGCCCAATATACCCATCCGGAAATATGACCGAATTTCAATCCGAGATATAACGATTTAGCCATACTGAATGCAAGGTCATACCCCTGCTTGTCAAAATCGGATGTCTCCGTCATCCACAATTCCCGGTCGTGTGTCTTTACAATTTTTTCATACAATGCGGTCCACCCTCCGGCCGAGCCATAGTCCGGGGCTACTCCGTCGACATAGCTATGAACGGCATAAAAGGAGAGGTACGGTTTAACCGTTTCATCTTCAAGAATTTCTTTAATGTATTCATTATTCATACCCCAGGTTACTTCACCCATATGTTCCGGTCCGAACAGCCTGGTAGTTATCCCTTCGGTGGCGAATCTTTCTCCAACAGTCTTCAATATGCCGGCATATTCCTCAGGGATTACCACACACGATTCAAAGGGATTGGCAAAGTAAGGTTCGTTCTGGATATTAATCCCCCAGACGTCTACACCGGTTTGTTCCTTTACAATTCTCACATAGGCAACCAGGTATTCTGCAAATTCAACATAATGTTCGGGTTTCAGCCATCCTCCTACCTGTTCGCAGCCATCAGCACCCCCGCACCAGGAGCAGTACTGATCAAGATCGCTGTCGCTGGGTCTTCTTCTCACGGGATTGCCCCAAAGGGTGCCATGAAATTCCTCCAGCCCCTTCATCCAGATAGGGGGAGTCCACACTGTAGCCAGCAGTTTAACTTCTTTGAGCCCGAGATCCCTGATAAAAGCAAATTGTTTGCCGTTATCAGTAGTGGCGTCAAATTTAAATTTACTCCAGTCGATTACTGCCGGATCGGAATTGTCATTCACCGGCTCGGCATCCCAGTATATCTGGGTCCGGATAAAAGTACAACCCAGGGTATCGATTACCTGGTTAAGGTATTCCTGATCATAATATGGCGCGTTATCCCACCAAACCTTTTTTGCGCCAAAACCCCCGAATCCCTCAATAGTCTGGTAAGTACTGTCGGTTGTGATGGTCACAGGAATTTCCTGTGCAGGGGAACTAAAGCATAAAAATCCCAGAAAACTATGCAGTAAGATGATGTTTTTTTTCATTGTTGAGCGTCTTTATCCATCCTGAAGGCCATTACCTGGAGTTTTACGTTAGCAATGATATCGAGTATATTATAGGTCCTTGCTTTTGAGATGTTCTGCATGTCTGAGATCAACTTTTCTTTAGCCATTGAATTGAGACTATCGGCAAAAATGATCTGACCATAGTCGACGGGATGACCTGCAATGAACTTCAATGCGCTGGTATCCGGCGCAATATTTACCACTGTACTGAATTCCACAACCGGAAAGTCATCAGTATTTACGGGCGCTCCTTTACAATATTTCTCAATGTCTTTTTTGTCCATCGAATACTGGGATGTAAACACAAAGGGGTCAGTCATCTGAATATTATTCAGATCTTCAAGCACCTTGCTATTTTGGAACCGTTGTGAAACAAGGCTATAATCAATGGTTATCCTTTCTTCGGAGCCTACCAGGATGGTGGAATATTCATTCAAATACCATAGCTGACAGTAAGGGAACACCTCAATAAAAGCTTTCACCTGTGCTTTGAACTCTCTTTCCGTAATCCAGTTTGGAGTAGCCCACTGGCACATGATACCGCCTTTCCGCAATTTTCTTTTGCAGAGTTCATAAAAATCACGTGTATAGATATTGTTGCTCAACCTGGGATGAATGGCATTTGACGTAATAATATCAAAGGTAGCGGGTGTTCTCATGAGATAACCCCTTCCATCCTCAAGGTTCATATGCACTTTGGGATGGTCAATCACATTATTATTCCACTTGTTCATTACATGCCCTGATTTGATTACACCCTGACTGATCTCGGCAACCTCAACGGTGTCAATCTCAGGCTGGATAAGTGATTCAACTGTAAAACCCAGTCCGAATCCGATTACCATTGCCTTGTTGGGGTCAGGATGCAGCATATACGGTATATAACCCAGCATGCGATTCACGATCTGATCCTTGATAGTGGTAAAGGCTGTGTTATGTCCGTTTACATTCAAAGCATAGTAATTGTTGTATTCCCTTATTGTTACCGTTGCATCAGGTCCTTCTTCGTAAAATGGAACACTTTCAACAAAGTTCTTCCAGATTTCCACTTTATTTCGGTCCCACCATGAGGAATACTGCTTATCGGGCGTGTTGAGAAATAATAGAACCGAAATAATGGCAGTAGTGGAGAGGAATATAGCTTTTAACCTTAATTTTAAAAAGGGATTCGCTAAAATCAATACGATGCCCAGCAGTATGTTCAGCAATACAATGGATATGAAGGAATGAATGACCCCGAATGCAGGGATAAGCAGGAAACCTGCCGCAAATGATCCAAGAATGGAGCCGGCAGTATCGAGAAATCCGATTGTACCCATGCGTTTTCCCAACTGATGAAGGTTGTTGGCATACAATTTACTCACTATGGGATAGACCATGCCCGTAAGTGTAGTGGGAATCAACAGAATAAGGAAGAATACCAGGTAATCTTTACCCATGGTATTTGCCCATGTATCATAAATGCTTCGTTTCAGGTTCAGGGCGAGTGAATATCTGGAGAAAAGCAACATCAGGGCGAAGGAAGTTAACCCAATGAGGATTTCGGTTATTGCCAACACGTTCACCAGGTTGCGGGTATTGTCGATCCATCTGCGGATGATAAGGCTACCGACTGAAAGGCCGAAGATAAAACTGAGTATAATTACACTTGAGAAATAGGTAGTTTTATCGCAGGAGTATCCAATGAATACTCTTGCCCAAATTACTTCATAGGCCAGGGTTGCAAAACCTTCAATGACAAAAACCCATAAAACAAGGCGCAACAATCCGTGGGACAGCATGCCGGAAGGAACCGGGGTCACTTCTTCGGTTACTTTTTCAGGCTCATTTTCCTTAGACGGCAAGGACACTCTTTTAGAAACCCATAGTGCAAGCAGTGCATTGAATAGATTGATCCCGGCTCCCGTATAAAGGGTTGCCATAACGCCAAGGTATTTGATCAGGATGAATCCCGCGAGAAAACAACCAGTAACCGCACCCAGGTTATTTACCGAGTATAAATTGCTGACATTCCAACCCAGATTGCGCAACTGCCGGACAAAGTATTTAAGAATTACCGGAAGTGTTCCGCCCATCAGGGTGGTGGGAATAAGCAAATATAAAAAGGAAAAGGCAAACTTCAGGTATTGCCCGGCATCGGGTGAGATCCCAAGTTTCTGGATAACCGGAATATAGGCCTGGATAAGCCACTTGAAAGTAATAGGGAAAAGCAGGGCAAACAAGCCAATACCAAATTCCAGCAGCAAAAACAATTTTAACGGATTATGGGCTTTGTCCACCAGCCGGCCGAATATCAGGCTACCCAAAGCAAGACCTGCCATGAAAGCTGAAAGGACGGTTCCCATGGTGTACACATCTACACCAAATACAAGACCGAATTTACGTATCCATACAATCTGATTAATAAGGGCGCTGGCTCCGGAAAGTAAAATAATTACGACTATCGCCAGTTGCAGTCTC
>DATEVU010000160.1:0-8425 GCA_035258345.1 Bacteroidales bacterium
TATTCCGAATTATCTTGAGCCCCCAGGTTTCCTGTCCTTTTTTAAACGCCAGGGTTTTAAATGGAATAACAATTTCCGCTTCCCAACCCGTATCGGTTATCCTGGCCTTGCCATCCCAAAGACCATCCCATGATTTATTGAAATCCTTACCGTTTTGACTGATCAGTGCATCGCCGATACTTCCTCTCGGACCGATCTGGAACCAGTAACCATTTCTGCCATCAAGATAGGTATCCAGAATGATCTGTACCCTGTCATCATCTCCGAGACTTACATCACGGGCCAGTTCTTTTGCGGTTATGTTACCTGGTTCTTCTGCACATCGAATTCCAATATAGAGGTTATTTTTATCATACAGGAAAAGAAATTCGGTTTCTTCTGAACCCGGTTCTCCAATTCTTGGTTCCCGCTGATAAAATTCATTTACTAAAGCGGCTTTGGTCCAGATATCTTCATTTACCCAACCATCCATTACAGGGGGGGCATCTGTAAAAACAGCCTTTATTTCGGGTTGTGAAAACAGCCGGAGAATACTAACTGCAAAAGAAAAAAAGAAGAACACGCAAGCACGGATCATATTTCAATTTTAGGGTCTTAATATAGCCAAAATAGCTTTAATTCCATTAAATTTGAAATCAGTCCTTTCCTTTTTAACAGATTATTAACCGCAGCTAACTTATAATCATGAAAACAAATTTTCTGTTGTCTTTGGCTTGCTGGTCAATCTTCTCATGCACCCCAATAACTGGATTATCTGCTGAGGAATTGCCCGCTCCGTTTATAGTCCTGCCACAGCCGCATCATGTTACTTTGTTGGGTGGCCCAGGACTTGAACCGGGTACATTGAAATACATTGTTTTGAAAGGAGACTTTAAGCGCCCGGTGATGGGAAATTTTCTTTCGCGACTTACAACAGGGAAACCTTCGGACAATAGGATGCTTATACTTCAACTGGATACTGCACTCACTGCTCTCCCGTCTGAAGAAGGTTATATCATGACTGTCACCAGGAACAGGGTAGAGATCGTTGCAAAGGGCGAAGCGGGTTTATTCTACGGCTGTCAAACCCTTGAACAACTGCTTGAAGATGCCACGGATTACCAAAAACCTGTTCCTTCGTGTAAAATAACAGACTTTCCGGTGCTTGCATACAGGGCTGTGCATATGGATGTGAAACACCATCTCGATCACATGCATTATTATTATGAAAGTATTGACAGGCTGGCCAGGTATAAGATCAATGCCGTTGTTTTTGAGTTCGAGGACAAGTTGCGGTATCAGCGCCAGTCCCTTGTTGGAGCGCCCCAGTCAATCAGCATCAATGAAATGGCTGCTTTAACCCGGTATGCACGTGACAGGCACATTGAAATCACGCCATTGGTTCAGGGTCTGGGACATGCTACTTTTATTCTTAAGCACCGGCAGTATGCCCATTTGCGCGAGCTGCCCTTTAACAGATGGGCATTCTGCCCGTTGCATGAAGGGACTTACCAGGTGCTGTTCGATTTGTACCGGGATGCCATAGATGCCACCCCAGGCTCAAAATACCTGCACATAGGAGGTGATGAGATCGGCAATATCGGATTGTGTCCACGCTGCAAACCCATGGCTGATAAGGAAGGGATCCTGAGTTTAAGCTTGTACTGGCTTAAAAGAGTTTGCGAATTTGCAGGGGGAAACGATCGTATTCCCATTTTTTGGGACGATATGCCCCTGAAACATGCCGGGGTGTATGAAACCACCTATCAAGATGATATTGCATCTGTTGAAGCGGCCAAAATCTGGGAGAGGGGCATTCCTGAGCTTGATCACCTGCTGCAGGATTTTCCTAAGAACTGCGTTTACATGCGGTGGAATTATTCCATGGCCAGGCAGCCCGGCAATGTGCTTGCACTCGACTGGTATAAAAGTCGCGGATTAAAGGCGATGGTTGCTACTGCCACGAATGCGGAAGGAGGAATGCTGTTTCAGCCGGAAGAAAGGGATAAAGGTATGGCCTCATCAGGCATCATCACCATTAAAAGCTTTATTCAACTGGCGGCGGAAAAGAATATCGACGGGATGCTATGTACAGCATGGGATGATAAATCCCCGCATATGGAAAATTACTGGCGCGGGTTTATTACCGCTGCTGAATACAGCTGGTCTCCCACCTCGCGCACATTGGAAGAATATGATAAGGCCTGGTTACAAAGAGAGTTCTGGTTATCCATGCCGGATTATGTAAGTTTTAATGATCAGCTTCGCAAAGGTTCAGTGTTTTGGTATGAGGCTCTTTACAGGAAGGGGGGCTCACTGGATGATCATAACGCTTTACAGGGCCTTTCACAGTTGGAGCACTGGTTGCCCCCGGAAGAAGGGCAGGAAAACAAGCCGGTTGATTACACGGCCAGGTTGATTGAATTGCCTGATCCGGATTCACCCGGCGATTGGAGCCGGAAATACAAAGACCGTCTCGACATGGCATCGGTCGTGACAGCAAATTACAACGCGCTATCTCAGCGGTTGATGGAATTGCATAACACCGCAAGCCGAAACCGGTATTACTGGGAACTGGCCAGGGCATTGTATGATCTTCAGATCACGGCACCCCGTTTGCTTCTTGCGCTGAAGCAATGTGACAGTTCCGATAAACTTCAGCAAAGAACCGGGATTGATCAGGTGCAGTTGGCCATACATGATTTTCAACAGGGATGGGCCAATTTGAAGGAGGTATATGGCAAAACGCGATTTGTAGCTTATCCGGCCAATTATGTCCCCGACCGGTATTTTCATCTGGCCAGTCAGCGCGAAGACCTGACCTGGATGATCCAGGCTCAGGAGTTGTACCATGCCATGATTGGGAAATGGCTGCTGGATCCAATCCGGAATTGACTATTCCTGCTCCAATTCCCTGGATCCGGAGATCATATTGTTTTCTGCCGATATCTTAGAGGATTTGGCGCCAATCAGGATAGCGGTTTTCTGATCTCCTTTTCCTGTTGACCGGATAATATTATTATTGATGACAATGTCATGCGTTTCACCGCCGATGTAAAAGCCGCAGGATTCCCGGGTGGTTCCGTTGTTTTCAATTGTATTACCGCTGAATGTATTGCGGTGTCCGCTATTCTGCTCTGTCTCCTCACGGAAAAATATTCCATGTGAACTGTTTTCGTACACGTGGTTGTTCTCAAAAAGGTTATCCGTGTCCTTATGACCGATTGAGAAACCGTTATCACCATTGGCATATACTGTATTGTTCCTGAATATGCCATGCTGTACCCGCCAGCATAAGAAAATGCCATCACCCTGGTTATGATGGCTGATGCAGTTTTCAACGAGTGAGCCATCGGAGCCTGTTCCGGGATGAAACCCAAGACCATTCCCGTTGGATGCTTCACATCCTGTAAAGGAAATATTTTCAGTGATCTGCCAGCTGAAGGAATCTCCATTGAATGCATTTACCTGCACATTCTCTACTAAACAGTTTTTTGATTTGTGGATATAGACACCTCCTCCACGGCATCCATTGATATAATCGTTTGTATTTTTATTTCCCTCAATCACAAGATTGGATATTTTAACATTTTCTACACCAACCACTTCCACAATTGAACAGCCGTTTGATACGGTGCCGTTCAGGGAAGCGATATAGTCGTTCACGGTAGGGTTGTCAAAATAGATAGTATTCTCCTGAATATCCGTTATCCTTGCTGTAGTCACCGCCCATCCCTGATTATGGGTATCGTCAAACAACTGAATCCCCATACTGGTCTTGAAACCAGCGACATCTTTCACAACAGCTTTTAACATGCCCCAATCCGCATCAATAGTAAAACCGGTTCTGAATCCTTCTGATTTCTGCAAAATGGTTTCTTTACCTGAACCCATTAACGTGGTATTGCTGGAGATTCGCACCGGCGCAATCATAATATAAATTCCCGGATTCAGTTTGACCGTTCCTCCCCCCCTTGCCCTGAGAGCATCCAGGGCTAACTGGATGGCCCCGGATGAATAGCCGGGAATATCCGCATGGGGACCTCCCACCGTAATAACGTGTTCAGCAGCAAGCACATCAATCAGGCCAATTGATTGACTGTTAAGATTTGAACCTGATGCCAGACCGAAAAAAAGCAGGCAAACCATTCGCAGATAAGAAAGTTTCATGGTTACGGATATTATAGAATTACACATTGATTGTACTAAAGATACAATAGTTTTTAAAAGTGCTATAGAAGAAAAGATTAAGGTAATGACTATTTTAG
This sequence comes from Bacteroidales bacterium, assembly GCA_035258345.1. Classification (GTDB taxonomy): domain Bacteria; phylum Bacteroidota; class Bacteroidia; order Bacteroidales; family UBA10428; genus UBA5072. Next base: position 4,248 of record DATEVU010000160.1, read on the forward strand.
CAAAGCAATACATTTTCGGCGACTCCATAAATGCTTTTTCCTATGAAACCACATGTTCTTTTTTATCTGGCGCTGATCCTTTTTTGCCTGCCTGCTTTGGGAGGTGAAAATGATACCCTGACGGTGAAAGGTATTTTTTACCTGGATGGGGAAATGATATCCATCGGGATTTCAGGGGAAATGATTGTGAAGATCGATCATCTGCCACAGGAAGCCAATACTTCAATGGTTTATGTTGCCCCTGGTCTGATTGATTTACAGATCAATGGCTTTGTGGGCGTTGATTTTGCGGACCAGCAATTAACCCTCGAAGGAATACGGGAAGCAACCAGGGCGCTTTGGAAAGTTGGCGTCACCACATTCCTGCCAACAGTTATCACCAATGACCGGGAAAACCTTACCAGGAGTTTTGCAATTTTAACAGATGCCCTGCATGATGAAGAAATAGGCATGTCGATACCGGGATTTCATCTTGAAGGACCGTATATCTCGCCAATACAGGGTTATAGAGGTGCACACCTTGAAAAATTCATCAGGGCACCCGACTGGGATGAATTCCTGGCGCTGCAGAAAGCTGCCAATAACGGCATCAGGCTGATCACCCTGGCGCCGGAGGTACCCGGGGCCATTCCGTTTATCAGGAAATGTGCAGCAACAGGCGTGGTGGTATCCCTGGGACACCACAATAGTTCAACGGAAATCATCAAACAGGCTGTTGATGCCGGTGCTTCCTTGTCCACACACCTGGGCAATGGTTTGGCAAACATGATCAACCGGCATGATAATCCGCTGTGGCCTCAGCTGGCCGAGGACCGGATTACAGTCACCCTCATTGCCGATGGTTTTCATCTCAACAAGGAAGAAGTAAAGTGTTTTTACAACATGAAAGGGGTTGAACGCACCATCCTGGTATCCGATGCATTGGATCTGGCCGGACTTCCTCCGGGAGAATATATTCGTGGAGAAAGGGTGGTTTTACTTACCCCCGGCGTGGTAAAGTATCCTGCCGAGAATGTGCTGGCAGGAGCAGCAAGCCCCATAACCACCGGGGTGTCGACTCTGATGAAATTCACACACTGCAGCCTTGGAAATGCGATTCAGATGGCCAGTACCAATCCGGCGAGGTCACTCGGATTACATAATATTGGTGAAATAAAGCAGGGCAAACGTGCTGATTTGATCCTGTTTACCCTTGTAGATGGCGAGATAGTAATTCAAAAAACGATCGTGGCCGGCAGAGAAGTATTCACCAGGTAGGTGATGTCCGTATTGAAGTGAAAGCAGAATTTATGAAAAACAAAACGATTCTTAAAAGGATCCTTATCGGATTAAGTGCGATAGGCCCCGGGTTATTCCTGATCGGGTATAATATCGGTACCGGCAGTGTTACCACCATGGCCAAGGCCGGGGCTGAATATGGAATGACCCTGACCTGGGCGCTGGTTCTTTCCTGCTTCTTTACGTATATCCTCATGGTTGCGTATGGTAAAACAACTCTGGTAACCGGTAAAACCGCTTTATTCACCATTAAAAACAGCTTTAAATATGGCAGGGTTTTGGCCATCTATATTTTAATAGCTCTGGTAACAGGTGAAATTCTTGCCCTGATGGGTATTTTTGGTATCGTTGCCGACTTGTTGCAGGAAGGTTCCAGACTTCTGTGGGCCGGAAACGGTATAAGCACGTTTTGGATTACGGTTGTGTTGGTTATTGGTTTATATGCCTTATTGTGGATGGGGCATTATCAAACTTTTGAGAAGTTTCTGGTGCTCCTGGTAATTGTTATGGGGATCTCGTTTATTACCGTGTTTTTTATGGTAAGGCCCAGTATATCTTCCATTGTACTCGGACTGGTGCCGGGCATACCCGATCACCCTGGTGCATTTGGCTTAATTGCTGCAATGGCCGGAACTACATGCTCCGCTGCGGTATTTATCATGAGAAGCACCGTGGTGGCGGAAAAGGGCTGGAACATAGGGCACCTGAATATTGAAAAAAGAGATGCTGCGGTATCAGCTTCCATGATGTTTTTTCTCAGCTTCATAATTATGGCCGTTTCCGCAGGAACGCTCCACCTGTTGGGGATGAAACTGAACAATACTGTTGAGATGATCAGCCTGTTCGAGCCACTCGGCGGCAAGGCCGCAGCTTTTATTCTGATCCTGGGAATTGTCGGGGCCGGAATTTCTTCGATTTTCCCGATTGTCCTGATTGCTCCCTGGCTGATAAGCGATTATACAGGCAAAGAACGGGATATCCGATCGCCTATGTACCGTATCCTGGGATTGATCGGGGTTCTTTTCGGGTTCGGAATGCAGTTTATGGATACAACACCTCCGCTTCTGATGGTTGGATCGCAGGCATTTCAGGCCATCATCCTGCCTGCGGTAGCGATTCCTGTTTTTATACTTATAAACCGCAGATCACTTATGCAGGAACATAGGGCTGGTCGAACCATGAACCTGGGTTTAGCAGGCGTTGTATTGTTCAGTTTGCTTACCAGCTACTTTGCCATCATTGATTTTTTAAAATAACAGGAATCCCCAACAACAGTTGAAAAATATGGAAATAGTCATTTCAGACAGCCGGGAAGAACTGGGAAAAAAAGCAGCTGAAAAAGGTGGCAAAATCATTCGTAAGGCCATCCTGACAAAGGGGAGAGCAAATATCATCTTAGCAACCGGAGCATCGCAGTTTGAAATGCTGGGTGCACTGGTAAGGGAGCGGATTGACTGGTCCAGGGTTACAGCTTTTCACCTGGATGAATATATCGGATTGACACAAACGCATCCGGCATCATTCCGCAAGTATTTGAAAGAAAGATTTGTTGACCTGGTATCACCCGGAAAATTCATTTATGTAAATGGCGAAACTGACCCTGATCAGGAATGCATGCGTTTGGGTAAGATTATAAGCAAACATCCGATTGATGTGGCCTTCGTTGGTATTGGTGAAAATGGCCACCTTGCGTTTAACGATCCCCCGGCAGATTTCGATACGGAAGAAGCCTACCTTGTTGTGAGCCTGGATGAAGATTGCCGGCGGCAACAAATGGGCGAAGGCTGGTTTGCTGATATTGGAGATGTTCCTGAGAAAGCGATCAGTATGTCGATCAGGCAGATCCTGAAATCGAGGACCATCATCTGCACTGTTCCGGATTTGCGCAAGGCAAAAGCTGTCAGAAATACCCTGGAAGGACCTGTTGCGCCGGCAGTTCCTGCCTCAGTTCTGCAGCGTCATAAGAAAGTATGGCTTTATCTCGACAGGGAATCAGCCGTGTTGTTATAGTGATAAAAGCTACCAGGTTAGGCACGCCCCGGGTGCTTCACTCAAATCCTTTACCACCCAGTCGGCCTGATCAAATTCCTCGGCCCGGAAGCTGGATGTGATGGCCAGGCATTTGCAACCCGCAGCTTTCGCAGCCTTCATACCACTGAGAGCATCTTCAACCACAAGACATTCCTCCGGATGCAGGCCCAGTCGATTGGCAGTCAATATATAAATCTCAGGGTGGGGTTTTTTATGTTTCACTTCAAGTCCGTTTACCAGGGTGTCGAACAGATCTTCTTTCAGCCCAGTTTCCCGTAAGTTTATCCGCATTTTTACGTCATCGGCACTGGTGGCCACTGCCAGTTTCAGGTGTTTTTTCCGGCACCTCGCGATGAATTCCTTTACCCCGTTTAAGGGTGCCAATTTACCGCGCGTGATCTCTTCATAAATTGTATATGTTCGGGCTTTGTCTTTTTCAAGTTCAAAGGGAATATTGTGTTTTTCGGCCACCCCACCCAGGAAGCGGTTTTCACCCATTCCCGTAAAGGGCTTGAAATCGGATTCCTGCACAGTAAATCCTTTTTCCTGAAACATCAGGATGCCGGCCCGGGTGATGTATTTTTCGGAATCCAGCAGTACGCCGTCCATGTCGAAGAGGATACCTTTTAGCATGAAATAGTAAATAGTAAACTGTAAACGGTAAACAGTGGTTTGGGGGATGGGTGTGGGGTGTGAAGAGTTACTGTCAGAATATCAATTCAGCAAACACCGGGAAATGGTCCGAGGGGAAATGGCCTTTATACGTATTGGTTAAAATGCCATACCGTATCACCTGAAAGGCGGGGGTGATAAAGATATGGTCAATCCGGCCCACCGGCTTACCCGAAACGTTAAATCCGTTGAAAGTA
>DATEVU010000161.1:0-2959 GCA_035258345.1 Bacteroidales bacterium
TGCAATATTACGATACAAGCTGGCTATTTTGGCTCCCGGGTGGTTACGGAATAAACAAAATACGGATAAAAAAGTCATATTGTCGGGGTTATAAAATGCATGGCTTCCTGTGATTATTGTATATTTATGGTGTAATCTGTATTAAGCATATTCAATATTTTTAGATTATGAGCAACATTATTGTTCTGGGCGCCGGAATGGTGGGAAGCGCCATGGCAATAGACCTGTCCGGCAATCATCGAGTAACTGTAGCAGATATTAATCAGGATGCCCTTCAAAAGGTAAAACAAAAATGCAAAGCCGTTGCAGTGCATGAGCTGGATGTAACCTCGAAGTTGAATTTAAAGCAGTACATAAAAAATTGTGATCTTGTAATTTGTGCGGTACCGGGATATCTGGGTTTCGAATCCCTGAAGTCGGTTATTGAGGCAGGAAAGAATGTCGTAGATATTTCTTTTTTTGCCGAAGATGCTCTGCAATTGGATAGCCTGGCCAGGGAATATCATGTCACTGCTATTGTGGATTGCGGCGTGGCTCCGGGCATGGGCAATCTTATCCTGGGGCATTGGAATGAAAAATTGAAGCTTACGGATTTCGAATGCGTGGTCGGCGGATTGCCCAAAATTAAAAAATGGCCTTTCTGTTACAAGGCCCCATTTTCGCCGGTTGATGTTATTGAAGAATACACCAGGCCGGCCCGCTTTGTGCAATCAGGAAAAATAGTGGTTAAAGAACCGCTTACAGATAGTGAGTATCTTGAATTTGACAAGGTGGGAACACTGGAGTCTTTTAATTCTGATGGTTTACGGACAATTCTACAAACCATGAGCCATATACCCAACCTGAAAGAAAAAACGTTGCGGTATCCCGGTCACGTTGAATATATCCGGGTGCTTAAAGAAAGTGGATTCTTCAGCAGGGAAAAGATGAAGGTGAATGGTGTTGAGATTTCGCCACTGGAATTTACCAGCAGGGTCCTGATTAAGGCCTGGGAACTCGAAGAAGGAGAGGAGGAGATCACCGTAATGCGGGTGACTTTAAACGGGGTAAATGAGAACGGGCAACCGGAAGAAATTATTTACAACCTGTATGATGAATACAGTCCGGACACACAAACCTCATCCATGGCCCGAACAACAGGCTATACCGCTACTGCCGCCGCAAATATGGTGCTGGATGGCTTGTTTTCCGAAAAGGGAGTGTTCCCGCCCGAGCTGGTTGGTAAGTATGAAACCTGTTTCCAATATGTCATCAGCTATCTGGCTGATAGAAATATACACTATACCAGAGGGTAATGATCAGGTGCCGTCCCGGCCCGGGGAAAGGAATCACGCATTAAAACTTTCCGTTGGTCTTAGATTTCGGGAACAGGCTATTTTGTAAATTCGGGCACGCTGCTGTAAATATAATCCGCGTGAAAACCGGTAAAATATTTCCCCATTTTGTCTAAATGTGCTTTTCGAACTGTTTCATCAGGCCAGGCGGCCTTTTCCAGTTCGATATTTTCTTTCAGTGCTTTTTCAACATCCCCGAGGGATTTTACAACAAATGCCTCGATAAAATCACGTCCGTCAGATCCCCAGGCATGTCTGTTCGGAAAATATCCCAGAATTGTTGTGTTATTATTGATCACTTTGTCAAAATAATCGGTCATCATATCCCCGATTTCCTTTTGTGTTCCACCTTCCGGAAAATCCATATGGCTTATTCTTACATAATAAACCTGCGGCTCAGCGGATCTTTCAGTCAGGACCTTCGCAAAGGGATAGGTTGAATGGATCTCATCCGAATGCATATTGCTGTAATAGGACATTTGTTTATTGAAGAATGCAGTGCGCTGATCCTTATCCGGCCAGGCTTCCTTGGCAAGTTAATCGCTTCGGGCTGAAGCTTTTTCGATGTTTTCCCAGGATGTGTAACCTGACACGAGCTTGATTTCGGTATTGTCTGCTGTGAAAAAATGCAGCAATACAAGCGACGACACAATGAATTCATTCTTACTGGTAACTTTGTCAAAGTACTCTTTTTCGACTGCTTTCCATGCATCCATTGAAAAATCCTGAAGATCCTGGTTCCAGTGAAAGGTAGTCACCGTGATGAATTCAGGTCTCTCCACAGATTGAGAATAGGCATCACAGGCTAAAAAAATCAATAAGAAAATTAAAACTAAAGAAAACCGGTTGGTTGTTTTCATGGTATTTCATTTTAAGTTTAATAAAAAAAAGATATACAGATAAAGATATCCTAATAATAATTATAAAAAAAGCCTTATCCTTTTTTTCCAGCAAAGATTATCATCATCGTGATAATTTATAAGAAAGTCATTCTTCTTTATTCTTAAACACATAACTTCGTTGTGATACAAATTTTTCCTGATATGAAACGAATTTTGCTGCTCATGCTGGTGGTCGTTATGATCACCGTTCAAAATACCATGGCCGCCGGAACAAGAACAACCATTGACCTGAACGGAACATGGGATTTTGACCAGACTGGGACAGCATTTCCTCCGGTGAAGTTCACCCGGAAAATACAGGTTCCCGGTTTGATGACCCTGGCAGAACCCCGGATTGCGGATTACGATAAATTTGTCAAACGTCCGGGTACGGTAGTATCCAAGGATCAGCACAACCTGTATGAAATAGATTATACCCCCAGGTATAGCTGGTACCGAAAGGAAGTTTTTATTGCAAGGGAGCTTGAGGGCAATGAAGCGATGATCACCCTGAAAAAAAGCCAGTATGTCACGCAGGTTTTCATCAACGGTATCGACCTCGGAACCTCCGTAGCCTGCTATACTCCGGTTGAATTCAGAGCTACCGGAGCCATAAAATTCGGTGCCAATAATGAAATTCTCGTTCGGGTTGGCGACCGGGTATGGTTGCCCAGCGAAGCTGCAGGGGGCACCGATAAAGAAAAGGAGCATTACCTGCCGGGCATCTGGGATGATGTAACCCTG
>DATEVU010000162.1:0-2184 GCA_035258345.1 Bacteroidales bacterium
TCATTTGCCTGATCCTGCCATGAATGTCAGTAGTTATTACCGCATCACCGATACTGTACAACGTTGTCCGGTATAATGACTCCCGCTCCCTGATCCGGTCAATATAAACTTTATTGTCTTCCTCATCCAGCAATATTTTGCCGATCAGCAGCGAAATTACAGGATATATGCCGATCACCGTAAGTGTAACAGACTGGTAGGCTTCCAGAATGAATTTTCCGGGCAGCGCAAAAACAAACAACAGCATGGCGGTATGCACCCAGATACCGAAAAGATACAGATTGATCCAGGTAAGAGGGTATGCCGGTGCTTTGGTTCTTTTCAGGTGGAAATAGAATCCGATCAGGAAGGATGAAGCAATAACCATACTGCCCATGACCGTGCCCGAACCACCCAGAATGATCCGGTAGACTAATGCCATAACCGAGGTGATTATTCCCGATACAGGTCCGAAAAAAAGAGCGCACAAACTGATTACAATTGATCTTCCGTCAAAGATGATCCCCTTTTCAAGAATAAACGGGTGGAACATACCGATGCAGGCAACCGTTCCGAATAACAGTCCCTGCAAAATTTTACCTGTTAATCCGGATTTGTCGTATCGCGAATTGATAAATCCCGATAATACACTGAAGGCCACCAATAGGGACAGCTTGTAGATCAGATCGAAAATAAACATAATAATTCCCAATTTTGTGAACAGTCAAAAACAGAATCCTGGATCGGGATGGTTGGGATCAGTAATAATCTCGTCATCTAACGATATTAAAGATAAGGAATTTTTTATATGCATATGAAATTCCATAATAACTTTGTGATTATTTCCAACTGTACCGTAAATTGTAATATTATGCCAGTGCTTAAAATACATTGTTTACAGCACGTACATTATGAAGGCCCTGTCATCATTCAGGAAGCAGATGCCCTGCATCTTGCTTCATCCGCGGCTTATCCAAACCAGGCGTTTATTTTCCGGGATTCAGTACTGGCGCTGCAATTTCATTTCGAAATGGACCTTCCCGCCATTAAAGATATCATCCGTAATTCCGGTGATGAAATGGTCGTTTCAGCATATGTTCAGCGTGTGGATGAAATGCTGGAACATAAACACCACATTGTGAATAACAATGAACTGATGCGGAAAATTCTTGACAGGTTGGAACATACATCCTGACTTTCACAGGTACCTGATGTCAACCGGCAGGTATTCAGTACAAAATAACATATTGGTAAACTTTAATCAATTATTCCGGTTTTTGGAAGTCAACTTTATTTGATTAAATTTGTTTTAAAATAAGATTAAAATAGAATTAAAATTTTTAAATTTACAGTAACGGTATATATAAGGTATAATACGCTATATATCCGGTAAAAAAATTAACCCAAAACTTGCATTACAATTTTCACTTAACCCTATATTTTAACAACCTAAAAGAATTAACTATGGGAACTTTGCGGAATTTTTTATTTTTATTGAGGGGAACAATATTATCGTTTCTCCTTTTTGGCTTTACAATCGGCTTAGCCAGCGCTCAGGAAAGAACGATCAGGGGTACGGTAACTTCCGAGGAGGAAGGACCGCTGCCCGGAGTTAATGTTCTTCTCCAGGGGACCCTGCAGGGAGCCGTGACCGATAATGACGGTAATTATACGATTGTAGTTCCGGGACCGGAAGCTGTACTGGAATTCTCGTACATCGGTTACACGAATCAGTCATTGACAGTAGGTGCACAATCCACCATTAACGTGGTGCTGGTTTCCGAAACAACTGCGCTCGGTGAGGTAGTTGTCATCGGTTACGGTACACAGCGGAAGAACGAGGTCACCAGTTCAGTTGCCAGTGTGAAATCCGATGACTTTAACAAAGGAAACGTCAGCTCCCCTGAACAATTGATACAGGGCAAGGTTTCCGGCTTATCGATCAGCAAACCCGGTGGTAACCCGAACGAAGGCTACAACATCCGCCTGAGGGGGCTGAGCACCATTGGTGCCAATACCCAGCCACTGGTGGTTATTGACGGTATTATCGGAGGTTCGCTTGATAATGTGGACCCGAACGATATTGAATCCATAAACGTATTAAAGGATGGTTCCGGTGCAGCCATTTACGGAACCAGGGGATCCAGTGGTGTGATCATTGTGGCCACCAAAAGGGGAAGGGCCGGCACTGCCGTGATCGACTAT
>DATEVU010000163.1:0-16543 GCA_035258345.1 Bacteroidales bacterium
CCAGCTGGTTCTTCACGGGGATCGTCATACGTACAAAGAGCATTTTCTCCGGACGTAAAGGACCCGGGATCATGCAGCCCATGAAAGACATCATCCGGTCACTAAGGAAGGGATCGGTATACAGCTCAACCAGCAGCTTTATTTTCCAGCTTGCCCCAACGGTATATTTTTCAACAGTCCTGATGGCAATCCTTTTCATACCTTTCGGAAACCACGCGGGAGTGCTGTCGTTTAACGGCGATTTTGTGTTTTTTGCTTACGCACTGGCTCTCGGAAAATTTTTTATGATCATTGCCGCACTTGACACAGGCAGCAGCTTTGAGGGTATGGGAGCCAGCCGTGAAGCGCTGTACTCCATGCTGGTTGAACCTGCTTTTTTTATCCTGATGGGATCGTTTTCGCTTCTTACCGGGTATACTTCTTTTGCAGGTATTTTCGGATCGCTTCATTTCGGATCCTATATCTCTTACGGCATTGGTGCGCTTGCCTCCTTTGTATTTGTAACCATCGCACTCATCGAAAACAGCCGGGTACCCGTGGACGATCCCAAAACCCACCTGGAACTTACCATGATCCACGAAGTGATGATACTGGATAACAGCGGTTTCGACCTGGGACTGATCCTGTATGCCACAAACCTCAAGTTTGCCATGTACGGTGCCATTATCGCCAACTTCTTCCTTACCCCCGGCTATGAATGGTATTATTCAATCCCCATTTTCGTGGTCGTGCAAATGGTTTTTGCCATGATTGTGGGAATAATAGAATCGTTTTCTGCCAGGTTCCGGATGAATCATAATCCCCAATTCATACTGATGTTCACTTCCATATCCCTGCTTATTTTCCTGGGCGTGCTGCTGATGATGGGTAAAATAATTTAATACTGCCAACAATGACAAACATTTTGTTGATCACCTATACAATTAGTCTCATTTACATTGCCATGGCCAACAGGATGCTGACCTATATCCGCATCATTGCCTTCCAGGGCCTGTTGCTTTTTGGCATTGCCTTCGTGGAACTTATAGAGATCAACCTGCTAAACCTGGTATTTGTACTGCTGGAAACCATCATTATCAAGGCCGTGGCAATACCCTATTTTCTTAAATATATTCTCGACCGCAACCGCATAACCCGGGAAGCAGAGCCCTATGTTTCCAATTTTGTTTCGGTGGTGGTTGTAACCCTTATTGTTCTGGGATCTTTCTTCCTGGCTAATTCCGTCCAGGACACTTCCGTCAGAAAGATATTTTTTATTGTTGCGTTGTCTGCCTTGTTCACCGGGTTATACATCATCATTACCCGTAGAAAGATCCTGACCCATGTAATGGGTTTTATGATCATTGAAAATGGCGTTTTCGTTCTGTCACTGGCAGTAGGCAGCGAAATGCCAATGCTGGTGAATACCGGTATCCTGCTTGATATCTTTGTGAGTGTGATACTGTTGGGCATTTTTGCCGATAAGATCGGAGATGTGTTCGAAGAACAGGATGTGGAACAACTTAAGAATCTTAAAGACTGAACTATACCTTCAACATTATGATTGGAATTTACTTATCCGGTTCACTTATCATCAGCCTGTGCTTCTATTTTGCCAGGAACCATCTCATCAACGTGATACTGGCCTGGGCCTTTATCATTTTGCAGACCGCTCTGGCTGTTTATGAATATAACCACCCCGATATCACCCAACTCGAATATTTCACACCCGATGCCCTGGCGGTTATATTCCTGGGAGTGATCAGCATTGTTTGCATACCCGCCTTTTATCATACGTTCATTTATTTCACCAAGCATCCGTATAAACCCCGTGAACAGGGACTGTTTTACGCTGCCATGGTAATACTTACGGCTTCCATAAGTGCTGCATACCTGTCGAACCACCTGGGGATCACCTGGGTGTTCGTGGAGCTTACCACATTAAGTGCCTCAACCCTTATCTATCACCGGCGCAACAAGCTCACACTCGAAGGAACCTGGAAGTACATATTCATTTGTTCCATCAGCATAACCCTTGTTTTTATCGGTATTCTGTTCGTGACAGTCACCGTTCAGCAACAGGGAATCGACAATCTTTTTTACCGGAATCTGTCGCTTCATGCTCCTGATCTCAGCCCTTTCTGGCTGAAACTTGCTTTCCTTTTTATTTTCACCGGGTTTACAGCCAAGGCTGGACTGGTTCCCATGTACACGGCAGGTATCGATGCCAAGGACAAGGCACCCTATCCGGCAGGTGCATTGCTGGCCAGTGTACTGATGAATGTCGGGTTCATCGGGATTTTCAGATTTTATGAAATCACCAGCCACACTGTCATTTATGCCTGGACAAATAAAATTGTACTGATCTCTGCTGTCCTTTCTGTCTTTGTTGCAACCGTGTACATGCTGCGGGTCAAAAACATCAAGCGGATGATGGCCTATTCCGGCCTCGAGCACATGGGGATCGTAATGCTTGGCCTGGCTTCAGGGGGGATCGGATACTACGCCGCCATCCTGCATCTGATACTGCACTCTTTTGCCAAACCTGCCCTGTTCTTTCAGTTCGGACAGATTTACAGGACTTATGGAAGCAAAAGCGTTTATGATGTGGGGCAATACTTTAAATACAACATCACCGGTGCGGTAGTCCTGATGATTTCTTACTTCATTATCACTGCCATGCCGCCTTCCGGGATGTTCGTCAGTGAATTCCTGATCTTCCGGTCGCTTTTCGAATCAGGCCTGCTGTGGGTGCTTATCCTTGTGATGCTGTTGCTTACCGTTATTATCTGGGCATTTGGGAAAAACGTTTTCAAGATGTTGTTCATCAAACCTGTTAACTTTGATGATTCGCATGTTGAGCCTGTTCCGTTTTCCGAATCGCTAAGCCAGTTCATCCTGCTCGCACTGGTGATCTATGTGGGTCTTAATCCGCCCGCAGAGCTTGTGCAGCTTATAAATTCAGCCATCAGTACCTTACCCCGGTAAGGGATTACCTGTTAATCTGTTTGCCATGAAAAACGCCGTAACCGTAAAAAATAACCAGCGTATCTTCCTATCGGAAATCCCGGTGCTAACCTATGAAGATTTCCTGGAATTGAATACCGGCCTCGCCCTTGATGTTTCTTTCCATTGTGTGAACTACTTTGGGTGGACGCAGGATGATGTGGTTAAGTTGTACTGTTGCATGGCCGATGATTCCAACGGAAATATTTTTATTTCTTCGGCAGAAATCAGGAACAAGGATTATCTCCGTTACAGCTCCTTTACTACAAAACACCTTTCGTTTCATGTATTTGAACGTGAGATCCACGAAAACCTGGGCATTAAATATTCCGATCATCCCTGGCTCAAACCGTTGCGGTTTGCTGCCGGCCGGGCCAACCAGCTTTCAGGTATCGAAAACTATCCCTTTTACAAGATCGAAAGTGAAGAACTGCACGAAGTGGGTGTAGGTCCAATTCATGCCGGAATTATTGAACCCGGTCATTTCAGGTTCATCTGCAATGGTGAACAGATATTGCATCTCGAAATTCAGCTTGGTTTTCAGCACAGGGGGATTGAGAAACTGATGCTTGGGCCTAAAACGCTACTGCAGCGGACTATCCTGGCTGAGAACATTGCAGGTGACACGGTGATCGGTCATACTACGGCCTTTGCCGGTGCATGGGAAAGCCTGTGCGATTTTAAACCCGGCTATGATATCCTGTATGCCCGCACCATTGCATCAGAACTTGAGCGGATAGCAATACATACCGGCGACCTGAGCGCCATCTGCACAGATATTGCCTATCAGCTGGGGAGCTCGGTTTTTGGCCGTCTCCGGACGCCGGTCATCAATACCTTTCAAACCTGGTGCGGGAACCGGCTGGCAAAAAGCCTGATCAGGGCCGGGAAAAACCAGTATCCCGTAACGCCCGCCCTTGCCGGTGCACTCACCACCCTGTTCAAAAACTATGAACCCGATCTGAACGAGATGTACCAGCGGATGAAGACCCTGCCCAGCGTGCTGGCACGGCTCGAAAGAACCGGCACCGTTACCCGCGATCAGGCAGAACGTATCGGGGCAGTGGGGCCTTCGGCCAGAACCACCGGCCTGATCCGTGATATTCGCTGGACACACCCGTATCTCCTGTACGGACAGATCCCTCATCAGCCCATTGTTAAACACCATGGGGATGTATACTCAAGAATTCAGATCCGCAAACAGGAAATTACCCAGTCGATCAGGTATATCCTGAATTTTATAAAGGAAATACCGGAAGTAACGGCCGTTGAGGCGGTTCCCCTGGCACCCGTTGCCAATTCCTTTGTTATATCCCTTACGGAAGGCTGGCGGGGTGAGATTTGTCACTGTGCAATCACCGATGATGCGGGTAATCTGGCTTTGTATAAGATCAAGGACCCCTCGCTGCACAACTGGCTTGCGCTGGCATTGGCCGTGAGGAACAATGATATTTCGGATTTCCCGGTTTGTAACAAGAGCTTTAATCTCAGTTATTGCGGACACGACCTGTAAATCAGGTATTGGTTGGTTTTGTTTGTCTTAAAAAACGGCACTATGATCTCAGAAATTAAGATAGTATTTCATCAGGGAAAACAATATATTCCCGATGTAACCACTGTGGAGGTCCCCGGGATTTTCCGCGGCCGGCCGGTTATTTCAGTTGGTAATGCAGCTGGCGATAAACTTGCCGGGTTATGTCCTACGGGTGCAATATCAGTTTCCCCGGTAAGGATCGACCTGGGCAAATGTGTCTTTTGCGGGGAATGCGAAAGAGCATACCCTTCAACAATAAGGTTCACCAAAGATTATAAGATCTCATCCAATCTGCGTGAGGGACTAATTATTCAGGAAGACAGGGACGAACCTGTACGGATATATCCCGAAAAGATCAGGAAAGAGATCAGGAAGTATTTCGGGGGATCCCTGAAGTTGCGCCAGGTATCAGCCGGAGGCGACAACAGCTGTGAGTGGGAACTGAATGCTGCAGGGAACGTGAATTTCGACATCGGCCGGTTTGGAATCGAATTTGTTGCATCTCCCCGGCATGCCGACGGTATTGTAATAACGGGACCCATTACCAGGAATATGGCTGAACCCCTGCAGATATGTTATGATGCGGTTCCGCTGCCTAAAATAATAATTCTCGCCGGTACCGATGCCATAAGCGGCGGGATCTTTTCCGGCAGTGAGGCCCTTGACAGGTCGTTTCTCAGTAAATATCCGGTTGATCTTTACATACCCGGAAATCCGGTGCACCCCCTGACGTTCATCAATGGGGTACTGGATCTGATCAGATCCAAAAAAAGCAAATGAATTACCAGCAGTTCCCCAGCAGTTTTTTTAATTCGGGAAATCCAGCTGCATAACTGGTTTCAAGGACCAGCCTGGGAAGATCGATCACCGGCATCCCGGCCTTTTCAATTATTGCCGTATCGGAGGTGGATAATGTTCCCTGTTTAACCTGTTTCAGTGCCCAGTCAGCCGACCGGATGACCGTACAACCGCCTTGTAAATCAAGTTCCTGCATCCTGTCCCTTATCAATTGCGCATGTTTCTCGCTGTGCGACACGGGTGAATCCAGGTAAACATCGATCCTGCAGTTTGATCCGGCCGCCAAATATTCCAGAAGCAGGTTAATACAACCTGAAAAAGTCATCTCGTCCCGCAATTTGCCATGCAGCGAACCGGCATCGCGCAGGATGTTGTCCGTGCTGATAAACAGGTTCCGGCCAAGACGGTAATTTAACAGGGTAAACAGTACATTGTACCCGTCGATGACCAAGAATTCGTTCTTTATCTCGTTGACCAGCAATGAATTCCTGTATTCCGACCGTTCCCGCGAAGATATTCCCCTGTACAACACCGTACGCTGATCTCCGCTCAACCTGTAACGATCCCCCACCAGCTTCAGGGAACCCCGTTCGGGGAAGTTACGGTTGATCAGGTAATAATAGTCGCGACAGGCAGCCGTAAAACTATCGCCTGCCATGTTATGCCAATTGCCTGCGCTGCTTTCGCTCTTATTCATCATCGAAAAAAGTTACTGCTTATTGCGGATATTTGCGTATTTTCGAAAAGATTTCTTTAGATTTGATGTCTATAAACCAATAATCATGTTTCAAAAAGAAAATAAAATCAATTACACGAACGTTCAGACATTTATTCTGGTAACCTTACGGGTGCTCATGGGGTGGTATTTTTTGTATGAAGGCATTGTGAAAATTGCAAATCCCGATTGGTCTTCCTTTGGTTATCTGATGGATTCAAAGGGCCCTGTTGCCGGAATGTTTCATGCCATGGCGGCTAACGCCAACGTTGTTGTTGCAGCCGACTGGCTCAACATGTGGGGCCTTGCGCTGATTGGCATTGGTCTGATGCTGGGGATATTTTCCCGGCTGGCGGCTTTCTTTGGGATATTGCTTCTGGTGTTCTATTACCTTTCACACCCTCCGCTGGCTTCATTGACCTATGTCATGCCACAGGAAGGAACTTATCTCATAGTAAACAAAACCCTGATTGAGATATTCGCCATGGCTGTCCTGCTGGTTTTTCCCACGGGTCATATTGCCGGCCTGGACAGGTATTTTTCAAAAATGATCAAAAAAAAGTGAAATACTATTATGAAGAACGATAATTCAAAAAACGATATTCCTGCCTCTTCCAACACCAATCCCCATACCATCGGCCGTCGTGATATTATTAAAGGCCTGGCAACAGTTCCCGTACTGGGAGCCTTTTCTTATGCCTGGCTGAAAAAAAACAAAATTGATGAATCCATAAGAAGTCAGATGCGGGAAGTGGTAAGTCTCACTTCCCAGCCTGTGGAGCTTGCTCCTGCTGCCTCCGGGGATCCGATCCGGGTTGGCATCATTGGTTTTGGCATTCGTGGAAAACAACTGATGCGGGCTGCCGGTTTCCCGGAACCTTCCTGGATTGATGAACAGATAAAGGCGCATGCCGAAAACAAGCAAAATACCAACTATGAGAGCTACATGGAACAGGAGCAGCTGAACATAGTTGTAAATGGTGTGTGCGATATTTTCTCCGTTTATTCCAGGGAAGCTGCACTCACTGCTTCCAATGTGAACCGTGAAGGAACAAGTGGAAAAATGGGCAAAGAGCCAAAACAATATAAGACCTATACCGAACTGCTCGATGCTCCTGATATCGATGCCGTTATTATTGCAGCCCCCGACCACTGGCATGCCACCATGGCCATCGAAGCCGCTAAAAGAGGCAAGCATGTGTATTGTGAAAAACCGGTAAGCTGGATGGTGCCTGAAACCTTTGAACTGGTGAAAACTGTCAAGGAAAAAGGAATCGTTTTCCAGCTGGGACACCAGGGGAGACAAACCGAAAGCTATACAAAGGCCAGGGAGGCAATCCAGAAGAATGTGCTTGGAAAGATCAATCTCATTGAAGTCTGCACAAACCGAAATGATCCCAATGGCGCCTGGGTTTATGACATACATCCCGAAGCTAACCCCAGCACCATTGACTGGGCACAGTTCATAGGACCGGCCCCTTTCCATGAGTTTTCCCTTGAACGGTTCTTCCGCTGGCGTTGCTGGTGGGATTACAGTACAGGGCTGAACGGTGATCTGCTTACTCATGAATACGATGCCATCAACCAGATATTGGAACTGGGCATACCCGGTTCCGTTGCTTCCTCCGGTGGAATTTATTTCTTCAAGGACGGACGCACTGTACCTGATGTTCTGCAGGTGGTTATGGAGTTCCCGAAACAAGAGCTTTCGTTCCTTTACAGCGCCACACTGGCCAGCAACCGGTCACGCGGCAAAGTTATCATGGGGCATGATGCCAATATGGAAATCAGCGACAGACTTGTAATTAAAGCTGATCCCGAATCGACACAGTATAAAACGAAAATCGAGGAAGGGCTTATAGATCCAAATACCCCGATTTATTCTTTCACCCCGGGCAAAAAAGGAGCCGACGGTTTTGCCACTGCTACCGAACAATATTTTGCCAGCCGCGGTTTGCTTTACACCTATCGCAATGGCAAACGCGTTGATACCACACATCTTCACATCAAGGAATGGCTCAATTGCATACGTGCAGGAATTCAGCCCAGCTGCAATATCGACAAAGCCTTTGAAGAAGGTATCAGCGCCCATATGTCCACAAAGGCCCTTCTCGAAAACAGAAAGGTTTTCTGGGATCCGGATAAACTGGAAATTGTCTGAGAGGTTTTTAGTACTTACATGTTCAATGACAATCTGATAAGAAAGCTTTAATTATTATATATACTCTCTTTAACCTTAAAAACTTCATTATATGAACGACGAAAAAAAATCAGGAATCAGCCGCAGGGAATTTCTTGGAAATACGGCCAAAGCTGCTGCCGTATTTACCATTGTTCCCAGCCAGGTGGTCAGCGGACTTGGCTACAAAGCACCCAGCGACAAGCTTAACATTGCTTGTGTCGGGATCGGCGGTATGGGTAATTCCAACCTCAACGCAGTAAAAGCAACCGAGAATGTCGTTGCCTTGTGCGATGTTGACTGGAAATATTCTGCCAATGTATTTAAGGCCTACCCCGATGCAAAAAAATATTGGGACTGGCGTGTGATGCTCGATGAAATGAAGGATTCCATCGATGCTGTTATCGTGGCCACTGCTGACCATACCCATGCCATCATTGCTGCCACTGCCATGACCCTTGGAAAACATGTGTACGTTCAGAAACCGCTTACCCACTCGGTTTATGAATCCCGCCTCCTGACCAGACTGGCTGCAAAACACAAGGTTGCAACCCAAATGGGCAACCAGGGAAGTTCAGGAGAGGGTGTTCGCCAGACCTGCGAATGGATATGGGCAGGTGAAATCGGCGAAGTTAAAAAAGTAGAATCATTTACTGACCGTCCAATCTGGCCGCAGGGACTCAACCGTCCAGCGGTGGGTCACTGGGTTCCGGAAACCCTTAACTGGGATCTTTTTATTGGCCCTGCACCCATGAGACCGTTTAACGAAATTTATCACCCCTGGAACTGGCGTGGCTGGTGGGATTTTGGCACCGGCGCACTGGGCGATATGGCTTGCCATATCCTCCATCCCGTATTCAAGGGCTTGCGTTTGGAATACCCCATCAAGGCACAGGCCAACTCAACATTGCTGTTGACCGATTGCGCTCCCAATGCCGAGTATGTTAAATTCATTTACCCCGAACGCAAGGGTCTGAAATCCGACAAGATCAAATTCCCCGAAGTGGAAGTAACCTGGTCCGACGGTGGCGTTAAACCTATGTTCCCAAAAGGCTGGCCTGCCGGTAAAGACATGAATGATGGCGGTGGCGGTGTAATTTTCCATGGCACCAAGGACACCCTGATTTGTGGTTGTTACGGTAAAGATCCATGGCTGCTCTCCGGAAGAGTACCCACCACTCCGAAGACCCTTCGCCGTGTTGAAGTAAGTCATGAAATGGACTGGGTAACTGCCTGCAAGCAAACTCCCGAATCCCGGATCGAGCTTTCATCCGATTTCAAGGAAGCAGGACCATTCAACGAAATGGTTGTAATGGGTGTACTGGCAGTACGTTTACAGGGCCTGAACAAGGAACTCAACTGGGACGGACCAAACATGCAGTTCACCAACCTTAACGATGAAGAAAAGGTTAGGATCTGCATCGAGGACGCCTTTGCCATCAAAGACGGTCACCCCACCTTCAACAAGAAGTGGACCGACCCGATGCCGGCCAAGGCCTTTGCAAAAGAACTGATCCAGCATACTTACAGGAACGGCTGGTCATTACCTGCTATGCCTGCATAATTGACGCAAGCAATATTATTTACTTAATTTGATAAATATTCTGTATGAAACGATTAGTAATTTCCCTTTTCCTGATTACGCTGTTTGTAGCAGGAAGTCAGGTATTTTATTCATGCAAACCAGGCGGCAAAGGAGCCGACTCCACATCCATGGTAGTAGTTGATTCAAACAATATGCTTACTGCACAGGAACAGGCAGAAGGCTGGATTCTCATGTTCGACGGCAAAACCTTCACGGGATGGCGTGGTTATAGTTTACCTGCTTTCCCCGATTCAGGTTGGGCTGTTGACAGTGGTGCCATACGTTGCATCGGTTCCGGTATGGGCGAGGCCGGTGGTAAAGGTGGCGACATCATTTATGACCGGAAATTCAAGGATTTCAGGCTGAAACTCGAATGGAAGATCTCATCGGGTGGTAACAGCGGTATTTTCTACCTCGGTCAGGAAATCCCCGAAGAACCCGTATGGAAATCTGCTCCCGAAATGCAGGTGCTTGATAATGTCAACCATCCCGATGCACTCCTGGGAAAAGACGGTAACCGCATGGCAGGGTCATTGTATGACCTGATCCCGGCAGGCCCCCAGAATGCAAAACCTGTTGGCGAATGGAACCAGGTTGAGATCCTGATCTACCAGGGAACCGTTGTTCATTTCCAGAATGGTGAAAAAGTGCTGGAATACCACATTGGCACACCCGACTGGGATAAGATGATCAAGGAAAGTAAATTCAAGGATTTTCCCGAATTCGGAAAATACCTTGAAGGTTACATTGCCCTGCAGGATCATGGCAACGATGTCTGGTACCGTAACATTAAAATTAAAGGTATGTAATCTTTAATGGTTAAACTTTGAGAAAGGTTGTCTGTTTATCTGACAACCTTTTTCATTTGGGATTTTAATGTACCTTTATTAAAAATTATATTGTTATGAAAAGAACCAGGCGAGAATTTTTACAGACAGCCGCCCTTGCAGCAGCAGGTATTCCCCTGTTATCCAACGCCTCCTTCGGGAGGGAATACCTGGCGAAATCACCTTTCGAAATTTCGCTGGCCGAGTGGTCACTTCATAAAGCGCTGTGGGAAAAGAAAATGACTAACCTCGACTTTCCGGTTAAGGCTGTGAAAGATTTTGGAATCAGCGGCGTGGAATATGTCAGCACTTTCTTCAAGGATACCGGTACGGAATATCTGAACGAACTGCTGAAGATCACCAGGGACAACGGCGTCACCAATGTGCTTATCATGGTGGACGGCCAGGGCTCTTTGGGCGATGGTGACCCGGCAAACAGGAACAAGGCCGTTGAGAACCATCATCGCTGGGTTGAAGCAGCCAAATTCCTGGGATGTCATTCCATCCGGGTAAATGCAGCCGGCAAAGGTACCGAAACCGAAGTTGCAGATGCAGTTGTTGAATCACTTGGCAAACTCGCCACATTCGCAGCTACCATGAAAATTAATGTGATTGTTGAAAATCACGGCGGCTTTTCCTCAAATGGCAAATGGCTTTCCGGCGTGATGAAACGAGTGAATATGAAAAATTGTGGTACCCTGCCCGATTTTGGCAATTTCAGGGTAAATGCCAACGAAGAATACGACCGATATCTGGGTATACAGGAATTGATGCCTTTTGCCAAAGGAGTAAGCGCAAAATCACACGAATTCGATGCAGATGGAAACGAAACAAAGTCGGACTACATGCGCATCATGAAGATCGTGAAGGATGCAGGCTACAAAGGCTGGGTCGGTATTGAATATGAAGGAACAAAACTGAGCGAACCCGAAGGGATTTTGGCCACCAAACGATTGCTGGAGAAAGTTTTTGCCTCTCTTGCATAAAACCGTACACACAATTTCCTGTTCATGACCCGGGTAAAATTTATTGATCTTGGTCTCCGTGACTATAAAGAAGCCTGGGATCTTCAGCAGGACATTCAGGACAGGCTCATCAGGGCAAAGACTTCCGGAAACGTTCCGGACCCTTTGCCCTGTCTGCTTTTTGTTGAACATCCCCATGTTTATACCCTGGGTAAAAGCGGTAAAGAAAACAACCTGCTCATCAACCCGCAATTTTTGGCATCCATAAATGCCACCTATTATAAAACCGACCGCGGCGGCGACATCACCTACCACGGGCCCGGTCAGATAGTGGGTTATCCCATCTTTGACCTTGACATGTTCGGGATTGGCGTCAAAAAGTATATTTGGAATCTTGAGGAATCCATTATCCTGACCCTTGCAGCATTTGGAATAACCGCGGAGCGGTTTGAAGGCGCCACGGGTGTCTGGATCGACACCAGGATCCCGGCCCGCTCCAGGAAAATCTGCGCCATTGGGGTGAAAGTAAGCCGCGGAATTACCATGCATGGCTTTGCCCTGAATGTAAATACCACCCTGGAATATTTCCGCCATATAAATCCGTGCGGATTTACCGATAAAGGAGTGACTTCGATGGAAAAGGAACTGGGCACCCTGCAATCCATGCAGGAGGTCAAACAAACTCTTCTTAAAAAACTTTCCAGTCAGTTCGGATTCCAATTGGCCTGATCCCTTCGATCAGGAACCTGGGCATTTTATTCCGGGGAACTGCCGGTATCATCACCTGCACCGCACCGGGTATTACCCTGACTTTCAGCTTATTCTTCATAGTAACAGGTTCCCCGTCAAGGTGGATCGTAATTTTTCTTTTGCCCCTGCGTTTTAAGGTTGCTTTTTTAACACGCATGAGTTCCAGATAAGGACTCTGGTCAATATTCTTAAAAAAAAGCCGGAGGCCGATTTCAAGTGTTGAGGTCTTTGGAAACGGTCTCAGTACGCATAAGTCCAGCATGCCGTCATCGATTATTGCATTGGGTGCTATATAGGCATTATTGCCATATTGGCCCGAATTGGCAAAGGTCACTAGGAAAGCTTTAAGCTTTACCTTTTTATGACTTGTTTTTAAAACGTATGTCTTTGGCGAGTAAGAAATATACTGATGGATGGTAGCTCTTACATAACTGGCCATGCCGCGCCTGGCATTATCGGCAAATTTTTTGCCTACTGTTGCATCAAAACCGGTTCCGCAGGTGCAAAAAAAGTACCTGCCGTTTACCTTACCGGCATCAATAACCTGTATCTTATGTTGCTTTATTACTGCCAGTGCTGCTGAAACCTGCACCGGGATATGCAAATGCCTGGCCAGTCCGTTTCCCGAACCTGCCGGGATAATGCCCACCTTACAGGGTTCACCAACCAGGGCGGAAGCCACTTCATTTACGGTTCCGTCACCACCTACAGCCACAATGTTGGTAAATCCTTCCTTTAACTTTTGCCTGGTCAATTCAAAAGCATGGCCGGGGTATTCCGTGAACAGGGTTTCATATTCTCCTTCGGAAAAAACCTGCTTTATACTATCAACTATCACCTCCTTCTGTCGTGTTCCGGCAATAGGATTAATAATGAAGACTGTTTTCGTATTACCGGTGGCAATATCCATGAATTCAAAATATTTGCGAATATACACAAATCCAATCGCATTCATTTCGCAACAAGATTCACTGATCAGATCATTTAAGCGATTCGCAAATTTTCCGGTTTACCTGTCTAATGCGTTCTTCATCCAGCTTAATCACTTTCCGGTCATACGTTAATAATCCGTTCACCTCAATTTCCACATCAGTGGTCTGTGTATATACGGCAGCTGAGTAACAGACCGGGATCAGGGTTAAAAGCTTTTCGGCATATTTTACGTATTCATCCGTTGCCTCCTGAGAGGTTTTGTATTGTACATATCCCCAGTTTCTTCCTTGTTCCCATAAATGACCTTCGAGGGCAAGCCCGATGCCTCCGAATTCGCCCAGGACACATGCACGTGCAGCGTCAAAAAGAATAATTTGGGGATCGGGATAGTTATGAATATCAAGCATATCACCAGTATGGTAATGATTACCGCCGCTTGCTGGATTTACCAGGCGTGACGGATCATAACTTTTGGTCCATTCCGTTATTTCTTTCGTCTTAAATTGTCCCCATGCTTCGTTAAAAGGAACCCAGGTAACTATGCTTGGGTTGGAATAACACAGATCCATGATCTCCTTCCATTCTTTCCTGTAGTTTTGTTCTGATTGCGGAATACGTTCAAGCTCTTTTCCGTCGAAGTAATTGCGCATTTGCCATTGTGGTGAACGATCACCGCTAGGCATATCCTGCCATACGAGTATTCCTTCTTTGTCACAATGATAATACCATCGAGCAGGCTCAACCTTAACATGCTTACGGATCATATTAAAACCAAAATCTTTTGTTTTCTTAATATCATATAGCAGCGCCTCATCGGTAGGAGCAGTATACAGTCCGTCAGGCCACCATCCCTGGTCGAGCGGGCCAAACTGGAAATAATCCTTATTGTTAAGCTGCAAACGTACAATGCCTAAAGCATCTTTTTTTGTTGAAATCTTCCTCATGCCGAAATAACTTTTCACCTTATCGGTTGCCTTGCCGGCACGGATAACGGAGACCTCCATGTCGTAAAGGAAGGGGGATTCGGGGCTCCACAATACTGCATTTGGTATGCCTATTATAACTTCCTGCCCTGCAGATGCCTTACCTGCTCCTTTCAAAACACCTTTTTCAAAAACTTTAACCTCAATGATGTCGCCGGGCAAAGAATTCTGAACGCAGGCTTTCACTACAACAGAACCTCCGTCAATATCGGGAGTTGTTTTCAGGTTGCTGACATATACCTGATCAACAGGCTCAATCCATACTGTTTGCCACATTCCGGTTACAGGAGTGTACCATATACTACCCGGACGGTTTACCTGCTTGCCCCGGGGTTGATAACTATTATCGGTGGGATCCCAAACTTTAACGACAAGTTCCTGGGCAGTAGTGTTGGTCAAGAAAGGTGTTACATCAAACGAAAAAGGGGTGTATCCACCTGTATGCGAACCAATTTTAATGTCGTTTATCCATATATCGGCCTTCCAGTCGACAGCGCCAAAATTAAGCAAAAGCTTTTTACCTTTCCATGCAGCAGGCACAGCAAAAGTTCTGCGATACCATAGCTCATTTTCGTCGCCAACGCGTTTACGGACGCCTGACAGACTTGACTCTACAGCAAACGGCACCAGAATTTTACCATCATAATTTACCGGTACGGCATGGCCTTTTGGCAATATTGCATAATCCCACAACCCGTTAAGGTTCTGCCATTGCTTGCGTTCCAATTGCGGCCTGGGATATTCGGGCAACGGATTTGCCGGGTCAATCTTCCCAGCCCAGGGGGTTTTAATCATGTCACCAGATGGTTGCCATTCCTGCGCAGCGGCGTTAAAAACCAAAGACAGCAGAATAAGCGTAAAAATATTTTTGTTAATTCTCATGTTTACAATTATTAAGATTAATAACTTAAGTTATTAGCATACTTTGCCGATAGTGTGTTGTTTAATCATGCAGGGTTTCAATAGTTATTTCACCCGAAGGCCTCACTATGGGCACACCGGCAGGGATAGGAATGCCAAAGTCGGGACTGCCATCGGGTCTCCAATTGAACTTTTGTATGCGAATATCCCGGTTCCAACCGGGCTCAACGCTTTTTTTGGAGTGATATACAATCCAGTTTTCCTTACCATCGGGTGATACCGTAAAACTCGCATGTCCGGTTCCCAAAACCTCATCTGTTCCCTGGAAAACAGGGCCCGACTTAATCCAGTTTTTCTTATCAAGCAGACTTGAATCCCTATGTACAAGTCTTAACTGCGCCAGCCTGTATTCTTTCAGCCATGATTCCCTGCATGAATATATTATAAATACATCCTTTTCAGTCTGCAATACTTCAGGTCCCTCATTCAAATCAAGTGGCCCACCTGTTTCCCAGCTTTCTTCAGGGCGTGATAATTCCACACGCTGCCCCGAAATTGTATAAGGATTGCTCATAGGAGCAATATATATATTCTGCGATGTTTTATCAGTGTCTTCAGGTTTTGTCCAACCCGACCAAACAGCAAATAACTGGCCTTTATGTTTGAAAACTGTCAGATCAATAGCCCAAACATTGGTTGTAGGATCAAAAGGATCGTTACCAGTCTGTAACATTCCCTTGTCAATATATTCGCCCATCGGGTCATCAGTAACTGATTCCAATACTCCCGATTTCTGGTGAATGAATGGAGGCCCTTCAAAACCACCTGCGTAATAAATATACCACTTCCCATCGACTAAATGAAGCTCGGGTGCCCATAGATTTTTGCTGTTCCAGCCCGTAGAAGGTGCACTCCACACTTTCCGTGTTTCTTCCTTTTTTGTCAGATAACGTGAACATGATATTTCGATGCCGCCATTTGCGGAAGCACACCAGTAATAAATACTGTCATTTTTTATTACCCATGGATCGGCTCCGTCAAACAATGGGTTTGTGAAAACAGTATTGTCAGTAAAATCTTTATTTTCTTTGTTTCCGCATGATGTACATAAACAAAGAATTATGCTAAATACCAGGACTATATAGTTGTGAACGTTAGTTTTCATACAGGTAACTTATTTTTTAATGCCAAATTTGTTAACTAAAGCATCATATTCTTTACGGCTTATGGTTATCATGCAGCCATGCCGCACTGCCGGGGGTAAACTGTATTTGTCCCAGTTACTGAAAAAGGTGTAACCGGAAGCCTGATACCAGGGACCGTTTAAGTTATCGGATATGGAAAGTCCGTATGAAACTCCCGGATACTGTTCATAATAAAGGTACCATGCCTTTCCGTTTGGCGAGGGTATCAATGTCGGTGCTTCAC
>DATEVU010000164.1:0-3902 GCA_035258345.1 Bacteroidales bacterium
GGGAAGGAGGAATACCTGCATGAGCTTTCCGAAAACAGCAGTTATATTTTCAATGTCTGGCCCCTGGTTCAAAACCGGGATGTGAATGAAAATACTTTTGCAGGCCAGGATGTGTACAACAAAGGAGCAATTGTGCTGCACAACCTGCGATGCACCATGAATAACGACACATTGTTCTTTAACCTTATCCGTGACTTTTGTATAAACAACCAATACAGAACGGTTAACTCGGAAGATTTTACCAGTTTTGTTAACCGGTATTCCGGTTCGGATTACACCCCTTTTTTTAACATTTTTCTTTACAGCACTAATCTTCCGGTATTATCCTACAGTTATGAAAAAGCTGAAGGCGAACTGATCATTACATATCGCTGGACAGGGGTGGAAGACGGATTCTTCATGCCTTTCGGAATCAGGATAAACGGGGTGGAATCGCTCAGGGTGGAAGCCACAACGGTATCTCAGGAAATCAGGATCCCGGAAGGTTCTTACTTTTATTTCCACAACCTGTGGAACGGATATGCAGGCAGCAGGGACAATTCATTTACCTATTTCGTCACGAACTGCACCAATTACAAATAAAAAACCCCGCAGGTTGCGGGGATTATAACTTTGCGTCCGGCAAGGTTTTACTTGCTGCCTATTTCATCGGAAACGGTAAGTCTCTTCCTGCCTTTTGCTCTCCGGCTCGACAAAACCTTGCGTCCATTGGCTGTTGACATTCTTTCCCGGAATCCGTGTTTATTGCGTCTCTTTCTGTTGGATGGCTGAAATGTCCTTTTCATCGGTATTTATTTTTTATTGTGTCGTGTTAAATTCGGAATGCAAAGGTAGAAATTTAATTTTTTTATACAAATTAATTACACGGGATTATAAAATAAGTTTGCCGGTACAGCCATTTCAACTGTTGCGGTCATTGCCAATTGCAAACAGAATACAGTTGATTTTCTCCACTTTCATCCGGAAATTTCTACCTTTGACCCGGGCGAATACTTTTAATGCACAAGAATACGATGAAAAACGGTCCATGGTTCGGTTTGTTCCTGTATTTTATACTTACACCTGCACTTAGCGCTCAGCAATCAAAACCAGTGATTTCCTTCGTGGAAAAGGAACACAATTTCGGAACTCTCAGGGAATCTGATGGCGCTGTTACACATGACTTTGTTTTCACCAATTCCGGTAAAATTCCACTTATCGTGCATGATGTCAAGGCATCCTGCGGCTGTACCTCGCCCGAATGGCCCCGCGAACCGGTCCTGCCGGGCAAATCAGGCACCATCCGGGTAAGTTTTAACCCCAAGGACCGTCCAGGTCCTTTCAATAAAAGCATACTTGTAAACAGCAATGCCGATCTGCCTTCTGTTGCCCTGTCGGTTAAAGGAGTGGTAATACCGGTCGACCTGGTTGAGGAAGCTTACAGGTTTACTGTCGGAGAACTGCGCCTGCAGACCATATATGCTGCATTTGGTGAAATTTACAAAGGAAATGTGGCCGATTACATTATAAAGGTATACAATACATCAAAAACCAAGCCTGCCAGGCTAAGTTTCCCGAAGGTGCCGGCTCATCTGAAAATAACACTGGTCCCGGAGGTCATCGAGCCATTGCAGGAAGGAAGAATTGAAATCGAATATCTTTCCACCGTGCAAAAGGACTGGGACTATGTGGTTGACAGGCTGGCGATGCTGGTTAACGGACAAACGCTTCCAAACAACCGTATTAATATAACTGCAAATATTAAAGAGGATTTCTCAAAATTTTCTTCCGGCGATATGGCAAATGCACCCCGTATAGCATTTGACAGTACCTCTTTTTCATTTGGCATGATCGGCCAGGACCAGGTTGTTGAACATGAATTTAAACTTACCAATTCCGGAAAATCAAACCTGTACATCAGGAAGGTAAGCGCAAGCTGTGGCTGTACTGCCGTTCAACCTGAAAAAACCGTCATTGAACCGGGCGGATCAACCTCCATAAAAACTGTTTTTAATGCCGCAGGCCGTGAGGGAAACCAAAAAAAGGCTATCACAGTTATTACAAATGATCCGAAACGATCAAGGACAATTCTCTGGATCAACGGAGTTGTTACTAAATCTACCGGAGGCCGGAAAATACCGTAAATCTCAGAACCTGCAGCTTCATGAAAGGCACATCTTATAAAAGTGCACTCAGTGTCAGCGACGGAGTGGTAAGACCACCCGATATCAGCGAAGAATCAATACGGCTTTATAAGCAGAAAGGACGCAGGCAGCATACAGTAGATGAATTTCTGGAAGGAATATTGTCCGGAAACCGGACCCTGCTCAGTCAGGCTATTACACTTACAGAGAGTTCCCTGCCCCTCCATTCCATGCTGGCACAGGAGATCATTGAACGATGCCTGCCCTGGTCGGGTAAATCGGTAAGGATAGGTATTACCGGTGTGCCCGGCGTGGGTAAAAGCACCTTCATAGAATCCCTGGGTATGCAGCTTGTACGCAGCAAACGGAAACTTGCCGTCCTGGCCATTGATCCAAGCAGTGAGCGTACAAGGGGCAGTATTATGGGCGACAAGACCCGGATGGAAGAATTGTCGGCCGAACCTGCCGCCTATATAAGGCCTTCACCTTCGGCAGGTTCACTGGGAGGCGTGGCCAGGAAAACCAGGGAGGCCATTATCCTTTGCGAGGCAGCCGGATACGATACAATTTTTATAGAAACTGTGGGCGTCGGGCAAAGTGAAACTGCCGTTCATTCCATGGTTGATTTTTTTCTGCTGCTTATGCTGGCGGGTGCCGGAGACGAGCTTCAGGGGATCAAGCGTGGTATCATGGAAATGGCTGATGCCATTGCCATTACCAAAGCTGATAAGGAAAATATCGCCAGGGCAGAACGGGCTAAATCAGAATTCACCAATGCCCTGCACCTGTTCCCCATGACTGAATCGGGCTGGGTACCCCGGGTATTGACCTGTTCGGCAAAATTGAATACCGGTATAAATGAAATCTGGGAAACTGTAGCGGAATATATTGAACTTACCAGGCTAAACGGCTACTTTGAAAAGAAAAGACTGGATCAGTCACGGTACTGGATGTATGAAACAATTAACCAGACCCTGAGAGACAGTTTTTACCGCGATCCACGGATACAGAAGCTGCTGGCGGCATATGAACATAAAGTGCTTACCGGTGAAACAACACCCTTTACTCCGGCTAAAGCACTTTTGGAAAAATATTTCAAACGGCATTGGATCAAGATGAACCTGAAAAAAAAGATTAACCTGAAGAAAATGTAACTTTGAACGATTTAATTTTTACTGCTTGCGAACAAAAACTGTATATTTAGCTTCATATAATATATTTAATACAATAATTTTATACGTTTTAAAACAACCAGATCATGAATTATGATGTAATCGTAATCGGAAGCGGTCCTGGTGGCTATGTTGCCGCTATCCGTGCTTCACAATGCGGGCTTAAAGCAGGTGTAGTTGAGAAGGCCGAACTTGGTGGTATATGCCTGAATTGGGGCTGTATTCCAACAAAAGCCCTGTTGAAAAGTGCCCAGGTTTATTCCTATTTCAAACATGCGAAGGATTATGGAATTACCGTGGATTCCGGGATAAGTCCTGACCTGCCCGTGATGGTTGAACGGAGCCGGAGCATTGCCGAAGGCATGAGCAAGGGGGTTCAATTCCTTTTCAGAAAAAACAAAATTGATCATATATCAGGATATGGCAGGATGGTAGATAACCAGACCGTTTCGGTCACCGACAGCAACGGGAAAGAATCGAAAATAACTGCCAAACATATTATTCTCGCTACCGGTGCACGATCGAAAGAGCTGCCCGGCATTAAGCAGGATGGCGTAAGGATCATCGGGTACCGCGAAGCCATGATGCTTAAAACCCTTCCGGCATC
>DATEVU010000165.1:0-50640 GCA_035258345.1 Bacteroidales bacterium
TTTTCCAGTTCATCTCTTCTTTATTGCCGATGCCGGAAACCCTGTAAACCAAATTCTCCAGCCAACCAAAAACAGGTTTCATGATATGATTTTCATTGGTGAAAACCCTTGACATAAACTTGCCCAGCATTGGTGCCAATACAACCAGCAATGTCAGGAACAGAATTAATTGAATTGCTTCATTCATTATATTTGCATTAATGTTTGATTGTATAATTATTACAGATGGCACATAACTCATGTTAAAATTTGTCCGGCCGTATTAATGTATATATTAAGTATCCAAGGATAAAAAGTGCGATAATCCCTCCAATCAAATAACCCGAAGGACTGCCTGTTGCAGAAACAGAAGATGGTTCGGCCGTGGAGACAACCAGCATAAATGAAATTGTACCTTTCTGATTCATAAGTATTAGTATTAATTTTTCTTGTAAAATTTATCTGTAAACCATAAAAAGGCATGTATTGCGTTGCAGGATAGTGGTAAAAGTGAAAGTCATGGTTCCTTATGCTGATGAAGTTCGTCATAAGCTTTATCCAGCTTCAATAATTTGCTTATTATGATACTGATGGCAAAGAATATAACCAGCTTGCCAAAAAACTTCAGTACAAATACAAAAGGGACACCAAAAAGACCATGGCCTGCCAATAACAATTGTAAGGTATGTGTAGTTGACCATGATTGGATTACCAATATATTATGAATTAAATCCATGACCAATATATTAAAGAGCATATCAAAAGTAGGTAGGGACCCATAAGTGCGATATAAATATATGCGGTAAGGCCATAAAGATTTTATAATGACCCCTGTATAGGGAACTCGGCTTATATATGCGTGATCAGGCTCCGTGACAACTTTCCACCGGCTATTTTTACATTTACGCAATTCATCGGCCAATCTTCATTTCTGAATTTCTTATCCGATGATTTATTCCCAATTTAAAGATTTAATCATCTTTTAATCTTTTTTTAATTCCGTTTAAATACGCGGGTTGTATCTTGCAACTGCAGTCGTAAAGGTTATCATTTAATTTTTACCCCGATCGATAGCATGACAGTTTGAAATGCTGCTACAAATACCTAATTCCTGAAAATCATGCCATATATACCTGTTGAAGAGCACTTGCCCGGCATTACAGGGCTCCTTGAATACCGGAAAGATACTGCAAAACCTATCCGTGAGCTCACCCAATTTTTGTTACGCGGGCCCTCTACACTTACAACCGGTGAAAGAGAACTGATCGCAACAATAGTTTCGCACCGGAACGAATGCCGGTTTTGCACATCAGCGCATACAGCAGTAGCTGACCTGTTACTCGGTGAGTGTGAAACCACCGTAATGATCAAACACGACATCACATCCGCCCATGTAAGCGATAAGATGAAAGCGTTGCTCACCATAGCCGTGTTGGTTCAGGCGGGTGGTAAAAATGTAACGGTTGAATCCATCGAAAGGGCTAAATCTGCTGGCGCCACCGATGTGGAAATTCATGATACGGTACTCATTGCATCGCTTTTCTGTTTATACAACCGGTATGTCGACGGGCTTTCAACGGTGGCACCCGACGATCCGGGTTTCTACAAAAGCCTTGCCGAACGCATTGCCAATGGTTATAACCGGCTACCCCAGGGTTATGACCATCTGAAAAATAAATAAACCTGAATACACTAATTAAACCTTTAGATTATGAAACGAATTTTAATCTTTCTCCTTATCATAGTGTCTGTTCCGACTTATGGGCAAGGCACCGTACTGAAAGGAACCATTCTGGACAGTGAGACAAACGAACCGGTTATTGGAGCAAGTATAGCCGTGAAGGGAAAACTGGCAGGTACAACAACAGATAGCGGAGGAGGTTTTACCCTTACCACCACTGAGGAACTCCCGCTTACGCTGGTCATTTCAAGCATCGGATTTCAAAAGCACGAAATAGAAGTGACCGATGACAGTAAAGCTCTTTTTGTTGGTCTGAATCAGAAGAGCGAACTGATGGATGAAGTGGTGATCTCTGCGTCACGTGTTGAGGAAAATATACTGCAGTCGCCGGTAAGCATCGAAAAAATGGATGCAAAGGCTATTCGCGAGACGCCCTCCTTCACTTTCTATGAGGGCCTGCAAAACGTTAAGGCACTTGAGATGGTGACCAGTGGATTAACCTACAAACAGATCAACACAAGAGGCTTTAATGATACGGGCAATGCCCGGTTTCTTCAGCTTGTAGACGGCGTGGACAATCAAACACCGGGATTAAGCTTCGCCGTTGGCAATCTTTTTGGGTCCTCCGACCTGGACATGGAAAGCGCAGAACTGATCCCCGGATCGGCATCCGCCCTTTACGGGCCTGTGGCCTTTAACGGAGTATTGATGATGCGGACCAGGGACCCGTTTCAATATCAGGGATTAAGCACACAAATAAGGATTGGCGTAAATCATATCGGTGAAAGTTATGCCGATCCGCATCCCCTTTATGATTTTGCCATACGCTATGCCAAAGCCTTTAACAACCGGGTTGCTTTTAAGCTCAATGCTTCTTATTTCAGTGGACTCGACTGGCATGCAACAAATTACACCGATGTTGATCCCGGAACCCCGGTTGGTCAGCGGGGAGATGACAATCCGGCCCGAAATGCATTAAATATTTATGGCGATGATGAAGCGCGCACACTTACCGATATTGGCCGTGTATCAAGAACCGGTTACGAAGAGCGGGACCTCCTGGACTATCATGTATACAGTCTTAAGCTCAATGGTGCTTTGCACTACCGGATGAACGACAACATCGAGTTGATCTATCAGTACAATTACAACCAGGGAAGGGCTGCTTATACCGGCAGCAATCGTTTCCAGCTTAATAATTTTATTTTCCAGCAGCACAGGGTTGAAATGAAGGGCAGCAATTATTTTATCCGGGCCTATGCAAACCTCGAAGATTCAAAAGACTCCTATAACGGAAAAGCATTGGGTCAGCTGATCAACAAAACCTGGGTGCGCGACCTGAGTAATACTGTTGTTCCTGCCGGTGAGGCAGATGACATGTGGTACACGCGGTATGAAGCTGCCTATAACGGAACCGTTACCGGGGTATCTTCCGCGGATCATGCAGCGGCCAGAGCCTTTGCGGATCAGGGCAGGTTTTTGCCCGGCTCGCCGGACTTCAATACCCGGAAAGACATGCTCATTGCAATTCAGGGATTAAGCGGAGCGGGTATTTTGAGTCAGAGCAATTTCTACCATGCCGAAGGGCAGTATGATTTCAGCAATACGGTGCAGGTAATCGATATACTGATCGGCGGAAATTTCAGGATGTATGATATGTTCACCAACGGAACACTTTTCGATGATCTTAACAACAAGATCACCATAAAGGAAGGCGGTTCATTTTTACAGCTTTCAAAAAAACTGCTCAAAAAAACGATAAAAATTACCGGCTCTTTGCGTTATGATAAAAACCAAAACTTCGAAGGCCGTTTCACGCCAAGGGCATCCCTAGTTTACACCCTGGCCGGAAATCACAATTTCAGGGCTTCATTCCAGTCCGGTTTCCGGAACCCTACACCCGGCGATCAATATATAAAGCTTAATGCAGGTCCCATAACAATTTTAGGGGGTGTGCCTGATAACAGTAAAGGCATGAATGTTTACGAGAACACATTTACATCCACATCACTGGGTCCGTTTTTTGGAGCTTTTGGTGCCGCTGTGGGAAGCGGAACCCCACCCGATGAAGCCATCCTGCAGGTAAAGGATTTATTGGTGAAATCGGATGTGGCCTATATAAAGCCCGAACGTGTGCAGACTTTCGAGATCGGGTACAAAGCACTATTTTCCAGCAATTTATTGGTAGATGTCAATTATTACTTCAGCAGTTATAACGATTTTATCCTTAACCAGGTGGTTATGCAGCCACAAAGTCCGGTTTTGGGAACTGATGGCACAATAAATCCACAGGCTGCTGCTGATTTATTAAATGGTGACAGCCACCTTTTTCAACTGTATACCAATGCCAGCGAACGTGTAACATCACAAGGCGCAACATTCGGACTTACCTTACTGCTTCCGCAAAAATATACTTTGGGTGCACATATTGCATGGGCTGAGTTTAATTTGCTCGATGCCAATCCCGAAGATATTCCGGCTTTCAATACACCGAAATTCAGAACAGCCGTTACCCTGGGAAACAGTTCGGTAACCAAAAACGTGGGATTCAATCTTGCCTGGCGGTGGCAGGATGCATTTGACTGGACCGGCACATTTAACCAGCTGAGACCGGGAAGGATTAATGCTTATTCCATCGTAGATGCACAGGTTTCTTATCGGGTCCCATCGGTAAAAATGGTATTAAAGCTTGGTGCCAACAATTTGTTTAACAACCAGGTGTATCAGGCCTATGGTTCTCCTTCCATCGGTGCTGTTTATTACTTGTCGGTTGTCATTGATCAATTGCTGAACTGACCATGGGTTCGGGCTTAACTGCCAGGGCGTACAGGGGAATTGCGGAGATAAGTGTTTATCATTGGCTGATGTTTGCAATCTGTTTGCTGGGCAATATGATGGGAGGCAGTGTGTCCACGTTGATGTCGGTTTACCTGCCTGTGGTTGTAAATGATATGCTGGGTACAGTTAATGAGGGGCAGCTTAACCAGGTAAGCGCTTACATCAATGCACTATACATCGCCGGCTGGACACTCGGCGGTTTGACCTGGGGTGTGATCGGAGACCGGATTGGCAGGACAAGATCGTTGTCACTGGCGGTGAGCATGTTCGGATTTTTCACACTAATGACAGGGTTCGTTTCATCGTGGGAATTGTTGATGATCTTCCGTTTCCTTTGTGGTTTTGGTGTAGGCGGAACGATGGTACTTAACACAACACTTTTATCAGAAGCCTGGCCGGAACGTACAAAAGCAATTTTTATCGGTTTCCTTTCCATTGGCTTTCCCATA
Source organism: Bacteroidales bacterium (assembly GCA_035258345.1). Lineage (GTDB taxonomy): Bacteria > Bacteroidota > Bacteroidia > Bacteroidales > UBA10428 > UBA5072. The sequence continues at coordinate 4,948 of DATEVU010000165.1, forward strand.
GGCATTATTTCTTCCGGTGCAATTAACTATACGGTTTCGGGCTGGCGGACAGGATTTATGACAGGAATTCTTCCGCTGTCCATCGGGATCATTTCTTTTTGGATACTCAAAGAATCGGAAAAATGGAAAGCATCCCGTTTCCTGAAGGAAGATAATAAATCCAGGGTGAGTTTCAGTCTACACCGCCGGGATCTGGTAAACGGCTCAATTATTTTCGGCTCCATGCTTATCGGATTGTGGGCGGTTTTTTCCTGGATGCCAACATGGGTACAAAGCCTGCTGGCAGGTGTAGATGGAGGCCATGAAAGAGGCCTGAGTATGATGTTGCTGGGTGCGGGAGGATTAACAGGCGGTTTTTTTTCCGGATGGATCTCAAATTTTCTTGGTACACGCAAAGCAATGCTTTTATGCTTTTCAGGCTGCTTTATCATATCGTTTTTCCTTTTCAAAGTGAATACCCTATTTACCGGAATCATACTTATCGAAATAGCCCTGTTGGCAGTTATGTTCGGGATCAGCCAGGGTTTGCTGTCCTTTTACATTCCGATGCTTTTTCCTTTTTCCATAAGAGCTACAGCAACAGGATTCTGTTTCAACATCGGGAGAATAGTAACCACGGCAGCAGTATTCCTGATGGGAACGCTGGTAATCACCCTGGGTGGTTATGGCAACACCCTTTTCACATTTTCCTTTGTGTTTTTACTGGGATTTTTGGTTCTCTTATTTTCAAAAAACATAGCAAATTAAAACTATGGCACACATTTCAGTACCTGAAGGACTTCCCGGTATCAGGGGACTCATGGCCGTTCGACCAGAAACCGCAGCATCACTGAATGAACTGGCCGAGGTTTTGCTTCGCGGCGATAACTCGCTGACACGTGGTGAGCGGGAGTTAATTGCTACCTTTGTCTCTTCGCTTAACGATTGTTTCTTTTGCCAGCATGCACATGGCGGAATAGCTCAGCATTATCTGCATTGTGATACTTTTTTTATAGATGAGGTTAAAAAAAACTATCAATCAGCTGACATATCTGAAAAGTTAAAGGCATTGCTATCCATTGCGGCAAGTGTACAAAAAGGGGGAAAGCAGGTAACCGGCAGTCAGGTTTCACTGGCGCGAAGTCTGGGCGCAACCGATGGTGAAATACACGATACCGTATTGATAGCTGCAGCCTTCTGCATGTTTAACCGCTACGTAGATGGTCTCGCCACCTGGGCACCGGAGGACAGGGAATTCTATGTTAAACGCGGAAAACAGCGGGCCGAAGAGGGATATTTGAACTTCGACCCCTACAAACCATAAAACTTATATTCTTGTGCCTGCAAAAGAGTCACCGTAATTTGTTTCCTGCATACGTGCATGTCCGCCTCATAACTATGCCAATAGCCTTCCCTATGCAAAATATTTTATGAATTGATTTCAGGTGAAATGATTTTTTTGGTTAACATTACCAGTACAATCGGGTTAAACTTTTTTAATTTCAAGCTATGAAACTGATACCCATCCCTGCTGTACTTGGTCTCTCAGCGTTGCTTTTTGCATCCTGCGGGAGTAACCATTCCCCTTTAAGTCTGAATCCCGAAAATCAGCACTACTTCTTATTCCGTGGAGAATCAACAGTCCTTATCGGATCCACGGAGCATTACGGGGCCGTACTCAACCTCGATTTCGATTATATTCCTTATCTCGACGAGCTTGCTTCCCATGGATTAAATGTTACCCGTACCTTTACGGGGATATACCTCGAACCGCAGGGAGCGTTTGGTATTGAAAAGAACACACTGGCACCGGCCAGCGAAAGGTATATCTGCCCCTGGGCACGAAGCACCCAACCCGGTTATGCAAACGGGGGCAACAAATTTGACCTCGACCAGTGGGATGAAGCATACTTTGAACGGCTCAGGGACTTTATCGCAGAAGCCGGTAAACGCGATATTGTTGTTGAACTTGACCTGTTTTCCAATTTCTATGATACCCTGCAATGGAATTTATGTCCGCTTTTTATCGGTAACAACATAAATGGGCTGGGAGATATAATCGATCACAAGGAGATCCTGTCATTAAAACACCCTGAAATTTTAGCAGTCCAGGAAAAGATGGTCAGGAAGATCATATCCGAACTCCGGGATTTCGACAATCTGTACTATGAAGTTTGCAATGAGCCCTATTTCGGTGATCTTGAAGCGCTGGAAGCATGGGAACAGCATATGACTACCATAATAGCCGATGCTGAAAAGGATTTCCGGCATAAGCATTTGATATCACAGAATATTGCAAATGGTTCACAGAAGATCGAAAATCCCAATCCCCATGTTTCGGTTTTCAATTTTCACTATGCAGTGCCGCCGGTGACAGTTGAAATGAACTATAACCTTCAAAAAGTGATCGGCGATAATGAGACCGGTTTCAACGGTATCGAGGATGCAACGTATCGAAAAGAAGCCTGGAACTTCATGGTTGCCGGAGGAGGATTATTCAATAACCTTGATTATTCCTTCACGGCTGACCACGAGAACGGCACTTTTCCGGTACCGGCAAAACAACCTGGCGGAGGGGGGCCTGATTTTCGTTTCCAACTCAGCATCCTTAAGGATGTGTTCGATGAAATTGATCTGGTACAAATGAAACCTGCCAATGAGATCATTAAAAGCGTTTTTAAGGAAAGAAGCACAAGGATTCTTGCAAACGAAGGTGAACAATACCTGATCTATATGAGCCGCGAGGGAACGGAAGTCAGATCCTGTGCGGTTACCCCGGAACTCCCTGCCGGAGACTATTCCGGCGAATGGATTGATACAAAAACGGGAGTAAGGACCGGATTTGACATCCCGGCATACCAGGGAGGCACAAAAGCGCTGATCACACCGCCCTATTCCGAAGATATTGCCTTGAAGATCACCCGGAAATAACATCAATCATAAGATGGTTCCGCCGGTCTAAGATGACAATATGGGCGGGGTTATCTGAATTTGAGAAAGCCACCCGGTAATCATGCAGGGGTAACCGGTATGGCCTTCCCCTTCAATAATTTAATTTTGTTTAACTGAAGGCTGATGATCATGGCTACCGGCCCTACCAGAAAGAGCGCGTAAAAAGGTGCATAAATGAACTGATTCAACCGCAGGATGAATTCAACAAAAGCCACCAGAAAGGCAACGAGAATCTGTGCCTTCCTGTTTTTTACCGTGGTAGGCGGGTCAGTGATCATAAAAAACACAAACAACTGGTACATGGGACCGGTGAGTGGTGAAACCTCGGTGAAAAATGAATCACCTGAGATCTGGCTTCTTATAAGGGCGAAAAAGATAAAGCTTATAACGTAAGTGGCCGTGATGTGCAACCGTTTTGCCCTCCATACAATAGCCAGTCCGAGAATCCATATGACCAGCATGGGCCAGATATTATTCCCCCACTGGATACTTAAGCCCGACATGCTGAAAGGGGCCATAAAAAGCATCCACGAAATACCGAAATTGGAGGGATTCCAGATATGGGTCCCCTTGAACCGCAACACATATTTTGACATGATGGAGATCACCGCAGTTATCACAAAGGGCCACAGGAAAGTTGACCGGGTAAGGATCCCTACACTGATACCTGAAATATAGGCGCTTGAAAGATTCTTCCATTTGCCGTACATCACCCTGGAAAGGATGAGTTCGGTAAGGATGGCGCTGCCGATGGAAAGCAGGATGGCTTTATAATCCTCGAGAATACCGTAGGTGAAGTGTCCCGAAATCAGGATCAAACTGATAAAAACAGGTGGAAGATATCGCACGTTGATCCATTGTACACCTTTCCCCGGATCCTTTGCTCCTGCCGGATTTATTTCTTTGTTCATCGCGATTCGATAATTTTATGTATCCTGTCAACCCCGGGATTTTCAATCATCTGCTGATGACCATCGGGCCAGATAATCTCCACCCTGTCGGCCACCGTATTGTTGCCCAATCCGAAATGCACCCGGCGTTGGTTTTGTGAACAAAATCCAATTCCTCCCGTAACAACCTGCGACTGTGATTTGGAATCCCAGTAAAGCCTCACGATGGCATTTATCGCGCTCCGGTTGCTGGTTGTTCCCTCAAGTTCAAAGGCAATCCAATGATTTTCAGGATTCACATTGTTTTTGTAGACCAACAGCCTGTTGTTCTGGTTAGCGACAATAATATCCAATGTTCCCCTGTTCCACAGATCAGCGAAAGCTACTGCCCGGCTGTCAAAGTTTTCATGATCAGCCTTATTTCCAGCCGCATCGGAAAAGCGGCCCGATCCGTTGTTGATCCAGATTTTATCCTGCTGGAAGCCACTCTGGCTCCTTCCCTTCATGGCCGGCCAGTTCCTGATGTCTGATATAATTGCGGTATTCCCTCCGGTGACCTTTGAATAATCGTACCAGTAACTGGTGCCCGGTTCGCCGGATATATATCCGTTTGCAACATACAGGTCGAGGAATCCGTCATTATTCAGGTCACCGAACTGGGCTCCGTAACTCCTGCCACCGTTCTCAATACCAAGCTGTCCTGCTGCATTGATGTATACAACTTTTTCACTGCTTTCATAGGGTACCCAGAAATTATTCCCCTGCAAAAGGATTCCATCCTCGGTGATATTGGAAATGTAAATGCCAAACTTACCGTTGTTGTATGTATCTCCGAAAGAAACATTCATGCCGCTTTTCGGGGAAAAGCCAATCATTGAATTTTTTCCGATCTCGGAAAAATTTTTACCGGCATCATTAAAATAGAATTCATCGGTAGCGTAATCATTGGCGATGATCAATTCGGGAAAACCGTCACCGTTGATATCTGCCGAACCTGCCGCGAGGGTCCAGCGGGTTGAGGTAAGTCCGGTTTCACGGGTCACGTCGGTAAAGCTGCCTGTTCCCGTATTCTTAAACAGGTAATTCCTGCCACCGTTTTCCGAATATTCAAAACTTTCCGTCAGAATGGCTGTACTTCTTAAATTCCAGAGATCAATATCTTCCCGGAAATATCCCCCGATAAAAAGATCGGTATAACCATCTGAGTTATAGTCAAGCCAGATGGCCGTATTGGCATTGATCCATCCGGGAAGTCCGCTATTCTCCGTTACCTCCTCAAATCCGGTTCCGCCGTTATTCCTGAACAATGCGGGGCGTCCCCACCTGTAAACGAACAGATCTTCATAACCATCATTATCATAATCGGCCCAGACGGCGCCCATGGATACTCCCGTTCCCTCTTTGTTAAGATCTGCAACCCCCATCTCCCCGGCAACATCAATGAAACTACCGTCTTTCCGGTTCAGGTATAATGCATTGCGATGACCAAATGAGCTGTTTGTAACATAGAAATCATTCCAGCCATCGTTGTTGAAATCGCTTACGGAAACCGAGGCTCCCATAGAGGCAATTTGCGGGTGTATGGGTTCAATCAATGGGTCAAGAACGGGGGAATGATGCTCAAAATCAACCCCTGATTGTTTTGACACATCCCGGAGATAAAATCCGTACCTGTTCATGGCAGATTCGATGGCCACCGCATGTTCCCTTACCGGAGAATTCTCTGAAAAATGATTGAACAAAGCAGGGCCAGCCAGAATTCCAACGAATGTGAAGGTTACGGACCCTTTTATTAATCGTTGTTTACTGCTGTCTGTCATTTTTTTTCATCATCCGGATAACAAATTTTCTAAGAAAAAGCGGCGGATATTTATAGCCGGTTTTTGCCATCCTTTTGCCCATGGCGAGATAATCACTTTTGCTGGCAGGGAGATTGGTTCCCAACCCGTCGACATAACGGTTATACATACAAAAGGCAGCTGCTATCAAAACAGTGTCGTGAATTTCCTCATCTGTTGCCCCTTCACGCCTGGCATCCTCAATGAGCTCAGGTGTAACCTCCCTTCCGCTTTTTTGAACCTTACCGGCAATTTTCAGAAGAACTTTCATTTTTTCGGAAACCGGGGCGGTTTCAAGACTGGATTTTACGAGTCCGGTGATGATACCGCCATCATTGAAATGAACATTTGCCGAGGCATTGTGAGATTCATGACAGAATTCACACTGGTTAAGATCCGATACATGCGATGCGATCAATTCCCGTTCGCCGGGTGTCAGCGTGGACGGTCCATGAAGCAGGGTCTGTGCCAGATTTGAAAGTGCTTTCCCTGTTGGACCCTTATAAAATAAAAGTTCCACAATCCCGGGCTGCCGGATACCTGTTCGGATGTAAGTCATACTACATAAGTGTTAAGACTTAAATAACAATCGTGCGCATTTATTTGTTTAATCTTTTTCGGGTGATTTTGCATTTGAGAATTCCGGTTTTTTTATCGTACACTATATAAAACATTCTGTAAGTTTGACCTTAATTCATAAACTTCCGAAAAATGCAGGTTATTGAAATCACCGATCTTTCAAAATTTTATGGGAAGGCCAGGGGAATTGAACATGTTGACCTGGAAATCGGAGAAGGAGAAATTTTCGGTTTTATCGGGCCCAACGGTTCCGGCAAATCAACCACCATCAGGATATTGCTTAACATGATCTTCCCCGACAGCGGAAATGCAAGGATCATGGGATTGGATGTCATCAGGGAAACCAAGAAGATCAAGCAACTGGTTGGCTATGTGCCTTCCGATGCCAATATTTATAATTCCATGGATGTACATGAATTCCTGAACTATTGTCTGCATTTTTATCAAGGGCAGAATGACGCCCGCAGGATAACTGAACTCTCTGAAATGTTTGAACTGGACCTTAAACGGAAAATCGCAGAACTGTCCATGGGAAACCGGAAAAAAGTGTCCATCGTGCAAAGCCTGTTGCACCGGCCAAAACTTCTTATCCTGGATGAGCCTACCACGGGCCTTGATCCGCTCATGCAGGCAAAATTCTTTGAATTGCTGCGTTCGGAGAACAGGAACGGGATGACCATCTTTTTTTCTTCGCATATTCTCAATGAAGTTCAACTGCTTTGTAAAAGGGTTGCGATCATTAAGGAAGGAAAAATCATCCAGTTGGAGGACATTGAAACCCTGCGAAAGAAACAACTGAAAAAAGTATACATCGAGTTTGGAGATCCTGTGAATCAGGAAAATTTCAGCATACAGGGCCTTGAAAATGTAATCACCCGTTACGGCAACCTGTTATCCTTTATGTATTCAGGCAACATAAATGAACTTGTGGGGTTGCTGGCAGAGAAGAAAATTATCGACGTGACAATCGAGGAACCATCGCTGGAAGAAATATTCATGCACTATTACAAATAAACAATCTGCGGCAAATGAACTGGAACCTGTTTATAAAAGAGATGCGAAGAAATGCGTTAAGTCTTGTTCTATGGATGATTGCCATTGTCCTGTTGATTTCACTTACTATGTCGGTGTACCGCACCGTTATTGAAAATCAGACCAAGATAATGGGGATGATGAGCCTGGTCCCAAAAGGAGCTTTGCAGTTCAAAGGGATCTCGAATTTCAACGACATTTTCTCAGTACTTGGATTTTACGCTGCCAACAATGTTATCTATATGATGGTGCTCGGAAGTATTTTTGCCATCGTACTCTCTTCAAACATCCTGCTAAAGGAGGAATACAATAAGACCGCAGAATACCTGCTGACCAAGCCACTTACCCGTAGCGAGATTTTCTTCAGCAAGCTGGCGGTAATTTTTCTTTATATATTCTTACTAAACCTGGTTGCTGCAATGGCTGGCTTAATTTGTATGGAATTGGTAAAGCAGGGACCCTATAACACCCATGCATTTTTGATCCTGTCGGTTTACACCCTGTTGCTGAATTTATTGTTCGGCGCGATAGGACTCTTCATGTCCACCCTGGTCAAACGACCCAAACCCATCACCACTTTCAGCATAGGCCTGGTTTTAATTTTTTATTTTATCTCTACAATTTCAAAGATCACCGATAGTATATCCAGGATAGGGTACCTGAGCCCGTTCAACTATGCGAATACGAATGCAATTAACCCTGACTACAAACTTGGTTTCTGGCATTTGTTATATTTTACAGGCATCTCCCTCATACTGACCGGTATCTCATTCCGGCTTTATAACCGGAAGGACATTTATCTTTGAGCATCACTGCTTACTTTCTCCCTGACCATGCAGCGTAAGATCCGATTTTGCGTCCATATGCATGAATCGCATATCATCCATTATTATAATTTTACCTTTAAATAATATTACTATGAAACGCACAGTTTTTAAAAGCAACACCCTGATATTCCTCGTCGTTTTTGCAGCGTTAACTTCCTGCATATCCTCCCAGTCTTTCATGCCGGTGAAAGGTAGTGGTATGTTGGTAGACAAGACCTTCAATATATCTGATTTTCATGGAATTGAGGTTTCAGGAGGCGGCGATGTTATTGGCGAAACACCCGTCAATGTTCCGGAATTGGATGTGGAAATCAGCGCCGGCTATATCACCGGCGCAGGTGATGTTTATTACTCAGGAAATCCGGAAATTGTCACTATCGATGCTAAGGGTGGATCCGAGATCCATAAACAGTAGCGTCATGTAAGTCACCCGGTATCATTTGTTCTTTAATTATATTGGCCGCTTTTTAGCGGCCTTTTTTTATGGTATGGGAATCAGTTCAGCAGTTAATTTCCACGGTTAACCCAATAAAATTGACCATTCACCGATAAAATATTTAATAGGAGTTGCATTATTCCTAAGTTTGCCTGATGTTATCTATAACATGTTTATAAAACTAACCCGATGAAAAAGATTATATTATCATTCACTGTTGTTCTGCTGGGTATTTCATTAATGGCCCAAAATGCAGCTGACCTGAAACTGAACCTGGAGAAAAACAAAGTTTACAGGTTTAAATCTGCCTCGGAGCAAACCATCTCGCAAACGGTGAATGGTGTGCAACAAACTACTAATGTTAAAAGCAATTCGGCTGTATCCATAAAAATGGTTGATGCCACCCCTGATTTTCTGATTGCTGAGGTACGGTTCGATACCATGATAACCAATACAAATGCCATGGGGAAAGTTGTAATTGTTAATTCAACTGTTGTGGGAAATATCAAATCAGCAGAAATGGAAGATGTCATGTCCTGCATCATGAACCGGTTAAGTAAAAATCCCATGTATGTTAAAATGAACTATGTGGGCAGGGTAATTGAAATTGTGAATTCAAAAATGCTGTCGGATGTTATTATGAAGGATACTGGCTCTATTGCCGGTCAAACGGCTTCTGTAATTAAAATGCAGATAAAAAATACGATAAATGACAAGGCATTGAAATCAATGGTTGAAATGTTCACATACAACCTTCCGGGTAAACAGGTTACAACCGGGGATAAATGGGATATTACCGCCACCTTGAATTCGGGAGGTATGTCGCTTGATATAGCTACCACTTATAAGCTGGATGCAATCAGCGGCACTGCAGCAAATATCACTGCCGAATCAAACATAATGGCATCTCAGCATGCAGAACCTTTGGAATATAGCGGTGCCAAAATTACATACGGCGATATAAAAGGATTGGGCAAATCGAACATGGTATTGAATACACTGACAGGCCTTTCCGTTGAAAATACATCGAAAATTCATATTACCGGCAACCTGAATGTTAGCGCACAGGGTATGAATATGCAAATACCCTTGGAAATTGACGGTGAATCGAAAGTTGTAGCATTTTAACAGTTGGAATCATTTCTCATATGACAAAGTTTATTATCCTGCTATTTCTGTTATCTTCCGTTTCTGTTCACGCCCAAACCATCAGGGGAACAGTATGCATGGAAAAAGATAAAACGCCTGCGCAGTTTGCCTCTGTCGGCCTGGCTCAGTTACCCGATTCAACCATACTTACAGGGGTTATTACATTAACCGACGGAGGTTATTTGTTCGAAAAAGTAAAACCAGGCAATTACTATATTTTGGTTAGTTTCCTGGGGTATACCACACAGGGAACAAATGCCGCAGTTGGGGAAGGTAGCGGCGAAATCCAGGTTGATACCATTTTTTTAGCCGAAACTGCTACAAATTTAGAAGAAGTTACTGTTGTAGGTGAGCGCCTGAAAGGCAAGGAACTGGTTGACCGTACAACGTATGCCATTCCGGCCGTTGTTGCCAAAACTGCGCATAACGGGTATGAGCTGCTAAAAAGGATCCCCCAGGTAAATGTTGATTTTCAAAATAATGTAACACTTAACGGGAGTAACAATTTTATTATACAGGTGGACGGAAGGCAGCGCGACAAGGAATTTCTGGCTAAACTGCTTCCTTCCGATATAGAAACCATAGAAATTATCAGCAATCCGTCCGGCAGATATGAAGGTAATATCGACGGGGTTATTAATATTATACTTAAAAAAGAGGCGCGTTATGGTATAAACGGTAATGTTGGTATAAATATCAAGCCCCTCAATAAGCTTACAACAACAGCCTCCGCGAGTCTCGATTATGCACTTGGCAAAATAACATTTTATGTAACTGCTTTCACATTTTCACAAAATCTGCATATCAGTTCAACGAATGATTATCAATTCAAGATGATCGATTCCACAAGCAACATGGCCGGAAATGGCGGGATCAATGTGACCAGTTCATCCATAAATACCGGATTTGATTATTACATGAATGATAAAAACAACCTGAGCTTTAATATCAGCTATAGGCCAATCCATCAGCAGATCGATATGTTTAGTGAGGCGTACCTGTCCAAAAACAATAATCCTGAAAATACACTTATATCCTTAACAGATAATGGTTTAAACAGTGATGAAACTGCTATATCTCTGTTTTATAAAAAGACCTTTAAAAAAGCGGTTCAGGAATTCTCGGCCGAAGCCAGCTACTATCTGTTCGATTCAAAAGAGGGCAATGCATTCACGAATACCCGGTTCCTCTATAACACCGATACACTAATCAATACGCTTACCCGGATCGAGGATAATCTGAACGAGCGGAATTATTTCTCAGTTAAATTGAATTATGTACATCCGATCGGGTTGTCAGCGAAAGTTGAAACCGGTTATCAGGGATATTACCAAAAAATGGGTTATGATTTCAATATTGATAACCTGGAATCAAGTAATCTTTTTAAATATAACGAGTTTCGCAATTCAGTGTATGGCGGAATTACCTATAATTTGAAGAAATTCGGTTTTCAGGGTGTTCTCAGGATTGAAAACAGCAATATTAAGGCCGATTCGGTTACATCTCCCGATTACTATTGTTTGCTACCTTCCGTTAATATCCAGTATAAATTTTCGGCATCGCACAATTTAAAATTCACATACAACCGTCGGATAAACCGTCCCGGTATTTATGACATGAATCCGTACTGGAGAATAGGCCAGAATTACGACATTTCCCAGGGCAATCCCGATCTGAAACCGGATTACCGCGACCGGATGCAGCTTACCTATACCTGGAACTTTGGCAGCAACTATTTTTCACCCAACATATATTACGAATTTCTATCCGATAAGGTAGGACGGCAGTATACGGGAACACTATCACCAATCGACAGCTCGTTTACAACATTTTCCAAACCATTTAACCTGCTAAGCGGATATGAGTATGGCGGAGGCGTTAATGCAATGCTCTGGTTTGTGAACATTAATGCCCGCATTTTTAAAGGCCATTTTGATGCGTATATGGGACAATCATTTACCATCCCGGCAAGGGATTATTATTCATTCAGTATTACCGGGCAGGCTTTTAAATCATTTGGCAAGGATAAGAAAACAACCGCATTTGCATTTATAAGCTATAATGGCGTAAATGTGGATGCACAGACTAAGACTTACAGTATTCCTTTTTATGGTGTTGGCATGCAAAAGCAAATCAAAGACCATAGCCTGGGATTTGTATATTTATTGCCCCTTTCCGGAGATGTAAAACTAAGCAGGAGTGAAACCGAAACCCCTTTTTATAATATCAACACGGTTATAGGATTTGATGTATCCTATTATATCATGCTCATGTATTCATATAAATTCAACAAAGGGAAGAGCGTGAAAAAGCTGGACCACAAGATCGATGTTGAGAGCGACAGCAAATCCCAGGGGATAGGATCATAAACATGAAAAAATGTACAGCCGTGCGATCAGGCCGGTTGAAATCACTCATGCTTAAACTTTCCCAGGTCGTTAATATTGGATATCCTTATTCTCTCGGATCTTTCTTTGTTTTCAGCCCTGGAGATTTTCAGAAATACTTCCAGGGATTTCCAGTACTCGTGATTCCGGTTGGTATCCAGCATGAGTAAATAGCCCATTATAATATTACCGGCCATTTCAACAAGCCGGCGGGCGTGAAAATCGGTGTACTCATTATCACCAACAGCCACCACCCTGTTTACAGCCTCTTCGTATTCCTCGGTCATGCTGATCAGGATCCTTCGATAAGTCTGCAATTCGGGTTTTATTTCGGTCATTTCATATTCACGGATCTGTGCCAGATAACCCCCGGCAGTTATTCCCCGTAAGGCCGCTACCACCTGGAGCTGGGTTGTTCCTTCGTAAATGGAGGTGATTCTTGCGTCACGGTAGATCCGTTCTATCGGATAGTCTTTCATGAATCCGGAACCTCCGTGTATCTGCAGGGAATCGTATGCCAGTTTATTACAATACTCCGATGCGATCCCCTTAACAAGCGGCGTATAGATATCGCTCAGTTTCTGGAAGCTTTTCATCTCCTCCCGTTCCTCCCTGGTGAGCGTACGCTCTTCCGCCAGGAATGTATAGGCTTTGAAAACATCAACATGCCTCGCTGTTTCATACAACAAAGTCCTGATGGCGTCGAGCTTTGCCTTCATGGAAGAAAGCATTTCATACACTGCGGGAAATTTAATAATGGATTTACCGAACTGTACACGTTCCCTGGCAAAAACTACAGCTTCGCGATAGGCCGCTTCTGCAATACCAACTGATTGTGCAGCTATGCCAAGCCGGGCACCGTTCATAAGCGACATGACATATTTGATGAGCCCGAGTCTCCGTTCACCCACGATTTCAGCCGGCGCATTTTTGAAAGCAAGTTCGCAGGTGGGCGATCCAATAATGCCCATTTTATGTTCAATACGGCGAACAGTAGCTCCTTTGTTGATCCTGTCGAAAATGAACATGGAAAGACCCCTGCCATCGGTGGAACCTTCTTCCGTACGTGCCAGTACCAGGGCTATCTCACCATCACCGTTGGTAATGAACCTTTTAACTCCATTCAGGTACCACTGTCCTTCGCTTTCATTATAGGTGGCCTTGAGCATTACAGCCTGCAGGTCTGAGCCGGCATCAGGCTCGGTAAGATCCATGGCCATGGTGGCACCCTTTGATACACGGGGAAGGAATTTTCTTTTTTGCTCTTCCGATGCAAACTCATGGATGGTCTCCGCACAGTCCTGTAAACCCCAAATATTTACAAAACTGGCATCGGCACGCGAAACTATGTCAGCTATCATGGTATAGGGAACCATTGAGAAATTCAGTCCCTCGTATTCGCGGGGCAGGGTAATTCCCATTAGACCTGCCTTCACAATGGCATCGAGATTCAACTGTGTTCCACCCGCATAGGTAACGCCATTTTCATCCAGCGTGGGACCTTCCTGATCAACTCCCCCGGCATTGGGACCAATTATGTTGGCACAGATATCCCCGACAATTTCAAGTACCTTATCATAGCTGTCGAGTGCATCTTCAAAATCAACCGGAGCATAATCGTATTTCCCCTTGTCGATATAGTTGCGTTCCTTCAAAGCCACGATCTTTTTCATCATGGGATGGGTAAGGTGAAATCTCAGTTCGGGGTTGTCTAAATAGAAATTGTCCATTTTCTTCTGATTTATAATTCCGCAGAGATTGTTTGACAGGATTACTTCGTATTTTGCTTGTAATACTTGATCATTTTGGGAATAATAACCTCCAGATCCCCGGTGATCACATAATCGGCTATTTTATTGATGGGGGCATTCGGATCGTTGTTTATCGAAATGATCATTGCCGAATCCTGCATGCCTGCGATATGCTGGATCTGGCCCGATATTCCGCAGGCGATATACAACTTGGGACGCACCGTTACACCTGTTTGTCCTATCTGCCGGTCATGCCCTGCAAATCCTGCATCTACTGCAGCTCTTGAAGCCCCTACTTCTGCTCCGATGGTTTCGGCCAACTGGTATAGCAACTGGAAATTCTCCTTCGAACCCACACCGTATCCACCTGAAATAATGATGGAGGCATTTTTGATGTTTACCCTGGACTGTTCCATATGCCGTTCAATGATGCTGATGACAAAATCACTGTCACTTACATAATTCGCGAGGTTGAGCCGTACTGTTTCACCTTTGTGTGTATCGGAGTATATTTCCCGTTTCATCACTCCTTCCCGCACTGTTGCCATTTGTGGCCTGTGATCGGGATTGATGATGGTGGCCACGATATTCCCGCCGAATGCAGGACGGATCTGGTAAAGCAGATTTTTATACTCCTTGCCTTCCCGCTTGTCCTGGTGATCACCAATCTCAAGACTGGTGCAATCGGCGGTGAGCCCGCTCTTTAACGCGGATGAAACACGCGGGCCCAGGTCTCTCCCGAAAGTAGTGGCTCCCAGCAGTGCGATCTGGGGTTTTTCCTCCCTGAAAAGCTTTACAGTGATTGCAGTATAGGGCAAAGTGGTATAGAATTCCAACCGGGGATCATCCGCCAGCCATATTTTGTCTGCACCATAGATATTAAGCTGGTTTTCTACCGACTCCAGCTTATATCCCATTACAAGCGCTTCAAGTTTACATCCAAGCTCACCGGCAAGTGACCGGCCCTTTGTCATAAGCTCGAGGCTTACTTCCGCTATTTTACCTTCATCCAGCTCGCAGATAACAAAAAGATTGTTCACAATGGTCGTTATAAATTAAATTAATAGGTCGATCCCGCACAGCATCACCATTACCCCAGCGTATGCCCGTCAATTAGCTCTTTCATCAATTCATTGATCCCCGCATCATCAGGGGCAATTTGCCTGGAATCCTTTGCCTGGAATACGATATTTTCGATTTTTTTCACCTTGGTGGGTGACCCGGAGAGCCCAAGCTGACCAGTATCAGATTCAATATCGTTAACGCTCCATTCGGGAATATCCAGATACGGTCTTTCATTGAACAGTGAAATATAATCTTCCGAATTGTCCTGTCTCTCTGTTATGGTGCGGGCATGCTTGAATTTCATAATTGCTTTCGCATTCCGCGGACGACAATCAGGGGCGGAGTTGTTAACTGTCAACACACAAGGCAAAGGCGCATCAACAATTTCAATGCCCCGCTCCAGTCTCCTTTTCAGGGATATCTTTCCGGCTTCCAGGCCGGTAATTTCCTCCACATAGGTTACCTGGGGAAGCGACAGTTTTTCGGCAACCTGTGGTCCTACCTGTGCCGTGTCACCGTCGATGGCCTGCCGTCCGGCAATGATAATGTCGTACGCGCTTATTTTCCGTATTGCACAAGCCAGGGCATAGGAAGTTGCGAGCGTATCAGATCCGGCAAAAGCCCTGTCAGTGAGCAGGATCCCCCCATCCGCACCCCGGTACAAACCCTCCCGGATAACTTCTGCTGCTCTGCCCGGCCCCATGGTTAAAAGGATGACCTTTGTGCCCGGATACCTGTCTTTTATCCGCAATGCCTGTTCAAGTGCATTCAGGTCCTCAGGATTAAATATAGCTGCCAGCGCTGCCCGGTTAACAGTACCATCAGCCTTCATAGCATCCTTTCCTACATTTCGCGTATCGGGTACCTGTTTTGCCAACACAATGATTTTTAATTCCTTCATGAATCCTGAATTGATTTTTGAAAATTTAGTTTCCGAATATAATGCAAAATCAATTCTGCATCTTTATATTATTTAGAATAACTTTAGAAACGGTCGATGATCCGTAACAGCCTGGAGTTATTGAGAATAATGTAACAACTGCCATCCCGGCATTGCAATGCTATGGAACGTCACACATAATAATTTATGATTGTATGTTTTTTGATTCATGCATAACGGGAACAACACAAAAGTAATTCCCGGTACCGGCATGTGCCTCCGGCCAGTATTGATTTCATATTGTTAGTTTTAACTTTGTAGTAACAGTTTATCATTCTATCGGGTTTTGTCGTGCATCCTATTCTGACCATCCTTTTATTATTTTCAGGGGCTGAACAGTAACCGGGCCAATCAGCCCGGATTCCTGCGGAGGCCATTCCGATGCGTTAAAAAGTCCGTCATCTCCGCGATTTTCGACATCACGGGCCGGAAAATTAATGTTGTAAAAGATCCTGTAAGGTTGCTTTTTCCGGTCCATGCCGGCAATGCGGTTGCCCATCAGATTGGTGACTCTGATCTCAAGCACATTATTATCCCGAAGATCACTTCCGGACAGTATCACTGTAAACGGAGGACTTATGCATGTTGCGATCTCTTTTCCGTTTAACCTTACCCGGGCACTGTGGGCCACCCGTCCGAGGTTTAGCCGCCAGTGATCAGCATGATCAGGCAGGCTTAGCGTGGTTTTGTACACTGCAGTTCCTGAAAACGACCTGGTAACTTCACCGCTGAGTTCTGTCCATGATCCCGTTGTACCAACATGAACAGGATCGGGAAGTAAAGGGCCGCCGCTGATAAAACGCAACTCCCATGAAGTATTTATGGTATCCGGTGGTGACAGGGATTTATAATAAACATAACCACCGGTCTTTACTTCTTCGGGATACACCTGTACCAGACAACTTTCTCCGGGCTGCAGCTGAAGGTATACCCATGAGCACTCACCAGTAACTTTTGCAATGGCTTCTCCAAATTCACCGGTCATCGGGTTATACATAACGGCCGAACCCAGGGGTGTTTGCAGTGGAAACATGTCATCCAGGGCCTGATCACCCCGGTTGACCAGAAAATACACGGTTGTATTGCCCTGAATGTTACGTACAAATTGAATATTCCGGTCGCACAGACTTTCACGCCTGATCTCAGCCTGTTTCAGCAACAGATTCACATCGGTTGACAACAATATCATGCCCTTTCCGGTCACAGCTCTTTTTATTCCTGATACACCGATGGGTTCGAAGTTCAAACCCGACAACAGTTGCTGAAACTCATTCCTTCGCTCCGCCAGCTGACCCAATCCCGGCACATCTCCCGGAAGTTGTTGCATCAGCACTACTGCTCCGTCACGGGCAAGATTGATAATCCTTTCCAGCGAGCTTACCGGCATATAGTTCAGCGGTGGCAATAAAATGGTCTGCCAGCATGCTCCTCCTGTGCCGATTTTTCCAGCATGAATTTCAAGATCATCCAACTGTTTATCCGAAATAAAATCGAAAGCAAACCCGTTTTTAATCAGAAATTCAGCAGTTCTCCTGACCGAAGTTCCTGCGGCACTGCCATCAAAATGGCGCAGCAAAGATTGCCCGCGTTCGGCGTATTCATCGAAGATGGGATAATAAAGCAAAATATCGTTATCGGGTTTCGCATCCTGAAGAAACGATTGTATCCGGGAAACATACCTGTTCAGCGTACCAAAGTCGTTCCAAAAGGTATTGGCCGGGCCCAGATTTACCGAGGCATAGAACATCCATCCCGGCCAGGGAGCATCCTGTGGAGAGAATGCCGTACCATGGTAGATAATGTGATTCACACCACCCAGCAGGAATTCATCAACATGTTGCTTTACATCGGCCAGCGAAGCCTGAAAATGTTCATTTAACCAGGTTGCCGCTTCGGCCGATACAAGCTTTTTACCTGTTATATGGGCAGCAGAAGAGGCCGATCTGATTTTGATCTGATCGCGGCCTTCGGTTTCGGGGATATCCGAGGCGGCATACAGGTCAAGAATGTTGGCCGGTGAACCATGTGCCTGGTTTCGTGTAATTTTACCGGAATTCTCAGCCCAGTTGTGCCAGGGTAGTGTAAATTGCTCCAGCAGCAGGTCCGACATGGTCTCTCGGTAGTCAACCAACACCCTCCGGTTAATATCGGTAATGTCTCCCCCAAGCAGCGCCGGAAGATAGTGCTGCAGGTCATACCCGCGCCGTTCCGAAAACTCATCAAACAAAAGCGGAGTAAGATCAGCCTCCCCGAAAGCATCATCCACCTCATACGAGTCATTGAAATAAGCACGCAGTCCGGTCAAATCAACACTGCCAAGCTTTTCCGAAAAATGGGACAGATAGCGCCCAACTGCCTGCGCCGAGAAGTGATCAATTACATCGCCCTCCCCTCCCGGTCCCGCCCGTTCTACCAATTTTCCATGCCATCCCTCAAAAATGGCATACAGCTTCCAGTTTCCTGCAGGAGCCTTCCAGTCAAGGCTTCCAAAAACATTTATCTTTCCGGTCAATACAAGAATATCTCCCTTATCGGAACAGGCCATCAGCGATTTCAACGATAATTCCTCCGGATAACGCACCTGTTCAAGTGCCCAGGCTTGCAGACTGTCGGAATTTTCGCTCACGGGATATTTCAGGTCCTGTATCGAGAGCGTCTTTCTTGTAATAGAAGATAACAGGGGCTCCTGAATGTATCCGATCACTTCCCGGATCATTTCTCCTTCCTTCAGCATGTAAGTTTTCACCTTCATGGTTTTGCAGGCATCTTCATGACGAACCCATGGCCCGCCAAAAGGCCATCCCGAGGCCATGGCCAGGTCAATGCCCATATCAAGCCGGCGGCCTTCGCGGAGTGCAAATTCAACATGTTTGATCCAACCGGGTGAAAGGAATTTTACGAACCGTTCTTCATAGCCGCGAACACCATAAACCGGTGTTATCTCCAGTCCTCCCAAACCACCCTTGTTATAAGCCTCCATGGCAAGCCTAAGACTTGTTGTATCCACGGCGTTCCCCATCCACCACCACCGGCTCCAGGGTTTATTTTCACGGGTGATTGCCGGCCAGCCCGGCTGTATTTCCGGCTTGCCGGAATTGCAGGCTATTACCAGCGGGAATAAAAAAATAAGATATGATTTATGCATGCATCCAAGGTTAAATATTACGGATGTGCGGGAATACTGTAATTTTTGATCAATTTACAAAATATCCCGGGTCCCACGCAACTTTTTTGTGAATTTTTCAATCAGATATATAGCGTAAATGATTCGGCCGTAGACACGTTTATTATGTATATTCAAAATGCAATACGTATGAAAAAGTACTTGTTTTATTTATTGATGCTCCTGACATCCGGTATTTTGACCGGTTGTTTAAAAGAGGAAGAGGAGTATTATTCCTCCCTGGGTATAATCCACATTACCGATGACAGTACAATTATCCATACCGACGATGGAGAAAGGCTGCTTGTGGATAATGACAACACCCTGGGCTCAGGTATTAATGATAATGACAGAATTATAGCTGATTTTACACTGGTTGACGGGACAACACCATCCGGTATCGACTATATCATTCATGTTTATTATATTGAAAAGGTGTTGTTTAAACCGGTCATTGAACTTACAAGTGAAATCCAGGACTCAATCGGCAATGACGAACTGGGTATCCTCAGTATGTGGCTGGAAAAGGATTTTCTGAACCTTAATTTCATGTTTTACGGAGGCAATGTAAAGCATTTCATTAACCTGATCCGGTATCCGGGGGAAATACCTTCGGACACGATTGACCTGGAAATCAGACACAACAACAGGAATGACGATGCTTATTACCGGCAGAACGGATTTGTAACTTTCGACCTGCAATCCCTGAAAAACGGTGCTGCCGTTTCGGTTGTACTTTGTATAAAGGCCAGGGATTTTGATGATAGTAACTACAGGAAATATTTTACCTACAGGTACTGATCGGAAAGCATGTGGTTAATGATCCTGGTTTAAACCGCAGAGACCCCGCCAGGGGCAGGGTCTCTAAACGGTTTTTCATTGATTAATAACCCCATTTCTTCATAATGGCCAGGTCCTCCTTCACGCATTCCATAGGAGTTTTCCCCTGATAGGATTCCTGTTCAATTATGTAACAGGTTGTACCTCCGATTTTAGTGGCCAGGTCTACAACTTCCCTGCAGCTAATAACCCCTTCACCGAGTATACAGCTTTCATATTCACTTTCGCCACCTTCGGCCTTTATTTCGTCCTTCACGTGGATATTTTCAAACCGGCCCGGGTATTGATTAATAATATCCAGGGCTTTAACACCGGCATTGTACATATTGCCGATGTCGAGCTGCACCACTACAAGGCTGGGATCGATATTCTTCATGATAATATCAAACACCTTTTCATTGTTCAGCACCTGGCTGAATTCAAAATCATGGTTGTGGTAGCCATATTTCATTCCTGATTTCTGGCACAGCTCACCACACTTATTAAAAACCTCCAGGTAACGTTTCAGGTTATCATAGGTGTCGCGCATGGACTCATCCATCCAGGGACTGATCACATATTGCTGCTGCAGTACCGCTGCATCTTCGACAGTGTACTTCCATGCATCGGTAAAATCATTTTTGTCTGCATCCCAGTGTTGGGTTCCCATTACCGTATGACCGCTGATCATTTTAAAACCGTGGCCATCCAGTATTTTTTTGAACTCCTGGGCGGAATACCCATAAAACTTCCGGTTCACATAATTGGCATGTTCCAGGTACACATATCCCATATCAGCCAATTGTTTCAATGATCCGAGGGGATCTTTCGACATGTCATCGCGTACCGAATATAACTGTACGCCAACCATTCCTGCAGGTTTTCCGTATGCAAAAACCTGGTTCCGTAACACAGCGGTACCGGCCAATGCCAGGGCGCCAGTCTTTAAAAAAGTCCGTCTTGATGTATTCATTTCTTAAGGTATTTATAGTTGAATTCTCACTTTTCACTTTTCACTAGGACAATACCGCCATGGCAGCTCCAATCAGGTTGGCATTTTCCATCCTGGCGATCTTAACCGTTATTTCCGGCAGGCCAAGTTCCTTTACAAGGGTATTCAAATGCTTGTCAACAATTTCGGAATAGGATGCCTTGCCGGTTTTAACCCTGCTCCAGAAAAGGCTTCCCTCTGCAAGAACCTGAACTCTTTTTATAGAAGGGTTGGCAGCGCTAAGATTCTTTACTAACCCTGAAATGGAAGCGGCAACCAGCTTAGCCGACCGTTCATAGATCTGGTAAGCCACCTCAACAAATTCTTCCTTATACTGCGACGGATTGTTGATCATGTTTGACAAATCCACGGCACTCAGATTTTCATCCAGTTTCTCACCGGGAAAAGCCGCCATGAATACACGCCCGAGGTACATCCCCGATACCGCTTTCTCAAAACGCTGTCCGCCTTTGTTGTCCGATTGGGCATCCACCTGATCATCCATCGGTGTAAGATGGGGAAGGTAAAAGTTACCGGATTCAAGATTCACAGGAGTTTCACCCGACCAGTCTTTCAAATCCTTTATTTTTGGTATGTACTGCGATGGCAGAAAAGTAGCCATATTGGTGCCGGTACCTACGATCAGGCCAATGTAGGCATCAAATCCGGGATTCAGTAAACCGGCAAAAAGACTGGTGATTGTATCATTAACCACCCTGATACCGGAAAAACGGGATTTGCTGTTTTCATTCAGGTATTTCAGCAAGGGTTTGCCAACCGGATTTCCTTCCATATTTTCGATACTCACTCCCTTGGTCCATTTTATCAATTCCGCATCACCATCCGGAAGCGACCTGGCAGGGTATGAAAAACAATATCCGATAGCGGTGGTTCCTGGAATATTCAGCCGGTCGAGGATTGTAGCCTGTGATCTGAAAAGATCTTCCCGTGTGAAACCCTTTGTTTTCATTTCGGTGATGTCCCGTTCAGCTGAACCGGTGATCGCGGTTTCCCCGGATACCGAAACCTGGGCCACCCTGAAATTGGTACCTCCGAGATCAAAAACGGTTGCGTTACCGGTTATTCCGTCTTTTTTCGGATGAATATAAGTGGGAAGACATTTGATTTCTGTCCCCTCCTGCTGAAGTCCGGTTACCACCTTTTTTGTCAGATCATTGGCAATATCAACCAGTTGTGCTGTACTAAGTTCAAATTGGTTCTTCATTATATCGCTGTATTTAATTACTGATGATTACAATAGCTAAAAGTATACAAAAGCATTTGTTTTTACAAAATTTATAGCCGGGGTAGCAACAATAAAAAAGCATTTTTTAATTTTACCAAAACGATTCATTACGCTCAACCCGTATGATGCTAAATGAGGTTATTCCGAAAGAGATTAAGGCAATTAAGAATATTTTTTCATCACTCCGTTCACGAAATTACAGGCTTTATTTCATCGGTCAGGGTATTTCCCTGATTGGCACATGGATGCAGAACATTGCGCTGAGCTGGCTGGTATACCGGATCACCGGATCGGTATTTTTGCTGGGACTGATCGGCTTCACCAGTCAGATCCCGACTTTTGTTCTTGCACCTGTTACCGGGGTGTTATCTGACCGGTATAACAGGAAAAGGATAATGGTGCTTGCCCAGGTGTTTTTTATGCTCCAGGCGCTGACTATGGCACTGCTGGTTTTGTTCAGCCTCATTGAGGTATGGCATATTATTGCGCTGAGCCTTGTTTTTGGCATAATAAGCGCCTTTGATGCACCGGCACGCCAGTCACTGGTAGTTGACCTGATTGATAAGCCGGAAGATCTCGGAAATGCCATCGCACTGAATTCAGCTCTTTTTAATGGTGCACGGCTTATAGGCCCGGCTATTGCAGGTATTACTATTGCAGCTGTCGGTGAGGGCATATGTTTTCTGCTGAATACAATAAGTTTTGTTGCTGTAATTGTTGCCCTGCTGCGGTTAAAACTTCCGGTTAAACCGGCAATAATTCATCAGGACAACTTTGCCAGGAGCTTTTCAGCTGGTTTTCATTACACTTTCCAGTCGGTTCCAATCCGAACGCTGATCATGCTGCTGGCCATCCTGAGCCTGGTAGGATTTCCCTTTATCGTTCTGTTGCCTGCCTATGCAAAGGAAATTTTACTTGGCAGCTCCGATACACTGGGATTCCTGATGTCGGCCCTTGGTGCCGGTGCGGTAACCGGTGCAATTTATATGGCCACCCGCAAATCGGTCATCGGTCTCGGCAGGATAATTTCAGTCAATACAATCCTGTTTGGATTAACAATTGTTCTGGCTTCGCTTTCGGAAAAAATGCATTTATCGCTTATTGTGTTTTTCTTTGGGGGACTCTCCATGATCCTTACCCTTGCAGCGGTAAATACAATGTTGCAAACACTCGCCGATGAAGACATGCGTGGACGGGTAATGAGTTTTTATGCCATGGCGCTCATGGGAACCACACCCATTGGCAACCTGCTTGCCGGAACCATAGCAAGTGGAATCGGGATTTCGTTTACCCTGTTGACCGGAGGCATTATAACAGTATTTGCCGGGATATGGTTTCAGCTTAATCGCCCTTCAATCCGGAAATTTGTACATCCCATTTATATTACCAAGGGAATTCTCCCTCCCTTGCCCAATGAAATATCCTGATTAAACAAAACGAATATGCGAACAAAAATCATTGATCACTATGAAAAACAGCAGGCTTAATTTGGGTATCCCAATGTTGGCCTATTACACTGCCGTAAGCGGCTATCCGGTGAAAGACCGTGGTATTATTCCCGATCATTCGATCAGGCCTTCCATTCATGATGTGCTGGCGGAAAAGATGTTGTGCTGGATTTTACACTGGAATTGATAAATAAGCAGATCGCAGATTAAATTATTGGTAATATCCTGTTGAGGTATTACCTTAGCTTCCTGATATTTCATCTGATTATGGAGCTGTTCAAAAGTCTGTTCACAGGTACCGGTACAGCCACCGCCATATTGTTCATAAGCCTTACAGCCTTTATCGGGGTGCTGATCGGTAAGATCAAAATTAAAAATGTAAAACTGGGAATAGCCGGCGTACTTTTTTCGGGTCTGCTAATTGCCCACCTGGGAGCGGAAACTAATCCTGAAGTACTTCATTTTATCCGGGAATTCGGGTTGATCCTGTTTGTATATGCCATTGGCATTGATGTTGGACCACGCTTTTTCAATACATTCAGGAGCGAGGGGCTCAGGCTCAACCTTTTTGCGGCAGGCATTGTAACGGCAGGTTTTTTCATAGCGTATGCCTTCTACCGGTGGGGCGGGGTTTCTCCTGCTGTCATTACGGGCATAATGAGCGGGGCGGTGACCAATACACCCGGGCTTGGTGCAGCCCAGCAGGTTCTCACCGATATGGGGAGGTCCGGGGATGTGGCCGTAACCGGCATGGGATATGCAGTGGCGTACCCTTTTGGTGTGCTGGGGATCATCCTGTCCATGATCCTCGTCAGGATCTTCTTCCGGATAAAGATCAACCAGGAAGTGACCGACTACAATGAAAAACTGCAAACAGGTCAGCAGAAGCTCGAGACCATTGAAATACGGGTTAACAATCCCAATTTGTTCGGACAAAAGCTCAGTTACATCAAGAAGGTGATCGACAAGGAACTGGTTATCTCCAGGATCCTGCGGAACGGGACATGGCTTGTTGCCCGTGAAGATGAAAAATTACTCGAAGGAGATGTTATTGTGGGTGTTTCAGCCATCAATCATATCGAAAACCTGCAGATGAAAATGGGAAACGTAAAAGTGGCGGATAAACGAGAAATGTCGGGCGATCTGGCCATGTTTCATGTGCTGGTGACAAACCGGAAATATGCCGGAAAAACCATTGAGCAGATCGGCATATACCGGCGATATGATGCCAACATCACCCGGATTTTCAGGGCCGGTATAGAGATCTTGCCTACACGCGGCTCCACGGTTGAATTTGGCGATACCGTGCGGATAGTGGGGAAACGCGAACTGCTTCCTGAAATTCGAAATGAGCTTGGCAACTCCGTGGTAGAACTTGCCCACCCGAATACCGTGCCTATCTTCATCGGGATCTTTCTTGGAATTATTGTAGGTAGTGTTCCCATTTTCATCCCCGGTCTGCCAGCCCCCGCAAAGCTGGGACTGGCCGGAGGACCTCTGCTGGTGGCAATTCTGCTGGGTTACCAGAGGCGATATAAGAACTTCGATTTCTATATGACTCCCGGGGCGAACATGATGATCCGCGAACTTGGGATTATTTTGTTCCTTGCCTGTGTGGGACTTTCATCCGGCGCCCGGTTCGCTGAAACCATCGCCAACGGTGGCTATGTATGGCTGTTGTATGGTGCGGTGATCACAGTGGTGCCTATCTTACTGGCAGCCATTATTGCCAGGCTGCTTAAATACAACTACCTGAAAATTTGTGGTATCGTATCCGGAGCCATGACCGATCCTCCTGCCCTGGAATTCGCGAACAGCCTGGCTCCCATACAAGCCCAGTCGGCAGCATATGCCACCGTATACCCCTTTACCATGTTCCTGCGGATTTTGCTGGCTCAGACCCTGATCCTGATCACGCTCTAAAAAAGATCCCGGGGGTTTACCAGTAAAACAGGGTGCCGTCAGTCTTCCTGTTTACCGGGAGGCTGGCCGTGGAAAATGGATATTTAGCAGCGTGCTCCTCGCTAATATCCACACCAATGCCCGGAGTATCGTCGATATGCAGGTAGCCCTTGTCAAAGCGGTAATTGGTATCAAATACCTCGTTTACCACCTCCGGATGGGGCATATACTCCTGGATTCCAAAATTATTCAGGGCCATGTCAACGTGCAGCGAAGCGGCCAGGCTTACCGGTGAAAGATCGGTAGCCCCGTGAAACCCGGTGTGGATATGATAAATCCCGGCAAAAGCAGCCACTTTAAGCAGGTGAGTGATTCCCCCGCCGTGTGAAACCGGCATACGGACATAATCGATCAGCTGTTCGGTGACCAGGGTAGTATAGTCATACACGGTATTGAAAACTTCCCCGATGGCAATAGGTGTTACAGCGTGCTTACGGATCAGCCGGAGACCTTCCTGCAACTCGCCGGTTACCGGATCCTCGATCCAGAACAAATGATACGGATCCAGTTCGTTTGCCAGCCGTGCCGCCTCAACCGGCGTACAACGGTGGTGAACATCATGCAGCAAATGGATCGCATCGCCATAAACCTGTCTTACCTTCTCAAACAACCGGGGTACAAAGTTCAGGTATGATGGCGTGTCCCAGTATTGTTCAACCGGCAATCCCTTTTGCGCAGGCTCATAGGATTTTCTGTCCCCTGAAACCCCATAAGTATGTGAAATTCCCGGTATTCCACATTGGATCCGTACGGCGGAAAATCCCTTTTCAATCGCTTCCCCCGTTTTTTCAACGGCCTCGTTCAGATCGGCACCACCGGCATGGGCATACACTAGTACCCTGTCCCTGCTTTTGCCACCGATTAAATTGTACAGCGGTGTCTGCAGCATTTTCCCCTTAATATCCCAGAGGGCCATGTCGATTGCGGAAACTGCAGCCATGGTAACAGAACCTCTTTTCCAGTATGAACCCCGGTAAAAATAATGCCAGATATCCTCAGTGTTCCGCGGATCTTTTCCGATAAGGGCAGGAATAAAATGATTCTCCAGGCAGGATACCACAGCCATTTCCATCCCGTTTAGCGTGGCATCGCCAAGTCCGTATATTCCCTGGTCGGTATAAATTTTCAGGGTTACAAAATTTCTTCCCGGGCTGCAGACGATCACTTTGGCATCGGTAATTTTCAAAGCATGACGATTAATGGTGGTTGAGAATACAGTGCATGACCCATCATCAAAAACCGATAGAATTCCCGCCATCTACCGGCAAAACAACACCGGTGATATAAGAGGCAGCATCGGATACCAGGAACCAGGCGGCATCGGCTACTTCTTCCGGCTTGCCCAGCCGACCCAGGGGGGTGCGGGAAAATACTTTCTGTTTTCTTTCCTGGTCATTGTCCAGTGCAAGGGACGACATGTCGGTCATAATAAAACCGGGGGCAATGCAGTTTACCCGGATGCCAAGCGGCGATAATTCTACAGCCATGGCACGGGTCATCCCCTCGATGGCAGCTTTTGAAGCCGTATAAGCAATTACAAAGGGTATGCCATATTGCGATGCCATCGAACTGATGTTTAATATAATCCCCTCTCCCTGCCTCTGCATATACCTGGCCACTTCCCGGCTAAGGGAAAACACAGCCGTCTGGTTGGTAAATATGATCTGTTGAAATTCTTCATCTGAAACATCAAGCAAAGCCTTTTTCAGGTGAATTCCCGCATTGTTGACCAGTATATCGATATTCCCTGATTTTTTTGCGATGGTTTCTATCAGACCGGGCAGGCCATCAAGTCGGGTAATATCATGGGGCATATAGCTGGCCATGGGTCCAAGTGACTGACAGGCGACTTTAAGCCGTGCCTCATCCCTGCTGATCAGAATAACCCGGATGCCATTTTCCACAAATTTGGCTGCTATAGCATACCCTAGTCCGGATGCCCCGCCTGTTATAATGGCTGTTTTATGTTTTGCAGCGTTGCTCAAACTGTGTGGTCTTAAAAAAAATAAAAGTACTGGTTTTTGTTGAATTATGCAATCGGTTGCATATCATTTTTCACAGTAAATATCAGCAATCTGTAGTACAAATCATTATGCTGATCAATTGTACGGATTGCAGTAAATTTTTATTTCAATACATTCGGTAATTCGTAATATCAAAAAAAACCTATGTCAATAATACTGTTTGCCTTGTGTTTCTTTTCCGCCTGTTTTAAGTGAAAATTCACCGGTAACTACCCGGTCACTTTTTCACAAAAAGATGCCTTCGGCACACTATGCACTTTCCCCCACTTCCGGCGGCATAAGCTAATACATCACCGGGGTCACCAACCTGGCCAACAGGGTGGAGGTTATCAATCCGCCGATAATTACCCAGGCCAGTGGTGAATACATGCCCGATCTGCTCAGGGCAATGGGTAATAATCCCCCAATGGCTGTCATGGTAGTTAACAGAACAGGCAGAAACCTGATTTCACCTGCCCGTATAATGGCTTCATGAAGCGGCATTCCCTGTTTCTCTCAGGCCAAGTGGTAGCAAAGTAAGCAGTACCAGACCAAAGGACCGCTAACGGTCTATTTATATAACCCTGCTTTTGTTACCTCCTCCTGAAACAAGGTATGCGGTTCGTTATAAAACTTAACAAAATCGGGAGAGGAGGGATGGTCTTTATAGGGTGCAAATGCAGCGGCAGGTTGTTGCCAGGGATTGCGCCATACCAGGATATAAGACAAGGGAAAAGGCCGGAGTGTTTCCAGTACGGTTTTGGTCCACCATTCGGTATTTACGGCAATACGGCCACCAGCCTCACTTACCGCTCCCAATTTGCCTTTTTCGGCTGCCAGGTTACAGACGATGGATGCGCAGTTTTTCAGTATGCCGGAATACTCGGGACCACGGTCATACAGGTCAAATGCCACCATATCAATGATATCATCGCCCGGGTAGCGTTCGTTATATTCTTCGGGGGTCTCGAACCGGTCGGTTGAATAAGCATACAGCAGATGATGGATATTTTTTACATCCCTGAAATAAGTAATGGTGAACCGCCACAATGCAATATACTGTTCCGGGGTGCAGAGATTTTTTCCCCACCAGAACCAACTGCCGGTATGTTCGTGGTATGGTCTGAAAAAAACAGGGACAAATGTTCCGTCGCCGGTTTTCAGGCTGAGAAAAAACGCTGCCAGTCTGTCAAGGTACTGAACATACAAATCATGTTTTTCACCACCCGGCAGAATAGATGCCACCACCTCCCGAGAGGATACATCCCAGGCTGACCCGCCCGTAAGGGGATTCCTTCCGTGCCAGCTTACCGTGTTCATTCCTCCCCGTTCATAGGCTGTTATGATCCAGTTCCTTATCCTGTCGAAATAAACCGAATCGAGGCTATACACGTGGCCTTGCTCGAGGTGACCCAGTTCCCAGCCGTACACGCCGGGGTAATCACCGCATACATCCTTTACGTCGGAACGTCCGTCCTCGGAATACCATCCATTGCCATAAGCCAGTGCATCCTGGTGTCCAAACATGAGACCCTGCTGTTGAAGAACAAGCAGGTTTCGGAACAGATTTCTTGTTTCAGCAGTTGCCAGGGGATCCGACTGTGCTGATGCAGTTACTGTTACAGTCAATAATGCAAGTAGAAGGATATGTTTCATGACCTTTTTTAATTATCGGTAAATATCTGCAATTCTTCGATTTTATCCTGAAATGTAATGCCATTACATTCCAGTTCTTTTAGAACCGGAGTGTAAATTTCCGGGATCGTTGGAATATACACGCCTTCCAGTTTAATCTGTCCGGTTAATACCATTTTTGCAGCAATACCCAGCGGCAGCCCTACGGTTTTGGCCATGGCTGTGTTTACCTGATCATCCCCGGTTACAACCAGGGAAGAGGTCAACAGTGTTTTGTACTGTTTACCCTTCTCACGGTAAATGAACTTGTGCCACATTACGAGCATATCCTTGTCGCCCGGCTCCAAAACCCATTTACGGCATAAAATATGCTCCAGGATCTCTGCGGGTGTAGCCTCTTTCAATCCAATTTTCGTATCATCGAATATCCCAAGCCATTCAAGTTTCTCCCGTACATCCGAATCCTGGTCGATATGCATGTACTGATAGAGCTTGGTTTTTACCGGATCTTCCGCGCTGTAATAAAGGAATGAATTTATAAATTCCTTATAAGTCATTTCCTCGGTATTCTTCATCGTAAAGGAATCATCCGTGGCACCAAGTTGAACAAAAACATCCCAGGCACGACAGTATCCCGGACGGCGCAAGGTTCCCCTGTACACGGTAGGCACATCCTGCAAATTGTACTTGCTGATATACTTAAGCGAATCACGGTTTGCATATCCCTCAAATTTTCCGAATCCTTCGATATCAATCACTTCGGTACGGCGGAAAAGCCGGTGGTATGGAATATATTTGAACCTGCCCTCCTGTATGAACCTTGCAGGTCCTCCCTGCCCGGCAAGCACAACATTACGCGGATTCCAGGTGATCTTGTAATGCCAGGGATTGTTGTCCGATTCCGGTGCAATAAGTCCACCGGTAAAGGTTTCAAAACACAACAGCTCATGGTTTTCTTCCCTGATCCTGTTGATCACCCGCATAGCCGACATATGGTCGATACCCGGATCAACACCCATTTCATTGAGGAAAATGATGCCCTGCGACCTTGCTTTTGCTGCCATCTCATGGATCTCATCGGATTCATAGGATGCTGTCAGCATGGACTTTGCATGTTTAAGGCAGGCCATGGCAACTACCGGATGAAACCGGGCAGGTATCATGGAAACCACTACATCTGCACCCTGTACTTCATCATCCAGCTGTTCTTCATTGAAAATATCCAGGGCGATGGTTCGGCATGAAGGATCGGTTTTCTCCTGTGCCAGGCAGATATCGCGGTCGCTGACCGTTATTTCCCAGCCAAATTTTACCGAATTGTCCTCGAGGTAGCGGATAAGCGCCGATGATGAACGGCCTGCGCCTATGATAAGTATCTTCTTCATTTGAGATGGATTATTTTATGCTTTTGAAACCCAGTCAGCCAGATAGGTATATTGTTCCGTGAGTTTGCCTCCTTCGGCAATCGTTGCCCGTTGAATGATCTGTTCATGATCACCGTGGATCAGGAGCGGAAGAACATTTCTTATCAGACTGTGTCCAAAATCCTCCGATGCTTCAACCGGCAACCCGCATGGCAGGTTATCAATTGTCATTACCGTAATATTTCCGGGATTGCTGAATGGTTTTTCTTCTTTTTCCGTGAAGCGGTTAAAATCGTAATAGGGATCTGCAAACGAGGTTGTTCTTACCGAAGAAGGTACTGATCCGTTTATGTCACAGGTGATATCGGCAATGACCCTTATCCTGAAATTCTTGTCCTGCATTTGCCTGACCGTGAACAATACCGGGGCTTTCGGATCCCAATATGCTGCCATGATCAGAAGATCGGTAATGCCGCAGAAACGGCCAAAAAAGCTTTCATACGCTTCCGGATGCCTGAAAAAATGTTGCAGGTCAAATCTTTTTCCTTCCTTGTTCCTGTTGTATTTTTCAGGATCAAGCTGGACATACACCGGTTTTTCCGGGGCCGTGTTACCCAGCAATGAATCCACAATAACTTTCTGAACACGAAAACTGCTGAGCATTTCTTCCGATCCCCCGGCCACCCTTCCGTCACCGGTAACAGCTATCCGCACCGGTGGGAGATCTATATCCGAAGCCCGCTGCATCATTTCCTGCAATCCCGCACAATCCTGCGGGGGAATTAATCCCGGTATCCCATAACGGGTACACAATGCCCTGATCCCGTTATAAGTGCCCACCAACCCTGCCCACCTTCCAAATCCTATGATGCGAACTCCTCTGCTGTCAGTTAGCATCTCATAATCCACAAGCCGGATACGCTTTTCAAGGACGGTCATCAAAAGCTGCTTATTGTGTTCCTGCTTCTTGATGGTGTGGGAGAAAATGAAATAGGTCTTTTCAGGGATCAGCATACCGGCTGACACTTCTTTCACACCCATCAGGATATCGCATCCGCTCAGGTCCTCACCCAGTTCAATGCCTTCATGCATGTATTCATTATCTCTGAAGCAGCGGTCCCGGCTTGGCTGCACCACGATCCCCAGGCCGGGGAATTCTTCCCGGATCAGCCTGCATTGTTTCGGTGTTAAAGGTACTCGTCGGTCGGCCGGGGTTTTTGTCTCACGCAGTATGCCAATTCTCATAATTACTATCATTTCTGTATGTAAACATATCCCCTGCTGGAGGGGGCAGGGGGAGGACATTGTCACTTGTCACTTATTTCAAATTCAATCCCCTGTGCCAGTGGTAATTTCGTACTGTAATTAATTGTATTTGTCTGTCTTCGCATATAGGCTTTCCAGGCATCCGATCCCGATTCACGACCGCCTCCGGTGTCTTTTTCCCCACCAAAAGCGCCTCCGATCTCAGCTCCCGAAGTGCCAATGTTGGTGTTTGCAATCCCGCAATCCGAGCCTTCACAGGAAAGGAATTTTTCAGTCTCCAGCAGGTCCGTGGAAAAAATTGCAGAGGACAATCCCTGTGGCACCCCGTTATGCAACCGGATGGCCTCTTCTATGCTACTGTACCTGATCAGGTAGAGCAGGGGCGCAAAAGTTTCTTCCTGCACAATGGGATAATGGTTTTCCGCTTCGGCAATACAGGGTACTACATAGCAGCCCGACGTGCAATCGCTGTTTTCGAGGGGCGTACCCCCAAACAATATTTTACCTCCGGATCTTTTGACCTCCTCAACCGCGCTTAAATAGGTTGCGGCGGCCTGTTTATCGATCAGCGGACCCACGTGGTTATTGGTATCAAGCGGATTGCCGATCTTCAGTCCTTTGTACGCCCTCACAAGCCGCTCAGAGAATTCCTTATAAACGGAATCATGCAAAATAATACGCCGTGTTGACGTGCAGCGTTGCCCGGTTGTTCCCACAGCCCCAAATACAATGGCACGCAGGGCAAGGTCGAGGTTGGCCGCGGGGGTGACAATGATGGCATTGTTACCGCCCAGTTCAAGGATGGTTCTTCCCAACCGCTCTCCTATCAGCCTACCTGCATTCTTACCGATTTTGGTTGAGCCGGTGAAAGAAATCAGGGGAATTCGCCTGTCGGCAAACATTTCGTCGCCCAGGTATTTTGAACTCGTTGCCAGCAGGTTAAGCACACCCTCCGGCACATCACATTCCTTCAGAACCCGGGTAATGATGTGGTGCACTGCCACGGCACACAGCGGTACCTTTGAAGAAGGCTTCCATACAACGGCATCACCGCAGACCATGGCGATCATAGCGTTCCACGACCACACAGCCACCGGGAAATTAAATGCCGATACCACCCCTACGATCCCCAGCGGGTGGTATTGCTCGTACATCCTGTGCCCCGGTCTTTCGGAATGCATGGTCAGACCGTAAAGCTGGCGTGAAAGTCCCACCGCAAAATCACAAATATCTATCATCTCCTGCACCTCACCAAGGCCTTCCTGGTAAAGCTTTCCCATTTCCCAGCTGACCAGTTTGCCCAGTGGGATCTTGAATTTCCTGAGTTCAATACCGATCATGCGAACGACCTCTCCCCGCTTGGGAGCAGGCACCATTCGCCACTTCAGGAATGCTTCCCCGGCTGTGACCATCAGCTTGTCGTAATCGGCCCGTGTGGCCTGTTTGACCCCGGCAATCAGACTGCCATCTACCGGAGAGAATGAATTCAATACTTCTCCCGGGGTATCAATCCATTCCGTACCGGTGCATATACCCGGATTTACAGGCTGAATTCCCAGTTGATCAAGCACTTCCTGAATTTTAAAAATTGGTTCCATAGTATTATGGTTTGAGGTTTGAGGTTTTGGGTTGTCGGTTGTCGGTTGTCGGTTGTCGGTTATCGGTAACTATCAACAACCATAACAACCATAACAACTTCTACATTTATTTATTTTCGTTATTGGTATTCATTATTTCTTCCCGTTGATCCATTCTACCAGCCCTCCCTGCTCCAGAATCTGCATCAGCTTATCGGGCAACGGGTTAAAATTGAATTTTATACCGGCAATTGTAATCGCTCCCCCTGCAAGATCCACCGATACAGGATCGCCCTGCCTGTATGCATTTACTGCTTCGGGCAGCACCAGCACAGGCAGTCCCTGGTTAAGAGCCGAACGGTAGAATATCCTGGAAACCGATTTAGCGATCACGGCTTTTATGCCCAGGAAAACGAGACCTACTGCAGGGTGCTCCCGTGAGCTGCCGCAGCCGAAATTATCACCGCAAATCAGGATATCACCCTGCCTGGCTTTGGCGGCAAACTGTCCGTCAAATCCTTTGAACAGGTGGGGCGCAATTTTATCAGGCTGGGAACTGTTGATCTCGTAGGTCAGGTTTCCGGCAAACATCTGGTCGGTATTCAGGTTATCCGCATCGCTGTAATTCCATATCCCGCCGGCATAGCGGTCGTCATTAGGCTGTATGGTCAGGGTGGGACTTTGCCTGATCTGAAAAGGAAACTTATTATTCGCCTGAGGCCGGGCGGGCGAAGTGATCTCCCCTTTCAATGCCGAAATGGCAACTGTTGCCGGAGAGGCCAGGTAAATAGAGGCCCTGGCATTGCCCATACGGCCAAGAAAATTGCGGTTTGCGGTGGAAATAATGTTAATTCCGTCCGGAGGTATTCCCTGTCCCGTTCCCAGGCAAGGCCCGCACGATGGGGTCAGCAGGGTTGCCCCTGCCTGGATGAATACCTCGATCAGACCTTCCCTGATTGCCTGCAGGTATATTTCACGGGATGCCGGCGTCACCAGCAGCTGCATGCCCGCTGCCACCTTATGTCCTTTGAGTATGCCCGCTGCCGTCCTCAGGTCCTCAAGCCTGCCGTTGGTGCATGTACCTATGAGGGCTTGTTCCAGTTTTGTACCTGCTACTTCATCAACGCTTCTGACATTGTCAACATGATGCGGGCAGGCGACTACCGGGTAAAGGCCGGTCAGTTCAATGGTATACTCCTTCAGGTAACGGGCTCCGTTGTCCGCCCATACACCATCCGTCTTCTCTCCCAAATACTGCTGCAACATGTCATCGGCAGGAAAAACAGCGTTCTTGGCACCCATTTCCGATGCCAGGTTGGCTATCGTCATCCTTTCAGCTACCGTCAGCGAGGCAACACCTTCACCATGATATTCCACCGAGAGGTAATCTGCCCCGTCCGATCCGATCATGCCTATGATATACAGGGCCAGGTCCTTGGCATAAACATTTTCCGGGAGTTTTCCCGTAAGTGTGATCTTCACCGATTCCGGCACCCTGAACCAGGTTTCACCCTGTTTCCACAAACCGGCCGTTTCCGTGCGGTCAATCCCCGCAGCAAAAGCATTAAAGGCACCTGCCGTGCAGGTGTGGCTGTCGCTTCCGACCACGACCATGGAAGGACGGGCATATTTTTCCATGAGCTGGTGGCAAATGCCATCCCCAACATCATGAAAATGCCTGATTCCCTGGAGGCCAACAAAATTCCTTATCTGCTGGTAGTCGTTCGCCAATTTGCTGTTGGTGGGCGGTGCGTTATGATCGAGCACGATCAGAAGCTGGCCGGGGTCTGCCACCCGGTCACTTCCCATTTTCCGGAAGGTCCCTTCGATGCTGGCTGTATTGTCATGTGACAACACGATGTCGGGTTTGTGAAAAACTATGCTGCCCGCGGGCGCCCCGAATATTTTCTCTGCAAAGGTCTGTTTTGGCATATTTGTATTCAATAATTCCTTGGCAATTAACAGACACGTGGGTCTGTCCTTACAGCAATAACAAATCCCCTTTCTGGTATATCTTCATCTGTATATTGGAAAACTTACTGATCCCGGCAGTTTTGTTATTACGCACATTGGTAATGGTTCCCTTTCCCAGGTCGATGACCACCTTATCACGGTCCTTTAGTTCCAGGAGGCTGATGTCTTTGAAGGTCAGTACAGGGAAACCGGCATTAATGGCGTTGCGCTCGTATATCGACCCAAATGACTGTGCGAGGATGGCCTGGCATCCGAGCGATTTGAAACAATCCACCGCCTGTTGCCGTGAACTGCCCGATCCAAAGTTTCTTCCGGTAATAATTATGTCCCCGGATTCCGCTTTGGTAACAAAATCTTCCCATCCCTTCAGGTTTCCAAAGGTATATATGCCCATTCCCTTTTGATCGGTGACCGCAAGGTGCCGGTTGTGATAGATCATATCCGTGTCGATGTTATCCTGTGGGATAAGCCAAACCCTGCCTGCCAGTACTTTTTCCTTCAAGGGAGCTGTATCAGGCTTACCAGGGCGGGCTTTTGAGGTTGAAGTTGCAACAGCGAATGTCGACGGCCTGACGGGTAAATCACCGGCCGTGGTGATATGCCCGGCGACGGCTGAGGCTGCTGCTGTTGATACCGAAGCCAGGTATACTTCTCCTTTGCCCTGCTTGCCTTCGAAATTGCGGTTCCCGGTGCTTACGGTTATCTCACCGGGACCGTTCTGCCCGATCTGACCCGAAGCGCATCCGGCACAACCGGCATTCCCAAAAAGTGCCCCGGCTGCTTTGAAGATCTCTATCAGGCCTTCCTTCAGGCATGTGTTCCAAACCTCGTCAGTTGCAGGAACAATTTTCAGTACCACCCCGGGCGCTACCTTTTTATCCTTCAGTATGCGCGCAGCCTCAATCATATCCTCCAACCTCCCGTTGGTACAACTGCCGATAAACACCGAATCGATCTTTGTTCCTTTGACCTCTCTTACAAATGCAATATGATGGGGTTGTCCCGGAAGTGAAACTGCCTGTTCAAAGTTTTCGAGGTTAAGTCCGTATTCCCGCTGGTACACTGCGTCAGCATCGGCATATACAGGTGTAACCTGGGAGTATGTGCGCGATTTGCAATACGCGATCACATCCGGAGAAGGCGGTATCAGCAAAACAATGGCGCCCATTTCCGTTGCCATGGAAGAGATGGTGATCCGTTCATCGAGGGTGAGCCTTTTCACCTCATCCCCGTAAAGTTCAACGGAGTAGCCCAGCAGTTCATCCGCCCCGAAAATGTTAAGAAGGTTTAGGACGATGTCCTTGGCTGTAAGTTCGTCAGGCCGGATGCCCTGCAGGGTGATCTTTGCGGTTTCCGGAACTTTGAACCAAACGGAACCGCGCGACCAGGTGGCCGCAATATCACGGTCGCCCATACCCTGGCCGAAAGCACCAATCGCACCCAGGATATTTGCATGGGAATCTGTTGAAACAAGCGTACTGCCAGGTATGGCCAATCCTTCATCAATGGCCAGGTGGGTACCTATACCTGCATTGATGTCGAACACCCGTATACCGTTTTGCCGCGCATAAAGGCGGCACGTATGCTGGTTAGCGGCATATTGCTGGTCCGATCCGGTGGGATTGCAGTCGAAAGTGAAAAATGTCCGGCTGCAGTCGGCAATATTCAGGTTATTGACCTGCAAATTCCGCAGCACACCTGCCCCTCCAAAGTCCCTCGCCAGTCTTACATCCACATCCACATCCACGATATCGCCCGGAACCACTTTTGCCTTCCCGGAATGCGATGCCAGTATTTTTTCAATTATGGTCATATTCCTAATTTTTACTAAAACCTGTCACCAGTCACTTTTCACCAGTCACTTTTTCTTAAAAGGAAGAAAAGTCATAAAATCCGCATGATGCACAATATAAGCCTCCGTCGATCGCTTTACCAGGTCGCCCTCTGCTGCATGGGCGGCTATAATATGACACACTTCCGGGGGAACTCCGCACTGCTCGGCCAGGGATACACCCGAAAAAGGATGCCTGAGGTATTCCCCGTACTTTCCCTGGAAGCTGTTTCCGTTTTCATCCACTTCATATTCCAGCAGTTTGCCAACATCGGCCAGTAACGCTCCCGCAATCAGTACATCCATGTTTACCGGGAGCTCTTCTTTGAAAAAAGCATTGAATTTTAACCCGCATTCCCGGGCGATATGCACCACGGCCCGCTTATGGTCCATAAAACTGACCTTCAGTCCGGGACCGGCCAGGAGTGTAAAAGGTATCCTTTGCAGATCAGCGGGCTTCAAAACACTTTTCCGGAACGCCAGCTCCCAGGTCCTGGCGGTTTTTTCGCGGAGTTCCGTATCCTGGATCCAATCCAGTTCCGGCCATAATTCCTGAATAATATCCATCATGTTTTTGCCGATTATTTATTTCTCAAAATTTATCGGGCAGGGGCAAGCCCTTCTCCCTACTCCCTACTCCCTTAATGATCTCATCCGCCATCTCCCGCGTAGAGGCTGCTCCTTGTTTCAGCGCATCGGGACTTCCTTTCATCTTCATCATATCATATGTCCTCACCTTCCCCTCACTGATCACATCTGCTATGGCGGCCCTTATCCGGGCAGATACAGCATTTTCACCCAGGTAATCCAGCATCATGCATGCCGATTCGATCATGGCAATGGGATTTACAATGGAAACCGGGTAATCTGCGTATTTTGGTGCCGAACCATGCGTGGGTTCAAACACAGCCACCTTTTCACCGATATTGGCGCTGCAGGCAAATCCCAATCCCCCGATCAGGCCTGCAAAACCATCGGAAACAATATCTCCGAACATATTGCCCGCCACAATTACACCGTAATCTTCGGGATTCTTGGTAAGCCACATCATCTGTGCATCGATATTGGTGTTCCAAAGCGCAATATGTGCGTATTCTTTCTGGATTTGTTTGGCCATATTGTACATCATACCCGATGTTTCACGGATCACGTTGGGCTTTTCACATAAGGTGACCGATTTATATCCGTTGTTACTGGCATGTTCAAAGGCTGCACGCAAGATCCGGTCCGTAGCCCTGCGGGTAAAGATCCTGGTGGACACGGCTATTTCCTCACGCGGCACCTGGCCAAAGTTCCTGACAAAATTCTTATGCGAACGGAGTGCTTCATAAACAATGCCATCCGGAGCATTCCATTCGACACCGCAATAAAGGCCTTCCGTATTCTGCCTGAAGATCACCACATCCACCGGCGGTTCCTCGATACCGCCCTGTGTCCCGCGCCTGATGAAATTCAGCGGATTACCCTTATAGGTATGACAGGGCCGGATGCAGATATCCAGATCGAAATACTGGCGCATGCCCACAATGGGACTGGCATAAACCAATCCCCTGCCCCTGAGTTCCGGGGCCAGTTCAGCAGCGGCTTCTTCCTTCGGCTTCGAAGTGATGGCACCGAACAAACCTACCTTGTGTTCCTCCAGCAATTTTATCGTTCTGTCAGGCAGCGGGTTTCCTTCTTTGCACCAATACTCCCACCCGATATCCGCATGTATGTAATTGCCACGGAATCCGGCTGCATCAAGTACCCTGAGTGCTTCCTCCATTACAACCCGGCCAATTCCGTCGCCGGGCATAGTTACTATTGTTTGTTCAGGCATAAGTTAAGGTTTCAGGTTTCAGGTCTTGGATCTTTTATCTTTTATCTTTTATCTTTTATCTATTCATCTCTTCACCTGTCTGACAACATCAATCACCGTCCCATCCACCCATTTTATCGCCGCAACGATCTTATCCGTAAATTCGGGCTTCCGGGGCACTCCGCAAATGGCTTCCGCTTCTTCCTTCAGCTGTTCTATTTTTTTCAGCGGCAAGCCCGAATCTTTGGTTTTCCCTATCAGGTCGGTTCTCCGGGGATTAATGGCAATTCCTCTTTCGGTGATCACAACGTCAACAAGTTCACCGGGACCGCACAGGGTTGTAACTTCATCCCGGATAACGGGAATTCTGTCGCGAAACAAGGGAACAGGCAGTATTACATTCCGTCCGAACAGGCAATTCTGCCAGCCTCCGATGCCGTGGAGCAGGTAACCGTCAGAATGGGTTACCACATTGGCGTTAAAATTCAGATCGACTTCGGTAGCGCCCAGAATAACCACATCCAGCATACTGGCAAAATTACCCTTGCCATGGTAGTTATAACTTGAAAAAGGACTGGTCATCACATGGTCCGGATTTTCGCGTATTGACCGTACCCCTTCGAGGTCAAAGGTTTGTCCGTCGAGAATGTATTCCACCAGTCCTTCCTCGAGCATCTCCACCAGGTATTTGTTGCTGCCGCCTCGTGCAAATCTGGCCCTGAGACCTTTTTTACGCATTATTTCGCCGAAGTAATTGCCCACGGAAAGGGCAGTTCCCCCCGCTCCGGCCTGGAAGGAGAAGCCTTCGTGTATAATGCCTGCCGCCTCACAGAATCTGGCAGTGAGGTCCGCGATCAAAAGCCGGTCGGGGCTCCGGGTAATTTGGGTTGTACCCGATACAATTTTTTCGGGAATACCCACCCTGTCTACCTTTACAGTAAAATCGACGTAATTTCCCTGGATCTGCCAGGGGATACAGGGAAAAGGCACCATATTGTCCGTTACCACAATCACCCTGTCGGCATACTGCGCGTCTCCCACGGCGAAACCCAGTGAACCGCTTGCCGAGGGACCGTTTAACCCGTTGGCATTGCCGAATGGATCGGCACAGCCGGCACCGATCACGGCAATATCGATCTTCACATCCCCGTCCTGTATGGCCTGAAACCGACCTCCATGGGAACGGAGCACGGCCGTTTTTTTCATCCTGCCCTCGGAGCAGTACCTGCCGAGTGGGCCGTTCATGCTTCCCTCGATATGGCTGATCGTGCCGTCATCAAGATATTTCAGCAAATAGGCATGGCATGAGAAGGAGGCGGAAGGGAACCAGCAAAGGTTCTTTATTCCCAGTTCACTGGCACAATCAAATACCATATTGGCTACCAGATCGCCTTCCCTGAAATGATGATGTGTCGAAATGGTCATGCCGTCCCTGAGCCCGGCTTTTACCAGGGCTTCCTTCAGACCGGAAACCTGTTTGTTGCCGTCGTCCGGATAGTCAATACATGTGGATATGCCTGAAGCATGTTTTCTACCCTGTGGACGGTATTTGCCAACCCCCATGAACGGAATCACGGGCTGACCGTTTATCATATCGGGAATCATCCTCCCGGCAGCATTTCTTTTCTGTTTATCGGCCATTGGTTTCCCTCCAGTTTATATTTAGCCTGCCGGATTTAACAGCTTTTTCAATAGTTTTAAGTGCCCTGTTGACTACAGGCATATCAATCATTTTGGAATCGGCCGCAACCACGCCCAGGCCTTCCTTTTCGGCTTTTTCATAGGCAAGCGTGATTTTCCTGGCCCTGTCAATCTCGCTCTCATCGGGCAGGAAATTTTCGTTGATCACGGCAATCTGGCGCGGATGGATACACCCCATACCTGCAAAACCGAGTGATTTCGATTCCCTTACCCGTTCAGCAAGCGTTTCCATATCATCGATATCTGAAAATACAGAATCTATGGGCTGAATACCGGCTGCCCTTGCAGCGTTTATCACCATGCTCCTGGCAAAGAATGATTCCTTTCCTTCAACGGTACGCTGTACGCCAAGATCTGCTGTATAATCCTCGAGCCCGATGGCCATAGCCACCACATTTTCCGACGCACGGGCTATTTCAAAAGCCCGCATCACACCGGCAGCATTTTCAATGATCGGCATCAGCCATACGGAAGTGTTCTTTTCACCCAGGATCTCAGTGATCTTTGCGTCAACAAGGGCTACCTGCTCCGGGCTATCACATTTTGGGATCAGGATAAGATTTACCTGGTGCGGAATAACAAAGTCAAGATCTTTGAGACCTTCCGGCAGTTGGTTAATTCGCACCATACGTTCGGCTCCGTAAAAGTCTACCGACCGAAGGGCGTTACGAACCAGGAATCGCGCTTCGTATTTCTTTCCGGGATGCACGGAATCTTCGAGATCAAGGATAATTCCATGGCAGCCATATATCCCGGCGTTGATCATGAGCTTGGGATTGTTGCCGGGAAGGTACAATCGCGAGATCCTTTCGGTATCCGGTGCGGTTTGATAAATATTTTGGGGAAGCACCGGCAACAGGTATTCCAGGGTTGTATCCAGGTGTTTCCTGATCACAGCCTCAATCCGGGCAGCCAGGGTGAACGGTAAAGCACCGCTGTCATCGATTTCAAGCACCGCCTTTTCAATTCCGTAAAAATGGAACATATCCCGGCAAAGCATTTCAATGGATCCGCCATACATCCACTTCACCTTGCTGTGGATACTTATTGAAATACCCTGGCCGGAATCAGGGGTCAAACTTATATGACAATCCGATCTGACGCCTTCTCCGTTGTTTCCAGCTGTATGGATCATGGTCGTTCA
Source organism: Bacteroidales bacterium (assembly GCA_035258345.1). Taxonomy (GTDB): domain Bacteria; phylum Bacteroidota; class Bacteroidia; order Bacteroidales; family UBA10428; genus UBA5072. Next base: position 46,695 of record DATEVU010000165.1, read on the forward strand.
ATTAATGGATAAAAGTTAGTGATAAATACAGCAATATTTGCTGACAGTTGTCAGGTCGGAAACTTTGACCTATCCCCATAAAACAAGTAGAGACGGGTTTGAAACCCGTCTCTACCTCAAGATTATAAAATAATTGTATCGCGAAGTTTATTCCGTTCCCGGTACATAAGCTTCTCCGGCTACGGGAACCGCCTTGGGAATATCTACGTCCCCGAAAGCAAATACCGTGGGACCAAGCTTCATATCCGAATTCATCATTTCATCCATGGTAACTTCTCTACCGGTATATGCCGACACCCGTCCCATAATGGCAACCAGGGTTGACATGGCCGTGTTCTCAGCCTCGTTGAAAGGTTGTCCATTGCGTATCGAGGTCACCAGGTCGATATGTTCCTGGACATAGGGGCTCACTTTTACTTCATCCGTTGCTTCACCCTTGTCGTTCAGCGGGTATTCGTATTTCCAGATTTCGGTACCTGCCGGATCCCAGATTGTATTCCTGCAGTTCGAATTGCCACCTGAGCCCTGTATCCATTCAGAAACATTGTTTACACAGCCGTTGATTTGTCTGCACATGCTGTGTACGTGCATGTTGTTGTCAAAAACATAATCAATGCTGAAATTATCGAACTGGTCACCGGTCACCCTCCGTTGTCTCGATCCGAAACCGACAGCTTTCACAGGGAACTTACCGGTAAACCAATGGATCACATCAAGATTATGTACATGCTGCTCAACAATATGATCACCTGAGAGCCAGCACCAGTTAACCCAGTCGCGTATCATGAATTCCATTTCAGACCAGTCCTTATTGGGATCACGGTGCCAAAGTTTACCACCGTTCCAGTAACAGTTGGCCGATACAATTTCCCCGATCGTTCCACCTGTCACCTGCTCATAGGTGGCGACATAATCGCGCTGGTGACGGCGCTGGGTTCCGGTAACAACCGATAATTGAAGTCCCTGTGCCTTCCGTGCCGTTGCAATAACTGACCTTGCACCCACCGGATCAACACAAACGGGCTTTTCCATGAAAACATGCTTGCGTGCCTCAACGGCAGCAGCAAAATGCTCGGGGCGGAAATAAGGAGGAGTGGCCAGGATGACGATGTCAACTCCCGAAGCAATCACTTTCTGAAAGGCATCAAATCCCACAAAGCAATTCTCGTCGGCCAGTTCCACTGCTTTTTGCTTCTTCAGCTCTTCGCGGAACGAAGTTACCCTGTCAAGCAGCACATCCCCAACCGCTGTTATTTGCAGGTTCGGACCGGCATTTAGGAAATCGATAGCCGCACCGGTCCCTCTTCCGCCGCATCCGATCACTCCTGCTTTCAGCACCGGACCATCCGGAGCCTGGTCGGGAAATACCGTAGCTTCAACTTTCTTTTTTCCTTTGGCCGGAGAGCATGAGGTGATCAAAGCAGGAATGGTTGCCCCTGCCAGGCCAACAGTAGCTGTCGTGCCAAGAAAATTCCTTCTTGAAATCTGGTTTGCTTTCATTATTGTGATTATTATAGATTAAATATATAGTACCTGATGTGAATAGTATATCTTATTGGTTGCCGGAGGCTCCTTTCCCGGTTTTTTCGTCGAATTCGCAAACAACCCGGAAGCCCACATGGAAGCAGTCGGAATACCACCAGATGCTCTTGGGCATCTGTGGATCGGTCCGCAGCCATGATACGGTTCTTGTATAGTCACGGGCAGCGCTTCTGATCTTTCCGGCCGGATCCCTGAACGATCCGCCACGGATGACCCGCTCCACACCCGATGCGGGCCCGGCGGGATTATTCAAAATACCTGAAGGATACTGCTGATAAGCGTCGGGCTGATACCAGTCGCTGCAAAACTCGGCCACATTACCTCCCATGTTCTTCAATCCAAAAGGATTTGCATCAACAAATGCGGGTTCCTGGGTTTTTCCCGGACTGTTCTCATGATACACTACGTAAGTATTGATAAATGCGGTGTCATTTTTAGACAATTTCGCCCTGATCCCCTTCTTGTCAAACCTGTCGGGCTTGCCCTCAAAGAAATAGGGGGTTGCGGTACCTGCCCGGTAAGCATATTCCCATTCCGCTTCGGTAGGGAGCCTGTACTTCTTCCCGGTTACCTGCGAAAGCCAGCGGCAGTATGTTTCGGCAGCATGATAAGTGATCGAAATGGCAGGTCTTTTGCCTTTTCCCCAGCCCTGATCAGGTTGTCCGTAGGGCGGGGTAGCACCGGTAATGGCATCTGTTTTCTGGTTTTTCAACAACCGTGATCCTTCCGTATCGGTCGAACGGCCTTCGGCTGAGGTCTGTGCATAAAAAGCAAGATACGCATCCCAGGTGACTTCCACTTCGGCCATATAAAATGAATCCACCTTTACCTGCCTCACCGGACCTTCGTCGGTATTGCGCAACGGTTCGTTATCCGGTGATCCCATGGAAAATGTTCCGGAAGGAATGGCTACCATATTGAAACTCACGGACGAGCCCGTGATTTGTTCCGTAAACGTTTGAAATGCGCTAACGGCAGCAGGACCGGTGAAATTTATCAGGCTTCCGGAAATTGCACTTCCGAAACCCGTAACACTGCCGTGCACATATCCTTCGATATAGTGACCTGCATTCAGGTGACAGTTAATACAATGGAGATCGGCCGGACGGCTGGCACTGGTATAATAAAGGTGGGCATCCTCCCCTTCTTTGGTGAGTTCGTGTGGAAATAAATTCTCATGACAGGCCAGGCACGATGCTTCATACACGTGTTTCCTGGCATGCTCTATCGAACCCTTTTCTTCCCAGTCAAATGATTCCGGATCTTTGGTCCATTTTCCCCAGAGATCCCTTGCCCCGGTCACGGCTTTGGCCATGAGATAGCCTTCCCCGTGCGGTGGGAGGTGACACGCAACGCAGCCGGTGTGGGTTCCCGATTTGGTAACATAATGAACCGATTGCTTCCAGGAAGTGGTGGAATGGGGATGTATTTCATGGCAGGAATTGCAGTATTCGTCGGTGGAGGTTTTATTTACGGCAACTGACCCGGCCCCAATAATAATTATACCAGCCAGTACTCCCGGTAAAAACCAGATCCAGAATTTTTTCATGAAAGGCAAAAATTACAGGTTGAAGATATAAAAAATATGAATAGTCCGACATGTTGAGGCAATCAAATTGAAAATACGGGATGATGGTCAGTAAGTGCATCATTATTGACAGCCCATGATTATATGAATTAGCATAATTTAGCCAAACCTGTTTCAATTCTTTTATCCGTTTCATCACGTCCAATAATCTCCAGGATATCGAACAAATGCGGCCCCATCCCCGATCCAACGATCAGCAATCGCAACGGTGCCATCACTCTTCCAAACCCCAGGCCTTTTACTTCCACAAAATGCTTTACGGTTGCTTCGAGCGCAACAGATGTAAAATCAGCAGCGCTCAGTAAAACATCCTTTACCTGAAGTATGATCGCAGGGGTATCTTCTTTCCAGATCTTCTTTTGCATTTGCTGATCATAATCCATGGGAGCAAGGAAAAAGTAGAAAGCCTGTTCCCACAGGTCCTGCGGAAATACCATGCGTTCCTTCACCAGTCCTATGATGCTGGCAATAAAATCAGTATCCTTCCGGATGCCTCTTTTTTCAAGAAAGGGAATGCATATCTCCGCGATTTCTTTATCGGTTTTTGTTTTCAGGTATTGCTGGTTGTACCACCGGGCCTTTTCAGGGTCAAAACGGGAACCCGATTTGCCCACGCGGTCGAGGCTGAAGGTTTCTGCCAGTTCTTCCAAAGTATAAAGCTCCTGTTCTGTCCCGGGATTCCATCCCAGGAAGGCCAGCATGTTGATCATGGCTTCGGGGAAATAGCCTGATTCGCGGTATCCGCCTGAAACCTCGCCTGTTACAGGATCGGTCCATTGCAGCGGAAATACGGGGAAACCCAGCTTATCGCCGTCG
>DATEVU010000166.1:0-2574 GCA_035258345.1 Bacteroidales bacterium
AACCTAATAGGATTGTCCATACAATAATTATACGGGCTCCATCGTCTGTATTTTTCCGCCAACGGATCCACCGAGTGCCACCGTCCAATCTGGGGATCATAGAACCGGGCGCCGTAATCCAACATTCCAAAGAACGTTCCGTTCAGCTTATCGTCCTGGATCTCTTTTCCGTTGTAAAGATACTTGTTTTCTGAATAATCTGATGAGGGGTTGGCATTTGGGGGTGTCATGGACAGGCCAAAGGGATAGTAATCCATCGTTTGCATAACCTCTATGGCCCCGCCTCCGATGTTCTTTCCAAGGAAGGTTACCCGGTTGTTTCCCAGGTGATCCTTGAGATTGTATTCATGCACAAAAACAGGAGCGGCATTGGTTCCGGTATTTACCATGCGGCCTTCTTCGGTTATTATATAACTGAGCCTGCCGTTTTCATATATTATATTGCCGATATAATGGGTATAGGAATCGGTTCCCGGGGCTGCTTCATCCACATGTTTCAGCAATTTCGCCCCTCCTGCGGAATAATGATAGAATATACGGTTGTTGTTCCCAAAGTCGACACTTGATGGAATATTCAGCGTATTGTGGTATGCAAGGGTGGTATTGCGTGATCCGTCGGTGGTCATATTACCATTAGCATCATAGATGTAATTACTGCTGTTCTCCGGAAAATCCTCAACTTCGAGGCTTTTGGGATCATTGTTCAGTCCGGCATCACTGATCTGCAGGATTTGATTGGAGTTGGGGGTATAGTAATATGTCAGGTTATCTACCAGCACATTGGAATATTTTCGTTGCAGCGATTTTATATTCCCGTTTTTATCATAAAGGGATACCGATTCCGTAAAATGACCGGTATTGGTATTTAGGGATGCACCTTCGGCATATCCGGTTGTTTTTAACCGGTTCAGATCATCATAAGCAAATGAATATCCCCGAATGCCTTTAGTATCATTTTTAATCTGCCACTTTAATCCTGAGATGTTCCCGCTAAAACTGCCGGTACCGCCAAGAGACCCCATTGCGGACACGTCATTATAGCACAGCTGCATGCCAAAAAGATCATTGTCACCAAGTGCAGGATCGTTGATCTTGTTGAGCCATCCACGTATATTGTAATTGAAATCCACTTTCTGTATGAAATTCCGGCTTCCGCTGGTCTGATCCGAATGCAGGTATTTTGTAGTAAGCTGGCCAAGCTCATTACACTTCATGGCGTTCATGGTGATTTCCGGCATCGCATTTATTTTTTCACGAGTGGCCATCAAACGACCGGCATGGTCGTATTCAAAACTCTTTTCAATGGTGGTTAATCGTCCCTCTTTATAATGCAATTGCTTGGTCTTCTGAACGAGATAGGTGATGTCCTCATATAGGGTGCTTACCACATCTTTCCCCTTGAGAACGTTATCAGATATTGTGCGTAGGGGGTGGCCATATTTATCATAGTAACTGGCTGAATACAGCCGGGTCACCGCAGCTGCAGTAACATCGGCCGTAGGTGACAAAACAAAGGTAAGTGTTCCGGTCACCTGGCCCTTGGGCGTCAGATCGGCTTTTGTTGCAAAACCATACGTATCGGGATAGTTCATGGTGGATTTCAAACTGTCGTTTAATCCCGTCATGAACTCATAGTCATCATACCAGGTTACCGATTGAATGTCAACAGTGAGTGGATCCTTTGGAAATGATGCCTTGTTATAAGCGTAATAGGTAACGGTATTGATTCTTGTTTCGTTAAGTTCGGTGGCAGCATCAATGGCTGACTGGACAGTGGATGCATCTATAGTATAGTTTTTAATCACTCCGCTGATAACCGGCCTGTTGAGCTCGTCATACTTTATAAAACTCCACTCTTTCAGTGCCGTTGCTGCCTGATTGCTGTTCTGTGTGCATCTTAACCGGTCGCGTTTATCATACACCATTTTGACGGTACCGCCGCCAGGTATTCTTTTTTCCACCATGCGCTTTCGGTGATCGTAATTGTAATAATAACACAAAGCGGTGTTTGTATTAGGATCGGTTGCCTGTGGAGGTACAACACAGCGCAGGAGGTCTAGATCGTCATAAATATAGGCAGTACGTAGCCAATCGCTGGCCAGTTTAACAGATTTCTGAACTATTTTTCCTTGTTTGTCTTTGTATTCCCTGGCTATATTTTCTTCCTCATCTTTTGTTTCTGTGATATATAGGGTATTTATGGGATAATTAAAAGAGGAAAAGGTACCGTTAGAGTTGACATACCAGCCCGTAATTTCAGTGGAATTTGCAATATAATCGATAGTTACAGGTATGGATTGCCAGGCCGTTCCCGGACCAGTTTGCGCAACTATCCGGTTCAGTGGCGAGTTATCGAATGCGATTTCGGAATAGGCACGCCCATCCTCATCAATTCCCGTTGTTTCCGTTTTGTTCGAATTGTAAAAAGTGTTTACATCCGTTTCATCAATCCCGGTTCGAAACTCTCCGCTTTTTGCAGCGGTATATGGAAGTGTTTTTTTAGTTTCTCTGCCTAAATCATCATATAATATGGGCTGAATAATATCATACCCCGAAGGCGAGATGCCAACACCA
>DATEVU010000167.1:0-79756 GCA_035258345.1 Bacteroidales bacterium
GGGGGACCCCAGCTGTCACCATGCCATGTATCCATGGTTTCATAGAAATTGCCGCTGCCTGTCGGTATTTCAATCAGGCTGCCATAGATATTTGTTTCTTCATATCCGGTGGCGTAATAATTTTGAAAAGTAGGAAACAGGTTGAGCTTGTCAATGGAAACATTTGAATTGATCTCAACCCCGATCCCCTTTTTGCGGGTGCCCGATTTGGTTGTAATCAGCACCACGCCGTTGCTGCCGCGTGCGCCATACAAGGCTGAAGCGTTGGGACCTTTCAGTACCGTCATGGATTCAACATCTTCCGGGTTGATATCACCAACGCCGTCGCCGTAGTCGCGGTCACCCCAAACGCCGTCGCCGGAGTGGCTTTCATTTGTGATGGGGACACCGTCAACCACATACAGCGGCTGATTGTTACCAGTAAGAGAACTGTTTCCCCGGATATTAACCACCGTGGAACCACCAAGGCCCGAAGCAGTTTTGGAGACCTGTACTCCGGCAATTTTAGCAGTAAGAAAATTGCTGATATTCAATTCCCTGTTTGCAGCCAGTTCATCGGAACTAAGTTCCTGCTGGGCAAATCCGATGGCTTTAATATCACGTTTGATACCCAGTGCTGTCACCACAACTTCCGACAGCATCTCCGCTTCCATTTCGAGTGATACGTCAATAACATTGGAAGACGTGAGTTCAATGGCCTGTGATTTCGTACCTATGTATGAAAATTCCAGAGCCTTAAAGCCTTCCGGTACTTTAAGCGAAAACCGCCCGTTTGCATCGGTAATTGTACCGACATTTGTTGTACCGGATACAAGGATATTCACACCTGGTAAGGGTGACCCATCCTCTGCCGAAGTTACCGTACCTGTTATGGTACGATCCTGAGCAACTGCATTCCCCAGAATTGCCAGGAATAAAGTCAGGATTAAAAGCAATCGTTTTCTCATAGTAATTTTAGATTTATTGATTTTAGGATTAAATAATTGCATTGATTATCATAGTTGATTCTGATTTACAAATCAATATAACAACAATGGGCTGGTAACATCTGCAGGAATCAGTATATATAAGTTTACGTATCATTATTAAAATAGTAGATTAACCTTTTATTTCATTATAAATTGGTGTAAATATAATTATTTATTTTATAAAAAAATAAAATAACGGAAAAAAATAATATAAAAAAAGCTTACAAAAGATTTACGGTAAAAAATAATTATAAAACATAACTAATGGAGGCGAATATCATGAATCTCAATGAAGATATCAATACTGACAGGGTAGTCTTAAAAACACTGAAACTGGGCTTGCTGCATTTTAACAGCACGGAGCAGAGGAAAAATTATCCTAAAAGCAACTGGACAGTAATGAGATAATAGCAGGAAGATTACTTAACCCTTCCGGGGAATTACAGCGCAATTCCAAATCTGTCATTTGCAGTACTTCGAAAGCTTTCGTAATTCCTGAATGCAGCAGTTCCACCAGCGGCGGTAGTAGAAACGGCCCCCGTGAGATTTCCGAATCGCTGGCATTCTTCAATGGGGGCCTGCTGCAGGTATTTATGCAGAAAGCCTGCATTAAAGCTGTCGCCTGCTCCGATGGCATCCACCACGCTGGAGTTTAAAAACGGAGGCATATCTGACCATGTTTTATCTGCAACGACCAGCGAGCCCTTGTTGCCTCTTTTAACAACAAGTATATCCGTATATGCTGTAATTGCAGCAATGGCGGATTTCAGGTTTTCTTTCCCGGTAAGATGCATTAATTCCTTTTCATTGGGCAGAAATACATTCACATGCGGCAGAATATCCGCCATATTCAGTTCCCAGGTTTCATCAGGATCCCATTGCATATCGAAAGAAGTAGTAAGACCCATCTCCCTGGCTTTTTTAAAGAGCTTTCCGAGGCCTTTCCGCATGCCCGGTTGCAGAAAATAGGATGAAAAATGCAGATGCCGGGCTTTTTTAAGATCAGCCCCGCTTATTTCCTCGGGGGTCAGCAGGTCCATGGCTCCGGGATAGGTTGTATTTGCCCTGTCTTCATTAACGTTCAGGATAATGGTGGCACCGGTCATTGAGTTTTCATCGCACTTGATCATGGAAACATCCACGTGGCTTGACTGCAGACTTTCGATGACAATTTCACCAAACTTGTCCCTGCCGATCTTTCCAAGAAAGGCTGTGCGGGAACCAAGGCATGAAATATTGCTTGCAAAAATGGCCGAAGAACTCCCCAGGGTAAGTGTCATACCATGGGCCAGTACTTCCTTGCCGATTTCAGGGAATTTGTCAATGTTGTTTAATATAAGATCTACATTGAGTTCTCCTACCACTAATATATCAAAAGGCCTGTTCATTGTATAAGTTATGATATATAAATAAGGTATAAGATTCGGTAAAAAGTGACTTATTTTACAATATTGATTTTACCCAGCTGGTACCATCCGTCGCTTTCTTTCCCTTTTATGGCAAGGTTTACTCTTGGCAAATGGTTCTGCCTGTCAACAACGGCCACCTGAACATCGCATGCACCTACCGGGAAATCCGCTGGAACAAAAAGGTCAAAGTCATAAACGTTATCTCCGGGCATCCATTCCTTTATCACAGCCTCGGTGACAAAAACATCTTTCCGGTTACCCGATTTAAAACGTAAAGCAAGTGTAAAGTCCTTGTAACAAGGTGAAACACCCTTGTTTTCCCACCAGGTGGTAAAGGGTACCTTCCCGTTCAAGGCCACTGATTCGGGGTAAGTAATCCTTTTGAGTACAAAGCGGTATCCCATTTTTTTAAGCCAGTCATTCACAAGATCCTCCCATTCGGGCGGAACAGGTGATGATTTGGCATTGAACGAAGACATATGCCATTTCAATGACTGGTCAAAAATATACTTCACTTCTTCGCGTCCGTATTTTTGCTCATCACGCCATGATAAAAAGGTGCCGCAGATTTCAAAACTTACAGGTGATTTCTTCCAGTCATCCTGTAAATTACAAAGGATAATCTCCCTGGGGTAAAAATCGAGCATATGCGACCACCCGTTCTGCTCCGAAGCCCAGAAACCCAGATCGCCGATACAATCAACCCGCCATCCGACAGGGATCTTTGAATCCGCATACGTATTCGTTTCCTTATCCATTAACAGGGCGATCAGCGGTGTTTTTCTGAATGAGTCCGTATACGCGTCCACCAGTGCTTTCCTTGTCTGCCTGCTTAGCATTTCAGAGCCGGCACCCTCTCCCCAGGCTCCGACAATTGAAATATCAACGGCCTCAAGCTCAGGATGTCCGTCATACCTTTCCCCCAATGCCCTTATCATCCCGCCGAAATATTGGGCATACCTGGGATCTTCAGGATCAACCATCCAGGCATTCACAGGGTTGCTGTATTTCCAGTCCTTAAGTGAACCCACCATTTTGCGGTACCAGGCAGGCACGTCCCTTTCATCGCCGGTACCATAGGGTGCAATGCGCAACAGCAGGGTTTGCCCCCTCTGCCTGGCCACCTCCAGTGCTTTGTCCAGCATATCCCACTGGTATTCGCCCTTTTCAGGTTCGAAAAACTTCCAGTAAACCCTCCAATAGGCAATGGTGGTTGCCGGATGGCCCGGATTGGTAAGATCGCCGTCGAACGACTGGTAATCGATCGGAAATCCCTCGGTCCATCCGCTTCCTTTATTGAGATCATCTCCGTTAAACCGCTGGAAGGTCATAAAACCCATTCCTGGATTGGTAAGTACGTCATCTATTTCTGTCGGCTTGATGACAGTGAGGTGATCCGGATTCTGGGCCATCACTGATGAAATACAAAGACCGGTGAAAAGAATAGCAGGCAGCAGGCGGACAAAGATTCGACAGGTATTCATTGTCATGTATTTTTTATACACTTTCATATTCTGTCAATTTTAAACCAAAGTAACAATTAAAATTATTAAAACGCAAGGTTATGATAAATAAATATTTTTGTTTACTTTTATCAAAATTTAAATAATAAGGTAATGAAAGCTAGATTCGCTGTTTTTGCTATTTGCATGCTGTTTATAAATTGCGGCAGGCCAACTTATTACGTTGTTCCTGAGGAAAACCCCGTGTACAGAGCAAACGTTGTCTTTAACGATTCAGAGGACCTGTCCTCACCCAAATTCACTCATTTGGTCCTGAAATACAGGCTTGATACTATATTTCACGGTGAAACCGATGAATTCAAAAGAATACTCCTGTTACGACACTGGATCAAAACGGTAATTCCGATCAATGATTTCGGAGATCCCTATCCAGGTGAAGGATTTACAGAAGGAATCCTGGATGCAGCCTTGAAAGGGCAGGGGTTTCATTGCGGGCATTACATGACGGTGCAGAATGCAGTGATGAATGCTTTCGGCTATGTTACCCGCACGCTGGGGGCCGGACCCGGCGTTAAGGGCGGACCTGACGGACACCATGGCATCAACGAAATCTGGGTGAACAAGTATAACAAGTGGTTCTTATCGGATGCCAAATACGACCACCATTTCGAGAAAAACGGAATTCCGTTGTCTGCACTTGAGATAAGGGATGAATTCTTAAAGAATAAGGCTGCTGAAATTATAAAGGTCAAGGGACCAAACCGTATTCCTTTTGATGTGGATGCAGAGACCGGACTGAGCAAGGTACAGAATGCCCAGACCTATACCTGGATAGAATGGCACGGACACAACAACTTATTCACGGTGTGGCCTGACCACCAGGAACTGCTGATTCTATACCGGGATGATTTTTCCAGGAACAACCTGTGGATATGGGGAGGCCAGCCGCATTGGGCCTACGCCAAACCTGAATTTATGGTATGGGTGGAGGACAGGGATTCAATTTACTGGACCCCGAATACAATTGAATCAACCGCCGGGATCAAAGGCACCGTGGCACATATAGGTCTTACTTCGGATACGCCCAACCTGAAGGAATATCAGATGAAGGAGTTACCCGGCGGGGATTGGAATTCCATTGATCAACCAATTGATCTCCCCCTCAAAAATAAAAAGCATGAATGGCTGTTCAGGGTTGTAAACCTTGCAGGAGTGACCGGTCCGGAGCACAAGATCATAATTGACAGTAAATGATTACAATGGTTAAACCGTGAAATTACTGAAACGGGCTACGATCAGGACCCTTTATTGTACAGGAATGCATTCCAGCAGCAAATGTGATCTGAAAGACACGGATAATTTTCCCACCGGGCCTTCAATAGTTCCAAGTTCAACCCTGTTTTCATAGTCGTATACCTTGTATCTTTTGTCTGCCAGTCCCCTGAACTCAAGTTTTCCATTCCAGTTACCGGCATAAAACGCATAATAAAAGGAACTGTCTTTTTGGATGACATGGGTTTCGGGCATATCATATACCATGTCGTACAGGTTGAGATAGTTCCCCTTGCTCAACATTTTCTCATTGTACAGGGTGACCCATTTCTGCCAGTGCGTTGCACGCTCTCCTTTAAGCTGCATGTTCTCGGGACCCGCAGGCCAGGTGAACTTGGTACCGATTACACCCCCGGTGCCCATTGAAGTTGCAAAATCCTGACCTACTGCAGCGGTGTCGCTTTTGTCATTCATATCGACATTCGGTCTGATGTGCTCCACATGGTCGGTAAAAACAGGGGCATCCGGACCCCACAACGCCTTCAGCACCTTCACACGCTGTCTTGACTGGACGGGGCTGGTAGGGTCTGAATTCACGGGCTGGTCACAATAGATCGATTGGTACACGTCCTGGGTAGTGCCGCAGTTGCAAATTTCCGTTACGGAATTGGGTTTGATGGATTTGGAAGTTTCATAGATGGCCTTCAGCATCAAGGGCAGATCCTGGTAAGATTCCTCCGGATTTTTGTGATGGTGGGCAGGGTTATAGCATGGCGGAACAACATAATAGGCATCCAGTTTATGCCCGTCAAATCCCCAGTCCCGGATGAACCGTGTTGTCAGTTGCCTCATATACTCCTGAACCTCCGGAACACTTGGGCAGAACTGGTACATGTCACGGCAATCCCTCGGAAAGCTACCATCTTTGTCCATTATCAGCCATTCAGGATGAAGTGCAGCGATCCGGGCCATTCCCGGATCAACAGAACCTCCCCAGGAGATCATTTTCTCAGGCTGGACCGGGGTAGGCTCCCACCAGATCTGAATTTTAAATCCCTGACTGTGAATGGAATCAACAAATGCCTTCACCTGTTTCTCACCACCGGGGAAGGTATACTTTCTTGGGTTCCAGTCGCCATACCTGTCCCACCACCGGTCATCAATGACCACCCATTTGATGCCAAGCTCCTTTAATTTCGGCAGGGTACCGGTGATGTCGGAAAGTGTAAAATCCGTGAGGTATCCCCAGCCGCACCAGATGGCTTCATGGGCTTCCTCAGCGGGTTGTTTCCGTTTAAGTCCTTCATCCGCCAGCATTTCGGCGTAGGTTTGAAGCGGATTATAACAGTCAAGCTGATGGGCGATAACAACTGTTTTCAGGGATGCATAGGATTCTCCGGGCTGCAGGGTTGCCTGCACAGCGCGGCGTATTCCCATATGCACCCGCTTGTCGGGCCCGGTTTCCACTGGAAAAGATACCATCTGGGGTTTGGTTTCGAGGTGTGCGATGGCAAGGCCTGCCTTTTTTGTCCACAGGTCCACGAGCGGTACACCTCCCCCGGTTTTTGTAACAGGCTGAACACCCATCCAGTTCTCCTGCCTGAAGCTGTCTGTGATCTTAATGATGTAATCGATACCCCAGGCCAGGGAAGAGCCCTGGAAAGACCAGAAATCAAAGGGACTGGCATCCTTGCTGATCAGGGAGGCATCCATTCTGAAATAGCAGGCGTAATCGGTATCGATGGCGACAGGTGTATTCGCCAGGTTTTTGTAGCATGCATAGGCAATCGCAGCATCGGGGTATTTTTCAACATACTCCACGATCAGCTTTTTTTCAATGCGCCAGGAGTCTTTTTTTTCTGCAATGCCCGATAAGGTGAGCCTTTTACCCTTACCGGCCGTTGTTACAATGGTGTCAAGCCGGATGGTTTCATAATCCACCGCAAAATCCCTGATTTCGTCACCCTGAACAACAATGAAATGGCTCGGTTTCGAAAATTCCGAAGCAGCGGCCTCTTCACTCAGGGGGGTATGCCTGTCGCCGTAAAAAACCTGGCAATGCATGTGTCTGTCAAACTTCAGTGAGATGCCCGAATTGCGGAACCAGATGTCGCCCCCTTTTTCAATGACAAGGTCTTCATTCTTTCCTGAACAGGAACTAACGACCGACCCGCCCAGCAACACCAATGATAACCAGAACAACCCTCCTGACCTTTTTAGATTCCCGGAAACCATTTTACTGCATTTTTAAAGTAAATTTTCTCGATCACATCAGCAGGCAGTTTAAGTCCCTTGAATTCACCATCCACTTCCCATGACGTCATCGTTTCATCGGTTGTCAGAAACTTCCAGTCACGTGTCCAAACTGTATGTGCACTGGCTTTCAGCTTTTCCGGATCGGCATCTGCGCCTTCATAATCACCTTCATCCGTACCATAAAGTATCCTGTCCTGGTATTTAATAAAGAAATCATGAACTTTCTGCCAGTCGGTTTGTGCCTGTTTTTCAGTATGGCAGATCCGTGCGGCCATATCAACCGTCATGTTCGGATACTGGTCAAAATGGCTGGCCAGCTCATCCACACTCCATTCCAGGCTGCCAAGATGAGCGCCCATAAAGCGCAGGTTGGGGTGTTTGCGCAACATGCTGTCCCTTGCCCTGATCTGTTCCTCATACGAAGGATATTCCGGATGAAGGAACATGTGGTATTGCGGGTTTTCAGCAAAGTACTTCCTGTCATTGTTTACCGTCATCTGGTCCAACGGAAGCCAGCAATTCTTCGGTTCTCCGAGGTGGCCGCATACCGTTTTCCCCATTTTCTCGATGAAATCAAATATGGGATCAAACCTGGCATTGTCGATCATAATGAAATTGCCATCCTTGTCTTTTTCCACCATACCGATGTTTTTCCATATCTTCACACCGATGGCCCCCTTTTTAAAGGAGCTGTCGAGGTAAGCGATTGTTTTTTGCTGCCAGTCAGGTGCATCCCATCCCTTTATGGAAAATGAAGTAAGGTAGGCCAGGCGGCCCGGAAAAGCTTCCATCTGACGAAGTGCAAATTCCTGCTGGTCCTCGATTGTCGGATCCACAAAAGCATCCGTATTGATTGTCAGGATTCTGAAATTGTCTGCCACAGCCTGTTCCATAAAATCATGCCTGTCCACGCTTATGTGGCAATGGATGTCAATCTTTTCTGTTTTTTTGAAATCCCCGGCTGAGAAATACCGGGTGTCTGTTGTCGCAGCCGGCTTACAACCATTAATTGCCAGAAGCAGACCTGCCATGACCGGCAGTAATGCATGATAATTGACTCGTTCCATAAATAGATTTATTGAAATTAATAAACATTGCCTGGGACATTCTGAAAATATTGTTTCAAAAATAAGAAAATAAAAGAAAATTACGTTACAATAACTTATTATATTTTAAATTACTGTTTTTTTAGGTGATTCCCAATGATCCTGCCATAAATTCAACGTATCCACAAAAGTTTCCGCCAACAGCCACGAGATCCGGGTATTTGCCCCGATCCCGAATACCCGTCCGTAGTGGCTGGTGTCGAGTATGGCAGGTGTTGCAGCCGGCAGGGGAGCTGCACTGTGCAGAAAAAAAAGTAACCTGGCTAATAAAGGCTGTTTTCATTATTTCAGCAGGGTGTATTGAATGCATGGCATGAGGTACCTGATTTCATATCGAAATGTAAGTTCACTTGAAATAAAAACACATGAATAATTAAAAAAACACATTTATTAATAAGGAAAAAAAGTCTTTAAACAAAGATATGTGAGGTTTTCTTTTAAAAGATACAGGATGGTTATATATTTGGTAAATGCTTAATACAATTTTAATATGAAACACGTAAGCCGCCTGATTGCTTCGGTAATTATGTTGTGTCTGTTGTTCACATGCACTGTAGATAAACAGGCTATCGGAGATAAACAGGCTACCGGTATCCATAACAATATCCGTTTGTACCTGGTGGAAAAGGCCACTGAAATAACAGACAATTCTCTATCGGGAATGAACAGCCTGGATGAGTGGGAAAACGTAAGAAACAGAAGGTACGATGCGCTGATAGATATGATGGGGCTGTCTGATTTTCCCCTGCAGGGGAACCGTTCACCTCTGAACATAACGGTAACCGGAACGATTCAGCAGGAGGGATTTCATATTGTGAAGCTGTATTATGAATCACTTCCGGGGCTGTATGTACCGGCAAATCTATATGTTCCCGATAATGCAAAGGAGCCGCTCCCTGCAATTTTATATGTTTGCGGACATTCACCTACCCAGAAAGTTAATTACCAGGCACATCCCAGGAAGTTTGCACAACTTGGATTTGTGTGTCTGATCATAGAAACGGTTCAGTTTGGTGAAGTCCGCGGAGAGCATTGGGGATGTTATGCCAGGGGTTGGTTTAACTGGTACAGCCGCGGATATAATCCCGGCGGGGTTGAACTGTGGAATGCCATCAGGGGATTGGATGTGCTGTCGGCCATGCCCGAAGTGAATCCTGAGAAAATTGGAGTGACAGGTATATCGGGGGGTGGTGCCCAAAGTTGGTACATTGCAGCGGCAGATGCCCGTGTAAAGGCTGTTGCACCGGTTTGCGGAGCCAGCACGCTAAAAGCGCAAATAACAACACGTACCATCGATGGCCATTGTGATTGTATGATGCCCATCAATACTTACCGGCAAGATTTCACGGACATCGGGGCACTGATTGCTCCCAGGCCGCTGCTCATTTGCCAGGCCGACCGTGATGGGATCAATACGATTGAATCGGTAAGGGAACTCTGCCAACACCTCAGGGGAATTTACACCTTGTACCATGCCGGTGAAAATATTGGTTTGGTTGAGACTCCCGGAGGACATTCCTACCATAAGCGATCAAGGGAGGAAATATTTTCTTTTTTTCTGAAACACCTGGCCGGAAAGGATGTTTCACCCGAAGAAGCCGGAGATATTGAGGTAATGCCGCAAAACCTGTTACCGGAGGATACATTGCGGGTTTACACAAACGGCCCCCCAGCCGGTGACAGGACATTAACCATTCAGGATTCCTTTATTGCACTGCCCCCTGAACCTGTCATTACAAATATGCAGGAGCTTTCGGCATTCAGGGATTCCGTCAGGAAGTTCCTGCTTATCAAAACATTTGGTGCTTTTCCGGACAAGGAAATTCCATTCGCGCAGAAACTGGAATTCCGGGCACTGGATGGCGGCCGGTTTGGAGAAGAGATTTATAGTTTTGTACCTGAAGAAGGATGGCAGTTGAAGTTGGATATTCATTGGGAGCACAGGACCGACAGTTTAAGTCCCCTGCTGATTGTTTTACGCAGCCCGGGTGAAGAGCGCTGGGAATCTGAAAGTTTTGCCGGGGAAATCTCACATGACCAGAACATTGCATTTTTGGAAGTTCGGGGAGTAGGAGAAATCGGATGGGCACTTGAATTGCAGTGGCATATCCTTAGGGCTGCTGCATGGACAGGCAGGACCATCGCCTCCATGCAGGTATACGATCTGCTGCGCTGCCTCGCTTTTTGCCGGACCCTGCCCGGAGTTGACCCTTCCAAAATAAGCATCGCAGCCAGGGACGAAATGGGCGTTGTTGCATTGTATGCAGCACTGATGGATGGAAAGTGCGAATCTCTGGTCCTGAGGAATCCGCCGGAGACCCAGGATCAGCCGGGTGATCCGGGTGGAAAGGGACCGGCAACAGAGATGCTGAATTGTCTGAGGATCATTGATGTGTATCAAATTCCTGCATTGCTTTCGCCTGCAACTGTAACCTTTTCGGGCGATATTCCCCATGCCTACCGTTGGTCAGAGACCCTGCTGCGCAAATTGGGCAGGGAGGGATTTGCAATCCTGCGTTGAAGAGGGTAAAATCCTGTTTGATACGGCTCTGGTCTGTTTGGCGGCAACAGGTGTCCGGGGAAATTGACCGAAGGGTACGGTGTTTTCAAATTCCCCGGGTGTTACCGTTGGACATTGCCGGATGATAAGTGCAGGTTGGCGAACCTGATAAATTGTTCCCAGTCATAGGCAAATACACCGTGAACACCCGGGCGGATATGGTAACCGATGGTGTTCATTACCGGCTGGCTGATACCGGGCATATCGACGGTTGGCAGTCCTGTCTTGCCAAAAAGTGAATATACCGGCGAAGCATAATATCCTGAAAGGTATTCTCCCAACGGATCGGCCCAAAGATCTTCCGCTGCAGAGGCAATATACACCGGCCGGGGTGCAATTAAAGCGATCAGCATATGCTGGTCAACGGGCAGGTCATATTCCTTTCCATCAAACCGGCTGCAATTGTCGCACAGCCAGTGCGGAAAATACTGGTTCATACCGCCCAGTCTCTCTCCAAAAATGCGGCGCGAAAGTGCAGCACCGCCGCATCCCGAGTTGTTTGAAATTACAATGGCAAAGCGCTTATCAAGAGCACCTGCCCAGAGTGCAGTTTTACCGAGCCTTGAATGACCCATCACCACAATCCTGGCAGCATCGATATCCCCGTCTGTTTCAAAGTAGTCCATGGCCCTGCTCAGTCCCCATGCCCAGGCGGCAATAGACCCCCATTCGCCTGGACCGGGTCTGGTCTGGCCGTTTTTATAAAGAAGGGGATGCACGCCATCCGTAAAATCATGCTTATCAGGATCCACCTCGCCGTAATACATCGTTGCCAGACCATAACCTGCGTCAATGATTTTCTCTGCCTGCCACCTGCCTTTTTCTATACCCCGCGACAGTTCCGTAGCCTGGTTTTGAAATACACCGATGGATGTATCATTGCGCATCCATGCATCGGGTATCCGTATTGCAGGATCATCGGTAACCGCGTGGTTGCCGTTAAAATTATAGCCTACAAACAGGGGCGCCTTAGGTGTGTTGGCCGGAAGATACAGGAGCAGGTTTACCTTCAGTTCTTTTCCTGCATGGATGAATTTCAGAACTACCTGTTTTCTGATCGCCTTGCCATCCATGGCATGGCTGTCGAGCTCTGCAATTTCAAAGGAAGCCAATTGTAAAACAGCGGGAATTCTCCCGTACATATTTTCCTCAAAAAGGGCAAGGATCTCCGGTCTGCGGATATCCGTCCACTCATCTGCAGTGGTTATTGTCTTTCCATGCAGGGAGTTCAGGAGTTCTGGCAATGTATAGGGAGGAATACGGCTTTCATCGTAATTGGTTAGTTCCTGTGCATGCACCTGGGAGCCCGTACAGCAACAAGCTATACAACAAATCAGGGGTAAATAGTATGATATCCGGATCATGGGGCTTGAGTTTTCCGTGGCAACATCGACACGGTAATGATACCAAAGATACCCAAAATCATCAATGCTGAAAATCCATAGGTATAGCTCCCCATCCTATCCCGTAACGCTCCCACAAGCATGGGAGCGAATGCCTCCGCCAGACCGTCAAATGTAAGAATTATGCCCATGATGCGTCCCATAACTCTCACACCAAACAATTCCGCAGCCATCAGGGGTATGATCATATAATCACCACCGAGTCCGATCCCGAAAATAAAGGCGAAAACATACACCATTCCGGGTTTGGCTGCTAAGAAAAGCAGGGGAATTGATCCGGCAACCAGGGAATAAATGAGCATCATCACATGTTTTTTCGGTACCCGGTCGGCAAGCCATCCCATCAGCAGGCGGCCAATTATACTGGCTGCCAGAATCATGGAGATGATATTGGCAGACTGCTCCTGGGAGTATTTTAAATCAATGCTGAAAAAAAGCTTGAGATTCTGGCTTGTCCCGCTCACAGCACCGATGGAGCAAACACTGCCTATCAGCAAAAGATAAAACGGCCATCCTTTCAGGATGTTGCCTAGACTGACTTTTGTCTTTGCCTGATTAGCCTCCGTTGATTTGTCACCCGGGTGATCTTTCACAAACCATACCATGGGAAGTGCAATCACAATCATGAGAATCCCGAGTATCATCATGGAATGATGCCAGTTGTAGGCAAGGGTAAGTCTCTTAGCGATCTGGGGCACCAGCATACCGCCGATGCCTATTCCAAGGTAGGCGATACCCATGGCTTTGCCACGGGCGCTGCTGAACCAGCGGGATATCAGCACCTGGTTTGGAAGGGGACCGCCGCACATGTAACCCAATGCATTGAAAAGATAAAATAAGTAGTACTGCCAGAGCGAAGTTACCATGCTTAGTCCGATCAACGCAATTCCTCCCATCATGATTCCTGCAAGCATCACCCGGCGCGGGCCGAACCGGTCAATAACCCAGCCTGCAAAGAAAGCGAACGACCCGACGATAATCTTACCGAAGGCATTTCCTGAGGTCACTGTGGCACGTGACCATCCGTAGTCCTGCACCCAAAAGTCATAAAAAAAAGGGAGGCCGTAAAACATGATCCCGACAAGGGAAAACAGGCTGAGAAATCCTGCAGCAGTTACTTTAATCTGTCCCGGACTTGGTTTTTCTATTCCCATGGGTTTTCCTTGATTTGTTAATTACTGGGGTGCTTTAATTGAACCTATTCGAAATTGACATTTTGACAAAGCAATTTTATTATTTAAACACAATCATTCAAAAATATTACTAATATTTCGAAAAAAAAATAGTCTTTCAAAACGTTTCAAAAAATTAATAAATATTTCTATTGCTTATTATATGATGCCGGCAACCGATACCGTGCTGTCAATAATCCCATATTGCAGGCATGGGTTGAACAAATTTGAAAACCAGGGAGGCATGCCTTGGCATGCATCTTGCACAATTCCATTTCCATGAATACCCACACGAAATGAATTACCGTGAATTACAGGCCAGTTATCTCCGTGTTTTTGACTTCATTGAAAAAAACAGGATCAAGGATGCACTTGACACACTTGGTTTCCTATGCAGCCAGGGCCGTAACACCGACCTGAAAACACAACTCGATAACCATGCAGACACCTACCTGAACATGCTCAGGTATTCCTTTGAACTTACCGGTGATCCCCAGAAGGAAAAGGTGTATAACCGCCTGGTTAAGGCAATAATTGGACTGGCGGATGATGTAAAGGAGGATATTATCCGTTCCAATAACCTGCTGAACTACTATAAGCTCAGGATCATTCCGGAGTCAGCTGCCGAAAAGATCATCACCGGGTTTTCCAGGATGACCGGCCGGCTTATGCTTGAAAGGGAAACCGCTAAGGACGAACAGCAGAAAAGCAGTTTTCAGGATCCCTTTTCCACAGCCGAATACAGGGAAAATACCAGGGCACTCTTCAGGATAATCTGGCAGGCGGATAAGCTTAAGGATACGGAAATACTTCTTATCCAGCAGCTTATTCAACCGGATACCATCGCCTGGTATGACAAATGTATCCTGGTTAGCGCGCTGACGCTTTCCTTATTGCGACATTTTGACAGTAAAAAAATCGATCTTCTCTTCGGGTTTTACGAAAAAGGGGAGCAACAGATATGGCAGCGTGCACTTGTAGGACTTGTGCTGGGTTTGGCCTTTTTCAACAAGAGGATAGTGTATTATCCTGAAATTCTGCACCGGCTAAAGGCCATTCAGGGCATAAAACATGCTGATAAAAGTTTGGAGATCATCATAATCCAGTTTATTAAGTCGCGGGAAACCGAAAAGATCACCCGCAAGATACAGCAGGAGATTCTCCCTGAAATGATCCGTATCAAGTCGAAACTGGAAGAGAAACTCGACCTGGAAAACCTGTTGTCTTCAGGCAAGCCTGAAGACAAGAATCCTGAATGGGAAACATTTTTTAAGGAATCCCCTGATGTTTACAACAAGCTTGAAGAATTTACCAACCTGCAGCTGGAAGGAGCTGATGTATTCCTGGGAGCTTTTGCCATGCTGAAGCAATTCGATTTCTTTAATGAGATAAGCAATTGGTTTCTGCCTTTTTACAAGGAGAATGAATTTATTTCGGCTGTATTTGGTGAAACGGGTGGCGAAGTTGATGTCGTGCAGTTTGCCGAAGGTATTGAACGGAGCAATTTCCTGTGCAACTCCGATAAATACTCATTTTGCCTGAATATCCGTCATATGCCGGCTTTTCAGAAATCCACCGTACTGGAACTGTTTAATATGGAATTGAAGGCCATGAATGAACAGGCTGTTGATGATGAATTGATAAACACCGAAGCACGCAGCAAAGTTATTATCACACAATACTTTCAGGATCTGTACCGGTTTTATAAGCTTCATCCGCTGAAAGCCGAATTTGATGATGTATTTAAGCTTCCCGCTCCCATTTATGAAATGGAGTTTTTCAACCTGTGGGTAGATGATATCAATATTCTCAGGAATATTGGCGAATTCTTTTTCGAGAAAAATTATTACCGGGATGCCCTTAAAATATTTGAAAGGATTGTGGAAACCGAAAATAAGTATGAGCTTTTTGAAAAAATGGCTTATTGCTGTCAGCAGCTGGGTGATTTTGACCTGGCACTTGGATATTACCACAAGGCTGAACTGCTGGATAAAAACAGACTCTGGCTGTTGAACCGTTTAGCCTGGTGCTACCGGAAGACCGGTGATTTTGAAAGGGCAGTTGACTATTATCGTGAGGCTGAAAAAATTGAACCGGATAACTTGATGGTACAGGCCAGCCTGGGACAATCGTATATGGAAATGGAAAATTACCAGGAAGCCCTGAAATACTATTTTAAGGTTGAATACCTGCAACCCGATAACCACAAGGTGCACCGGCCAATTTCCTGGTGCTCCTTTATGTTGGGTAAACTGGATAATGCGCGAAAATACCTGGAAAAATCAATCGCTCAGGAATCCAGCAAAAACGATTACATGAACCTGGGGCATATATACTGGTGCCAGGGTGACAAGCAGAAAGCCATTGAAAATTACCGGTTATCGCTTGCGAGGGCTAATATGGATTTCGACTGGTTTTCCAGGGTGCTGAATGACGACAGCAAATACCTGTCCCCATATGACATCTCTTCTTTCGACATTCCCCTGGTGGTTGACTATATCCGGTTGTCGGCAAAACCCTGATATGTATTTCAGCAGGTTTTGCCTATACATTTGGCCGTTTTGTCGATTACTTTTTTTTAATTACCTGAAATAACTAATTTTAGCCAGGCTTTGCCCAACCCATGGAGCCATTTTTTTAGTAATAACTATTCGCAACAGTTTTCATGCATCTTATTCTTTCCCGGGCTTTTATCATTGTTTACCTGCTGCTTGGTTTTTACGGAACAGCATCAGCACAGCAGGATAATGAAATCCGGTTATCAGGACAATTCCGGAATATTTCGCTGGTTGATCTTCTGGGCAGAATTGAAGCCGGTTATCCGGTAAAGTTTTTTTATAAGGACGGCTGGTTTGAAAAGGATACCGTTGATATCATGCTTAATGGCAAAACGGTTGAGGAATCTGTCAGGGAGATCCTTACAGGTAAACCATATACGTACAGGGTAATCAACAAAAACCAGTTTGTCTTCCTTCCCAGGGAGAACGTCGCTATGCTGGAAGGGCATTTGCTGAATTACAGTGATAACTCCGATTCTGATCTGTCTTTTATCCAGGTCGGCAAACCCGGTGAAGCCGGAAAATCAAAAACCGTTTCAATTACAGGACGCATTACCGACGGGAAAACCAGCGAGCCGGTCATTGCCGCAATCGTTCAGGTCAACGGCATGCAGCAGGGAGCTGTTACCAACCTTCAGGGAAACTACAAGCTTACCCTGGCTCCCGGGTTGTATACCCTGGTGACATCGAGTGTGGGATATGAGAAAGCACAGTACAATGTTAAACTATTAAGCAACGGGGAGTTGAATATTGAACTGTTTGACAAATCAGTGGCACTGGAGGATATCATAATCTATGGTCAGCGGCTCGACAGGAATGTCAGCAGCCATCAGATGAGCCTGGTTGAGCTTGATTCACGGGCAATAGACCGGTTACCTGCAGTTTCAGGAGGAAAGGATGTATTAAAGGGGCTTACAACCATGCCAGGCGTTAAATCGGTCGGAGAATTCAGTTCGGGGATTAATGTCCGGGGCGGGGGAGAAGACCAGAACCTTTACCTGATCAACGGAACACCGCTTTTCAATACCTCCCATGTGTTCGGGCTATTCTCCGTGATAAATCCTGATGCTGTGGATAAACTGACGTTATACAAAGGCCATATTCCGGCTGTATACGGAGAAAGGGTTTCATCGGTAATTGATATCCGCACGAACGAATCCGCTCCCGAAATGATCAGGTTCAAGGGAGGTATCGGATTATACGACGGCAAACTGATGGCAGAAGTACCCGTGTTTAAGGACAAGGTATTTATCGATTTGGGAGGCCGTACCAATTACTCCAACTGGATCCTGCACAATATGAAGGATTATGACCTGCAGAACAGCCTGGCTTCTTTTTATGACCTCAATGGCACCCTGCATGCAGTGCTTCCCAAGGGACGCATTTCCATTTCAGGCTATAACTGTTATGATGCGTTCAGGTTCGCCTCAGAGGTGAAATACAGTTATGGAAGTACACTGGGATCTTTAAACTGGAATTATCTCTTCAATTCAAACCTGGCTTCCTATCTTTCTTTGTCCTACAGCCAGTACAATGTGGCAAAGGATGATATCAGCAAAGGCCTGATGCAGAGCCGGACCGAATCGGGCATTACATACAGCGGTTTGAAATACCGGATCAAATACGGTGGAATACAGCATCATACCCTTGATGCCGGATTCAATTTGATTAATTATGATATTCATCCCGGGAAGCAGTCTCCCCTGAATACCGAATCACTGGTTACTCCACAGGAGCTTGAATCTGAGCAGGCCTATGAAGGGGCTGTATTTGTCAACGATGAATATACCCTGAACAAGGGAATTACTTTTAATGCCGGATTGCGGTTATCGGGCTACAGGCATATGGAGGCAACCCCGGCCTTCAGATTTGAACCAAGGCTTTCCGCCAAGATCCAGCTCAATGACAACAGGTCGGTAAAATTAAGCTACAACAGGAATTTCCAGTATCTTTCACTGATATCCTATTCCTCGGTATCTACCCCGGCAGATATCTGGAAATTATCTGATTCTTACATAAGGCCTTTGGAAGCGAACCAGTTTGCTGTTGGGTATTACCGGAATTTCCTGGATAACAGCATAGAGACATCGGTGGAGATCTATTACAAAAGCCTTGCCAATGTAATCGAATACAAGGACGGTGCTGTTCTGGAGATGAACACCAATATCGAAAATGAGCTGATCAATGCACAGGGTAAAAACTTTGGAGTTGAGTTCCTGCTTAAAAAGAACAGCGGAAAGATTGATGGCTGGATAAGCTATACCTATTCCAGATCACTCCGGAAAACTTCGGGTTTGAGAACATCTGAGATGCTCAACAACAATACATGGTTCCCTTCATCGTACGATAAGCCCCATGACCTAAGCGTTGTGGCTAATATTCATCTGAACAAAAGAATTCAGTTTTCATCAAACTTCTCCTTTTCCACGGGTCGGCCGATAACCCTGCCGGAATACAGGTACTTTGCAGGCAACGAGGTTGTTGTCTTTTTTTCTGATAAAAACCAGTATCGTATCCCAACCTATCACAGGCTCGATATCACACTTTCACTCGATGAAAGTCTAAAACTCAAAAAGAAGTGGAAAGGCCGCTGGAGTTTTTCAATTCTGAATGTCTATGGCAGAAAAAACGCTTATACCATTTATTATAAGAAGGAAGATCCAAGTCCGGCAAATAATTATAACCGTTACAGTTTATATAAGCTGTACCTGATTGGCAGGCCTATACCATCTGCATCCTATTCCTTTATTTTTTAACGGATTGTGTTTATGAGAAAGTCAATAATATATACAACCGGAATGGCAGCAATGATGCTAGGCTGGTCATGCAGGGAAGTATATCTTCCCGATGACATCAATTCACCCGAAAAGATTCCTGTCATCGAAGGAATTATCGAGGAAGGTGATGTTCCTCGCGTAAAACTGACCTGGGCCCTCGGATATGGCGACAAAGAGACGGAATACATAAGCGAGGCCGAAATTACCATCTCGGATGACCTTGGAAACAGCGTCGGCCTTGACGAAGTAGATTACGGAATTTATACGTCGGTTTTCGCTGAAATCAGAGGCGCTGTGGGGCGCACTTACACGCTTCACGTTCTGTTGCCCGATGGCAGTGAATTTATCTCCTCCCCCGAATTGCTGCGAAAGAGCCCTGCAATCGACAGTCTGTATGCTGATCCGGGAATCCGGAACACCTATACCTATAATACCGAGAATGAACCGATGCCGGTATACCAGGAAGGGCTATTTATCCTTGCTGACCTGAGTGAAATTTCCGATTCGGTGCTGTATTACAGGTTTAATACAAAGGTTACCAAAGAGATAACATACACCAAGGACCCTGGTTCAACGGCTGCTCAAACGGTGTATGTATGGGAATCTACTTTCCTGGACAATGTTTATTCAGTTAATTATACGGTTGCACAGGGAAACCGGCAGTTACTCCCGGCGCATGATGTTGGTTTTGTGCAATTTCTTTACGAGCCCTATAAGGAATCTCCGGAAGCCACTGCCCCCTGGATAGTCGGATGGGTGATTTCTTTTAATGTTTACTCCATTTCGGCTGATGTTTATAATTATCATAATTCCATTGCCCGGCAGCTGGGTTCAAAAGATCAGCTGTTTGCACCGGTTCCTTCCCAGGTGAAAAGTACCTTTAATTGCCTCACTGATCCTGACAAAGCTGTTATTGGAGTTTTTGAAGCAACTTCACGCGCAACAGTTTACAAAGCATTTAGCTGGGATGGTCCCGAAACGTACAGATCATTAGATCTGCAATCGTTTCCCGGGGATCTGGAGGATGGATCCACGATGCCTTTCCCTCCGGATTTTTGGATACCCTTTTATTAAGTACATGGTTTAAAACGTAAAAACGAATACTTTCAACATGTCGGTTTTTCACAAGTTCATCCTCTTTGCAGCGTTAGTCCTCACCGTTAGTTTTTCGTTGCCAATCCCGGCCCCGGGGCAGCATTCATCCGGTTTTTCTCCGGGATGTGAAAAGGTTTATATTCATCTCGACAAGATGGTATATGTTGCAGGAGAATCGATAAGATATAAGGTATACCTCCTGAACGGCGATAAACCCGGCATGGCACCCTGCAGTAAGATACTGTACTTCAGTTTAACAGGTACCGCCGGTAACAGCAGGGCGGATTGGCGTATCAATTTCGGGGATAAGCCTGTCTCGGGAAGTTTTGAAATTCCGTCTGAATTAAAGGCCGGGATGTATGTTCTGAGGGCTTTTACCAACCTGATGCGAAACAGTCCCGGCAACCTGCCATTTTCGCAGAACCTGCTTATTATGAACCTGTCGGAGGCGATACCGGATACGTTGAATTTACCGTTTTCGGGAAATGCCGCGGCAGCACTTCCACCGGAAGTCGCCAGCCATGGGTATGCCTTGCATGTAACCACTTCAAAAGATACATTTGCGGTGAAGGAGAAGGTACGGGTGGAAATTGATCTGCGCAGCCAGCTACAGGATGCAGTGAATGCGAATCTGTCCGTTTCGGTTTCCACTGCAACGCCTGTTCAGGAGCTGATCCCGGAAGCGGATATAATCGACTGCCTGAATGGCGTAACTGCCCGTCGTGAAAAATCGGAACTGCCGTGCACGTACCGTGTGGAAGACAGGGGGTATATGCTCACCGGGCGGATAAAAAACCGTATTGACCACAGGCCGCTGGAAGACGCGAAAATTTTGCTTTCGGTGAGCGACAGCATTACACCAAAAATCCGTTATGCAGTTACTGATTCAGTTGGTGAATTCACATTCTATCTCAGCAGTCTTTTCGATAATAAGGAACTGATCCTGCAATTTGGTGACCAATCCAGGAATGCCGATTACTACTGGGGAATTGACCGTAAGGAATTAGATGCCGGAAAGGGTAACCTTTTACCCTATTTATTGCAGCCGGAAGAAACGGCGTTTTTGAATACCGTAAAGGACCTGAGGCTTATTGAAGCCGTTTATTCAGCTGAAAAGACCGGGGAGAGCCACCGGATTGATTCAGGCGGTATCAATTACTTCAGTCCTCCCGATGTGCTGGTATACCCTGGTGATTATTCCGATCTTATCAATTTTAAAGAAATTACCGATAACATAGTACCGGGAGTTAAATTTTCAATCCGCAGCGAGGGTTATTCCTTGCAGATCCTGAACAATAGTACCGGACTATGGAATGAATGCAGAACCCTGTTCCTGAACGGTGTTCCTTATACCGACCTTGCTTATTTAGCCACACTTGGTACAAAAGACATCAAAAGAATTGAAGTTATTGCGTCTGATTTCCTGCTGGGTGATCTTACCCTTCCGGGGCTGTTATCCGTTTACACCCATGATCACAGCATCCCGGAGAACTATCTTAAAAATAATACATTCAGTTTCACGAATACTGTTATCCCGAACGATACGGTACAGAATACACTCCCGGAAGGATCCTCCGGAACATCCGGCGACCATTACCCGGATTTCAGGAGTACCCTGCTCTGGAATCCTGGTGCCAGCGTAACCGGCAGGGAAATACTGGTTGTTGAATTTCCGGCATCCCGGCTTACAGGCAGGTTTGCCGTAAAAGTCCGCGGAATAACAGGGCAGGGTCATCCCCTGCGAGCTGAAACTTTCTTCGAAGTCAAATAATATACGATGATGAAAAGTCTATACCTTATATTAATGTTTTCCCTGGGTTTTTGCGGGGCATATTCGCAGCAATCCGATTGTGCCTGCCCGAATGACGATGATTATGAGATCCGGCTCCAGGAGAGTCTCATGGGATTTGCATACCGCAATCCGGTAGAGGGGTATACCGGCAGGCAATATTTCAATAACTGGGCCCTGGGTGAGGTCAGGATGATTAACGGGGATATGATCCGTAATATTTTCCTGCAGTATGACACTTACATGGATGAATTGTTGTGGTTAAGACAGTCTGACTTGAAAACAGGCATTATAAACAAAGGAGATGTTGCAGGTTTCCGGTTGTCCAATAACATAAACGAGCCGTCGATGACATTTATCAAAAAGAATATTACGCTGCCTTTCATTGGTTCAAAGGATGCATATCTTCAGGTACTTGTGAAGGGTGATCCGGCTCTGTATGCTTACCGGAATGCAACTACCACTACTACGGATTACAGACTGATAGACAATGGAAAATATCTGATCAGCGTTGCCGGGAACGACTATTTTGTCAGGCTCAGAAGAAACAGCCTGCTGGATATACCCGTAATCCCGGGAACTGAAATGAAAGCCATACTGCGCTCAAACAGGATCGCGATCAGGAACAACGAACACGAACTTATCCGGGCCATCAGCCTATACAATCTTTCACATAAATAGATGCCTGTAATGCTGAACCTTGGCGAAGCATCCGTCGGGAATAAGGATGCATCGCTTCGTTCAGCATGACAAAACACTACCGGTTTAAACGAGGATATTGGTAGTAAGGTTGGTGACGCTTGTTTTTATGGCATCAAACGGTTTTCCATCCTTGGTGCTGTCCTGTTCCACAACCATGTATTTCATACCTGCAACATCTTTGGCTGCCAGGATGTACTTGAAATCTATCACGCCGGCACCCACGGGGGCGAAATCGGTCACGCCATCGGTAGTAAAAAACGGAGGTTCATGGGTGAACATATCCTTCATGTGGAAAAGCTGGAACCTGTTGGGGTATATGTTGAAAATTTCAACAGGGTTCTGTCCTGCCTTGGTTGTCCAAAAAAGGTCCAGCTCCAGTGTAACGAGTTCCTTGTCGAGTTCGGCCATAATAACATCGTAGAAGGGGATCTTGCCTTCCACGGATGCAAATTCGAAATTGTGGTTGTGGTATCCGAACTGGATACCGGATTCCTTCATAATTCCGCCCACCTTGTTCCATTCGGCAACCATTTTATGATAGCTGGCGAGGGTTTTGCGGGCTTCGGGAACCACCCAGGGCTGAATGCAGTACTTTACGCCAAGTTTTGCATGATCTTCGGCCATTTTCCTGGCGTTTTCCAAAGTAATACCCTTGTCTTCAACCTGAGTATGGCTGCTTATGATTTCCATCCCCAGGTCATTAACCAGTTTCTTAAATTCGACCGGTTCGTATCCGTAAAACTTGCCTTCGGCATAACCGGCAAGTTCAAGGTATTTGAAGCCGATGTCGGAAACCTGTTTCAACGATCCGGGAACATCCGTAGTCATGGCATCACGGATGGTGTATAACTGAAGCGCCAGACCAAAAGATTTGGGATCAACGGGTGGCGGAGGAGGAGGCGGAACCGGGGCAGTTTTGCATGCGTACTGCGACAGGACAATTGCTCCGAGCGCACCAGCCGCGGACACTTTCAGGAAATCCCTTCTTGAATTTTTTGTTTTCATGATCAGTATGTTGGTTTGTTTATTAAGTTGGTTAATACAAACAGATAATAAAAATAGTATAAAACATTCAAATACCCATCATGCTCCCGGTATATATTCACAAAAACACTTAGGAATACAAGGAGGTGACTGATGAAGAGAATTACCGGGACCTGGTAAAAATCGTGAAATATTTTTGAGACACTTGTTGCTTTTGATAAAAAAACATCTACCTTTGCAAGCCGAAAAATAAGAAAATATACAAAAACAGCATAGATGCCAACGATTCAACAATTAGTAAGAAAAGGCAGAGCTACCATAAATGAAAAGAGCAAAGCTCCGGCTCTAAATGCTTGTCCGCAAAAGCGCGGGGTATGTACGCGTGTATATACAACCACGCCTAAAAAGCCCAATTCAGCTATGCGTAAAGTTGCCAGGGTAAGGCTTCAGCATGGAATTGAAGTTACGGCATATATTCCCGGTGAAGGACATAACCTGCAGGAGCACTCGATTGTTATGATCCGTGGTGGCAGGGTGAAGGATTTACCGGGCGTTCGTTACCACATTATAAGGGGAGCTCTTGACACATCGGGTGTTGAAGGTCGTAACCAACGGCGTTCGAAGTATGGCACAAAAAGACCTAAAAAGTAATTTGTTTTTGAATAGACCACATCATGAGAAAGTCTAAACCAAAAAAAAGAATAATGTTACCGGATCCGAAGTACAATGATCCATTGGTAACCCGTTTCGTGAATAATCTGATGACCAGGGGCAAGAAAAGTACGGCCTACGATGTATTTTATGAGGCTCTCGACCTGGTTAGCAAGCGTGCCAAAGATATTGAAGGATCTCCGCTGGACATCTGGAAAAAAGCATTGGAGAACATTACGCCCCAGGTTGAAGTAAAAAGCCGCAGGGTAGGTGGGGCAACCTTTCAGGTTCCCACTGAGATACGGCCCGATCGTAAGATTTCAATCAGCATGAAAAACCTGATCCTTTATTCAAAAAAGAGAGCAGGCAATTCAATGAGCGATAAACTTGCAGCTGAGATTCTCGCAGCTTTTAAGGAAGAAGGTGCGGCCTATAAAAAGAAAGAAGATACACATAAAATGGCAGAAGCTAATAAGGCATTTGCGCACTTCAGGTTTTAAAGATATTTGACATTGCGGTTATTATTGCCTATAGTTACACTAGCTGATAATTAGTGCTTTATGAATTTTGATCTGAATTATACCAGAAATATCGGGATTATGGCCCATATAGACGCCGGTAAGACTACCACTACCGAGCGCATCCTGTTCTATACTGGTATGGTTCACCGGATGGGTGAAGTGCACGACGGTACAGCCACTATGGACTGGATGGTGCAGGAACAGGAGAGAGGGATAACAATTACCGCAGCATCTACTACAACATTCTGGAATTACAAGGACCAGGATTACAAAATCAACATCATCGATACTCCCGGGCACGTTGACTTCACAGTTGAAGTAGAGCGTTCGTTGCGCATACTTGACGGGGCTATTGCAGTGTTTTGTGCAGTGGGAGGCGTTCAGCCCCAGTCTGAAACGGTTTGGCGCCAGGCCGACAAATACAATGTTCCAAGGTTAGCGTTTATCAATAAGATGGACCGCGTGGGAGCCGATTTCTTTGGTGTTGTAAAACAGATAAAGGACAAGCTCGGATCAAATCCGGTTCCCATGCAGATCCCTATCGGTGCGGAAGATAATTTTGCCGGACTGGTTGATCTTATTGAACGCCGCGCTATTGTTTGGAAACCGGATGAAAAGCTGGTTATGCGGTATGAATACACCGATATACCTGAGGACATGGTGGAGCTTGTTGAAGAATGGCGTGAGAAGCTGATCGAGGCAG
The DNA here is from genome assembly GCA_035258345.1 of Bacteroidales bacterium. Taxonomy (GTDB): domain Bacteria; phylum Bacteroidota; class Bacteroidia; order Bacteroidales; family UBA10428; genus UBA5072. Next base: position 25,390 of record DATEVU010000167.1, read on the forward strand.
TTTGTGAGACCGATGATGATCTGCTGGAAAGATTTTTTGAAGACCGCACAGCCATCACCGTGGAAGAATTTATGGAACACACGCGCAATGCAGTTATTGAAAGACGCATTGTTCCGGTTTTGTGCGGAGCTTCCTTTAAAAACAAGGGTATACAACGTCTGCTTGATTCAATCTGCGCCGTGTTGCCCAGTCCGCTTGACAAAGGTGTTGTCAACGGAATTAATCCCTATACCGATAAGCAGGAAGAACGCAAGGCCGAAGAGACCGAACCACTTGCTGCCCTGGCATTCAAAATTGCCACGGATCCTTATGTCGGCAGGCTCACCTATGTACGCGTTTATTCCGGCGCCATTGATGCCGGTATGAGCGTGCTGAACCCGCGAACCGGGAAAAAAGAGCGGATCAACCGGTTGTACCAGATGCATGCAAATAAGCAAAATCCACGTGACCGTATTGAGGCAGGAGATATTTGTGGTGTTGTAGGATTGAAAGAGGTGGTTACCGGCGATACGTTATGTGACATCAAGCATCCCATTTTTCTTGAAACCATGACCTTTCCCGAGCCGGTGATCGGTGTGGCCATCGAGCCAAAAACCCAGGCGGATATCGACAAGCTGGGCATGGCCCTGAACAAACTGGCAGAAGAGGACCCCACTTTCAAGGTAAAGATTGACGAGGATTCGGGCCAGACCATTATCAGCGGTATGGGAGAACTGCACCTCGAGATTTTGCTGGACAGGCTGAAACGGGAATTTAATGTTGAATGCAACCAGGGTGCACCCCAGGTAGCCTATAAAGAGGCTCTTGTTACAGCTGTAAAACACAGGGAAACCTTTAAAAAACAAACCGGCGGCAGGGGAAAATTTGCCGATATTGTATTTGAAATTGCCCCGGCTGATAGGAGTGTTACGGGACTTGAATTTGTTGATGAAGTAAAAGGTGGAAACGTACCGCGTGAATATATTCCTTCTGTTGAAAAAGGATTTCGGGAAGCCATTAAAAATGGTATAATGGCCGGATTTCCCCTGGTGAACCTTAAGGTGACCCTCAGGGACGGATCGTTCCACCCGGTGGATTCCGATTCGCTGGCTTTTGAAATTGCTGCCAAACAGGGTTTCAAGCATGCCATGAAAAAAGGAAAAAATGTACTCCTCGAGCCAATTATGAAGGTGGAGGTAGTAACTCCGGAAGAGAATATGGGTGATGTGATCGGTGACTTTAACCGCAGGCGCGGACAGATAACCGGCATGGAATCACAAAACAAAGCCCGTATAGTTCTCGCCAATGTTCCCCTTGCCGAGATGTTCGGATACGTTACGGTGCTCCGTACGCTGTCGTCAGGCCGGGCAACATCAACCATGGAGTTTTCACATTTTGAGGAAGTGCCTCCCGCCATTTCAACCGAAGTAATTGAGAAAGTAACCGGAACAAAACTAGTTGTATAATCGAATTTAAGACCAAATACATGAGCCAGAAGATTAGAATTAAGCTTAAATCGTATGATCATAATCTGGTGGACAAATCAGCCGAGAAGATAGTCAAAACGGTGAAGTCCACAGGTGCGGTGGTTAGCGGGCCAATTCCCCTTCCTACACACAAAAGGATCTTTACCGTACTGCGGTCACCTTTTGTAAATAAGAAATCAAGAGAGCAGTTTCAACTGTCATCACACAAGCGTTTGCTGGACATATACAGTTCAACGCCCAAGACCATTGATGCGTTGATGAAACTGGAGTTGCCCAGTGGTGTTGAAGTTGAAATTAAAGTCTGAAACAATTAACTTGTTTAGAAATGCCAGGATTAATTGGAAAAAAGGTCGGAATGACCTCGGTATTTGATGAGAGCGGAAGTAATGTTCCCTGTACTGTAATCGAGGTAGGTCCCTGTGTGATCACACAGATAAAGACCATAGAAAGCGACGGTTATAAATCCGTACAGCTTTCATTTGATGAAAAAAAGGAAAAGAACACCACGAAGGCGATGAAAGGCCATTTCAAAAAGGCCAACACCACGCCAAAATATAAGGTGGTTGAACTGAGGGGTTTCATACGCGACTGGAAAGTGGGCGATGTGATCACCGTGGACTATTTTAAGGATGATCCCTGGCTCGATGTTACCGCAGTTTCGAAGGGTAAGGGTTTCCAGGGTGTTGTAACGCGTCATGGCTTTAGCGGGATTGGTGATTCAACCCATGGTCAGCACGACCGTTCTAGAGCTCCGGGTTCGCTGGGTGGTTCATCCTGGCCGTCACGCGTGTTTAAAGGCATGCGTATGGCAGGGCAGACCGGCAATAAAAATATAAAAGTACTTAACCTCAAGGTGGTTAAAATAATTTCCGAGAATAACCTTTTGTTATTAAAAGGTTCGGTCCCGGGATCAAAAGGATCTTATGTAATTGTTGAAAGTCCGGATAGGACATAATAAACTGTGAACGATGGAACTAGCAGTAATTGACAAAGCAGGAAAGGAAACTGGACGGAAGGTTCAGCTCATGGATACTATTTTCTCCATCGAGCCCAATGACCACGCCATTTACCTTGATGTAAAACAGTACCTTGCCAACAAGCGCCAGGGAACGCACAAATCCAAGGAGCGCAATGAAATTGCGGGCAGTACACGTAAGATCAAGAGGCAGAAAGGTACAGGCGGTGCACGGGCCGGTAGTATAAAAAATCCTTTGTTTACCGGAGGAGGCAGGGTATTTGGGCCTCAACCGCGTGACTACCATTTTAAGCTCAATAAAAAGGTGAAGCTGCTGGCACGTAAATCAGCGCTTACTTATAAGGCAAGGAACAATGAGATCATGGTGCTGGAGGATTTTAGCCTGGAAACACCAAAGACAAAGGACTATATTGCTATTCTCAGCAATCTGAAAATAGACGGTAAAAAGTCGCTCGTAGTTCTGAATGAACCGAATAAAAATATATATTTGTCGTCCCGGAATCTGAGCGGCACAAGAGTAGTAAGTATATCAGAATTAACAACTTACGATATCCTGAATAGCGCTTCTCTTGTATTTGTGGAGAGTTCGCTCGACAATTTTCAGAAAAATCTGTAACCTTCTAATATAGTAGTAATGGATATTATAGTAAGGCCCGTTGTAACAGAGAAGATGAATGCCCAGACCGAAGGTCTGAAAAAGTACGGCTTCATCGTCGATAAAAAGGCCAACAAAGTACAGATAAAACGAGCCGTGGAAAATCTTTATGGCGTTACGGTAGAGACGGTGAATACCATGTATTATGCCGGTAAACGCAAATCGAGATTTACCACCACCGGTTTAGTATCGGGCAGGCGGAATGCCTTTAAGAAGGCTGTTATTACATTAAAAGAAGGCGACATTATTGATTTTTATAGCAATATCTAATTTTATATTATGGCTGTAAGAAAATTAAAACCTGTAACTCCGGGCCAGCGACACAGAGTTGTTGCTTCCTTTGACGATGTTACAAGCTCAACACCCGAGAAAGCGTTATTGCGGCCCTTGCAGAAAACTGGGGGTAGGAACGGTGACGGAAAAATGACCATGCGGTATATTGGTGGAGGCCATAAAAGGATGTACCGTATAATTGATTTCATCCGCAACAAGGATAACATGGCTGCCACGGTAAGGACCATCGAGTATGACCCTAACCGTTCGGCACGTATTGCCCTGGTTCTTTATGAAGATGGTGAAAAGCGGTATATCATTGCTCCCAGCGGATTAAAAGTAGGACAGTTGGTACGATCGGGTTCCGGAGTGGCGCCTGAGATAGGTAATTGCCTGACGCTTGCTGAGATCCCGCTCGGAACGCTTGTTCACAACATCGAACTTCAGCCGGGTAAGGGGGGTGCACTTGCACGTAGTGCAGGATCGTATGCCCAGTTGACATCGCGCGATGGAAAGTATGCTATAATAAAGCTTCCTTCCGGTGAATCGCGGATGATACTTACCACTTGCAGGGCTACCATTGGTACCGTTTCAAATCCCGATCACGGTCTTGAGCGTTCCGGTAAGGCTGGCCGGTCAAGGTGGTTGGGTCGCAGACCCAGGGTCCGCGGTGTTGTTATGAATCCGGTTGACCATCCGATGGGAGGAGGCGAAGGCCGTGCTTCCGGAGGCCATCCGAGATCACGTAAGGGATTGTATGCTAAGGGTATGAAGACACGCCGGAAGAAGAATCCCACTAGCAAGTTTATTATCGAACGCAGGAAAAAATAATTGACTTTATACTATGAGCAGGTCATTAAAGAAAGGTCCCTTCATCGAATTCAAGCTCGAAAAACGCGTACTTGAGATGAATAAAGCCGGGAAAAAATCGGTTATTAAAACCTGGTCCAGGCGGTCACTGATTTCACCCGATTTTGTCGGGCACACGATAGCGGTATATAACGGGAATAAATTCATCCCGGTGTATGTAACCGAGAACATGGTAGGGCATCGCCTGGGTGAGTTTTCGCCCACCCGTACCTTCAGGGGACATGCAGGCAGACAAAAGGACTAGAAAAGAACAAATCCATTAAAACAGATAACAATGGGTGCACGAAAGCGAATTGCAGCTGAACAACGAAAAGAAGAAAAGAAGAATCTGGCCACGGCGATGTTAAGCCGCTGTCCGAGTTCTCCGCGGAAAATGAGACTGGTTGTTGATATGATCCGGGGAGTTGAGGTTAACAGGGCGCTGGATATTCTCAGGTTTAGCACGAAAGAGGCCTCAAAAAAAGTTGAAAAGCTTTTACTTTCAGCCATTTCAAACTGGCAGAAAAAGAATGAAGATGTCCGGATTGAGAAGTCAAACCTTTATGTAAAAGAGGTTTTTGTTGATGGTGGCCGCATGCTTAAAAGGCTGCGTCCGGCTCCTCAGGGTAGAGGTTACAGGGTTAGAAAACGTTCCAATCATGTGACCATTATTGTGGATAGCCGTGCAAATATTCAGGAACAAGTCGTAAGTCATACAAATTAATATTAATGGGACAAAAAGTAAATCCTATAAGTAATCGCCTGGGAATCATAAAAGGTTGGGATTCCAACTGGTATGGCGGCAAAAATTATTCCGATAAGCTGGTTGAGGATTACAAGATCAGGGAGTATCTCAGTGCCAGGTTGGCCAAGGCCAGCATCTCAAAAATCATCATTGAGCGGACCCTGAAGCTTATCACCGTAACTGTTAATACAGCCCGGCCCGGTATTATTATCGGCAAAGGCGGACAGGAAGTTGACAAGCTAAAGGAAGAGTTGAAGAAAATTACCAGCAAGGAGGTTCAGATCAATATTTTTGAAGTGAAGAGACCTGAGCTTGATGCGGTGATCGTTGCCAACAACATTGCCAGGCAGATTGAAGGTAAGGTTTCATACCGCCGCGCCATAAAAATGTCCATTGCTTCCACCATCCGCATGGGTGCCGAAGGAATCAAGTGTCAGGTTTCCGGACGTTTGGGCGGTGCTGAAATGGCCCGTACCGAAATGATCAAGGAAGGACGTATTCCCCTGCATACATTCCGGGCCGATATCGACTATGCGTTGGGTGAAGCCCTGACAAAAGTAGGACTCATCGGCGTAAAGGTATGGATCTGCAAAGGGGAGATTTTTGGAAAACGTGACCTTGCCCCGAACATTGGTGCAAAATCGGCAAAACCAAAGAGTAATTTTAAAAAACGCAGAAAGTAACTGTAACACGCTTTAACTGAACAATATTATGTTACAACCGAAGAAAACCAAGTACAGGAGGCAACAAAAGGGCAGGATGAAAGGGAATGCCCAGCGTGGACATGACCTGGCATTCGGATCATTTGGGATCAAAGCGATGGATAAAGCCTGGATCACCGGAAGGCAGATTGAGGCAGCCCGTCAGGCCGTTACACGTTTCATGAAACGTGAAGGCCAGATCTGGATACGGATCTTTCCCGATAAGCCGATCACCAAAAAGCCTGCTGAAGTTCGTATGGGTAAAGGTAAAGGAGCTCCTGAAGGATTTGTCGCACCGGTTACTCCCGGTCGTATTCTGATTGAAGCCGAAGGTGTGCCTTTTGAAGTGGCCAAGGAAGCATTGCGACTGGCCGCGCAGAAGTTGCCCATTGCAACCAAGTTCATCGTCAGAAGGGATTATGTTGAAACAAATTTGTAAGTTCATGAAGACTACCGAGATAAGAGAATTGTCCGTTAAAGAGATTGAAGAACGGATTGAAAATGAGAAAAATCTCATTTTCCGGCAGAAAATGAACCATGCCATTTCTCCGATGGATAACCCGATGAAAATCCGGGAAACCAGGAGAAACATTGCCAGGCTGGAGACCATACTTCGTCAGAAAAAGAATGAAGTCTAGAAAAAGGTTAAATTGAATTCAATGGAAAACAGAAATCTAAGGAAAGAAAGGATCGGGATTGTTGTTAGCAACAAGATGAACAAAACCATCGTGGTAGCTGAGAAAAGAAAGTTCAAGCATGCCATTTATGGAAAATTCATCAACCGTACTACAAAATTCATGGCACATGACGAAGCCAACAATTGCAATATCGGCGATGTTGTGAAGATCATGGAAAGCCGGCCACTGAGTAAAAATAAGTCCTGGAGAGTAGTTGAAATTATCGAAAGAGCTAAATAACTATGATACAGCAAGAAAGCAGATTAACGGTTGCGGATAACAGCGGGGCAAAAGAGGTTCTTTGTATCCGGGTGCTTGGCGGTACAGCCAGAAGGTATGCTTCTGTCGGAGACAAAATTGTTGTGACCGTAAAGACCGCACTACCAGCAAGCGAAGTTAAAAAAGGAACCGTTAGCAAGGCGGTTATTGTCAGGACCAAAAAGGAAATACGCCGTAATGACGGATCGTACATCCGTTTTGATGACAATGCCTGTGTATTGCTCACAAATGTGGATGAAATCAGGGGAACCCGTATTTTCGGTCCGGTTGCCCGTGAATTGCGTGACAAGTATATGAAAATTGTATCACTTGCGCCTGAAGTGTTATAATACATTAAAAATAAATTCAATGCAGAAGAAATTACATATCAAGAAGGGCGATACGGTTTATGTGAATGCCGGCGAAAATAAAGGCCAGCAAGGCAGGATTCTGGAAGTGATCAGAAAGGATGAGCGGGCTATTGTTGAAGGCATCAACCTGGTAAGCAAGCACACCAAGCCCAATGCCAAAAGTCCACAGGGCGGGATAATCAAAAAGGAGGCTCCTGTTCACATTTCAAATCTCATGCTTATTGATCCCTCATCAGGGAAACCAACACGCATAGGACGCAGATCTACCGGAGACAGCCGGCTTGTCAGATATTCTAAAAAATCAGGGGAGGAGATTAAATAATGGCCCATACACCCAACCTCAGGAAAAAATACCGGGAAGAGATAATCCCGGCGCTCACCAAGGAGTTTGGTTACCATACAATAATGCAGGTGCCCAAACTGGAAAAGATCGTGATCAATCAGGGAGTCGGACAGGCAGTAACCGACAAGAAAATTGTTGATACAGCACAGGAAGAGCTCACCATGATCACGGGCCAGAAGGCTTTCCAGACTATGTCGCGCAAAGATATCTCCAATTTCAAGCTCAGGAGGAAAATGCCGATCGGTGTAAAGGTCACCCTTCGCCGGGATACCATGTTTGAGTTTCTGGAAAGGCTTGTAAGTGTTGCATTGCCTAGGATACGAGACTTCAAGGGGATCAACTCCAAATTCGACGGACGTGGGAATTATACCCTTGGGATTTCCGAGCAGATCATCTTCCCGGAGATTGATATTGACAAAATAAACAAGATACTGGGTATGGAAATAACCTTTGTAACATCTGCCACATCAGATGAGGAAGCTTTCGCATTGTTGCGTGAATTTGGTTTACCATTTAAAAATATCAAAAAGAATTAGTTATTATGGCTAAAGAATCATTGAAAGCCCGCGAGGAAAAGCGCAGAAAAATGGTTGATAAGTTCGCCGAGAAAAGAGCGAAATTAAAAGCCGAAGGTGATTTTGTGGAACTGAGCCGCTTGCCCAGAAATTCAAATCCCATCCGCTTGCATAACCGCTGCAAACTAACCGGGAGACCGAAAGGATATATGCGCCAGTTTGGCATCAGCAGGATCGCTTTCAGGGAACTTGCTTCCAAGGGATTAATTCCGGGAGTTAAAAAGGCCAGTTGGTAATATCAGGTAAATCATGAGAAAAAATTAAGAAAATGACAGATCCGATAGCAGATTATTTAACCCGATTGAGGAATGCGATTTCCGCCCGTCACAAAGTGGTTGAGATTCCTTCTTCCAATCTGAAAAGGAATATAACCAAGATATTGTTTGACAAGGGTTATATACTGAATTACAAATTTGTTGATGATGCATTACAGGGTACCATTAAAATAGCTTTGAAATATCACCCCGAAACCAAGCAGCCAGCCATCCGTTTGCTTAAACGGATCAGCTCGCCCGGTTTGCGGAAATATGTGAATTCCGAGAAGCTTCCCAGGGTGCTCAATGGTCTCGGCATTGCGATCGTCTCCACCTCAAAGGGTTTGATGACCGATAAGGAAGCCAGGAACCTGAAAGTGGGCGGCGAAATTTTGTGTTACGTATATTAACGGAGGAACAGCAGATGTCACGAATAGGAAAACTCCCGATCAAAATGCCCCAGGGCGTGAGCTTAACGGTTAATCCCGACAACTCGGTAAACGTTAAAGGTCCCAAGGGTGAACTTCAGCAAAAGGTGAATCCTGATATCAGGGTTGAGATAAAGGACGGCGAGGTTATCATTACCCGGCCTACCGAGCAGAAACGGCATAAAGCACTGCATGGATTATACCGCTCCCTTATTAATAATATGGTACATGGTGTTTCCACAGGCTATAAAATTGAAATGGAAGTAGTTGGCGTTGGTTATAAGGCTGAAGCCAAGGGACAGATCCTTGAGCTCAGTTTGGGATATTCTCATGATATCCATTTTCAGATACCGGATGATGTAAAGGTGGAAACCAAAACCGAAAGGAGAAGCAACCCCGTCATTACGCTTACCAGTACCAACAAACAGCTGATCGGACAGATCGCGGCAAAAATTCGCTCATTCCGTGCACCTGAGCCTTATAAAGGCAAGGGTATTAAATTCGTGGGTGAGCAACTCAGGAAAAAAGCCGGCAAATCGGCAACAGCCAAATAATGCTTAAAAAAAACTGAAGTATGGCTTTGACTAAATTAGAACGCAGAAGCAGAATCAAAATGCGCATCCGTAAGGTGGTTTACGGAACAACGGATAAACCCCGGTTTTCGGTTTTCAGAAGCAATAAACAGATTTATGTCCAGTTTATTGATGATTCCGAGGGTAAAACCCTGTTATCCATATCCTCACGCAATAAGGAAATTGCAGAGAAAGTTGGAATCACCAAAACCGAACAGGCAAAACTGGTAGGAAAGCTGGCCGCTGAGAAATCGAAAGAAAACGGTATCACCGCAGTGGTTTTCGATCGTAACGGTTTCCTTTATCATGGTAGAATAAAAGCACTGGCTGACGCCGCCAGGGAAGCAGGACTTAAATTTTAATCAATTATGTCAAACGTAAGCATTCGAAGAGTAAAGACTACAGACCTTGATCTGAAGGACCGCCTGGTAAGTATTCAACGCGTGACCAAGGTTACCAAAGGTGGACGGACTTTCAGTTTTTCAGCCATTGTGGTGGTTGGCAATGAGGACGGTATCGTTGGATACGGTCTGGGTAAGGCCAATGAGGTTACAACAGCCATCGCCAAAGGTGTGGAAGATGCCAAGAAAAACCTGATCAAGGTACCCGTATACAAAGGAACAATACCCCATGAACAGATTGCCAAATACGGCGGGGCCAAAGTTTTTCTGAAACCTGCATCCAGCGGAACCGGTGTTAAGGCTGGTGGTGCTATGCGTGCGGTATTGGAAAGTGTTGGCATTCACGATGTGCTTGCCAAATCAAAAGGATCATCAAATCCGCACAACCTCGTGAAAGCTACCTTTAACGCCCTGCTTTTATTGCGTGATGCCTTTACCATTGCACAACATCGCGGTGTGAGCATGGAAAAGGTTTTTAATGGTTAATACTTGAATTCGAAATCCAATGGCTAGAATAAAAATTACACAGACAGGAAGCAAGATTCATTGCACAAAAAGGCAGAAACTTAATCTTCAGGCACTGGGTCTCCGCAAACTGAATTCATCGGTTGAACATGAGGCTACCCCGCAAATCCTGGGTATGGTTGAGAAAGTAAGACATTTGCTGAAAGTAACGGAATTATAACCTTTAAGATATTAGAATTATTATGGATCTTAGTAACTTAAAACCGGCCAAGGGGTCAGTAAAAAAAGAAAAACGCATTGGCAGAGGCCAGGGATCCGGCAGGGGTGGTACTTCTACCAGGGGTCACAAAGGCGGTCAGTCAAGATCCGGATATTCCCGGAAAATTGGTTTCGAAGGCGGTCAGATGCCGTTGCAGAGGCGGGTACCCAAATTCGGGTTTACCAACCTCAACCGCAAGGAATACAAGGCCATAAACATATCTACCCTGCAAACGCTTGCAAGTGATAAAAATATTGCCGTTATTGACGTGGAAACCCTTTATACTGCCGGTTTGGTATCCAAGAAAGATCTTGTAAAGATATTGGGAAATGGCAAACTCACTTCCAAACTGGATGTTACGGCACATGCATTCTCGAAGTCGGCTAAGGCAGCTATTGAAGTGCTAAAAGGAACGGCAACAATAATCTGAAATTCTCATGAAATCATTCATTCAGACATTAAAGAATATTTATAAGATCGAAGAACTCAGGTCGAGGATCTCTTTTACCCTGCTGATCATACTGGTTTACCGGCTGGGATCGAAAGTGGTTCTCCCCGGGGTTGATCCCGAACAGCTCGAGTCATTTGCGAGCCGTACCACGCAGGGAGTGCTTGGCCTGCTTGATATGTTTTCGGGAGGTGCATTTTCAAGTGCTTCCATATTTGCACTGGGTATTATGCCCTATATTTCAGCCTCAATCATTATTCAGTTGATGACCATCGCTGTTCCTTATTTCCAGCGTATGCAAAAAGAGGGAGAAAGCGGACGAAGAAAAATGAACCAGATCACACGGTATCTTACCGTTGTGGTGCTGGTGCTGCAGGCTCCGGCATACCTTACACAGATACCCATGGAGGCCAGGATCATGGCACCGGCCATGTTCCAGATAACATCCATTATTATCCTTACGGCAGGTACCATTTTTGTTATGTGGCTGGGTGAACGGATCACCGACAAGGGAATAGGCAATGGAATTTCGCTGATCATCATGATCGGTATAATAGCCCGGCTTCCGTTTGCCATTACCAGTGAATTTTCCGACCGGTTAAACGGACAGGGTGGTCTGGTGGCATTTCTGGTAGAGATTGTTTTCCTTTTCCTGGTTTTCGTGGTCAGCATTTTGCTGGTTCAGGGCACGAGAAGGATCCCCGTTCAGTATGCCAAGCGCATCGTGGGTAACAAACAGTATGGTGGGGTCAGGCAATATATTCCCCTCAAGGTAAATGCTGCCGGTGTTATGCCCATTATTTTTGCCCAGGCTATCATGTTCCTTCCCTTGTCATTTGCACGTTACGGAACGGGCGGAGATGCCATGTCAAAGTTTGTTTCCGCATTCTCAAATTATACAAGCTTTTGGTATAACATGGTATTTGCGCTGCTTATCATTGTTTTTACTTATTTTTACACCGCCATTATCATTAATCCCACCCAGATGGCAGAGGATATGAAGAAGAACGGCGGTTTTATACCGGGTGTGAAACCGGGGAAAAGGACCTCGGAGTTTATTGATACAGTCATGTCAAGGATAACGCTTCCGGGTTCATTTTTTCTGGCTTTTATTGCCATCATGCCTGCATTTGCCGGTTTGTTTGGCATACAGCAAAGTTTTGCACAGTTCTTCGGCGGTACTTCCCTGCTCATTCTTGTGGGTGTTGTACTGGATACGCTGCAGCAAATCGAGAGCCATCTGCTGATGAGGCATTACGATGGACTGATGAAATCAGGTCGGGTTAAAGGCAGGGCAGGCGGTTACGCCTCTTCAATATAATCAGGTTTGACGTTCTTTGATGATATATTTTAAGACAACTGAAGAAATAGAATTGCTCAGGGCAAGTAACCTGCTGGTTTCAAAAGCTTTGGCTGAAGTGGCAAAGCATATTGCACCGGGAGTTACTACCTTGTTCCTGGACAGGATTGCAGAGGAATACATCCGTGATAACGGTGCGGTGCCTGGTTTCCTGGGTTACAAGGGATACCCGAAAACGCTGTGCACCTCGGTAAATCAACAGGTTGTTCATGGGATACCTTCTTCCTGTGTTCTTAAAGACGGGGATATTGTTTCTGTGGATTGTGGCGTGCTTTTTCAGGGTTATTATGGTGATTCGGCGTATACGTTTACAGTAGGTGAAGTCACCCAACGGGTGAAACTGCTGTTGAAGACCACCCGTGAAGCATTGTACAAGGGCATTGAAAAGGTCAGGGAAGGCAACAGGATTGGTGATATCGGGAACGCGGTACAGGAACATTGTGAGCGGGAAAAGTTCTCGGTTGTGCGTGAGATGGTCGGACACGGAATCGGAAAGGGATTGCATGAGGCACCTGAAGTTCCGAATTACGGCAAGCGCGGTCACGGTACAAAACTGCAGCAGGGGATGGTAATATGCATTGAGCCGATGATCAACATGGGCCGGAAGGAAATTGTGCAGGACCCCGACGGTTGGACGATTCACACGGTAGATAAAATGCCTTCGGCACATTACGAGCATTGCGTGGCAATAGGCAAGGACAAGGCTGATATTCTTTCGACATTTGAATTCATCGAGGAAGTATATAAAAATTGAAAAAATTGGTACAATAGACTATGTCAAAACAACCTTCGATTGAACAAGACGGTGTGATAAGAGAAGCCCTTTCCAATGCAATGTTCCGGGTGGAACTGCAGAACGGGCACATTATTACAGCGCACATCTCCGGGAAAATGAGAATGCATTATATCAAAATTCTCCCCGGTGATAAGGTGAGGGTTGAAATGTCACCATACGATCTTACAAAAGGAAGAATTACATTCAGGTACAAATAATTGAAACTAACAATAATGAAAGTAAGAACATCCATTAAAAAGCGCACGGCCGACTGCAAGATTGTTCGCAGAAAAGGACGTTTATATGTGATCAATAAAAAGAATCCGAAGTATAAACAGCGCCAGGGTTGATCATTGAATAACAATTAATAAAAATTAACAGGATATGGCTAGAATCGTTGGTGTCGATTTACCAAAGAATAAAAGGGGTGAAGTGGGCCTTACATACATTTTCGGGTTAGGACGTAGTACTGCCCAGAAAATACTTGAAAAGGCTGGTGTTGATAAAGATGTTAAAGTAAAGGACTGGACTGATGACCAGGTAAACCTTATCAGGAAGGTCATTAACGAGAACTTCAAGGTTGAGGGTGAATTGCGTTCGCAGGTTCAGCTCAACATCAAGCGCCTGATGGACATTGGTTGTTACCGGGGTATCAGGCACCGTCTCGGATTACCCACAAGGGGACAGAGTACCAAGAACAATGCCCGTACCCGTAAAGGAAGACGTAAAACAGTTGCTAACAAAAAGAAGGCTACCAAATAAGGATTGAATTATGGCAAAAAAAGTCGGAACTACCAAGAAAAAAGTTGTTAAGGTTGATCCTGTCGGTCAGGCACATGTGCATGCATCATTCAACAACATCATCATCTCTCTGACAAACAGTCAGGGTCAGGTAATATCGTGGGCATCTGCCGGTAAAATGGGTTTTAAGGGTTCCAAGAAGAATACCCCTTATGCTGCCCAGGTCGCTGCTGCCGATTGTGCCAAAACCGCTTTCGATCTTGGCCTGCGCAAAGTGAAAGCTTTTGTCAAGGGTCCCGGTGCAGGAAGGGAATCAGCGATCAGAACCATCCATACCGCAGGTATTGAGGTAACAGAGATCGTTGATGTTACGCCTCTTCCACACAACGGTTGCCGTGCACCCGGAAGAAGAAGAGTTTAATGATGAAGCAAATAAGTGAGATTTAAATATATACATCAAAAATGGCAAGATATATTGGACCAAAAACAAAAATAGCCAGAAAGTTTGGTGACGCGATCTACGGGCCGGATAAAAACTATGACAAGAAGAACTATCCACCGGGACAACACGGAAGCAACAAAAAAAGAAGGAAGCTTTCCGAGTACGGCATACAGCTTCGTGAGAAACAAAAAGCCAAATACACCTATGGTGTACTGGAAAGACAATTCGCAAATCTTTTTGAAAAAGCACAAAGGAGCAAGGGAGTCACCGGTGAAGTATTGCTGCAACTGCTCGAGGCACGCCTTGACAACATGGTTTTCAGGCTTGGACTTTCACCTACCCGCTCCGGAGCAAGGCAGCTTGTTTCACACCGTCATATTACAGTAAACGGTCAGGTTGTAAATGTACCTTCATTTTCTGTAAAACCCGGTGATGTTGTTGGCGTTCGTGAGAAATCAAAATCACTCGAGATTATTCTAAACTCATTGGGTTCACGCAGGATAAATGTTTCCTGGTTGGAATGGGATGCTGCGGCTATGGCCGGAAAACTCATCAACCGTCCTGAACGTGATCAGATTCCGGAAACTATCAAGGAACAGTTGATCGTTGAATTGTACTCTAAATAACCGTAATTTATAATATATGGCCATATTAGCTTTCCAGAAGCCCGATAAGGTGATCATGATCGAATCGGATGACAAGTTCGGAAGATTTGAATTTCGACCACTTGAGCCCGGCTATGGTATTACCATTGGAAATGCCCTGCGCAGGATACTGTTGTCATCCCTCGAAGGTCATGCAATAACAGCTATCAAAATCGACGGAGTCGAACATGAATTTGCTTCCATCACCGGAGTTATTGAAGATGTAGTTGAAATCGTGCTTAACCTGAAACAGATCCGTTTTAGAAAGCTGATTGAAGACGTGAACGACGAAAAAGTAGTTGTTACACTGTCGGATCAGACCGTTTTTAAAGCAGGAGATCTGAACCGGTTTCTCAGCAGTTTTGAGGTGCTGAATCCCGAGCTGGTCATTTGTCATATGGAAAAGGATGTGGAACTCCACATGGAACTCCATGTAAATAAAGGCAGGGGCTATGTTCCTGCAGAGGAAAACAAGCCGTTCGATGCTGAATTCGGACTCGTCGCTATTGATTCCATCTTTACACCCATTAAAAATGTAAAGTATTCGGTTGAGAACTACCGTGTGGAACAAAAAACCGACTATGAAAAACTGCTTATCGAAATTCTTACCGATGGGTCGGTACATCCCAAGGATGCGCTGAAGGAAGCCGCTAAGATCCTGATCTATCATTTCATGTTGTTTTCGGATGAGAAGATCACCCTCGATTCGGAAGAAAGAGCAGCAAACGAGGAATTTGACGAGGAAGTGCTTCATATGCGCCAGTTGTTGAAAACCAAACTGGTGGATCTCGATCTGTCGGTGAGGGCCCTCAATTGCCTTAAAGCCGCAGAAGTTGAAACCCTGGGCGATCTGGTGAAGTTCAATAAAAATGATCTGCTGAAATTCAGGAATTTTGGAAAAAAATCCCTTACCGAGCTTGATGAACTGCTCGAAACCATGAACCTGTCATTCGGCATGGACATAATAAAGTACAAACTGGACAGAGACTAATTAGTGAATCCGACCGGCAAGGTTGGGAAATCTTTTGAATTAATTAACGGATTACAATGCGACACAATAATACGAACAATAACCTCGGCAGGAAAAGCGCACACCGCAAGGCCATGTTATCCAATATGGCATCATCACTGATCCTGCATAAGCGTATCAAGACAACTACGGCGAAAGCAAAGGCATTACGCGTATTTATTGAGCCTATCCTCACCAAATCGAAGGAAGACTCTACAAATTCGCGAAGGCTGGCATTTAATTATTTACAGGACAAGAATGCCGTTACCGAGCTTTTCCGGGAAATATCCCCGAAAATCAGTGAGCGTCCGGGCGGATATACACGCATATTAAAGCTGGGAACACGCCTGGGTGATGCGGCCGAAATGTGCTATATCGAACTGGTGGACTTTAACGAAGTCATGCTGGCCACAACTGCCGCCGGCGAAACCAAAACAACAAAACGCAGCCGTCGTGGTTCTAAAAAGAAAGCTGAAGCCGAGGCTCCCAAAAAAGGCAAGACTGTCGCCGAAAAGGTGACCAAAGCCAAAAAAGCCGAAGTAAAAACGCAACCTGACGAACCTGCAGCTGAGGCCCCACAGGCCGCTGAAGAAAAAGAATAACGGGTGCATTATGGATTATTAACGGACAGGGGATAAGGATTTTCAGTATCTTTATCCCTTGTTTTTATTAGTATACATCTTAAAATAATTTATTTAACTAAATCAAAAAATAATGGGACAAATTGCTAGTGTTCATGCACGGGAAATACTCGATTCAAGGGGAAATCCCACCATCGAGGTTGAAGTAACCCTCGAAAGCGGCTTTGTTGGCCGTGCCGCAGTTCCTTCCGGAGCATCCACCGGTGAAAATGAAGCATTGGAATTGCGTGATGGTGATAAGAAAAGATACCTTGGCAAAGGTGTTCTGAAAGCGGTCGAAAATGTGAATAAGATCATAGCCAGGGAAATTATCGGCATGAATGCCTTTGACCAGGTGGCCATTGACAGGCAGATGATTGAGCTTGACGGGACCAAAACCAAAAGCAAACTGGGTGCCAACGCCATACTGGGCGTTTCCCTCGCTGTTGCAAGGGCTGCTGCGCTGTTTCATGACCTGCCCCTTTACAGGTATATCGGCGGAACTAACGCCAAGGTGCTTCCTGTTCCCATGATGAACATTATTAACGGCGGATCGCACAGCGATGCGCCTATCGCATTCCAGGAGTTTATGATCCGGCCCATTGGCGCTTCAAGTTTTCGCGAAGGCCTGCGCATGGGTGCCGAAGTGTTCCATTCCCTGAAAAAAGTATTGAAAGACCGGGGGCTAAGCACAGCAGTTGGTGATGAAGGTGGTTTTGCCCCGGTTTTGAATGGTACCGAGGACGCGCTGGAATCCATCATCAAGGCTGTTTCGGCAGCCGGTTACAAACCGGGACGTGCCTCCGAGGGTGGTGATATTTCCATTGGCCTTGATTGTGCAGCCTCTGAATTCTATGTGAACGGGAAATACGATTATACCAAATTCGAAGGAGCAAAAGGTACAGTCCTTACTTCTGCCGAACAGGTTGCTTACCTTGGAGAGCTTATCAGCAAATATCCCATCGATTCCATTGAAGATGGTATGTCGGAACACGACTGGGACGGCTGGAAACTGTTGACCGACAAGCTCGGCAAACGCTGTCAGATAGTTGGGGATGACGTTTTTGTAACAAACGTTGAATTCCTGAAAAGAGGGATCGAGATGGGATGCTCCAATTCAATCCTGATCAAGGTTAATCAGATCGGCAGCCTCACGGAAACCCTGGATGCCATTGAAATGGCTCACAGAGCCGGATTTACCACGGTTACTTCTCACCGTTCGGGTGAAACCGAGGATTCTACAATTGCCGATATTGCTGTAGCAACCAACTCGGGTCAGATCAAAACCGGATCACTAAGCCGGTCCGATCGCATGGCCAAATACAACCAGCTCCTGCGGATTGAGGAGGAACTGGGCCCGCTGGCTATTTACGGATATAAGAAGTAATGAAGTGATGAAGTGATGATGTGAATAAGTGATGAAGTGACTTGATACATCAACACGAACACAAAAGCTGTCTGAATTCAGGCAGCTTTTTTTTATCTAACTAATTTATAACTAACTTTAAACAAATCTTTATAAGTCGTGTTATTTTATTAATAAACCTGTAATTTGCATCATGCAACATGATATTCATAATTCATAATTCATAATTCATAATTCATAATTTTACCATATGGCCGAATTAAAGGAAACTCTGTTTGAAAAAATTCAGGCCTGGCGGCCACGGATTAAAAAACTCCTCGATGAACACGGAGAGGTTGTTGTTGATACCGTTACCATCAGCAAATTAATTGGCGGTATGCGTGATCTGAAATGTCTGGTAACCGACATTTCCTACCTTGATCCGAATGAAGGTATCCGGTACAGGAATTATACACTTCCAGAATTGTTCAAGAAGCTTCCAAAACCAAAAGGATGCGAAATGCCCTATGTGGAGGGCGTTATATACCTGCTTCTTACAGGTGACCTTCCTACGGAGGAAAATGTAGTTGAGGTGTTGGATGAACTTAAAAAACGCCGCATTATACCCCGGTATATTCTTGAAATAATCGACGCCTTTCCAAAGGGAACCCATCCCATGACCATTTTCTCCACGGCTATCCTTGCCATGCACAGGGAATCGTTTTTTGCCAGGAAATACGATGCAGGCTTAAACAAATCGGATTACTGGGACCCGACCTATGAAGATGCCATGAATCTGCTGGCCAAATTGCCGGAGATCGCTGCCTGCATTTATCACCGGAATTATAAGGAAGGGAAAAGGGAATATTCTGACCCCAACCTGGATATGGGGGCAAATTTTGCCCATATGCTCGGGATCGGGAAACCTTATGATGATGTTTCACGAATGCATTTTATCCTGCATAGTGATCACGAAAGTGGTAACGTAAGTGCCCATGCGGGACATCTGGTAGCCAGCTCCCTGTCGGATATTTATCTTTCGATCTCCTCCATGATAAACGGACTGGCAGGTCCGCTGCACGGGCTTGCAAACCAGGAAGTCCTGAGATGGCTGCACGATATTATGGAAAAAATGGGCGGTGCGGTTCCAACGGAAACTGAAATGAAACAATTTGTATGGGATTTGCTGAATGCCGGACAGATTGTCCCCGGATTCGGTCACGCGGTTTTACGCATTACCGATCCGCGTTACATGATCCAGCGTGAGTTTGCTCAGAAGCATATGGCCGATGACCCCATATTCAAATATGTGGATACCCTGTTTAAAGTAGTACCCCCTATTCTTATGGACCAGGGTAAGGCTAAAAACCCCTGGCCAAACGTGGATGCCCATTCCGGTGTAATACAATGGCATTATGGTGTAAAAGAATATGATTTTTATTCCGTATTGTTCGGCATCGGAAGGGCAATCGGTATTTGTGCCAACATCATCTGGGACAGGGCCCTCGGATACCCGCTTGAAAGACCCAAATCGGTCACAACGGAAATGCTCGAGAAAATCGCCAGGGGTGAAGATCCTGATGATGAATAATTATTCTTTTTATGCACCTGCGTTGTTAGATATGAATTTGTTGATTAAATTAGAATATTTTAATTAACAAATTCCTGGATGCGGATGCCGGTCAACCGCAAGTATATTATTCTTTATATATTGCTGATTACCAATACGTTGTTCTGTCAGCAATACCTGCCTCCCGAAGTATTCTCGGTGGAAAATGGATTATCATCCCAGGTTGTTAACTGTCTGACTATTGACAGCAAGGGATTTTTATGGGCCGGAACCGGTTATGGTCTGAACCGTTATGACGGATATCGTTTCGTGCATTTCTTTACGGGACAGACCATACAGCAATTGCAGGGAAGAAGTACAATTACTGCCGCAAAAAGCGATCATTCCGGCAATATCTGGATAATCGGCAATACCGGGATAAACCGGTATGATCACAAAACCGGTGAATTTAATATCGTTCCGCTTCATGACAGCCTGATTTCGAAGGGAATTGAGCTTATTGATGTACAACCCGGTGAAAACGGCAGTACCTGGGTCCTGACCGGGCAAGGGCTCATGATGCTGGTACCGGGACAAGCTGCGGAATTGTACCCATTTTCCACACAACAGATCCAGGAAGTCATAATTCCTACCTGCCTTGCAGCAGATGAAGGCGGGACCATCTGGATAGGAACCACCGGCGGACTGTTAATTTTCAATACACAACAGAAGAAATTCACTGATTTCATGACGCAAAGTTCCCAGGGTTTGCTGAGTGATCTGCATGTGCGCTCTTTATATGTCGACCATGGAAGCACACTATGGATAGGTACGGGAAACGGGTTGAACAGGTTTGACCCCGTGGATTTTGATTTTGATGTTTTTTACCCTGCAGGCTCTGAATACCCGCAACCGGGGAACGAAATATTTTCAATAGCGCATGATACATCCAGCCGGATCGTATTGTCAACCGGCACCGGTATTTTTTCGTTCGATTCCAACAGGGAGGTTTTCTCAAGGGTTTTACGAACAGCTGAAACACCGGTTACTTCCCTGGCAGTGGATTCATCCGGGATCATCTGGGGCGGGAATTCCCGCGGGATCCTTAAAATCAGAAGATCACCCCTGCCGTTACGCAATTATACACAACGAAGCGATGGCTTTGCACTTGAAAGCGACTTCGTCAGTGCAATTGGCAAGGGACCGGGGAACAGCCTGTTCATCGGGTATGGGGATAGAGGATATGATATTGCGGATATCAAAGGAAACTCAAGAAGGCATTATAACACAATCGACGGCAGCAGGATAACCGGTTTTCACCCCTTCCGCGAAAGTGAATATATTGTTTTGTCGGAACACGATCTTGAACTTGTTGGCAGGTCAGGGCAGAACCATATGAGCATGTTCAGCCTGTACCGTTTTCTCGATCCGCAGCTTGCCGGAAGAGTCAGGATCAACTGCATGCTTTATGATATCAATAACACCCTGTGGTTAGGCACATCCGACGGTTTACAACGGATCAGATTTGACTCCGCAAAGCACGAACCTGTGCGCACGTTGAGATATGAAGGCCGCAGTCTGGAGATCCGGCAGGTATTTGATATTGAACAGGACCAGGATAACAACCTGTGGTTTGCAACCGATAACGGCCTGGTATTTTACAATACAAAGCGGGGTGATTTCTACAGGTATACCCCTTATGATAAAAACCTGCTGAATACCGACATAAAAACGGTTTATACCATAATTCCCGAGTCTCCCGAGGCATTCTGGATCGGTACCTCGGGCGGTGCATACAGGTTTACCATTAAGGACCGCGATTTTGTGGCAGCATCCGGTGATCCGGCCTTCATCAGCTTATCCGTAAAGGCAGTTGCCATTGACAGATCACGGAATGTATGGATCGGCACGGAAAGAGGACTGTATTATTACAGGACTGTTACCCATACCCTGCAATATTTTGATACCCATGACGGATTGCTGAACTACTCCTTCAATGCCATATATGCAGCACCGGACGGGATGGTCTATATGGGCGGGCAGCAGGGTTTATCGGTGATTAATACCAATGATTTCAGACCATCGCTGAAATCGCACCCGGTGGTGATTACCGGCCTGCAATACATCGAAAAGGATCCTACCGCCAATCATATTTACCGCCATGTTTCAGATACGCTGGTTTTGCCCATGAGCCGGAAAGCGATCCGGATCGATTTTGCCGTGCTTGATCTTTCAAGACCCGAACACAACAGGTACAGATACAGCATTGAAAAGACCGGTAAGAGTCCGGTCTGGTATCAGCTTGGCATCCAGAATCACGTTATTCTTGATCACCTGCCCCCGGGTAAGTACATTTTCAGGGTGACCGGATCAAATGCAGGAATGGTATGGAGTAACAACGGGACTTCGCTGATGATCATTGTTGAAGCATCCTATTGGCGAACGAAAACAGCCCTGGCAATATATGCAATTCTTACCGCTTTGTTGCTTTTTGCTGTTTTACGCTTCTGGGCGCGGCAATTTTTTAATCTCAGCAAGGAAAACCAGGAAAGGGAGATGTACGCAAAACAAATCATGCTCCAGAAGGAAGAACTCACCCTCAAGAACAAAAGCATTACTGACAGTATAAATTATGCCAAGCGCATACAAACTGCCATGCTTCCTCCTTATAAAATGTTCAAATCCATATTTCCTTCCTCCTTCATTCTGTATATGCCAAAGGACATTGTAAGCGGTGATTTTTATTGGATCAACAAGCTTAACAACAAAATATTCATTTCTGCAGTGGATTGTACGGGACATGGTGTTCCCGGTGCATTTATGTCAATTATCGGGTTCGAGTTGTTCAGGAAAATAACCAATATCGAAGGATTGTCACGACCTTCAGATATCCTGAACCGGCTGAATGAAGATTTTCATGAGATCTTTAAGGATGTGGACAATGTTGTTTTGCGTGATGGAATGGATGTTGCATTCTGTTCCATTGATAAGAAAGACATGATCCTGGAATTTGCGGGTGCTTTCAATCCCCTCTACCTCATCAGGGACAATAAGATTACCGAGGTCAAAGGTGACAGGTTTGCCATTGGCCTGGATGAAACCAATTTCAAGGAACAAACCTTTAAAAACCATCTGATACCCATTCAGAAGGGAGATATCATCTACATTTTCTCGGACGGATTTGCGGACCAGTTTGGCGGACCCGATGGCAAGAAGTACAAATACCGCCGCTTCAGGTACCTGTTACTTACACTTCACCAGCTTCCCATGGAAAAACAGCATGAGATCCTGGAAAATAATGTAATGGAGTGGCGGGGTGTACAGGATCAGGTGGATGATATTCTGGTGATTGGCATCAAAATAGATTTTTGAGCAGGCTGCTAACATTCCAACAGCATTTTCATCTTATTCACCAACACATCAACCTGGAATGGTTTGCTGATATAGTCGTTCATGCCGGCGGCAAGACAGGCTTCCTTATCACCCGACAATGCGTTAGCTGTAATGGCAATAATGGGCGTCTGTGTATTTGATGTGGCTTCCAGTTCACGGATCTTCTTGGTGGCAACTATACCGTTGATAACAGGCATCTGGATATCCATAAGGATAAGATCGTATTTGGTTGTCCCGAATTTGTCCAGGGCATCCTTTCCGTTGTTGGCCACATCGATTTGCCTGACCTGGTTCTTAAGACTGAGAATAATGATCTTCTGGTTAATGGCATTGTCTTCCACCAGCAGGATGTTGGCATTGCTGAGCTCGATCTTTTGTTTTGTTTGCAGCAACTGGGCTGTTTCCTGGTCTATTTCAGCCCTGTGAACACCTGCCGTACCCTTCTTAAGCAGGAAACCAAAGGTAAGTGTCGTTTGCTCATCCGAACCGGATACTTTTAACTCACTGCCATAATACTCGATAATTTTCCTGGCAATAGTAAAATCGATATAATAATCATCAGGCTGATAGGAACCCTCCCTGACCAGTTCATCGCTTGGACGGCTGTAAAAATTGCCATAGTCATCCGATTCAAGCTGCAACTCAGGGCACCTGATAATAAAACTTAACTCCGATTCATGTTCCCTGTCATTGACCACATCGATTTCAATATTTACCAGGATCTTGCCCTTGGGATTGGCTTTGATGATGTTTTCAATGATATTGAGGAATATCTGCTTGATCCGGATGGGATCACCAATGTAATTTGTTTTTATATTGCGCGAAGCATGCAGGTTAACTTCAAGCCTGTCCTTATGCTGGTCCCGGAATAATTTAAGCGTATTATCCACCGAGGATGAAAGATCAAAGTTTACCTGGTGGCTCAGCTCTTTTTCTATTTTAACCTCCGAAACCTTGACAATATTGTTGACAACATTAATCAGGTTAATGGTGGAGGCGAGGATCGTATCAAAAAGATCGCGGTGTTCGGAGTCGAGCTTGGATTTATTAACCAGGTTGGAGACCACCGTAAGATTATTCAAGGGGGTCCTGATCTGGTGGGATAGTTTTGACAAGAAATCCTCCTTTTGCCGGGTTTCATTTTTCGATTCAATAATGGCTCTTTCCATCACCTGATAATTATGGAACCGGATATATTCGGTCATGTAACCAAGCAAATGAATAATAGAATAGGCACCCATCAGCCTCAGGGAGTATTCCGGCGGATAAACCACCATGGCCTGAAGGCTTTTTTGAAAAACAAGATAGATAATTACCAGCGAAAAGAACAGGAATGACACCAGGTTACCACGACTCAGTCCGAAAAAGGGAAATGAGAAAACCGGGAAGAGCAGAAGCCAGAGATTTCCTGAACCAGAGGTGCCGCCGGTATGCAACAGGTATAAACACACACCGGCATTCAGCAATGTCAATATGATTTTGGCAGATCGTCTGCGTTTGGTGTGATGAAAATAAGCCAGGGTTAACAGGAACAGGATGGCCACCCCAAGCAGGATCCCCGAAAGGGTATAACTGCGTGAGAATAATGCCAGTAACCCGAACAATACATAAAAGAAGATACCGGTAATACCTCCGTAATAAACAACCATAATTTTATTAACAACATCAAGATCAGCATGTTGTCCAAGCTTCTTGGTCAGGCGATCCAGAAATAAATAAAGCGGATTCATCCGGAGATTGTTGATTTAAAAAGGTTTGACCAGGGCCACTTCATATTCAAAGTTAAATATAATAAATATTTGCCGGAAATTTATTTATTGTTCCCATTGATTGGAAAATTGCTTTTGTCCTGGCCCGATTTTTGAAAATTGTTTTATGTGTTTGCATAACAATTCAGAAAATATCCGGTTATTTTTTAATCCGGTTCAAGGGAAACAAAATAAACGGTATTTTTGTAGATACGATTGATTACCATCAAAAGTTACCAAAATGAAGGTTATACTGCTTCTGTTTTTTGCAGGGATTTTCAATATCGTTGCCGCACAAACCGACAGTTCCCGGCTGATCAGGTATACCCCCGAATTCAGGTTTAAGGAAGGGGTATTTCTCAATTTTGAACAAGTGCGTCAGAATGACCCTGTTCTGAAATCCCGGATCATAACTTCGATGCCCTACGATGATCCTGATTTTTTCGAAAGGATCCTAAAGGAAAAGAAAATCCAGGTATTCGATAACCTCGGTACCAAGCATGAAATCAATACCAAAAATCTCTGGGGATTTTCCAGGAATGGTGTATTATACATCAACCAGAACGAGGGTTATTTCCGCATTACAATTATTGGCGGTATTTGTCATTTTGTTGCGAGCCTTACGACCTATAACAATGCCTATAATCCGTATTACAATTACGGGTATCCATATTACGGGTACTCTTCCTATCCCTATTACTCGCCGTATTCCAACACCACAAATTCCGAGATGAGGCAATACCTGCTTGATTTTAAAACGGGTAACGTACTGGATTATAATGAAGAAGGTATTGAACTTTTGTTAATGGCCGATCCGGTACTGCATGATGAATTCGCTTCGTTACGAAAGAAAAAGCAAAAGCAGTTAAAATTTATGTATATCAGAAAGTTCAATGAAAGAAACCCGCTGTATTTCCCGAAAAATTAAATATGAAGTTATGAAAAGAGTTTTCATTATTTGTTCCCTGATATGCCTTCAGGCTATAAACTATGCGCAGAGCTATCTGCCGTCCCGGGAGGATATAGGTGCATTTTTCACAACAAAAACCCTGGTGATACTGGAAAAGAATCCTTTGATGGAGTACAATTCAATCATCATAAAGGTAATGGAGCAGGAATGGAACATCACCGAGTATGATTTCATAACCGAAAAGGAATTTGATGAGAAAAGAATGGATCCGCAATATTCCTTTATTTACATGTCACAGGTCACTTTTGAAAGTGATAAGACGGATGCCACCTACCGGTTTTTGCATTTGTCGCTGGGAGGTGATTATTACAGGCTGAATGAAATGCCGGACATTGCCTCTGTACCCCTGGCCTATTTCAGTGTGGAAGAGGAGCGGTATGCCTATAAACTTGCCATCCTCGTGCGATTCATGCAGAATCATGCCAAACTGTTGCGCGATCATCCTGAGATCATTTCGGTAAATGTGTTTAAACATTACAATGACAATATCAAAGATATCCATGACAAAACATTGTACCTGCTGGAAGAAGAGCTGGCACCAACGGTGAATTCAGAAGCAGAGATACGGAAAGTATATCCTTACAAATTCCGGCTTGTGACCATGGATGATATTGAGGAAGCCATCAGGAATCGTGATCCTGAGGTTGTTTTTCTGCATAAGGTTGGTCCCGAAGGTTCCAAACTCGATGCACGAAGTTACAAGGTGATCATTGGTGCCGGGGATGCCAATTTCTATTATTTCGATTTTCATAAAATCAGCGGCAAAACACCGGATGGTTTCCTGGAATCCGATTTTAAGAAGCTTGTCAAATAATCCTCCTTACGGCATCTTTTTGCTGAATAAATGTAATGGCAAAAACATTCGTATTAAATTATTTGTTGTATTTTCAATGATTATTTAAACGCAGCCTCCAAATATGGTTATCCTGAGAAGTATGAGATTTGCAGGTCTTATTTTACTGTTGTTCTTAGTACCTGTAAAGGTTTCAGTTGCACAGGATGATGCAAGAATTAAAACATTGCTTGTCGAAGCGGATGCCCTGATCGTTGCGAACAACCTCCGGGGCGCCCTGGAAAAGGCCGGGGAAGTGCTTGCCATGTCGCCGGATAATCTCACCGCGCTCCAAAAGCAGATAAATATTTACTTCCTGATGGATGATGATAAGGAATCGATGAGGCTGGCCGATAAAGCCATCGGATTATATCCCGGGGCCCCCGATTTTTATTATCTCAGGGGTATTATTCATAATGCAAAAGAAAAATATATCCGGGCACTGGACGATTTTAACAATGCCATAAACCGGCAGACCTCGGGAAATCAATACAGGTATTACCTTGGCCGGGGTGTGGCTCATCTGAATCTGCTGGAATATGACCAGGCACAGGCCGATTTTACCACCTCGATTGAATTGAATGATACCGTGGCAAGTGCCTACCATAGTCGCGCCATGGTGAATTATGAACTGAAAGATTATGCAGGAGCCGTTAACGATTTTCTTAAAACGCTGAATTATTCCGAGGGCAATTCTGCTCTTTACTTCAACCTGGGCATGTCGTACTTCCGGCTTGAAGAGAAAGATAAAGCATGCCCGTATTTCCATAAATCCTGCACCATGGGTAATACCAATGCTTGCCGCATGGCACTGATGGAATGTGCCAAGTTCATTCCTTCCGTTCCGTGAAGAAAGTAATGAGTAATGAGCTCATTACTTATCACTCATCACTCATTACTACAAATAATCATATCTTTGTTCTTTCCCGAAAAAGAATGGATCTTTCTGTAATAATAGTAAACTACAACGTAAAGTACTTTCTTGAACAATGCCTGCATGCCATCGACAAAGCCTCACAAAACCTCATGGTGGAAGTGTTTGTGGTGGACAACAATTCGGTGGATGGATCCATACAGATGGTATCAGAAAAATTTCCGGGAGTCAGACTGATACCAAATACCAGCAATCTGGGTTTTTCCAGAGCCAATAACCAGGCTCTCCGGCTTGCTGCGGGCAGGTATGTGTTACTGCTTAATCCCGATACGGTTGTCCAGGAGGATACCTTCAGCAAGTGCATTGAGTTCATGGACAGTGCGCCTGATGTAGGATGTGTGGGTGTAAAAATGATCGACGGCAAGGGTAGATTCCTGCCCGAGTCAAAACGGGGATTGCCGACGCCTTCCGTGGCTTTCTTTAAAATTTTCGGGTTATCCGCACTTTTTCCGGGATCGCAGAAATTTGGCCGCTACCATCTTGGATTTCTGAACAGGAATGAAATTCATAACGTGGATGTGATATCGGGTGCTTTCATGTTCCTGAGAAAAGAAGCAATGGATAAGACAGGCATGCTGGATGAGGACTTTTTCATGTATGGTGAGGACATCGATCTTTCTTACCGTCTGCAGCTTTCAGGATACCGTAATGTTTATTTTCCGCTTACCACCATCATTCATTACAAGGGGGAAAGCACCAAAAAGGGGAGCATCAATTATGTGATCATGTTTTACAATGCCATGATCATTTTTGCACGAAAGCATTTCTCAAAAAATACGGCCCGGTATTACTCCCTGTTCATCCATATTGCCATATACATCAGGGCAGGATTTTCCATACTGACGCGTTTCGTAAAAAGCCTGATCAATCCGTTGCTTGATGCAGCCGTCATATATTCGGGATACCTGGTGTTCCTTCCCCTCTGGGAAGCGAGCCATTTCGGTCAGCCGGGGAGTTATCCTCCTGCGTATATGCAATACGTGGTGCCTTCATACATTGCCGTTTGGTTGCTGGCCGTGCTGATGGAAACAGGTTATGAGAAAGTTGTAAGAATGACATCCATTGCCCGGGGCGTCCTTATCGGATCGGTTTTTATTCTTGTTGTTTATGCACTTCTTCCTGAAAGCCTGCGATTTTCAAGAGCACTCATTTTAATTGGAACGGGTTGGGCGTTAATTTCAACAATTGGTGTACGTTTTTTGTTAAGTATGATCAGCAGGGACAATTTCAGAATTGAAATCTTCAAAAGGAAAAAGCGGATTGCAATAGTAGGCGGTATTAATGAATGCAACAGGGTGTTCACGATAATCAGGCAAACACAGGTAATTCCTGAACTGATCGGATACGTCAATCCCGACGAAGAGCTCATAAAACCCGGTTTTATAGGACATATCGGCCAGGTGGGGGAAATCGTAAAAATCAACAGGGTGGATGAACTAATATTCTGTGCAAGTGACATGACCTCACAGCGCATTATCAAAACCATGCTCCAGATTACCGACAAGGGGGTTGAGTTTAAGATCGCACCCCCCGAGAGCATGTCCGTTATCGGAAGTAATTCGATCAATACCACCGGTGAATTGTATGTATTGCATTTTAATACACTGTCACGTGTACTCAACAGGCGAAAAAAGCTGATATTTGATATTGTATTGTCTTTGGTCTTCCTGGTTTTAAGTCCGGCAATGGTGTTTGCCGTGAAGGATCCCTCCGGATTATTCCGGAATATTTTCCGTGTATTATTTGGATGCTGTTCCTGGGTTGGATATTATCAGTCAACAGGAGGCGATCATCCCGGTTTACCGGGCATCAGAGCGGGAATTCTTTCGCCTTTTGATACCAAGCGGGGAAAAGACACGGACGGAGATGACAGCGAGAAGATAAACCTGCTGTATGCCAAGGATTATAGCATAAGAAATGATTTGAGTATTATTATAAGCGGATTCAAACAGTTGGGTCGAAGGACATGATTTTACAGGATAACTAAATAATCAGATTGCAGGGTATGGCCATTTATGAATTCACACTGCCGGCGATGGGCGAAGGTATTATTGAAGCTGCTATTACACGCTGGTTTGTAACCGGCGGGCAGCAGGTAAAAATTGACCAGCCGCTGGTGGAGGTGGCGACCGATAAGGTTGATTCTGAAATCCCTTCGCCGGTTGAGGGTACTGTTGTCAAACTGGTTTATAACGAGGGAGAAATTCCAAAGGTGGGAGAGGTACTGGCACTGGTTGAAACGGATATGGCCGTTCCGCCTCCTTCTTCCCCGAAGGCTGACCTGCCGGAAATGATAAATAAGGAATTCAGGAAGCTGATTCCTGAAAGGGGAAAGTCATACACCTGGAACGGCATTAAAATAACTGATAAATCCCCGGAGGCTGCCGGTCCTTACATTTCTCCGCTTATCCGGACCCTGGCCCGGCAGCGTGGTATAACTCCTGAAGAACTGGGCCAGATAAGCGGCACAGGCCTGGAAGGCAGGATAACACGGGAGGATATCATCAAATACATGATTGACGGCAAACCCTTTGCAGGTTCTTCCGTTACGGAAGAATTTCAGGCAGTTCAAAGCCTGCCCGTGCCTGAGTTCTTCCCGGAGGAGGGCGATGAGGTGGTTGAAATGGATCGCATGAGGAAGATCATTGCAGGACATATGATACGGTCAAAAAGAACTGCCGCGCACGTGACTTCATTTTTGGAGGCCGACATAACAGCTATGGTATCCTGGCGTGAGAGGATCAAAAGCACGTTTTTAACCAGGGAGCTGGTGAAACTGACATTTACCCCGCTGTTTGTAGAAGCTGTTGCCATGGCGCTTAAAGAATTCCCGCGTATTAATATTTCCGTGGCCGGTGAAAATATGATCCTCCGCAAGAACATCAACATAGGGATTGCCACGGCATTGCCCGGGGGAAACCTTATTGTGCCGGTGATCCGGAATGCCGATCGTGAGAACCTCGGCAGCCTGTCGCGTAAAATCGCCGATCTGGCTGAAAGGGCAAGAAAAGGAGAGCTTCTTCCGGTAGAAATCAAGGGAGGTACATTTACCATTACCAATATCGGTCAGTACAATAACCTCACAGGCACACCTATTATCAACCAGCCCGAGGCGGCTATCCTGGCTGTTGGAACCATTTCAAAGAAACCCTGGGCGGTAAAAACATCAACATCAGGATACGGTCTTGCTGTGAGGGATATTACCATGCTTTCACTTGCCTATGATCACCGGGTAATAGACGGCGCACTGGGGGGCAGCTTCCTGAGCCGCGTGGCCTGGTTTCTCGAGAATTTCAATACGGATAGAGAAGGTTGAGGAATCCGGTGTGCCAATTAACACTTTAACCTGTTGATAATAAGCCTGTATTATTATTAAGTTGATAAATAGCTTGTCTAACTTGCTGACTGTTATTCAATATTTGTTTTTAATTATATAAATTTGTTAAGTTACAAGCACAAATATGAGACCCAACCTGAAATTCAATCTTATCCTGTTACTGTTGACGGTTTTTTTTGTTATTGCTCCACATACCATTTATTCACAAGGTGAGGGAAAAACCAGGGACATGTTCGTTGAAGCTGAATCGTATTTTTTGTTCGAGGAATTCAAGGATGCCCTTCCGTTATATCAACGGATACTCCAGGCTGACCCCGAAAACTTTAATATCAACTTCAAAATCGGGATCTGTTACCTCAATGACATTTACCAGGTGCAAAAATCGATTTCCTATCTTGAAAAGGCTGTAAATGGCACCAACCCCGCTTCAAAAACCGGAAGTTTCAAAGAGCGTTTTGCTCCCCCCGAAGCCTACTTTTATCTGGGGAACGCCTACCGGGCAAACAACAGGCTGAAGGAAGCAACTGAAACCTATGAGCAGTTTAAGCTTGTGCTTGATCCGCTGGTTTATGATGCAGCACTGGTTGATGAGCAGATAGCTGCCTGCAGCGTGGCAGCTGACCAGCAGTCCAAACCCATGTTTTTCCTCTCTGCCAACCAGGGAGAAGGCATAAACGACAGGTTTGAAGAATTGAATCCCGTGATATCGGGTGATGAGTCGGTGCTTGTTTTTACACGAAGGCTGCAGTTTTATGATGCTGTTTTTTACTGCCGCAAGGAAAACGGAAAATGGAGTGAACCATTGAACCTTACCGCCTCCTTTGGGGTGGATGGCAATACCTATTCCACCGGCTTGTCGTGGGATGGTGATGAATTGTTTGTTTACCGCAGTGATAATTTCGACGGCAATCTTTATGTAAGCAAAAGACGAAACAATACCTGGTCGAAACTGGAGAAACTAAATGGCAATATAAATACCAAATACTGGGAATCGCATGCTTCGGTGTCAAAGGACGGAAGGACGCTTTTTTTTACCAGCAACCGTGCCGGCGGTTATGGCGGTCTGGATGTCTATAAATCGGAACGCACCCGCAACGGTGACTGGGGACCAGCCATCAACCTGGGACCTGTGATCAATTCAAAATATAACGAGGATACCCCGTTCATCACCGAGGATGGACAAACCCTGTATTTCAGTTCCATGGGGCATTATAACATGGGAGGCTATGATATCTTTTACAGTACCCGGCTCGATAACGGGCAATGGGCAAAACCCATCAATGCCGGTTATCCGCTGAATACCACCAATGATGACCTTTTCTTTACCCCGGTGCGGGATGGTGCCTACGCCTATTATGCCAAATACGACCCTGCCGATTCCTATGGCCTTGCCGATATATACAAGCTTGAAGTGTTTACCGACCTGCATCCGCGTAAATTCATCCTGAACGGCCTTACCCGTGTCAGCGGCATGGTTGGACCTGATTATACACAATATACCGTGATGCTTACAAACAGAAAAACAGGCCAGCTCGTTGATCAAACGAGAATGAATGCCGATGGTACCTATTCACTTAATGCCCTTTCAGGCGATTTTGACCTGCAGATCCAGGGCAGGGATATCAATACGCATAATGAAAAGATATCCATACCTGTCAACAGCCAGTCGAATATTGTAGCTCACACGTCGATGCTTACGGCGACAGCATCCACAGTCACTCCGGAGGAACCTTCGCCTGCCGTTGCGGAAGAACCTGCCGGACCCGAGCTGATCATAGGAACCACCACCTACGAGGTGACAACCAACAAAACCATTCCAATCCGCCTCGATTTGGAAAGGGATACCAAACTCAGGGTGGAAACCATTGTTAATGATCAATTGGTGAAGACCGAGGATTTTGATATCAAGCGAAAAAGGTTTGTTTACATGTTAACACCATTGCCGGGAACAAATCTGTTACGGTTTACCCTTACGGATAATAAAGGCAACAGCACAACCCGCGAGGTTATGGTGGTATACACCCCCCAGGCCGGTGAACTGACTACCCTGCCTCCTGCAGAACAACCCATCCTGGCCGATGGCGACCGGTATATGGGAGTCGCTTACCTTGCCGGAGGAAATCTGCAGAAATTCCTTCAAAGCATTGATATGCGTGCGATGAATTTCAATTCAATTGCTGATCTGTATGAATACCTGGTAAAAAATGCCGGGGAATATAACTATACCCTTGAGGAGGTTGAAAACCTGATGGCAAGATTTTTATCCCAGAAGGACCTGAACTATTTTTATCCGGAACTTAATAAGCACGCTTCCGATAGTCTGGTCAAAACCCTGGAGAATCTTGATCGTGATTCAAATAATATTTTCACTTCCGAGGCGCTGCTGGATTATTTGTTTCAGCAGGCACCACGGGGTAATTACAAACTCGAAGAGCTCAGGGAAGCCCTTTACCGTATTGCAGCGGAAAACCGTGATCCGCTTGCTCTTATTGAGTTACTGGAATCATACGCGGAGGGCGTTCTTGCCACCGTTCTTGGCGGGATGAAGGAAAATGCCGGCTCTTTTGCCGATACAAGGGCTGTGGCTGATTTTCTGATCAATGCCGCGGAGAAGGAAGAGTTTCCGCTTACGGAGCTTGAGGCTGCTCTCAGAAAGGCTGCTGCAGATCTGGATATGCATTTTCTTTACCAGAGCTTGTTGTTCATTTCTTCCGACAGTCTTAAAAATACACTGCTCGATCTCGATCACAAGGAAATGAATATCAGGAATGCCTTGGAACTGATAACTTACCTGATGAGGGAATCGGATTCCAGGGGCTATACCAGGAGAGAGTTGCTGGAAAACATTGAAAAGATCCGAAGGGATCCCTATTATTATGTGGATCTGTTCAGGAAACTTCTTGCTGAGAAAGCCACGGGAAGCCTGAAATTATTCCTCCAGGAGATCGATATCCGCGGTTTGGAGATCAACACCTTTGAGGAATTGGTGGATTACCTGCTCAACCAGTCACAGTTTAACGACTTTAACCGGGAAATGGTCTACCAGCTCCTGCTGGATATCATTGATCCCAAGAATGTAGGTGAATTCATTGATATGTTGATGCGATTCAGTGACAAGCGCATTACAGACGCACTTCAGGCAACTGATTTCGCGCAGTTCTCGAAGCCGATGGAAGTAGTTCAGTATCTGTTATCAGTGGCTGATGAATACGATTATACCGAACGTGATCTGTTGCGGGTCCTGCTGAAAATGTTACTCCGGAAGGGCCCTGAAGGCGGTGAAGTCGAAAGGAAAGGGGGTTGGTTTGCCAACCTGGATAAGCCTGCACTGGCTGCAACCCTCATAATTGTCAATGCCCTTATTATTGCCCTGTTGATCATTTTTGTATTGCGGAAAAAGCGGAAGAATAATGAAAATATTACAAGGGAATAAGTCGCATTCAATTTTATCAGACTGTATTATTACGGGTGCTTTCGTGTTTTTTTTCATCCTTGTTTCTTCTGTTGCGGTTTACGGGCAGAAAATCGCACCCTCGCCGGCCGATCTTTATGCAACAGCTGAAGAGTATATGTTTGCCGACGATTACAGGGAGGCGCTTCCTGTTTTGCTCGGCCTGGCGGACAAGGGATACAATTCTGCAAATATCAGTTACAAGATTGGCGAATGTTATTTAAATATTCCCGGGCAAAAGACCAGGGCACTGCCCTATCTGAAAGAAGCCGCCATGAAGATTTCCGGGGAATATACGGGGGTGATGATTGATGAGCCTAATGCGCCTGCGAAGGCACTTCTTTACCTGGGTGTTGCTTACAGGCTGAATAATGATCTTGATAATGCGGTTTCCAGTTTTACTGATTACCTGAATTCACTTGCCGAAAATGATGCGGAGAACAGGGCATTGGCCTTGTATCATATTGACAGATGCCTGAATGCGCATGAACTTATCGCCGCACCTGCAAAATTCAGCAGCGATACCCTTCCGGAGGTTATCAACTCGCAGATTTCAAATTTCAATCCCTTACTTACCTTCGATGAAAAGGTATTGTATTACATCAACAAGTTGCAGTTCTACGATGCCGTAATGCATGCCGTAAAAGTTGACAGCGCCTGGCAAAAACCGGTGAATCTCACCCCGGAGATCAAATCCGACGGGGATCATTACATCACGGGAATGTCTGCCGATGGTACGGTTTTGTTGCTTACATCATATGACCCTTACCGGAGCGGGGAAATTTTTACCACAGAATTTAAAGATGACATGTGGAGTGAACTACAAAGGCTGAACGGAAATGTGAATACGCTGTTCAATGAATCGCATGCTTCATTTTCACCCGACGGGAAATTCCTGTATTTCACCAGTGACCGGAGGGGCGGTTATGGAGGCCTTGATATTTACAGGTCGGAGCGTAACGCATCGGGTGAATGGGGCCCGGCCATGAATATGGGACCACTTATCAATACGCCGTACAACGAAGAATCACCTTTTGTTACAGCCAATCCCGCGAGACTTTTTTTCAGCTCGCAGGGACATTATAATATGGGCGGATATGACATTTTTTGCGCAGCGGCTGATGCGCATGGTCAATGGCTGCCGCCGGTGAATATCGGCTATCCCTTGAATACAACCGATGATGATGTGTTCTTCTTTCCGCTGAATTCGGGTAAAATTGGCTATCAGGCACGCTTCAACCGGTATACATCACTCCAGGACATTGTGCGGTATTCTATTTCCGATTTCGGCAAACCGGCCAGGTATACATTGCAGGGAAGTGTTGAAGTTAAGTCGGAACCTGGTTATGACCCTTCCGGAATAGCGGTACACATTTTAAACAAGGAAAAAGGTGATACGCTTGCTTTACAACGGCTTAAATCCAACGGCACTTTCGTGCAAAAACTGCCTGCCGGGGAATTCGTGCTGGATTTCTCCGATGATAAAGTTTCGTTGTTGCGCAAAGAGCTGAATATTCCCGATTATTTTCCACAGGATGACCTGATTTTGAATGCCTCCCTGACAATCCATCCCGTGAATGCACCTTCCGATACTTTTTGGGTAAAGGACCTGTATTTTGATTTTGACAAAAGCCTCCCGGTTGATTACAGCAACCAATATCTCGGAGAAGTATCCCGCATGTTGTCAAAATATCCCGGAATATCCGTAAGGGTGAACGGGTATACCGATGAACTGGGAAGCGAATCATACAACCTTTTATTATCGCGCAAAAGGGCTGATTTTGTCGCCAATCATCTGAAAAACAGCATATCCGAAACCTTGAGTATAGTTACCGGAGGATATGGGGAAGCTTCGCCGGTAGCTGTTAATCACAATTCCGACGGAACCGATAATCCCGAAGGCCGGAAATATAACCGAAGGGTGGAACTGTTGTTTGAAATGGTTCCTGATGGTGTGATACTTATCAGGCAGTCGGACATACCCGGGGATATCCGTATCCGGTAGTATCCATCCTCTTTCTTATTCATTTCCAGTGTGGTTCCCTGGGCACGCAATGCACCAGCCCGAGATTTAATTTATGGGTTTATTTAACCTAACCTTCCCTTAAATTATTAAATTTGTATAAATAAAACCCATTCACATGAAAACAGCCCTGCTCCTTGTTTTTATATTTCTGGCACCCTTTTCATTATCTGCCCAGGAAAAAGATCAGGCAGAACTGAAAGAGTATTTTCTGGATGCAGAGTTTTTCTTTGCACAGGAAGAATATACCGACGCGCTTTATGATTATCTGGAGATTTACAACAATGGTTTTAAAGAAAACGCAAACATCAACTACCGGATCGGGATCTGTTATCTGAATATACCCGGGCAAAAAGAAAGGTCTATTGATTACCTCCTGCAGGCCTCACAAAGCACTTCTGCAAAATATAAGGTAAGTTCACTGAAACAAATAGCTGCACCTGTTGATGCCTTTCTTTATCTTGGCAACGCTTACAGGGTTAACAATATGCTGGACAAGGCTATTGAATCATACAACAAATACAAGGAACTGGCAACATCCCCCGGTGAGATCAGTTATGCCACACAACAGATCACTGCCTGCAATACGGCGATCAGGTTTATGAATAATGCCCTGGACATCCGGTTTATCAATCTCGGAGACTCGGTTAACGGACCGTCCTCGAATTATAAGGCAGTTATTTCCGGGGATGGCAGGACCCTGGTATACATGAATGAACTGCCATTCTACGATGCTGTGTATTTTTCAACCTATTCCACCCCGGACTGGTCGGCCCCGGTGAACATAACACCCCAGATACAATCCGACGGGGACCAGTTTGTATCTTCCGTTTCCTATGATGGCACACAGTTGTTCCTCACCAGGGAAGACGCCTTTAACAGCGATATCTATGTAAGTAAATTCAGCAACGGAAAATGGTCAAGATCCGAACCGGTAGCCGGACAGGATATTAATACCAAGTTCTGGGAATCACATGCATCCATATCCAGGGATGGTAAAACACTGTACTTTACCAGTAACCGCAAAGGAGGATTCGGTGAAATGGACATTTACAGAACCCAGCTTCAGGCAGGCGGACAATGGGGACAGCCCGTTAATATGGGCAATGGAATAAATACGGCATTAAATGAAGATACACCCTTTATAACGGACAATGACAGCCTGTTGTTCTTCAGCTCCCAGGGACATGAAAATATGGGGGGTTATGATGTTTTTGTATCCAGACTGGGGAAAACCGGGCAATGGTCACAGCCCGACAACATAAAATACCCGCTGAACACCACCGATGATGATCTTTTCCTCTATCCGTGGCACAATGCCCGGGTTTATTATGCTTCAATGATCAGGACAGGAGGCTTTGGGAAGGAAGATATTTACGCAATTCAGCCTGCTGATGACATGCCCCTTCCTGAATTGCTGGCTGAGCTTATCCGGGATGCAACCGAAGAACCTGTTCCTTTGCCCGCAGAGATCAAACCTGTTTCTCCCGTTGAGACCATTGATGAAGAAGCCGAAACAGAACCCCGGGATGTTGCAGAGACCACCGAGCCAGCAGAACAGGAAACTTTACCGGAAACCGCACCACCGGTGGTTACTGAACCTGTGCCTGTATTGCCAAAAGAAATTGACCTCAGTGCAGTTTATTTTGGATTTGATAATTTTCAACTTTCCGAAGCCGGTATGACCGAGTTGAAAAAAATTGGACAGTTGCTGAAGGATTTTCCCGGTTCGCACGTGAGGTTCATTGGGCATGCCGATGCCAAAGGACCAGCCGAATACAACCTGAAACTGTCAGAGAGACGAGCCCGGACTGCCTTACAGTATGTTGCTGATTTGGGGATCGAAGCAAACAGGTTAAGCATTCAGGGAATGGGTGAAAAGAATTTTGCAGCCATTAATTCGAATCCCGACGGATCAGATAACCCGGAGGGCCGCAGGTTAAACAGACGGGTGGAATATGAAATAATCGGCGTTGATAATACGCTGATAATCATTAATATACCTTCAGTGCCCGAACACCTTAAATTCATGCAATAGTACGGCTATGCGTTTACTTTTCATGCTGCTGTTGGCCAGCCTTTCCCTGCCATTCTTAAATGGCCAGACCCGTGAGGAAATCCGTGAGTTTTTTGAGGAAGGCGAGTATTTTTTCTCGCGTGGCGATTACCAGGAAGCTGCTTATTATTTCAGGAGGGTTATTGATAAATACCCTGACAATCCCAATTACAATTTCAAACTTGGAGAGTGTTACCTGAATATACCTGGAAATGAGACCCTGGCAATTCCTTATTTTGAGAAAGCAGTAAGGAAAACCGTTGCAAAAAATAAGTACCGGAAAAAAGATATCGAAGAAACCAACGCACCCCTGCATGCCTTGTTTTATCTTGGCAATGTATACCGCATGAACAACCAGCTTGATGATGCCCTGAAAGTATATGGCACTTTTGTGAATTCTCCCTTTTATTACGGGAATTATAATGAAACCATCGTTGATAATGAGATAAAAGCCTGTGAGCGGGCAAAAATAATCAAAGACAGTCCGATCGATTTTGCAGAGCAGGTTCTTGACACCGTTGTGAACACAACGGCTTCGGAATTGAACCCGGTTGTTTCCGCAGATGGGACCTTCATGGTATTCATCCGGAGGTTAAAGTTTTATGATGCCATTTTATTCATCATGAAACAGGACCAGTCGTGGAGCACGCCGATGAATCTGAATCCGCTTATCGGTTCCGACGGGGATTTTTACCCGACCTGTTTGTCACCTGATGGCACATCACTATACCTGGTAAAAGGGAGTCCCCAGAATGATGATATTTACGTGGCTTACCGTACCGGATACTCCTGGTCGAAAGCAGAAAAGCTCAATAAGAAAATCAATACCAAGGCGAAAGAAACTTCGGCCTGGATATCGTCCGACGGGCAAACCCTTTGGTTTGTAAGTACCCGCCGGGGAGGATACGGAGGTACGGATATTTATTATTCCCGCCTTGACAAAAACAAAGACTGGGGGAAAGCACAAAATCCAGGAAAAACTATCAATACGGCCCTGGATGAGGAAAGTCCTTGTTTAACCGGAAATGACAGCATTTTGTTCTTTAGTTCGAAGGGACACGACAGTATGGGAGGATTTGATATCTTTTATTCGGAAAATGCGGCTGGTCACTGGACAAAACCGGTGAATGTAGGGTTCCCGGTAAACAATACTTCCGATAACCTGGGATTTATCGCCCTCGACGGAGGGAGGACCGGATATCTTTCAAAAATAAACCCTGCTGACAGATCAACTGCTGAGGATATATTCAGGATAGCCATACGATCAAACCTGCCGCCTCAAAAATAGATCAGGAACAACTTCATCACACACGCAAACAACCCCTTTTACATGACGAAGAAGAAGGAACCGGAAATTGTTTTACGGGCACTGGAGCCGGGTGATATCGATGTGCTTTACCGCTGGGAAAATGATCCCGACATATGGCATGTCAGCAACACCTACACACCGTATTCAAAATTCATTCTTGAAAAGTATATCGAAAACTCCCACCTGGATATTTATCAGATGAAGCAATTGCGGCTTATGATCGACGTACGTGAAATTGATAAGGCTAAAACCCGCCCGGTGGGAACCATTGACCTGTTCGATTTTGACCCCTACCACAACCGGGCAGGTATTGGAATTTTAATTGGTGAACGATCCGACAGGAAAAAGGGTTTTGCCACCGTTGCACTTAAGAAATTTATCGAATATAGTTTTCATACATTGCGGTTGCATCAGCTGTATTGCAACATCACCACCGATAATAAGGACAGTCTGCTGTTGTTCAGGAAAAGCGGGTTCCGCATATCCGGACGGAAAAGGGACTGGATAAAAACACCCGGCAAATACACCGAAGAATACCTGCTTCAGCTGATCAACCCGGCTGATTTACCGGAAAAGGGGAAGTGAACAGGGGACCGTATCCTGCTCAGGGCGTTGTAACCATGTCATCATATTCCGGAATTTCATGCAGGAACTGATACTGCCTGTTTTCAAGATTTATATGACAACAGTATTGTTTTGCCCCATTGGTAATCAGCATGTAGGCCGCCCTGTGCTTCACATTGTACCTGGCTGCCTGGTCAAAAACGTGCTGATTGATCTCAATGCCGGGCGCTTTACACTCAACGATCATAAGCGGAGCACCTTTACGGTCATGAACAAGCAGATCATAGCGCTGCTTGCGGCGATTTTGTTTAAAACCTTTTTCCACGGAAATAAGCTGTTGCGGAAATTTTTTTGTTTCGGTAAGGAATTTCACCACATGCTGCCTCACCCATTCTTCGGGAGTAAACAAAACAAACCTCCGTCTTATTTCATCAAAAATGTATTTTTTTCCCTTTTCTTCCTTTATCCTGAAAAAATATGTTGGTAAATTTAGCGGTTCCATGAGCAGGGTTTAACACCCGTAAATTTAAGGATTTGGTAAACAAATTAGCGTTAAAGGATGACATTTGAAAATATAATCGCTGATCTCAGGGCCAGGAAGTACAGGCCGGTGTATTTTCTTATGGGTGAAGAGCCTTATTTTATTAATGTTATTGCCGATTTTATCGCGGAAAATGTTTTGGGTGAAGCGGACAAATCTTTTAACCAACTTATTCTCTATGGCCTCAACACCGATATCAGGTCAGTGATTTCATCTGCAAGGCGTTTTCCCATGATGGCTCCCTATCAGATCATTATAGTGCGGGAAGCCCAACAAATGAAAAGTCTCGAGGGACTGGAACATTACCTCGAAAACCCGGTTCCCTCAACCATCCTGGTGTTTGCCTACAAGCATAAAAAGATCGATAAGCGTACAAAACTGGCGAAAACCCTGGCTGAAAAAAGTGTATTGCTGGAATCGGACAAACTCCGGGAAGACAAGGTGCCATCCTGGATTTCAGGCTATCTCGGTGGCCGGGGTTATCAGATTGAACCAAAAGCGGCTTCCTTGCTGGTGGATTTTTTAGGAAACGACCTGGCTAAAATTGGCAATGAACTGGATAAGTTGCTCCTGGTTATGCCCCCCGGCTCCAAACAGATAACCGACACGCTGATTGAAAAGAACATCGGTATCAGCAAGGATTATAATACTTTTGAGTTGTGCAGGGCACTTGTTTCGCGCGATATCCTCAAAGCAAACCGGATTGTTCAATATTTCGGTAATAATTCCAGGAACAACCCGTTTATACTTATCATTTCATCCCTGTTCTATTATTTCACCAAGATATTGCTGTACCATGGATTATCCGATAAAAGCAGGGATGTTGTGGCCAGGGAACTGGGTATCGGCCCTTATTTTGTGGGTGAATACCAGCAGGCGGCAAAAGTTTATCCGCTGTCAAAAACCCGCCAGGTCATTTCCTGGCTTCGGGAGTATGATCTGAAATCAAAGGGTGGCAGTGCCGCATCGGAGGGCGACCTGCTAAAAGAACTGATTTATAGAATTTTACATTAATTAACCAGAGCTGATAACATGACATACATCCTGATAGCCTTTACTGCGCTGATTTCCATTCCTGCATTTAACAACCAAAACTGGTTCCTTAAATTGCAGTTCAATCCCTACCAGGTGTATTACCGGAGGGAGTTTTATAGGTTGCTCACCCACGGTTTTCTGCATGCAAACTGGACGCACCTTATAATTAACATGCTGGTATTGTTTTTTTTCGGGCCCCATGTCGAGAGCACGCTGAAATCCATACTGGGACCTGAGATACAGCAGTGGCACAGGTTGATCTACCTGCTGTTTTATTTCGCTGCCATTATCATAGCATCACTCATCAGTCTTTTCAGGCATAAGGATGATGTCTGGTATAATGCTGTAGGGGCTTCGGGAGCCGTATCCGCGGTCATTTTCTTCTTTATTTTTTTCAATCCCTGGGAAATGCTGTATTTCTATGGCATATTGCCGGTTCCGGGAATCATCATGGGCGCCTTGTACCTGATTTATTCACAGGTGATGAGCCGGCGTGGCACAGATAATGTCAACCACGATGCACATTTCGTGGGTGCTTTATTTGGTTTTTTATTTCCGTTGATCATCAACTACCGGTTGATCGGTTAT
This sequence comes from Bacteroidales bacterium, assembly GCA_035258345.1. Classification (GTDB taxonomy): domain Bacteria; phylum Bacteroidota; class Bacteroidia; order Bacteroidales; family UBA10428; genus UBA5072. Next base: position 67,372 of record DATEVU010000167.1, read on the forward strand.
TTTATTGACCAGCTTTTGAGTTTTTCGTTTTGAACTTCATTGCTGAAGTTATGTCGCAAAGTTCATTTTTATGCCACAACGGCGAATTTCTGCGGGCCAATGAACCAAGTGTCCATCCTGACAACCGGGCATTCAGGTTTGGCGATGCCTTGTTTGAGCATATCCATGCCTATGCAACCGAGCCTCAGTTTATAGAATATCATGCAGAAAGATTATTGAGCGGAATGCAAACACTGGCCATGGAGATTCCGGCATTCTACACCGCAAGCAATTTTAAGCTCCTGATAAATCAGTTGCTTACGAAAAACAAAATTTTTGGCGGGGCCCTTATCCGGCTTACAGTTATCAGGAAGGCAGGCGGATTTTACACGCCCCTGGAGAACCGGCCGGTGTTCATGATGGAAAGCCTTAAACTGGAACACAATTTTTATGAGCTGAACGAAAGGGGACTGGTTATTGACCTTTGCACAGGCTTTACCAAGCAGCCGGGTCCCCTGGCATCCGTGAAGAGCGCCAGCGCGTTGTTATACGTAATGGCGGGGCTGCAAAGCCTGGAGATAGAGGTGGATGAATCCATCCTGCTTAACCCGGAGGGGCGGATTGTGGAGACTGTAAATTCAAATATTTTCCTGGTAAGCGGTACATCGGTTTTTACCCCGGGTGTGGATGCGGGTTGTATACCCGGTGTAATGCGCAGGGTGATCCTTGACATTGCCACTGCAGAAGGATACCGGGTGAATGACCAGAGTAATCTGACTCCCGCTGCACTGGAGGACGCGGATGAAGTGTTCATGACCAACGCGGTTGAAGGTATCCGGTGGGCCGGTGCATACCGGCATAGGAGATACTACAGGAAAACAGCCCAGTTGCTGGTGAGAAAACTGAACGAAGTAGCCTTTCCGGCAGGATAACAATGGATAAGGTCAGTTCATCTGCGGGTTTTCGGGGAAATTCGACCACATCTGGTATTTTATACCTAACCGGTTCAGGGTTTTGTTCCAGAAGTGCTTGTTCATGGGGGTCATTATTTCCTGAGGGCTTATTTCGGCAACCACCCAGGCATTGTCGTTAAGTTCATCCTCGAGCTGATCGGATTGCCACCCGCTATAACCAAGAAAGAACCTTATATTTTCATTGTTCAGGCTTCCTGATTCCAACAGGCGTCTGATAACATCAAATTCACCCCCCCAGAATACATTTTCCATGATTTTCATGCTTCCGGGAATTATATCTCCCAGCGTATGCACATAATGCAGGGTATTGGTCTGAACCGGTCCGCCCAGTGAGACAAAGGCATCCACGGGAGGAAAATCAGTTATGATCTCATTTACCCGCATATTCATCGGCTTGTTGAGGACAAAGCCCACTGTCCCTTCTTCGGAATGTTCCGTAAGCAAAACGATGGACCGCTTGAAATAGTTATCCATCAGAAAGGGTTCAGAGATCAGAATCCTGCCTTTCTGGGGTAACAGGGTATTCTCAGTCTGAAAGAAATCATAATGGAGCTGCATAATAAATCTTTTTATAATGCCTGATCAAAATTCATTCCAGATGCTGAAGTGAAATCAAAAATAAGTCGAATAATCCAACATAGCTGTTAATTTTTTAAATATTTGAGATGCAATTTCTACGTGAATTTATGCCAAGGAATGTCTTATTATTGAGCAACGAACAATCCGTAAAAAGTTTTCTCAAAGGGTTTAATTTTAGGTTTATCTTTAGGCAGGGGGCAGTAATATGCCCCCTTTCCTTATCGTGCCAGGGAAGACCAGTCGGGATACAGTTTCTTTAAGTTTATTCCGGCGGGTTTTAGTGTGCGCCGGTAATTCTTTCTTTCTTCGCATTGCGGACAACGCAGTCCAAGACGTATCATATCCTTATTTTTGCCTACTTCGGTATCCGGAAATTTTCTTCTCAGGAAGAAAATATTAAGACCGAGCATCATCAGGGAAAGCGCTACAATAACAACGACAATAAAGAAAATTTTCAGCATACAATTACCGGTTAAGTACCTTGTAAAATTAAAACAAAATCCCTTTTGTTTAGTTCAAACATCCGCCAATCATCGGATATTTCTTAGTATTTTTGAAAAAGCAAATACCGGTACAGAACATTCACCCGGTACTTGTGTTATTAACGGATACAGTTGAAACACGACATGGTTATTACGCAGACCGGCACCCAAGAATCCATTACCTACGGGCAATTCAAAAAGGAAGTGCTGAAAGATTACCACATTGCCATACTAAGCCGGCAATGCAGCATTGCAGGACGAAAGGAAGTCCTTACCGGCAAGGCCAAATTCGGCATTTTCGGAGATGGGAAGGAAATAGCTCAGATTGCATATGCAAGACAGTTTTGTGAAGGTGACTGGCGGAGCGGTTATTACCGCGACCAGACTTTTATGATGGCTGCCGGACTGCTTACCCCCGAGGCATTTTTTTCACAGTTATACGGCACTGCGGATGAGCATCTGAATCCGGGGAATGCCGGACGCTCCTTCAACAACCATTTTGCCATCCCCAATGTTGACAGGAATGGCGAATGGCTTGATCTTACCAAACAAAAGAACTCTGCTGCCGATCTGTCCCCGACTGCCGGTCATATGCCGCGTTTATTGGGTCTGGCCCTGGCTTCCAAGTTATTCCGTGTAAATCATGAAATTTCAGATCTGCCCGGAATCAGTTCACACGGTAATGAAGTTGCTTTCGGGACCATTGGTGATGCCAGTACCTCCGAAGGTCACTTTTATGAGGTGATGAATGCAGCCGGCGTATTGCAGGTCCCGGTGGCAGTAGCTGTGTGGGACGATGGTTACGGCATTTCCGTCCCTACCCGTTTTCAGACCATAAAATCAAGTATCTCGGATGCACTCAGGGGTTTTGAAAAACAGAACGGAAGCACGGGTATTTTGATCTATGAGGCCAATGGATGGGATTACCCGGCATTGTGCAAAGTCTTTGAGGAAGGCATTGCGAAGTGCAGGGCCGAACATGTGCCGGTTCTGTTTCACATTAAAGAAACCACGCAGCCGTTAGGGCATTCCACCTCCGGATCGCATGAAAGGTATAAATCTTCCGAACGCATGGAATGGGAAGAACGGTTCGACTGTATTGCACATATGAGAAACTGGATCATCAGCTGCGGAATAGCCACGGCCGCAGAGCTAGATGAGCTGGATGCCGGAACTGCCACAGAGGTGGCATCAGCGAGAGAAAAGGCATGGAACGAATACCAGGCTTTCATACGGAATGAAAAAGAGGATCTGCTTGGGATTATCGAAAACAAAAGTTGCATATGCCGGAAGGAGAACGTTGATAAGATAGGGGTGTATTCTTCAAACCTGAGAAACATTACCAATCCCATCCGTAAGGACAATATCAGTACGGCCAAGAAAATACTCAGGCACGTGTGTATCGACTGCCCCCAGCGTGCCACTTTCAAGGACAGCCTTCACCTGTGGCTGAGCAAGAATCATGTTACCGGGTATGAAAAATACAGTGCGTTCCTGCATAACGAAACCGCTTATTCGGTACTTCAGGTCCCGGGCATTGCACCGGTATTTTCCGAAGACTCCGCAGTAGTAACCGGCAGGGAGATCCTCAGGGATAATTTTGACAGGTTGTTTGGCAAATACCCCCTGATGGTTGTTTTTGGTGAGGATGTGGGACAAATTGGCGGTGTGAATCAAACATATGAGGGACTACAGAAAAAATACGGTAATCACCGGATATTTGACACGGGTATTCGTGAGACCTCTATCATCGGCAAGGGCATTGGTCTTGCCCTGAGGGGATTCAGACCCATTGCCGAGATCCAGTATTTCGATTACCTGTTATATGCCCTGCAAACCCTGAGTGATGACCTTGCCACTACCCACTGGCGTACAGCAGGAGGGCAGGTTGTCCCGCTGATCATAAGCACCCGGGGTCACCGGCTCGAAGGGATATGGCACTCGGGTTCACCCCTGAGCATGGTGATAAACTCCATCCGGGGCATTTATGTTTGTGTGCCACGTAACATGACCCAGGCAGCAGGGTTTTATAACACCCTGCTTGCAGGAAGGGATCCGGCCCTGGTGATTGAACCGCTCAATGCCTACCGGTTAAAAGAGATAATGCCGGATAACATCGGGGAATTCAGGGTGCCGCTTGGTATGCCCGAGATCCTTGAAGAAGGTACCGATGTTACCGTGGTAACATATGGTTCCTGCGTACGGATTGCCCAGGATGCCTTAAAACAGCTGAAAGAGTTTAATATAAGTGTTGAACTGATTGATGTACAGACCCTGCTGCCTTTCGATATCGAAGAGATCATCCTCGCATCGGTGAAAAGGACCAACCGGGTGATCTTTTTTGATGAAGATGTTCCGGGAGGGGCAACAGCCTACATGATGCAGAAGGTAATTGAAGAACAGGGAGCTTTCCGGTATCTCGATACGGAACCCAGGACACTTTCCGCCCGTGATCACAGGCCGGCCTATTCCACCGACGGGGACTATTTTTCGAATCCCAATGCCGAAGATGTTTTTGAAGCCGTTTATAACATAATGCATGGGGTGAACCCCGCTAAATACCCCGGCTTGTATTAATCCCTAAAACCTGTTCTCCAAAAAGCATTTGAGTTCCATATACTCATGCATTACCGGAAAATCGGGATAATCATTGATGACATTCTGGGGAGGGCGGAAAAGAACGCCCTGGTCAGCTTCTTTCAGCATGTTGATATCATTGTAGGAATCACCAAAGGCAATAACTTCGTAATTCAGGCTCTTCAGGGCTTTTACAGTTTCACGCTTGGCGTCGCGCTGCCGCAGGTGGTATCCGCTGATCATCCCGTTGGTATTTACTTCCAGGGAATGGCAAAACAAGGTCGGCCGGTCGAGCTGCTCCATTAACGGATCAGCGAACTCCACAAAGGTGTCCGAGACCACAATGAACCTTGTCACCCGCTTAAGCCAGTTGATCATTTCCAGGGCACCGTGGAGTGGTTTTATGGTGGCAATAACACGTTGTATGTCGAGCAGGGTAAGGTTTTGTTCCCGGAGTATTTTCAACCTGTGCCGCATCAGCTCATCATAGTCCTTGATATCGCGCGTTGTCAGACGCAGTTCGGGTATGCCGGTTTTTTCTGCCACATTGATCCATACTTCGGGTACCCATACTCCTTCTAGATCGGAACATACTGCGTGCAATTTTTTCATACAAGTGCCTGGTTAAAATCTTCGCGAAAGTAAATAAAATTTAATACCTGTCGATCAGGTAATCCCTGAAATGTATGTAGTCATTCTCCAGTGTGCCGAAAGATTCCTCAAGTTCTTCCAGTCCTTCCAGGGCAGGCGGCAGCTCAGGATCGAGGCCCAAAGCACTTCTGATGGCTTCGGGGAACTTGGCCGGGTGAGCGGTTTCGAGAACTACGGCCAGCTGGTCGCGGTGAGCATCCTGGGGATGGGAGGTGAAATAGCGCATCAGACCTGCCCATCCTGCCGCCCCATGGGGTTCGGTAAGAACACAGTAAGAATTGTAAATATCTTTAATGGTATCTACCGTTTGTTTATCGCTGATACTCAAAGCTGTTATATCTTCGTGCATGCGGCGGATATCCGGTTCTTTGGTAATATTCCCCTTTTCATCCATCATACCGCCATACAGCGCCACAACACGCGCCAGATTGCTGGGATGTCCCACATTCATGGCACTTGATACGCAATTCCTGGAAGGAACAATGGCATTATAATTTCCGGTCTGCCAATAAACGGGCACTTCGTCGTTTTCATTGGTGGCGATCACAAACCGTTTAACCGGCAAACCCATTTCACGGGCCAGCAAGCCGCCCATCATATTGCCGAAATTTCCCGAAGGAATGGAGAATATCACAGGTTCATCCAGCCCCCCCTGTATAAGCTGCAGCCAGGCATAATAGTAGTAAACCGACTGCGGGATGAGACGGCCGATGTTGATGGAGTTTGCCGAAGAAAGGTTCAGATATTCAAGTTTCTTATCGCTGAAAGCCTTTTTAACCAGTGCCTGGCAGTCGTCGAACTTCCCCTTCAGCGAAAGGATTGAAATGTTTTTTCGTAGTGTGGTCATCTGTTTACGCTGCCTGGGTGTTACTTCATCCTCGGGGTAGAGGATCACCACCTGGATATTATCCAAACCGTAAAAAGCATTGGCAATAGCACTTCCGGTATCTCCGGATGTTGCAGTGAGGATAAGCATCCGGCGATTTTCCCTGCGCAGGAAATACTGCATAAGCCTTCCCATCAGCCGGGCGGCAAAATCCTTGAACGAGGCGGTTGGACCCTGGTCGAGACGCAGGATGTATTTTCGTTCATATACCTGTTCGAGTGGTACGGGAAAATTATAGGCATCCTTCACCAAAGCCATCAGCTCCCCGTCGGGGATCTCTTCCCGCAGGAAGTTGCGGACAATAGTAAAGGCAACTTCGTGATAAGGGCTTCCGGCTAAATTTTTCAATGCTTTTTTTTCCAGTACCGGGATATGAACGGGCATATACAGTCCCTTGTCAGGGGCAAGGCCTTTCATCAATGCCTCGCCGAAGCTTACCCTTTCAGCTTTTCCATTGGTGGAATAATACAATACCTTGCCGGACATAATCTTGGTTGGTTTTAGGCCTTTAATGCAGTGAACTGATATATTCAAATTCCTTGTTTCTGAATTCTTTCAGCGATGCGATCTTCAGATCGGAAAAGTCGAAACGTGTGGTGATGTAATCATGTTTTTCCGGTATGGTGACCAGTTTCATTCTTGCTGCCTTGGCGGAGATGGCACCCTGGAACGAGTCTTCAAAGGCCAGGCAGTTCACCGGATCGATCCCCAGTTTTCGGGCTGCGCCCAAATACAATGCCGGATGTGGTTTTCCGTGTTCTTCATTCTCTGCGGAGCTGATGATTTTAAAATAGTTGAACAGGTGGAACTTCTTAAGGGTCGTGGTTATCAGTTTAAGCGGCGAAGAGGAAGCCACCGCAATGGGCAGGTTTTTCTCCACGAAAAACTGAAGGACATCCAGAAATCCTTCCTTAAGCACAGCTTTTTCAAGAATAGCGGTTTGCATGGCTTCCATAATTTCCTTATATAACTGGAACAGGCTTTTCTCTTTCCAGGGATAAACATTGTACCAATGCTGAATGGTAGACTGGGTATTGAGTCCGGTTGTCTGCCTGCACATTTCGGGTGTAAGCCGGATGTTTACGGATTCAAAGATCCTTGTTTCAACTTCTACCCACAGAGGTTCGGAATCAACAATAACACCGTCAAAATCAAAAATTACTGCTTTAATCATCTTCCTCGTCGTTAAACATTGGCTACACGTATAATATCGGCGAAAACACCTGCGGCTGTCACATCGGCCCCGGCACCATATCCCCTGATCACCATGGGTTGTTCATGGTAACGCAGGGTGGTGATCAGGATGATATTGTTGCTTCCTTCGAGCGGGTAGGCCGGATGAGTAATGCCAACCTCCTCAAGTTCGATACGTGCTTTATTGTTCTCAAGACGTGCTACAAATCTCAGCTTTTTATTTTCTCCGGTAAGTCGCAAACGACGGTCCTCGAATACCGTATCATATTTTCTGATGGCATTCCAGAAATCATCGGTTGTACCGGTGAAACACTCTTCCGGTAAAAAAGGAACTATTTTTATGTTGTCACTCTCAAAGGGATAGCCCGATTCACGGGACAGGATCAGCAGTTTGCGCTTCACGTCAATGCCGCTCAGGTCGATACGGGGATCGGGTTCTGCAAACCCCTGGTCCATGGCCAGCTTAACAGCCTTGCTGAGGGGTATTTCGGCGCTGATGGTGTTGAAAACAAAATTCAGTGTCCCTGAAAGTACGGCCTCAAGTTTGATGATCTTATCCCCGCTGCGGATGAGGTCATTCAGCGTGCTTATGATGGGTAGACCTGCTCCCACATTGGTTTCGAACATGAATTTCACGTTCTTCTCCCGGGCAGTCCGTTTCAGGTTTTCATACATGGCATATGTTCCCGAACAGGCAATTTTATTGGCTGATACCACAGAGACAAATGAGTTTAACACCTGTTCATATGTGCCGGCAATACCGGCATCGGCAGTGCAATCGATAAAAACACTGTTCCTGAGGTTCAGGAAACGCATTTTCTGTACAAACAATTCGATGTCGGCACGCTCGCCCAGTTTTTCCATGTCTTCGCGGTAGCGGGCCAGGTTAATGCCTTCGGGAACCAATAACATCAGCCTGGATCTGCAGATACCCACCACGTTGATTTTCAAATGATGATCGCGGAGCAGTATTTCCTGCTGATTCATGATCTGCTTCAGCAGGTTTCCTCCAACGGTGCCGGTACCAACCAGGTACAGGTGCAAATCGCGGTAATGCGACAGGAAGAAACCTTCATGAATGACATTCAGGGCTTTATGCAGACTATCCTGTTTTATGACGATAGAAATGTTGAGTTCGGAAGAGCCCTGGGCGGTTGCTATAACGCTGATACCGTTCCGGCCGAGCGAGGTGAACAGATTTGCCGAAATTCCCGGCGTATTTTTCATCTGTTCCCCGACAATGGCGATAATGGACAGTTTTTTCTCGATAATGATATTCAATTCGTTCCGGAGTTTTATTTCCGGCTCAAATTCATGGGCGAGGGCAGTAAGCGCAATATCGGAATCAGCAGGATTTATGGCAAAGGTTATCGAATACTCCGAGGAGGCCTGGGTAATGAGGATAATGTTAACGTTGTGTTGTGCCAGGCAGCCGAATAGCCTCGAGGATATGCCCTTTACACCTACCAGTCCGGCTCCCTGTACCGTTATCAGATCAATATTGTCGATAGAGGAAATTCCTTTGATCAGGGAGGGTACGGTACTCTTTGATTTTCGGGAAATCAGGGTTCCCCTGCCTTCGGGATTAAATGTGTTCTTTATGACTATTTCGATGTTTTGCTGGTATACAGGGTGTATGGTAGGTGTATAGATAACCTCGGCCCCGAAGTGCGACAATTCCATGGCTTCGGCATAACTGAGCGCATCAATGGCCATCGCTTTTTGTACTTTCTTCGGATCGGCAGTCATGAAGCCGTCCACATCGGTCCAGATCTCCAAACGATCCACCTCAAGGGCAGCCGATAAAATAGCTGCTGTATAATCCGAACCTCCCCTGCCCAGTGTGGTGGTCTCGCCCCGCTCGTTACCGGCAATAAAACCCGGTACAATCCCTGTTTTACGGTAATTTTTGAATTGGGCGCGGATCAGGCGGTCACTCAGCGGGAAATTCACTTTTGCATTGCCGAAGAAGGAATTGGTTTTTATCAGTCCTTTCGCATCAATAAGCTCTGCATTTGTAATTACTTTGCTGATGATATAGGATGACAGTATTTCACCAAAGCTGAGGATCTTGTCCTGGATTTTGGGTGTAAGATCATTCAGCAGGTATACGCCATTAATGATGCTTATCAGATCTTTAAGGGTTGCATTTACATGCGACATTACCTCTTCGCGCAAGGGTAATTCAAAAAAACTGTTAACCAGATCGGTATGCCTGATCTCAATTTCGTTGTACAAACGGAAGAAATTCTTGTCACGCGCAGCAGCCTGCTTCGAGAGCTCCAGCAGTTCATCGGTGATGCCGCGAAGGGCCGACACTACTACAATCACTTGTCCGGTTTGGGATTCAATGATTTTTTTTACGCGTGTAACATTTTCGGGTGAATCAATGGAAGATCCACCAAATTTCAGTACTTTCATAACTGATTATGGTTGACTAACAGAGGCTAAAAGTAATACAGAATTGGGGATAAAAAAAGGACGGTGCAAAATCGTTGGAATGGAATGAAGCAGGTAACACTATTAATCCTTTTATGCTATGATAGATGAGAAACTACTTGCCGGCATGACATTGCGTTTAACCACCGATCTGCTGGATGAGATCAACCGGAATGCCGTTCTGAAAACAATACCCGAAAACACGGAAATACTTCGTGAAGGCCAGTATGTAAAAGTGATCCCGTTAGTTGTCAGCGGACTTATTAAAGTATTTACCAGGTACGAGGACAAAGAGCTGTTGCTGTATTACATCAAGCCAAATGAAAGTTGTATCATGTCGTTTTCGGCAGGTCTAAAAAACCAGCCCAGCATAATTTATGCGGTCACCGAAGAAGATACAACCGCAATCCTGCTTCCTGTTGACAAAGTTGTTGAATGGATCGTACAATTTCCGGATATCAATACATTATTTTTTCAGCAATTCAATTTAAGATACAATGATTTGATCGATACGGTCAATCACCTCATTTTCGATCAACTGGACAAACGATTATATGACTACCTGTTAAAAAAGGTGGCATTGACCCGCGTTGGTTCCTTGAAAATTTCGCACCGGCAAATTGCCGGCGAGCTGGGAACTGCCCGTGAAGTAATCAGCCGGTTAATGAAAAAGCTCGAAAACGAAGGAAAAGTAAAACAAAAAAGCAACAATATCATTGAAATCATTAAGCGGTGACCTGGGTCACTGCAAACCACGATTCAAGTGTTTACCTTTGACCCATGAAATATGAATATTGTTGAATCTAAACTTGAATAGAATGAAAAAAAACATGGGAACCGCAGACCGGGTTATCAGGGTATTGATCGCCGTAATTGTTGCTATTCTTTATTTTACCGGTGTAATTAAGGGAACATTGGGGGTCGTATTATTGGCCCTGGCTGTTGTATTTTTATTAACGAGCATCATCAGTTTCTGTCCGCTTTATGCTCCTTTCGGGCTCAGTACGCACAAGCTGAAGAAATAACCCGGAAACAGGTTCTGTAATCTGCATGAACCTATTCATAATGTTTATTGTTTGCATGTAATTACTTAAATCTGTACCCATGAATAAGTTGTTATTGCCTCTTGTTGTAATATTACTGATTGGCATGTCTTCCTGTTCAGAAGATGACGGCAATCCTCGCATTTGCCGCACCGGATGATTTTGAAGAACTGACTTACCTATGATTAAAGCAGTATTACACTACTTGCTTGCGATTCTCATTCAGTTTGTGAAAGAATTGCAACATAGTTTTTTCCATATTTTTTGGCACATTTCGGACATGTTGTGTACCACATGAACCACTTTTTGATGCCAAGTCCTTTTGATTTGACGATACCTTCGAAATCACTGCACCATTTTCCGGTATCCCTGAAAGGTCCTTCATATACCTTGCTGTAAAACTTTCCGCTCAGGGCAGTATTCTCGGCACCGGAAATTTCCCTGTCAACGGCCATATAAAGATCCATGTTCCATCGCGATGTATGATCCGACAGGCAAAGCCAATCCGGTATTGTTGCCCCGGCTTTCCTGACTTTTTCATCCAGCCTTTTCATGACCTTGCCAAAGTTAACCGGCATGTAGAACAGCGTAAATACATGATCTTTAATAAATTTTTTATTTTCCCATTCCCGGGTTTTGTCATCCCATAAAGCGGGATTAAACTCCGGGCAACATGTTGAATTTGAGTCGGTTTTAGTTGTCATATTAACCTCCTTTTGTAAGATTTTGGGTGATTGAAATGAATGTTGGTTGTGTTTTCTAATTCAGCTTTTTCAGGTTGGTAATTGCATCCGGAGAGCTCTTAAGCACAAAAGCCACAATATCGCATGTTTCCAGTTCCGCACAGTCGCCGCAGGTTTCATAACCCATACTGTTTACACAGGTCCGGATCCGGCAGGTAGTGCAATGAGCAAACTTGAAGCCTTCCATGCGGCATCCCGTACAATTTATCGATTCGAAGGGGATTTCCGGGGCGTTGAACATTTTTTGCCAGGTTTCGGCAGTAGCCTTTCTCAGTTCATCACTGTTTTGAATGTTTGCAATCCTGGCATCGCAGGTTTCACAATTTAAGCCACAACAAGCAATTAGTTTTTCCATGTTGGTAATAAAATTAAATGATTAGATTATAATCAAGAACCATGATTATAAAGTAAAACTTATTTTGAAAAAATCAAATTTTTGTGGAAAGATTTTACCCGAACAGAGGTAGAAAATCCGGCTAACTTATATTTCGTATATAACCTTGTATACTAATATATTATATCACCATACAAATTGTTTTTACACAATAATACAAACACCTGCCAAACCCGTCAAAGAATACCATTTTGTAATTTTTTTATTTACATTTATCTTGAATTCACCGGTTCATTGAATATTTTGGTGATTGAAACATTAAGCAAAAAATTCACAAAACCGGGTTCTATAACCTAAAAAACTATACTAAAAGCGGGGGGATCCGCTTCTATAAGGAAGTTGTGAATGATTTTTACAGAAACATCGATCAACCTTGATAGAAAACACAAACGCAATTCAAAGCTTGCCATGTGCGTGGGGCGTCCACGGACGGAGGAGAAAATA
>DATEVU010000168.1:0-6369 GCA_035258345.1 Bacteroidales bacterium
CAAAACAAAAAAGCCTGAAGAAAATCTTCAGGCTTTGATCGCTTCTTTTTTGCGGTCACGACGGGATTCGAACCCGCGACCTCCGGCGTGACAGGCCGGCATTCTAACCAGCTGAACTACATGACCAGCTTTTTAAAGCGGTCACAAAGGTAAGTTTAATTTTCAAACATTGCAAATGAAACGGGAAAAATTAACGGCAAATAAGAAGTAAAAGTGTAAAAAGTTGTGTGTTCATTCGTACCGCAATACATAATCTGAACGCCCTGTGTCCATTTTATGAACAATTTTATTACATTTACAGGAATAGCTTTACCACACCCGTATATGGATAGGAAAAAAGGCAGGATATTGGTCGTTGATGATAATGTTCAAATCTTAAATGCCCTGCAGATATTATTAAAACCAGAATTTGCCGAAATAGCGCTGATAAAGAACCCGAACCAGATACCGTCCAAGCTGCATAGCGGCAATTATGATATTGTTCTGCTGGACATGAATTTCAGGTCAGGTGACAACTCCGGGAATGAAGGCCTGTATTGGCTTTCTGAAATTTTAAAAACTGATCCGTTCATCCTGGTGATCATGATGACAGCCTATGGGGATACTGATTTGGCTGTTAATGCGATTAAAAAAGGAGCCACAGATTTTATTTCCAAACCATGGGATGCTGAAAAACTCATCATAACGCTTAAAAATGCCCTGGAGATAAGAAGTTCAAAAATGGAGGTGAAGAAGCTACAGGTGAAACAGCGTCAGTTAAATGATGATATTGAAAAGCAGTTCAGGTTGTTCAGGGGTTTCTCCAAAAAAATGGAAGTAATTTACAGGACCATTGACAAGGTTGCACAAACCGATGCCAATATATTGATCCTGGGTGAGAACGGTACAGGTAAAGAAGTTATAGCCCGGGAAATCCACCGGAAGTCAAAAAGATCATCCGAAATATTCCTTTCCGTTGATATGGGATCTCTCAGTGAAACACTTTTTGAAAGTGAAATGTTTGGCCATGTCAAAGGTTCGTTTACCGACGCAAGGGAAGACAGGATCGGACGATTTGAAACGGCCTCTGGTGGTACCCTGTTCATGGATGAAATCGGCAATTTGTCAATGCAGGTACAAAGCAAGCTGTTGGGTGTATTGCAGAACCTTGAAATAACACGGCTTGGATCCAGCAAACCCGTAAAAGTTGATTTCCGGCTCATTACAGCTACCAATAAGAATCCTGAGGAACTGGTTATGCAAAACCTTTTTCGTGAGGATTTACTATTCCGCATCAATACAATACAAATTGAACTGCCACCCTTACGTGAAAGGAAGGAAGATATCCCCGGACTGGCAGATTATTTCCTGGCACAATATGCAGTCAAATACGGTAAGCTGTTTATAAAAATGACAGGTGCAACGTATGACGCCCTTATTGATTACACCTGGGCGGGAAATATCAGGGAACTTAAGCATACCCTTGAAAAAGCAGTGATTTTGTGTGATTCATCTGTTTTAAAGCCGGAAAATCTGAATCTCAGGGAGAGGATAATGCCCAGAACTCCGGATGAAAGCCTATTTAGTCTTGTTGAAATAGAAAAGGGAGCGATCATCCGGGTACTTGAAATAAGTCATGGAAATATCACACAGGCAGCGAAAATGTTGGATATCTCAAGAACGACGCTGTATTCGAAAATGAAGGAGTATGGTATATAAGATCAGTTATAGAAATCATGTATGAAAAACAGTAAATATTCGGTTGTTGTGATCATCAGGGTGATTCTTATTTGCCTGAATTGCTTTGTCCTGATCTGGCTGATTATGAATACAGGCAGGATAGCAACTACCTTATTTGCACTGATGGTACTGGTTTTGCAAACAACAGGACTGATTTATTACAATAACAGGATCCAGCGAGACCTGGCCAATTTTCTGATTTTCCTGCTGGAGAATGATACATCACTGGCATTTTCAAAGGAGAAGATTGAAAGAAATTTTAAGGGATTGGTCGCTTCCCTGGATAAAATAAATCAGAATCTCAGGGATGCGAGATTGGACAGGGAACGGCAATATCATTATTTGCAGGCGATTGTGAAACAAGTTGATACCGGTATCATTGCTTGTGATCAGGATGGTACTATTGAAATATTTAACCGGGCCGCACGCGACCTTTTGGGTCTTCGATCTCTAAGGACCATCCGGGAATTGGTGGATTCACGTCCGGAACTTGCCGTATTTTTAACTGCCGGAAAAACAGCATCGGTTTCACCTTTAAAAGTTGAAACAAGCCAAAATGAATACGCCCTGGCTGTTAAAACAAGTTCTATCAGGTTCGACAACAGGATTATCCAGTTGATAATTTTACAGAATATTAAACCAGAACTGGATGCCGGAGAACTGGATGCATGGAGGAAACTGATCAGAATTCAGCGACATGAAATCATTAATTCAATTACACCCATAACTACCCTCACCACAGCTATTAAAAGAAGTTTTATTAAAAACAGGACCAGGAAGGCCCTGAAGGAAATAACCAGTGAACATATCGGGGATGCCCTGAAAAGTGTTGATGTTATTGAAGACAGAAGCCGGGGCCTGATTGATTTTGTTGAGCGGTTCAGAAGTTTGACTGATGTTCCTTCTTTGAAACGGATATCATTTCCGTTGTCGAAACTTATGGATCACATTGCCGTTTTATTCTCGAAAGACCTCAATGCCAGGAATGTTATGTTAAAAATTGTCATTGAACCGGAAAACCTGATGCTTACTGCAGATGAAAGACTTCTTGAACAGGTGATGATTAACCTGGTAAAAAACTCCCTGGAGGCATTGCATGATCCCGGTGGTGAGATTATTGTCAGGGCCAACAGTGATCTTCAGCATAATATTATAATACAAGTAATTGATAATGGTATTGGTATTGAAAGTACCGCACTGGGATCCGTATTTGTACCTTCCTACACTACGAAGGAAAATGGTTCAGGTATCGGCCTGAGCATAACCCGCCAGATCATTCACATGCACCGGGGAACCATTGGTGTAAAATCTGTTCCCGGTAAGGAAACAATATTTAAGATCGTTTTACCCATACCTGCATCGCCCCCGCCACATTTTCAACATGCATAAAATTCCCGGAATCTGACTATTTATCCCCGGCAACAGTTTCAGTCCACCTGCAGATACTGTCCAGCTGTTCTCTTGTTAATACGGAGCCGGGATTACTTTTAATGAATGACCTGGGTGGCATGGTTCCTTTTGTTAATTCACTACAAATTGCCCCGGCTTTCTTTGCTTTTTTTGAAGGAGAATATCCATCCCATTCGGAAAAGTTTAATTTTCCTATTGCCAGGGGTTTACCTCCCTGGGCATGGCACGTCAGACAGGAATTTTCCATGATCCGGAGAATTTCCTGGGGAACAGAAGCTGAATCCCCGGGAGCCTCCAGCATGGCTGATAATGGCTTGTCGCGTTGCACGGCTGAACCGGTAATTACTAATGCAACCAGCGATATCCCGACTGCTAATAAGCTCATTTTCATCGGCGTGATTTTATCAAATTTGTATACCCAGGCTATTTAGAACAAACAAAAATCAGGAAAGTTTCCTGTCAGTTCTGTTAATTCCAATATTTCAGCTTAATTGTAACTGTTTTGAAGTAAACGGAAGTTTTGCCTTCAAAGCCCGAATCAAAGCCTATCAACAGATATAAATCTCCGTACTCATTGGTTGTCAGGTCTATAGGTTCAAGGATATTATCCCTGTCAGTCAGGGTATAAACCGTTGTAGTATCCGTTACACCAAGTGTGCCCAAAACCTGCATCACATCGTTCGATTGGCCGCTTTGCAAGGCGACATTAAATTTCGGCCGGTGCCAGCCGGCATCATCCACTGTGTCGCCGGGCTGGTATGCCAGACCTCCTGCACCCAGCGCCAGGTCAGGTGAACCACCTATACCGACGCTGTTAGTTGCCACATTGGAAGCCAGTGCAATTTCAAATGTAACCTGGTAGGTTGTGTTTGGAATTAATTGTCGGACTCTTGTGAACATATAGGAAAATAGATCATCGCTGTGATTGTTTCCCGATAGTTTTACTGCCATCTGGTTGGTGTCCAGCGGTTCCGGAAGCCCGGACCATTTAAACTCCAATTCATAGAAGTCCTCCTCACCTTGCGGGTAATCCGAGAACATGCCTGTCCACCCCTGTGTGCCATCGGTAAAATCAAAGGTAATTTCCCGGCTGTCTCTCGGCTGATCTTTTATATTGCATCCGGTAAGGGACATCAAAATCAAATAACCTGCCAGTGTAATTCTCATGATTTCAAAATTTAGGATAATTGAAAGGGCGTTATTTTATCAGTTCCGAATACATCATTTCTTCGGGAAAGGGTTCAAATATTCCCGTTTTTACCGGCTCTGTCCTGATATCCAGCCAACGTTGCTCATTGTCGGAGGATAATATAACCGGCATACGTTTCATGATATTGTGGATTTGTTCCATCATCGGATTGGCCCGTGTGGTAATTACCGTGAAAGTGTTCAGCACCTCGCCGGTATCAAGGTTGGACCACTGATCAAACAATCCGGCCATTGCAAACACCGGTTGGTGAATAAGTCCAATATAATAGGGAATTTTGTTTTTATCCAATGTCGGCCATTCATAAAATCCATTGGCGAGAACCAGGCATCGCTTCCGGTTGAGCGAACTGCGAAAAGAGGGCTTATCTGCCAGGGTCTCAGACCTTGCATTGAAAGTCTTCATCCTGATTTCCCGGGCACCGGAAGCATCCTTTATCCAATAGGGGATCAGGCCCCAGTAATACAACCTGATCTCTGCCGGGTTATCGCTGCAAATTACAGGCAACAAGGGCAGGGAAAAAGAGTTCACTTTTGATCCGGTTTTATAATCATCGGGCTGACTGAATTTTGCGCCAAACCTTTTCTCCAGTTCCTCCCGCGTGTGATCAATTTTAATGGTGTAACACATGTCCTAAAGTTATGCAGAAAAAAAGCCTATTCTTCACGATTTTTCAATTTTCGTGCCACAGATGTGTTTGTGGTTGTCCGATTTCATTATCCGGAAATTTCGTTATTTAAAATAAATTTAAATAAGAATTAAAAGTGATTTACGAGAAAATTTACTTTCTTTGCTAAAATATCGGATGATTTTTCATTATATAAACAGTGTTATGGTAGTCTCAAATAATAAAGTGGTTTCGCTTGCCTACGAACTTAGGATTGACTCGAAAGACGGTGATGTTGTTGAAACTGTCGACCGGAATTCGCCACTGACTTTTGTCTATGGTAACGGTTCATTATTGCCCAAGTTCGAGGATTTTATTGCAGGGTTGAATATAGGTGATTCCTTTAATTTCAACCTTGAAAGCGAAGATGCCTATGGCAGTATTGATGAAAGTTCTGTTATTAAGGTTCCTTTACGGGCCTTTGAGATGGATGGAAAGGTTGATTACGAGCTGGTAAAGACAGGTAGTAAGATACCGATGCAGGATGGTGACGGGCACCGGCTTACAGGAGTTGTTAAAGCTTTTGATACCGAAACGGTAACAATGGATTTCAATCATCCGCTGGCAGGAAACCACCTGTTTTTTAAAGGTGAAGTTACCGATATCCGGCAGGCTACTGAAGAAGAAATCACCCACGGCCATGCACATACCGAAGGCAGCTGCGAAGGCTGTGAGCATTGCGGTGGAGAGGGTGGAAGTTGTTGTTAAACGGTTGATGATTTGAAGGTATCTTCTTCACTTCATTACCTCATTGCTTCATCACTTCAAACTCGTCCCAATCTTTCCAAACCGGGAATTTCATTCTGAAGTCATTGAGTTCATCCAGTGAAATATAAAATGTTCTGATCGCTTCCTCCGAAGGTTTAAATGTGCCTGTCACATATCCTTTGGCATCGATCACCATGGATTCACCGGAGTAAGAAATACCATTTCCGTCGACACCAACGCGGTTGACCCCTGCAACATAACACTGGTTTTCCATCGCCCTTGCCCTGAGCAGGGTATTCCACACATCGTTGCGGGCTTCGGGCCAGTTGGCAGCATACACCAGAAGATCATAATCATTTCTATTTCTTGCCCACACCGGAAACCTCAGGTCATAACAAATCTGAAAGGCAATTCTCCATTCACCGATACGAACGATAAGCCTTTCCCTGCCTCTGGAAAAATGTTCTTCCTCACCTGCAATGCGAAACAGGTGGCGCTTATCATACCATTGCAGGGAATTGTCGGGGGCGGCAATTACCAGCCTGTTATAATACAGTCCGTCCTGCCTGATAATAAGGCTTCCCGCTATGGCCGAATTGAGGGTCTTCGCTGTCTCTTTCATCCAGCGTACCGATCTGCCATCCATATCCTCGGCAAT
>DATEVU010000169.1:0-7320 GCA_035258345.1 Bacteroidales bacterium
GGATAAGGTTCAACGCCGTATGTTGTGCAATGGCAATTTTCCCTGGTTTCATGACAATCGGTTCCGATCAGGATCGTATTGAGACGGTTTTCTTTGTATTTCGGATCAGGGAATTTTTCGTCCTGATAGATTTCATCCAGCAGTTCCAATCCCTTAAGATCACACGCGGGAACTCCTATGATAAGTTTTTTATTGTGAATTAAACTGTTAATAACTACGTTTTCTTTCACAGGAAGGAAAAAAAACTTAAGCGGAGTAACAGGAAGTGCCCGGTTGTATTTTATGAGCTGGCCATTACTATTATATATTTTATAATCAATATGTTGATTGATTTTCTCTGGCACATACACATCAAAATCAACTGAAATTATTTCAAGAAACAAATGCCAGTCTGTAATGGAGACTTGAACTATTTCATCCATTTTATTGTGCTTTTTTTCACAATTATTAAATAAATATAGGAATAATGTCTAATTTTGGCAAAACATTTCCCAATAAATTTTTTCACGGCCTCTTATTTTAATTGGTTATAAATAATGAAAATGTCATCAATTGCATAAATACACTGCCAAAGGATGATCAGCCATAAAATATTAAAAAGGTTCTTGTTGTACCGGTTATGTCTAATTAAATTTCAACGACTCGGATTTACAAGGATTTTCTCCTATACTCTTGGTAATGAAGCCAGTGTTAAGGCTGAGCAGGTAAGAAAGGATTTTTCTGTGGCAGGAATCAAAGGCAGCAGACGGGGCGGTTATGAGATCGAATACCTGCTTACATCCATCAACAAGCTGTTCAAACTCGACGGGGACCGGCTGGTTGTTCTTGTTGGAATAGGCAATATCGGACAGGCATTAATTAATTATGTAGGTTTTAAAGAAAACAAAATAAAAATAATAGCCGGTTTTGATCTTGATCCTTCAAAATATACCCGCAAGAATATCATACCCATTTATCACCCGGATCAACTTCCCGAAATTGTTCAGAAATATTCGATCACAACAGCCATAATGGCTGTTCCGGAGGCTGCCGGCCAGGAAATTTGCGATAAGCTGGTTTCGGCAGGGATCAGGGGCATTTTGAATTTTTCACCGGTCATTCTTCAGGTCCCCGAATATGTTGTTGTAAATTATGTAAATATCCGGAATGAGCTGGAAAGCCTCTTTTACTTCACATGATTTTAAATCAACCGGCCAATGACCAAAATCATAGCTGAAGTTCACCCGCTTTATTTACTTTGATGCAGAAAATCAACCGCTAACAACATCACTCATTTTAATAAACTTTCTACCATGAAAATCGGATGTGTCAAAGAAATTAAAACCCATGAATACCGGGTCGGCCTTACTCCCTCGGACGTTAAATCGTATGTTTCCAGGGGTCATAAGGTAACAATACAACAGGGAGCCGGTGAGGATGCCGGATTCACCGATGAAGAATACCGCATGTCAGGTGCTGTGCTTGAAGCCGACCGTAAAAAAATATTTGACGGCAGTGAAATGATTGTTAAGGTAAAAGAACCTTTACCCGAAGAATACAACCTGTTTCACAAGGACCAGATCCTGTATACTTATCTGCACCTGGCTGCTGACCGCGTGTTGACGGATGCCATGATGAAAGCCGGGATAAAGGGTGTGGCATATGAAACCATTGAAACAGCTGACGGACAGCTGCCCTGCCTGCAACCCATGAGCGAAATAGCCGGCCGGCTTGCCGTTCAGGAAGGCGCCAAATTCCTTGAAAAAACCTTCGGCGGCCGCGGTGTGCTGCTGGGGGGTGTTCCCGGGGTTGAGCGGGGCAAGGTAGGGATTATCGGGGGTGGTGTTGTTGGTACCAATGCATGCAAAATTGCTACCGGTATGGGTGCCGATGTTACCATTCTTGACGTGAGTGCCACTAAACTGGCTTATCTCGATGACATCTTCGGTTCAAGAATTACCACGCTGTATAGCACCGATGCCAATATTGAAAAAATTCTCCGTGAATCGGACCTGATCATCGGTGCCGTGCTGCTTGCAGGAGCCAAAGCACCAACTTTGGTAAAGCGGGAGCATTTAAAACTGATGAAAAAGGGTGCTGTTATTGTGGATGTGGCTGTTGACCAGGGTGGATGCGTGGAAACCATCAAACCCACCACCCATGATGATCCGGTATATGTTATCGACGACATCGTGCATTACGCCGTTGCCAACATGCCCGGTGCAGTTGCCCTTACTTCCACCAAGGCCTTAACCAGCGCCACCCTGCCCTATGGGTTGATGATAGCTGAAATGGGACTTGAGAATGCTATCAGAAAATCAGCAGCCCTCAAACAGGGTGTTAATGTTTATAACGGCAAATGTGTATATGAAAAGGTAGCCAAAACTTTCAACATCCCTTATACTCCGCTCGAGGATTTATTAAAATAGATCTCAGGTACCCTCCCCCGGCCCACGGGGGAGGGTGATTAATATTTCTTTCCTTTATAATAAACATTGTGGTTGTTCATTCCCCTGTTCACCACTACCACATCGCGATACAGAAATATTTTCTCGGCAAGGTCATACGTCAGCACCTTGCTTTCACCATTCCGGAAGATCTTGACATTCCTGTTCAGATCACGATAAACGATGGTATTCCAGTCGGCATTCCAATCATCGGGAATATAGGTTTCCAGTGTAACCGGCCTGTCATCATGCCAGGTTTTAAGATACCCCTGCTCACCGTAAATAACCATACCATTGTGTACCTGGTAGAAATCAGGCGGAAATGAGGCAATATCCGTGAGCTCACCGTTCCTATAAAGTTTGAAGGAACCTGTATTGTCAACATAAGCTACCAGGCCGTCACCCATTTGCCACGATTCCGGTGGAAATTCCTCCAGGGTAATAACTTCTCCCCTGTAAAACACCTTGAACTTCTGGTCGCCCACATTAACAAAGGCCATTATGTCCCTGCCGGTTTTAAAAATCCCCCCGGAAATAAACGGTTCGATCGTTATTGTCTGCCCGTGGTAAAAAACCTTCAGTTCTCCTGTGCGGGAAGATACATAGGCAACTATGTTATCACCCGAGCGAAAGCGATTATATGGCTTCCCTGCCAGCCCATCTTCAAGGATATGTATCCTTCGCTTGTAATATACAGCAAGTAACTCCCTGTAAGCGTCGTAAAAGGTAACAAGACTGTCCTCGGCCTCGTACAGAACCGAATTGGTTGTTATGGTGGTTGTGTGCCCATCTTCAATGATTTTTACAATGCCGCCGAGGGAGTATACCGAAAGGTAATCAAGCGCCTCCATCCTGCTTACACCATTCACCTCCAGGGTGGAAATTTCTCCGCCGTAGTACATTTTCAGGTTGTTGCGGTTGTCGGTATATAAAATACACCTGCCCCCGATGCTGAAATCCTTCACCGCAAGGTATTCAGCCTGGACCGTGCGTCCATTGTCAAAAACAAAAAACCTGTTCTGGTTATCATGGAATGCAGCCAGTTGCTGTGCCGTAACTGATCCGCAGGACAGTCCAAGAAGGAACCACAGCAGGTTATTCTTTAATGAAAAAGCCAATTTCTTCCAGCGAAGTAATAATATCATAATCTTTCAGATAAATATCAGGTGGAACATCAAGATGTACTGAGGTAAAATTCAGAATGCCTTTAATTCCTGCCTGAAACAATAATTCGGCTGTAATGGCAGCCACTTCAGGCGGAACTGTCAGAACAGCAATATGGATATTATCCCGTTTTATAATTCCGGCCATATCCGCTACTTCAAAACAGGGCACCCCGGCTATGAATCTATTCACCTTCTTTGCATCAATATCAAAGGCTGCAACCACCTTCATTTTTGATTCCGCTTTCCGTATGAACCCCAAAACCGCCCTGCCAAGGTTGCCAATACCCACCAGCGCAACATGATGTCCTTCTTTCCTGTCGATTGTATTGCCTATCCTTTCAACAAGGGCCCGGATATTGTAACCGCGGCGATGATTCCCGGTAAGGCCTATAAGCATCAGATCGCGCCTTACCTGTTCCGGGGTTAAATTAAGCAGGCTTGCCAGCTTGTGGGAGAAAATATGGGCTTCATCCATCTCCGTATACTTATCGAGAAGGCGCCTGTATTTGCTTAATCTTTCAACCGTGCGCGGTGGTAATTTCATATTGTTCTGTTACAGGGGTTAAAATTAACCCGAATAAATTATAAATTTTAATACTTTTAGGGGGAATTGCTTGATAGAGGTTTCAGGTTTCAGGTTGCACGTTTCAGGTTGCACGTTTCAGGTTTCACGTTTCACGTTTCAGGTTTTTAGTTTTTAGTTTTTAGTTTTTCACTTTCTTGACAATAAATCATAACGATAAAATAATTGCCCTCCGGATCAGTGTTGAAGGGTTGGTGCAGGGTGTGGGGTTCAGGCCTTTTATTTACCGGCTGGCAAGCCATTACAAACTACACGGGTGGGTTGTTAACCAAACCGACGGACTTACGCTGAAAATCGAAGGTCCTGCCCACGTTATGTCCTGTTTTATTGCGGATCTGCGTGAGAAAGCGCCTGTCATTTCTCAAATTGAAAAAATAACCGTTGACCAGGATTTTCCCGAAGGTATGCAGGATTTTTTCATTCTGGCAAGCCAGGACATGACAGATGAGACTTCCGAGATCAGTCCGGATATAGCGGTGTGCGACGAATGCCTGGCTGATCTGAAACTGCAGTCACACCGGATCGACTATCCCTTTGTAAATTGTACAAATTGCGGCCCCAGGTTTTCGATTATCCGCGATTTTCCATACGACCGCGTAAAAACCACCATGGCTGATTTTACCATGTGCAGTGTTTGCCGCGATGAATACGAAGATATACAAAACAGGCGCTTTCATGCACAACCCGTTGCCTGTAACCAGTGTGGCCCGGTATACATGCTGCACTCCGGAAGCCGTGTGATAAAAAAGCTAAGTCTCATACTGGATGAAATCCACAGGATGATCGCCTCCGGCAAAATAATTGCCGTTAAAGGTACGGGGGGATTCCACCTGATGTGTGATGCGCTGAACGAGTCTGCTGTCAGCAGGCTGAGAAAGTCGAAAAAACGGGAAGGCAAACCCTTTGCCGTTATGTTTAAGGATGTTGATAGCCTGAGACAGTATGCAATCGTATCGGAAGAGGAGGAAAGGGCTTTGGTTTCATGGAGACGGCCAGTTGTGATTCTGAAGACATTAAGACCGCTCGCGAAAGGAATTTCCATGGGCCTTGATACCCTGGGTGCTTTTCTTCCATACATGCCAC
Source organism: Bacteroidales bacterium (assembly GCA_035258345.1). Lineage (GTDB taxonomy): Bacteria > Bacteroidota > Bacteroidia > Bacteroidales > UBA10428 > UBA5072. The sequence goes on from DATEVU010000169.1 coordinate 5,259, forward strand.
TGCACCATATGCTGTTCTTCAATGCAGAAAGAAAAGCATTGGTGCTCACCAGCGGAAATCTCTCCGAAGAACCCATTATCATTGATAATCGCGATGCACAAAAAGTTTTGTCCCCGGTAACCGATGCAGTTGTTACCTATAACCGCGAAATATACAACCGCACCGACGATTCGGTTGTACGGGTTATTGCCGGTAAGGAAAGAGTTCAGCGCCGGTCCCGTGGCTACGTACCTGCACCGGTTAAACTCGACTTTGATGTCGACGGGATTTTTGCCGCGGGTGCCGAACTATCCAATTGTTTTTGCATGGGTAAAAGCAACCGGGCTTACCTGAGCCAGCACATCGGCGATCTTAAGAACCATGAAACTTTTGAATTTTATACCGAAACCATCTCCCGGTTTCAACAGCTTTTCAGGATAAAACCCCGACGGGTTGCTGTGGATATGCATCCGGACTATTTCTCAACACGGCATGGACAAAAGCTTGGTCTCGAAATCACGCAGGTACAGCACCACCACGCTCATATCGCTTCCTGTATGGCGGAAAACGGTCTGGATGAACCGGTTATCGGACTTGCCTTTGACGGTACCGGCTATGGCACCGACGGTAATACCTGGGGTAGCGAATTCCTGGTATGCGATTTTGTGCATTTTACACGTCATGGTCATTTTGCCTATATGCCTATGCCCGGGGGTGACAGGGCCTCGGAAGAACCGTGGAGAATGGGTCTTGCCTTGTTGTACCAGGCTTACGGTAAGGCTATGACTGACCTGAACCTTCCTTTATTCAGGCTGGTTGATGACAAAAAAATAAGTTTGCTGGCAGAGGCTATTGATAAAAAAATAAACTGCCCGCTATCTTCGGGCGCCGGACGATTGTTTGATGCCGTGGCAGCTATTTCAGGTGTTTGTGTTAATGCCATGTTTCATGCCGAGGCTCCCATGAAGCTTGAGTCGGTCATTGACCCAACCGTCAGCGGATATTATCCTTTCAAACTCGGTTTTGATATTTCCTTTTTACCTGCAATACTTCAAATTTGTGAGGATATGAAAGCAGGGGCCGGTGCGGGGGTGATCGCGGCTAAATTCCACAATACCATTGCAGAAGCTTCCCATCAGATGGTGAAAAAAGTACATGCCGGAACAGGGATTCAGAAGGTTGTCCTGTCTGGCGGTACTTTTCAGAATAAATACCTGCTCGAAACATTGGAAAATAAACTGGTAAAAGATAATTTCGCCGTGTTCACCCACAGCCGGGTCCCCTGCAATGACGGCGGAATTGCTTTGGGGCAGCTGGCTGTTGCTGCAAGAAGCAAGGGATAAGGGAGTGTGCGTGTCCCTTTTCTTATATCTTTGATCTTTTATCTTTGTTCTTTTATCTTTGATCTTTTATCTTTGATCTTTGTTCTTTTATCATTCATCTGTCAATATGTGCTTAAGTATCCCCGCAAAAATACTATCCATAGACGGTAACACGGCAAGGACCTCTGTTGGGGGAGCAGTTGTGAATACCAGCCTTCACCTGGTTGATAATGTTAAAATTGGTGATTATGTTCTGATTCATACCGGTTTTGCCTTACAGATCATCAGTGAGGAAGAGGCATTGGAAACAATCTGGCTCATCGAAGAACTCACACAGGCAACAGGGGACAAGCATTCATGAAGTATCTCGATGAGTACCGGGATAAGGAAGTGGTTCAAAAGCTGGCAGCTGCGATCCGTCAAAAATCCAAAAACAAACTGCGTATCATGGAAGTGTGCGGGGGGCATACCATGGCTATCCGGAAATTCGGAATCCAGCATTTGCTGCCTGAAACCATAGAGTTGTTATCCGGTCCGGGATGCCCGGTTTGCGTAACCGATCGTCCGTCCATCGACAAGGCTATCGCTTTGGCAAAACAGCCGGACGTGATCCTCACTACCTATGGCGACCTGATACGGGTACCGGGTTCGTTTACCAGTCTCAACCAGGAAAAAGCACTTGGGGCTGACGTAAGAATTGTATATTCCACCCTGGATGCACTTGAAATTGCCAGGACAAATCCCGCGAGGAGGGTTGTTTT
>DATEVU010000170.1:0-24897 GCA_035258345.1 Bacteroidales bacterium
TGATAAGGGTGTCTTTTCTTCCATATTAAGGTGTGTGAAAGTTTATTTTGTACACACAATTTTCACACAAATATAGTAAATAAGCGAAAACAAAGTAGAAAACTTCAAACTATTATTTTACATTATACACAGATAATCAGGTATAATGTAATAATAATGAAACATAGAAAAAAATAGGAAACAATCTGGTTTCAGCCTTCTAAGCTGTGGGTCGCGCGTTCGAATCGCGCCGGAATCACTGAGAAACCAATAATGGTGTCGTGAGTCAAGTGATTACAATGTTTTTTTTTAAGTGCATACATTTTTACATGCAAAAGTTGTGATTACAACTGATCAGGATTTTAATCAAAGTATTGTTCAAACGCATAAGTTGACCACCCACTATATCCTGGTCTACCAGGAATTCCACTAAATGCAGGCCGCCCTGGATGGCCATAAAAGCTTGGCATACCTGGTGTACCCGAAGTTCCAGGACTAGACGGTAGATGTCCAGTTGCCTTTAATAGAAAACCAATTACTCGATTATTTGAATCATAAAATATCCCACTTTCAAACCATCCCTTATGTCTACCTGAAAGTGAAAAGACGCATTTATCTTTGATCCATGCAATAACTTTTCCATTATTGTTTCGAATACAATCCTTGTCATAAATTAATGATGCTCGGCCTATATGATTAAATATCCACTCTGGCATATTATTTTATTTATCAGAAGTTTGGATATATGTTTTCTTCTGATGGAATTCATTGGTCTGATCCTGTCCTTATTGATCTTGAAAATCATCCTGACAAATGGTGGGGATTATCACGGACTCCTCTTGGTTTTATTGAAGAAGGGAAAGGTAACTACACCTTGTATTTTACAGCATATAACAAGAATTTTTACCATATCCCTGGCATCTGGGAGGCAAAATCGGATTCGGTTTTTAATGGATTTTTTGCAAGTGTCGGAATGGTAAAACTGAAACTAAGGGAAGAATATTCCAAACCATAAAACTATATATAGCCATGCATGCAAGGATCTTTGGAAAGATGAGAGCCTTGATTTACGTTTTTATATCCTGAATGGAACAGATTCTGACTGGGAGGAAACGAAAATTACTCTGAGATATCCCGACGGATGGCAAGCTAAAGGGAGAAAACCCGGCTATTGGGAAAACCCCGAAGAAGATTGCAAGGGCTATTTATGTTTCGAGAGATCAAATCAATTTTAAAAGATTATTTTTCTCATTTTTAGTTTAAATTTGAATAAGAAAGAAACCAATTCATGAGGACAAAGACTTCAGTCAGAACTTCATATCTATTCAACAAAGCATTCGTTGGGATTGGTATCTCTAAGCCTATAAAGGTGTTGCTACTTATACTGATTACTCTTTCTCAAGGCAATACTGTACTTAAAGCTCAAAATCCCGGAATTATCTGTACTCATTATAACGTCAATAATGGATTAATCCCAAAAAGAAATATCTGGATAGGTACGCTTAGCAAAGGGTTAAACATTTTCAACAAGGAAAGGGGTGTATTTTACCATTTAAAAAATGAATCAGAAGATGCATCTCTTTTAACCAGTAATATTATTCCAAGAGGACGGAAAATAGCTCAGGATTCACAGGGATTTTTATGGATTAATACCCTTATGGGCCTAAACAAGATTAATATTGATTCCAGATCTGTTGAACAATTCCATGGTGACCTTGCAGGAGATATTCTTTATGATCAGGAACTAAAGGTTTTATGGATAGTTTCTGACAGGCTTAAGAAATTCAATACTGAAACAAATAAAATTGACCATTTCTATATTAATGAAGAGATATTGCATGGTATAAAAAATATCGGATCAATTGTGATGGATAAAGACGGATTGATCTGGCTTGGGACAGATGCCGGTTTAGTTTTGTTTGATAAAAAAAAGGATCAGTTTCAGAACCTTCCGGTTTATCTGAACGCTATTTCTGGTCAATCTGTTGATAAGTATTCCTGGAGTTTGAGCCCAATTAATGCTATCTATGAAGATAATAAAGGATTTATCTGGATTGCTATAGATAAATACCTTTATAAAATCAATAAGACGGATGGAGAGTACTTCATTTATAATCACGAGGTTGATAATCCAAACAGTCTTCTGGATGAAAAAATAACAGGGATTTACGGGAACAAGTCCGGAGTACTTTGGATATCCTATATGGGGGAAGGTGTATCCAAAGTTAACATCAGTCTAAAGGACATTATAGGCAAATTTCTGGGGATCCGAACAGCCTTACTGGAAATGTTGTCCGCTCAATTTATAAAGACAATAATCAGAATTTATGGATCGGCATGCCTGCTTGGCTTCCCCGGATAGGGACGGCATGGATCCTTGATCGAAGTCTGGATCAGGTTCAGTGGTATGGCCGTGGTCCGCAGGAGAATTATCCCGACCGTAAATCGGGCTATAAAATCGGCAGGTATGAATCAACAATCAAGGATATGATAGAACCCTATCTTATTCCCCAGGATTACGGTTTGCGGACCGATAACCGGTGGGTAAAACTGGTTAACAGCGAGGGACTCGGTTTGCAGTTCTCAGCAGATCTGTTATTTAATTTTAATGCCTGGCCATTTTCCCTTGAGAACCTCACAAAAGCATTGTACACTTATCAGCTTCATCCATTTGATGGCATTACATTCAATTTTGATTATGCCACCAGCGGCGTGGGCTGCACGGCCAGGTCGGTGTTTAACCAGTACCGGGTGTTCCCGGCGCTGTATGATTTTACCTTACGGGTGAGGGCGGTGCATGAATGATGCAATTGGTTTTTTTGTTTTGCATATTTTATACGCCATAAATCTGGAGAATATATGACGGTCCAAACAGACACTGAGTATCTTCAAAGAATTATCAAGGGTGACAAAGTTGCTTTTGACATGATTTTTTTGAAATACTATTCCATTCTCCTGAATTATGCATGTAAAATCCTTAAAGATACTCTCCAGGCTGAAGATATTGTTCAGGACGTATTTTTTCAGCTTTGGATAAAACAACAACAATTGATTTCGGTAAAGTCATTAAGTCCATACCTTCATACTGCCGTACATAACCTTTGTATTTCACAGATCAGGAAGCAATCCAAAAATGATAGCAAAGAAATTGATCTTAATCCACTGGTGGAATTCGAAATCTTATATAAAGAAATTATACAATATCATGAGGATTCTGCAATTAGCAATGATTTGAAGAAAGCACTGGATAAAGCCATTAATTCCCTTCCTGGGAAATGCCGGGTTGTATTTATTTTAAGCAGGAACTTTGGCTTCAGGAATACCGAAATTGCAGAATTTCTTGAAATCTCCGTTAAAGCAGTTGAAAAGCATATCACACGTGCTTTAAGTCAGTTGCGTTTTGGTTTAATTGAATACTTACCCCTTGGTTTTGTTTTTTTCTTACTCCATCAATGAGTCCACACATCAATAGAAATTTTATTTAAACCTTTAGGTAGGGTTAGTGTATTATTTTTCGTCTATATTGAAGAAAGCACTATTGTGAAAGTTCAAGATAATATTAATAAATTAATTAATAATTACCTGGAAGGTATTGCAGGAGAGCCTGAATTAAAATTTCTTATCGATTGGCTTCAGTACGATAAATATAATATTAGATATTTTAATCAGTTATGCATCATTTGGGAACAGACAGGCGTTACCGGCATCAGGGAAAAAGAAACCAACGAAGCGCTTGAAAAATTGAAAGAGCGGATAAAGATATTTGAAAATGAAAATCAGCAGCCGTCTTTTATTTTGGACTCATCGCCAAAGCGGACATTTGGCTTCCAAAGAGTAGCGGCCATTGCGTTAATCCTGATCGGACTATCTTTTGCAACCCGTTTAACAGTCATTAAATTAAAAGATAAATTTTCACCGGTATCAACAGGTGGCTATTATACAATTATGGCACCTAAGAACCAAAAGAGCAGGCTTATTCTTATTGATGGCACAAAAGTATGGCTTAATTGTGGCACATCATTAAAATACAAAGCAGATTTTGGCATTGATAAGCGCGAGGTTTATCTTAACGGCGAAGCTTATTTCGAAGTGGCGAAAGATCCGGCAATACCATTTTTTGTTCATGCATCGTCAGTTGTGGTTAAGGCCATTGGTACCAGTTTCAATGTAAAATGCTATCCGGAGGATAAAACAATCGAAACCACCCTTTTCGAAGGCAAAGTTAAAGTATACCGGAGCAATTTCAGGGGTATGAATAGCGGTTCCGTTTTTTTGATGCCCAATGAAAAAGCTACCTTCATAAAAAAAGATTCAAAACTGATTATTTCCCGGTTGTATAGCCGGAATATCAGTGAAAATGAATTGACATATAAACCTGTCCGAATTTATACTCATTCTGTTGAGTCGGTGATTTCGTGGAAAGATCAGGAACTGGTTTTTGAAAATGAGCCTTTTGATGAGTTGGCAAAACGGCTGGAGCGATGGTACAATGTCTCAATTGATATTAAGGACTCGTCCAAATTGATCGGAAACAGATATACCGGGAAATTTTTAAATAACGAATCTCTGGAACAGGTACTTCAGATTATTTCCCGTACCACCCCAATCAGGTATACTGTTCTCCAGGATAAAGTAACAATTGAAGTCAAAAAATGAGAATTAACCTAATAAGTAAATGCTTATGATATAAACCAGACTTTAAAAAGAGACCGGAAAATGGTAAACCATTTCCCGGCCATAAAAGATTTAATCAAATACTGTTGCCAGACTTTTGCACAGACAGACAACAGTCAGTTAAAAACTTTATAACTACAAAATTATGAGAAAAAAAGACATCTCCAGTAATAATTACTGGAAAAACACTAATAAATTTCTATTAGTTATGAAACTAACCACGCTGCTCATTTTCGTGACGACTCTTCAAATGTCAGCTAATCTATACTCTCAGGAAACCAAGATCGATCTTAATGTCTACAATGGAACCATTGCTGACGTATTTAACGAAATCGAAAAACAGAGCGATTTTAGAATTTTCTATAATGTACAACAAATCGATCTGACAAAAAGAATCGACTATTCTGCACAAAGTAAGTCGATTAACCGTGTTCTTGACGATGTACTCGGTAATTTCGAGGTTTCATTTGAGTTATATGACAAGGTAATTGTAATTGTACCATCGGATTTTTCGCAAAGTCAAAAAGTCACAGGTGTTGTAACTGATGCAACTACAGGAGAAAAGCTTCCCGGAGTTAATATTTTGATTGAGGGCACAAACACCGGTGTGATAACGGATGTAAACGGTAGGTATTCAATTGAATTACCTTCTCCAAACATGGTTCTGCTTTTTTCCTATGTTGGATATAATACGGAAAGAATAGAAGTTACAGGGAAAAGCACCATTGATATATCACTTGTTCCTGATATAAAAAGCCTGGAGGAAGTAGTTGTTGTTGGTTATGGCACACAAAGGAAAGTTACTGCTACAGGTTCGGTAGTTTCAGCCAGGGGTGACGATTTAAAAAAATCGCCCTCAATTAATTTAACCAATAATCTTGTTGGCCGTATGCCGGGACTGACGGCTGTTACAAGAAGCGGCGAACCCGGATATGATGGTGCTACACTGCGTATCCGTGGTTCTAATACCTTAGGTAACAATAGTCCTCTTATAGTAGTGGATGGTATTGCAAACCGTGGAATGGAACGTATCAACCCTAACGATGTTGAAAGTATTACTATTTTAAAAGATGCTTCGGCCGCTATTTATGGTTCACAAGCTGCAAATGGTGTTATCCTTATTACAACCAAACGTGGGAGCATCGGAAAGCCCAAAGTCACAATAGGCTTGAATGGAGGTTTTACTCAACCTACCCGCATCCCTGAAATGGCTGATGCTGCCCAATATGCTACTATGCTGAATGAAGTTGGTTATTATAAAAATCCGTCTGGTGGTCGTAACCAGAAGTATTCAGAGGCTGATATTCAGAAATACACCGATGGATCAGATCCCTGGGGACACCCGAATACGGATTGGTTTGGTGAAGTATTTAAGCCCTGGGCTAATCAAAGTCAAACAAATGCATCTATTTCCGGTGGAACTGAAAATATGAAATATTTCCTTTCTCTGGGTACCAGATACGGAGACGGTATTTACAAAAATAGCGCTACCAAATATAAGCAGTACGATTTCCGCACTAATATAGATGGCAAAGTAACTAAAAACATCAGTATTGCTTTTGATGTTTCCGGAAGACAGGAAGTAAGAGATTACCCTACCCGTGCAGCTGGTTCTATATTCCGTATGCTGATGCGTGGTAAACCAAATATGCCTGCTTACTGGCCCAATGGAGATCCCGGACCTGATATTGAGTATGGCGATAACCCGGCAGTAACTTCAACTGCTGCTACAGGATACGATGTTGACAAAAGATATATACTTGAAAGCAACTTACGTACAAATATTGTTATTCCATGGGTTAGTGGGTTATCACTTACGGCTAATGCCTCTTTTGATAAATTCTTCCAATTCCACAAAAGATTCGAAACTCCATGGTATCTGTATACCTGGGATGGCAATGCTGATCATATAACTACAAGAGGCAAAAGAGGTTTGGATGCTCCTCAGTTATCTGAAGACATGGCAGATGAACAAAAAATTAATATAAATGCTTATGCTACTTACGAAAAGACATTTGCAGAGAAGCATAACATCAAAGTAATGGCAGGTACCGAAAGACGAAATGGAAAGAGAGATGTTTTCAATGCTTTCCGTAAAAATTATATTTCGAGCGCTGTTGATCAATTATTTGCCGGTGCTTCGGACCAATACATGTCCAATAGCGGATCGGCTAGTCAGAATGCTTATTTGAGTTATTTTGGCCGTGTTAATTATGACCTGAGCCGGAAATACATATTCGAATTTGTTTGGAGATACGATGGTTCTTATAGATTTCCAATAAGTAAGCAATTCGGCTTCTTCCCGGGCGTTTCTGCAGGATGGCGTATTTCAGAAGAAGATTTCTGGAAATACAATCTGGCTTTCTTTAACGACTTTAAAATTCGCGGATCGTGGGGGCAAACAGGGAATGACCGTATTGCTGAATATCAATACCTGGCTACTTACGGTTATCTTCCAAACAAAACCTATGTATTTGGAGGAGTAGATGGTAAGCTTTTAAATGAAACAAAAATACCAAACCCGAATGTAACCTGGGAAATAGCCAATCAGGCTAATATTGGATTCGATGCCCTTTTATTAAACAGTAAATTATCAGTTTCTGCTGATTATTTCAATTACCTTCGTACTCAAATTCTTACTACACGAAATGCTTCTATTCCAAGTTCAACCGGTTTAACTTTACCTCCTGAAAATATTGGAAAGGTTAAGAACAGTGGATTTGAGGGAGTAATTAGTTACCATAGCCAGGCAGGCGGTCTTGATTATGCCATATCTATAAATGGCAGCTATTCGAAGAATAAAATCATTTTTTGGGATGAAACACCAGGTATACCTGATTATCAGAAATCTACAGGCCGACCAATAGGTTCTTCATTGTATTACGAGGCAATAGGTATTTTTAAGGACCAGGCAGCAATAGATGCTTATCCTCATTGGGCCGGCGCTAAACCCGGCGATATCATTTATAAAGATGTAAACGGCGATGATAAAATCGACGGCTTAGACAGAGTAATGAATGAAAAGAATAACATGCCGCGATTTATTGGCGGTTTTACGATTGATCTGAAATATAATGGATTTGATCTGGCCATTCTTCTACAGGCTGCAACGGGCGCTCAGCAATGGATTTTCCCGGAATCGGGCGAAATTGGCAACTATTACAAAGAATTTGCTGATAATCGCTGGACTCCTGAAAATATCGGGTCTTCTTACCCAAGAGCATTTAACCGCGGCGATGAATACTGGTCCGGGGGAAATACTTATTGGCTTTATAACATGGACTATGTCCGTTTAAAAAACCTTGAACTTGGGTATAGTTTACCTTCGAATATAAATAAAACATTGGGTATTGAGGGCCTCCGTTTTTATATTAACGGTCTTAATTTGCTCACCTTGTCAAAGCAGAAACTTATTGACCCTGAAGTTGAATCAGGTACGTCGTATCCTCTTCAAAGAGTTGTTACCGGTGGTTTAACATTAACATTCTAATAATATTAACAATGAAAAAGACATTCAATATATTGATGATCCTATCAATGTTCGCGATCCTCTTTTCCTGCGAAAAAGCGGATGAATTTCTGGATAAAAAACCATTAGGCGACTATTCCGAAGTTGATGTGTGGAGTGATCCTTCCCTTATTGAAACTTTTATTAACAGCATGTATAGAGATGCGTTGGGTTTACCATTCACTACTGAAACCCTTTCTAATTATGTGGACGAATCTAATTTGGCCTGGGATTGGGGTTTAAACGACTTTAATAAAAGTTTGATGACAGCAGATGGATTATATGGTTGGGATGTGGGATGGACAACTCAGTATACTATGCATTTTCGGTGGGCCCCTTTGTATGCTAATGTCAGGCGCACAAACATCTTCTTTTCAAAAATTAATTCTGCAAAGGGTGACCAGGAAACCATTGACGGATTAAAAGGACAAGTATATTTTTTGCGTGCATACACCTATTTTTATTTGACGAATCTTTATGGTGGTGTTCCACTTATTACCAAAGCTTATACATTAACTGACGAGTTCGAGGTTCCAAGGAATACCTATGAAGAGTGTATCAATTTTGTCGTTGGACAACTAGATTCTTCAGCTATATACTTGCCAGATATATATCCAACAAACGGTCGTATCTCCAAAGGAGCTGCATTGGCATTTAAGGCCAGAGTATTACTCTATGCAGCAAGCGATTTGCATAATTCTGCAAAAAACAGTATTGTAACCACCGGATACTCCAATCCTGAACTGTTAGGGTATGTTGGAGGTGATGCAACTGACCGGTGGACTGCTGCAAAAAATGCTGCCAAAGACGTAATTGACCTGAATAAATACAGCTTATACAAAGCAACTCCTGCACCAACTGATTCGGTCGCCCAAAATTTCGTTGAATTTTTTACCTCAAAGGGTACCAGTGAAGACATCTTATTGCAGTTTTTTACCCCCAAAACTGATGAGAATTGGGATGGATATAACCCCGGGTTGTACTGCGGACCTAATGGTTACCACAACTGGGGCGCCAACGCTCCGCTTGGCGAACTGGTCGATGACTATGAAATGAAGGATGGAAGCAAATTTGACTGGAATAACCCTGTTCACAAAGCTAATCCATATATCAATCGTGAAGCTCGTTTTTATGCCACCATTCTTTACGAAGGAGTACCATGGAGAGTACGTCCGACTGATGGATTAGCGATTGATCCATATAGCAAAATTCAGGTTGGCTACGTTTATAATACCAGTGGTCAAATGATAAAAGCCGGTTTGGATACACGCTCAGGTCCTATCGAAGACTGGAATGGTGGAAAAACCGGATATTATGTAAGAAAATATATTGATCCTTCGGTTGATCCTCAATATGTAAAGCAGGATGTTCCATTTAAGTATCTCAGATATGGAGAAGTTTTGTTAAACTATGCAGAGGCTTGTATCGAACTAGGCCAGGATGATGAAGCCCGCACCTACATTAATATGATACGCACCCGTGCAGGTCAACCCGATCTACCGGCCTTAACAGGCGATGCATTACGTCAGGCATGTCGTCATGAACGTCGTATTGAATTAGCTTATGAAAATGAGCGTTTCTGGGATGTTCGCCGCTGGTTGATTGGACCGGCTGCTTATCAACAAACTCATTCAGTAGATGTACGTTATGTTACAACAAATGCAACAGTCGCGTCCTACAGACAGCCCGATGGCTCTACCTGGGGTGATCCGATTTTTGCTAAGAAAGACACTCCTGCAGATGCCAGAGCCTGGCTTGACAAAGCATATTTTTTTCCGATTATGCGTGATGAGATGAACAAAAACACAAAGCTTGTTCAAAATCCCGGTTACTAATAGAATATGAAATTTTATAAATGGCAGGCAAACGCACAAAAGCTTTGCTTGCCATTTTTCTTTTAATGCCTAAAATTGAAATCTATGAAAAAGTTGTTGTTTTTACTATCCCTTATGAGTATGATGTTTTATATGCTCAATGCCCAGGTCGTTCATACAAACGCTGTTTTATTTGATTCCGGGTGGCGATTTCACCTTGGTGGAGCACAACGTGCCGAACAACCGGGATTTGACGATTCCAAGTGGAGAACACTCGATCTTCCGCACGACTGGAGCATCGAAGACCTGCCCGGCACTGACTCTCCGTTTAACCGCGATGCAATCAGCCAGGTAAATGGCGGTTTTACCACCGGAGGAACAGGTTGTTATCGAAAATCTTTCTCAATTCCTCCGGAACAAAAGGGTAACATTTTTACGCTTCTCTTCGAAGGTATTTATATGAATTCAGAAGTTTGGTTAAATGGCGTATCAGTTGGAAGCCATCCGTATGGTTATACCAGTTTTTTCATCGACATCACTTCTAAAGTTAAATTTGGTGAACCCAATGTACTGGCTGTGAAGGTCCGGAATGAAGGTGAAAATAGCCGCTGGTATTCAGGTTCAGGCATTTATCGTCATGTTTGGTTAAAGGTACTTGAACCAGTGCATGTGGCTCAATGGGGAACCAGCATTACTACACCTGAGGTTAATGCAACTTCTGCCAAAGTGAATATCAAAACAAAAGTGAATAATCAGACCGATAAAGCATTAAATATAAAAGTAGTTACACGCATTTTGAATGGAAAAGGCGAGGAAACAAATAAGACCGAATCGGAACAAACAGTTGAGAAGACGGGTTTTTCTGAATTTATTCAGGAGGTAGTTGTTAAAAACCCAAATTTATGGTCAATCGGGTCGCCCGATCAATATACTGCAATCAGTGATGTTTATAACAACGATGAATTAGTTGACCGCTCAGAAACTAAATTCGGAATTCGAACCCTTCAATTTGATGGGGCGAATGGATTTCAATTGAATGGGAAGTCCTTGAAATTAAAAGGGGCATGCTTTCATCATGATCACGGGCCATTGGGTGCAAGATCATACGACCGGGCAGAAGAGCGTCGCGTGGAATTATTGAAGGCCAGTGGATTTAATGCCATTCGTTGTTCACACAACCCCCCTTCACCTTCCTTTCTCGATGCCTGCGATCGCTTGGGAATGTTGGTGATTGATGAGACTTTTGATATGTGGCAGCACGCCAAAAATCCAAACGATTATAGTTTATACTTCGAAAAATGGTGGCAAAAAGATGTGGAAAGTATGATTTTACGCGATCGGAACCATCCTTCAGTAATTCTGTGGAGTATTGGCAATGAAATTCCTGGAATGAATAAACCCGAAGTTGTGAATACGGCACAAATGTTAGCCGATTTTGTGCGGAAAAATGATCCTTCACGAAAGGTTATTGCAGCCGTTAACGGTGTGAATCCCGACAAAGATCCATTCATTGCAGCCTTGGATATTGCAGGATACAACTATGGCTCTGGTGGTGATCCTTTAAAGGACAATATCTTTAAAAATGATCATCAACGCGTTCCATCAAGAATCATGATACAAACCGAATCGTTTCCGCTCGAAGCCTTTCAAAGCTGGATGGACGTAACAGATTATCCATGGTTGCTTGGCGATTTTGTTTGGACTGCCTTCGATTACATTGGTGAAGCAAGCATCGGATGGCGTGGCTATATGCAGGAACAGGATTTTTACCCATGGAACCTCGCCTTTTGTGGCGATATTGATATTTGCGGATGGAAACGCCCACAGTCATTCTACCGCGATGCTCTTTGGAAAGAAAATCAACTTTCTCTGTTTGTCAAACCTCCAAAACCTACTTTTGAAGAAAATATAAATCGTGAATCGTGGAGCAAATGGCACTGGCTTGATGCAGTAGCTGATTGGAACTGGAATGGATACGAGAATACATCCCTTGAAGTAAGCGCTTATTCTTCGTGCGAAGAAGTTGAACTATTCCTTAATAGTAAATCGCTTGGCAGGAAGAAAACCAATCGTTCAACCGAATTCAAAGCTATCTGGAACGTTCCCTATCAATCCGGAGAACTTAAAGCAATTGGCTATCAAGGCAAAAAACAAGTGAACACAGCCATTATGCAAACAGCAAACGAACCAACTCAATTTAAATTAACTGCCGATAGGAATGAGATCAAAGCCGATGGTCAGGACTTAAGCTATATCACGGTAGAACTATTGGATAATAAAGGAATTAAAAATCTAAAAGCTGTTAACCTGGTGAAATTTGAGATTGAAGGACCAGGAACCATTGTTGCAGTCGGGAATGCAAACCCCAAAAGTACAGAAAGTTTTCAACTGCCAATGAGAAAAGCTTACCAGGGCCGATGCCTGGTGATAGTTAAATCAGGAAATACACCGGGTGATATTAAACTGAAAGCTTCATCAGACGGCCTCTCACAGGCAGAGATATTAATTTCATCAGGTAGCCAGGGACAATAATCAGAATCACATTATCAATAAGAACTCCAGGAGATGAAAACAAGATACTATTCTGCAGGAATTGTCTTTGGTCTGCTTATGCTTGCTTCCTGTTCCACAAAAGAAAAAACATTCGTTGTCAATTTTGAAGGAACCGTTGCAGAGAAAAATTGGGCTCTTAAAGAGTTGAATCCCGAATTGCCTCCTGACTGGACGCCTTATGAGTACCTGACATTCGATATGAGATCATCCACCACGCAGCGATTTGATCTCATTTTATATGACAGGGAGGGAGTGCGTAAGTTGCGGATTAATCCTTTCCAGGGCGCCCTGACACGTATATCTGTTCCATTGGTCCATTTTCAGACAAGGAACACCAGAGGACATGATATGGCTGCTATCGGGAAAACACCCCGACCTGCATGCTGGATAGAATTCACGGGTTTTGTCGGACCCATCACCCGGGTTGATTCTCTTGGTGTGGTGATGAAGAATCCCATCGGTGTTCAAACAATGGAGCTAAGCAATATACGGCTGACCAAGGCCGCGGAAGACTCTATTCTTGCTCCCATACCCCTGGTAGATGAGTTTGGACAGTGGATCCCGGACAACTGGCCAGGGAAAGCCAAAACGTTCGATGATCTCAAAGCTTCATGGAGTACCGAGGAATCAGCGCTACAAAATGATAATTTCAAGGTTTCAAAATACGGCGGATTTCTCGATGCAAAAACCAAAGCCACGGGTTTCTTCCGTACTGAAAAAATTGATGGCCGATGGTGGTTTGTCGATCCTGATGGTTACCTCTTCTTTTCTGCCGGTGCTACCTGCATAACACCTGGCTGGGGGCTGGCGCGCACGAATGGTCGTGAATACATTTATAAAGCCTTGCCTCCGGCAGACCTTGACACTGAAATGACTCAGTCGGGTGAGGCTGGTGGCATACCTTCATTTTATTTATGGAACCTCTATCGCCGTTTCGGGACTGACTGGTACAACCGATGGATGGATCTGACCATACGACGCATGGACAGCTGGGGACTGAACACAATTGCCAACTGGTCAGACACTGCGTTGGGGGCCACTCATCGTAAACCTTATGTTGCAAATATAAGTGGGTGGGGAATTGACGAAGGCCCCATGGGCATGCCTGATGTATATGCCGTGGATTACCTGGCAAAAGTTGATGCAGCGGCTTCAAGGCAGTGTCTCCCCCTTAAAGAGGATCCTTATCTCCTCGGATATTTTATTGGTAATGAGCAGCCCTGGCCTGGCAGGGAGCTGGAGCTGGCGGAGGTTATCCTGCAAGGGGAGGAGACCCCGATGAAGAGTGCCCTGCAGAAATACCTTGCGGATGGGGATACGCCTGAACGTCGCATTAGTTTCGCTTATGAAACTTTCAGCAAATTCCTGAAGATCGTTCGTGATGCTGTAAAGAAATATGATTCAAATCACCTGAACCTTGGCATCCGTTACGGTGGCTCTCCTCCTGATAGGATCATAGAATTGTCGAAAAGTTATTTTGATGTATTCAGTATTAACGTCTACGCGTATTCGGTTAAGCCTGAACTAATGGATAAGATCTATGATTTAACCGGCCTGCCAATCGTTATTGGTGAATTTCACTTTGGCACGGCAGGCCGCGGTCTCTCACCATGGCTTGCCCAGGTGAGCAACCTTGAAGAGCGGGGTGTGGGCTACCGGTATTATGTTGAGAATGCAGCGGCACATCCTGCACTCATCGGCACACACTGGTTCCAATGGATAGACCAGCCTAATACCGGGCGTGGTGACGGAGAGAGCGGTCTTATCGGTTTTGTGGATGTGACAGACCGCCCGTATACTGATCTGGTTGAGGCTTCAAAAGCGACATTCAGCAGGCTGCTTGAGGTCCATTCCGGAAAAGAACCTCCTTTCAGCAGGCAAGCAAAGATTCAATGAGACAATTGACATCCAGGGGTTAAATAAAGTAATACAGTAAATCTAAAACATATATAATGAAAAAGACCCTCATATTACTTCTGTTAGCTTCCATGTTTTCAATGGTGGCCGCTCAGGAAAGGGATTTTCTGAAGAATGTTTATCAATACCTGGAAAACACCGAGGTCTTTGAATTAAACCAGGAGGAGGGGCATGTCCCGCTTGCCCCTTTTAATACTGTCGGGGAAGCACTGAGTAAAAGCAGGTATAAATCACCGTGGGCTCTTTCACTGAACGGCACCTGGAAGTTTCATTATGCTGACACCCCGGAGGGAACGCCTGAAGGATTTTACCGGTCAAACTACAACGACCGGTCCTGGGACACTATTCATGTGCCTTCAAACTGGGAAATGCAGGGTTTTTCCGATCCAATATTCCGGAATGTTACAACTCCTTTTCCGCCAAATCCTCCCTTTGTTCCGCGTGAATACAATCCAACCGGTTCATACAGGAAAACTTTTACTATCCCGGGAACCTGGAAGGACAGGGAGATATTCCTGCGTCTCGAAAAGACTGCTTCAGCTTCTTTTGTCTGGATAAACGGGAAAGAAGTTGGATATAACGAGGGAGGGCAGGAACCTGCAGAATATAACATTACCGGCTTTGTCAAACCAGGGCGAAACACCCTTGCGGTAAACGTTTATAAGTACTCAGACGGGTATTACCTTGAAGATCAGGATTACTGGCGGCTGGCAGGCATTTTTGATGATGTATGGTTGTTTGCAACTCCCAAACTTCACATTTTCGACTGGTTCGCAACTACTGATCTTGATGATTCATATTCAGATGCACGCCTTGATCTGGCTGTCCAGGTTAAAAACTATTCCGAAAAAATTGAGAATGATTTCATTCTTCGGGTCACTTTATTTGATCCGGATAAAAAGATTATTAAGACTCTTGTATCTGATAAGTTTTCTGTTGAAGCAAAAAGCTCTCAGCAAATAAAGCTCTCTGAAGATGTAATAGATCCCGCAAAGTGGTCTGCTGAATATCCGGCTTTATACTATCTGTCATTTGAATTAGTTGATCCTGCAGGAAAAACGGTGGAAGTAATTGGAGGCCGGATAGGTTTCAAGGAAACAGAAATCAGGCACCAGGTGTTCTATCTCAATGGTGTTCCTGTCAAGCTGAACGGCACAAACAGCCATATGCAGCATCCCACTTTGGGTCATACCATGAACGAGGAGACCATTATTAAAGATTTCAACCTGTTCAAGCAATATAATATCAATTGTATCCGAACTTCCCACTATCCTCCTGTGAGCAGGTATCTTGAACTGGCTGACGAATATGGCCTTTACATTGTCGATGAAACAGGTGATGAATGCCATGCAACTCAGTATCTTTCAGACAATCCGGAATGGGAAGACATGTATCGCGAGAGGGCAAGGAAAATGGTGTTACGAGATCGCAATCATCCGTCAGTTCTTTTCTGGAGTGCCGGAAATGAAAGCGGGGAAGGGCAGAACATCTGTAACGTGATTGATGAAGGGAGAAAATATGATTCTACCCGTTACTGGATGTACGGAGGAAATGCCTTCACCCAGCCGTGCGAAGAAATAATCGGGCCCCGGTATCCGCATCTCTTTGATTTAATTACCAACGTATTTCTTGTGCCTGAGACTGAAGATCCGCGTCCCTCATTTATGGACGAATATCAGGCAGTTACCGGGAACGCAGGGGGGGGACTGGATGACTACTGGGAGGCTATCTATAACCATCCGAGGAGTATTGGGGGAGCTATATGGGATTTTGTCAGCACAGGGCTTACGGAAAAAGTCCGCAGCGTGAAGGATGGCTCCGGCAATAACATACAGGTCAACCTTATGGGACGCGCCAAACTGGTCCCCGGTGTCACAGGGAAAGGTATTGATTTAAACGGCCATGATCAGTGGGTGGAGGTGTATCGCGATAACGCACTGGAGATCTCCGGTGATCAGCTGACTCTTTCGTTATGGGTCTACCCGCGTGCCCTCAGTTATTCAGCCGGAACACTTATTACCAAAGGTAATTACCAGTTTGGAATACACCAGATTGGAAAAGACTCATTGGAATTCTACATTACCACTGACCGGAAACATAAAGTCAGCATTGAGCTGCCGCAGAACTGGGAGAATAACTGGCACAAGGTAGCTGCCTATTATACCGGCTCAGAGATCTCATTATTCATTGACGGGAAAGAAAGTAAGCATATCCAGGCTTCAGGGAACATCCTGAACACTCCCTTTCCGGTCAATATTGGCAGAAATGTTGAAATTCACGGGCAGGAGACCGATGTCTATATATGCGATGCAATCATTGATGAGGCCGGTATTTTTGCAAAAGTAATTCCATTAAATGACTTGAAGTCTCCAACCGAATCAGTTAAAAGGCAGGCAGCATTGTGGTTGGATTTTGAGGAGATCAATGAAAATGGCGAATTCTTCAGTTATGGCATTGGTGCGAGGACCTATGGAAGTATATGGCCTGATCGGCAGCCCGAACCTGAAATGCTGCAGATCAAGAAATCGGGTCAACCGGTGAGCGCCAGGTGGGCTTCCGCAGAAGCAGGAGAAATAGAAATCACAAACAGGCACCACTTCACTAATCTTATTGAATTACAGACAATCTGGATTCTCCAGGCAGATGACGAGACCATTCAGAAAGGCGAACTGGCGGTTTCCCTCGAACCCCTGGGAAAGACCATAATTGCCATACCTTTCAAAAAACCGGAGATAATGGAGGGAGTTGAATACAGACTGCTTATCAGTTTCCGGCAGAAAGAGAGCAAAGCCTGGGCAGATGCAGGCTATGAAATTGCCTGGGACCAGCTCGAATTACCATGGTTCAGGGCCACTCCGGTCGCTGAGGTATTACCGGGCGAGCCATTGAAAGTTGATGAAGATATGGAGTATGTTACTATATCCGGCAAAGAGTTCCGCTATGTATTTAATAAGAGCACAGGAATCTTATCATCAGTTCAGTACCTGGGTAAGGAGCTAATAAGGGACGGAGCCAGAATGAACGTATGGCGGGCACCCCTGGCAAACGAAACAGACGAATGGACCTGGAGGTCGGCAAATATTAAAAATGCGACAGAGGGAATGGGACATATGGCATCTACCGAATGGTATTCTGCCGGCCTTGACCGAATGAATTTTTACCTGGAAGATTTTCGGTTGGAAAAGATGAAGAATGAAAATGTCTGCATTACAGTAAAGAATGTGATAGTCCCCGGAAACAGGAAAGGTGCATTTTTAAATCATTTCAGGTATATAATTCAGCCGGACGGAGAGTTGACTGTTGAACATTCTGTCATCCCTAATGGCAACATGCCCGGCTGGCTGCCGAGGATGGGACTGATCTGGGTGCTTGATAAAAGCCTTGAATATGTGACCTGGTATGGTCGCGGCCCTGAAGAAAACTACCCTGACCGTAAATCAGGATATAAGATTGGAATTTACGAGTCAACCGTAAAGGAGATGTATGTTCCATACCTGATTCCGCAGGATTACGGATTACGCACAGATAACCGCTGGGTGAGACTGGTCGGCAGAG
Source organism: Bacteroidales bacterium (assembly GCA_035258345.1). Lineage (GTDB taxonomy): Bacteria > Bacteroidota > Bacteroidia > Bacteroidales > UBA10428 > UBA5072. The sequence continues at coordinate 18,001 of DATEVU010000170.1, forward strand.
ACGGGATCGGATTGGAATTCAAAGGCAATAAGTTGTTTAATTTCAGTGCACATCCTTATTCCACTGAAAATCTTACAAAAGCACTTTACACTTATCAGCTGCATCCATTTGACGGCATCACTTTTAATTTCGATTATGTCACCAGCGGTTTAGGCTGTACTGCCAGATCGGTTTTTCCCGAGTACCAGGTGGTACCGCAACGCTTTGATTTTGTCACATCAATTAAACCGGTAAAGGAATGAACACTGTAAAAAATGTCGGGACTGAAGTTTTTTTTACTCTTACCGTCATATTTATTTGCCTGGCAGGTTGTGTCAGAAAAGAAAATACGTCCCTCGTACTTTTTGATCCTGCAGCATACGACCTGAATCTGGTAAGCTCGCCTAACGGTGATTCCTTCTATTTGAAGGGAGATGTCCTGGAAATAAACTTTATGCCTGGGGAGTTCGGCTCTGAGATAAGAATAAGTCCATCAGATGGCCTGTGGGACGCTTCAGCTTATCGTTTTGTCCGTTGTGAAATTGAGAACAGGAGCAGCGCACCTCAATTGGTGGAACTCGGATTTGGTAATTATGATCTTACCCTCGGAGGAACACTGGTTTCCCCGGGAGAGAAGAAGGCACTGAAAGCCGTAATCTACCGGACCCGGCATCCCGAGTATATCGATAGCCTCTTCCCGGTCATGCATGGTAAGCCTGACGGAATACTCCGCGGATGGATGAGCAGCACGTATGATTCAATAGAATACATAAAATTGCTTTTTCCCGGATTAAATGCGGGATCAACAATGAGCATCGGGAAAATATGGCTTGAAGAGCCATACATATTGTACTCAGCAGAAGAGCTAAAGCAGAAATTTTATCCTCTAATAGACAGGTTCGGACAGCTCATGACAAGGGAATGGGATGACAAGATCCATCAGGAAAGGGATTTGACAGATCATGAGAATAAGGAAAAGACTGATCTTGAAGCCTTTCCGGGATCTCCAGGTTGGAATGAGTATGGCGGATGGGCAAACGGACCATCGTTAAAAGCTACCGGAAGATTCAGGGTTGAGAAATATGAGGGGAAATGGTGGTTTGTTGATCCGGATGGTAAATTGTTCTGGTCCAATGGTTTTGACTGTGTGGAATTTGGACGTCAGAGCCAGACCCGTGTTGCCGGCCGGGAGGGCTACTTTGAATATCTTCCTTCTCCCGAAAGTCCGGAAGCACAGTTATATTTCACCACAGGCGAGGGTGAAAATGCCCTGAAGCACCTGAGTTTTCACTCCCTGAATCTCTTCAGGAAATATGGTGAAACCTGGAAGGAGGCCAGTATGGAGAAGATCCATCAGCGGATGCGAAGCTGGGGATTTAATACTATTGGCAACTGGTCTGATCCTGATATTTACCTGAAGCGCAAGACCCCATACGTGCTTACCGCATATACCCAAAAAACAGGGGAGTTATCCGATCCATACCAGTCAGGTTACCGTGAGGCATTGGAAAACACTCTTTCAACATGCCGAAAAGAACTGGATGATCCGTTGTGTATCGGTGTTTTTATCGATAATGAGTTGAAGTGGGGAGTTAAGTGGGCTCCTAAAATCGCCGAACAAATCCAGGAAGCACCAGAAAATCAGCCTGCAAAAATCGCCTTCAGAGATAAGCTGGTTAAGAAATACAGAACTATTTCAGCATTAAATAATGCCTGGGGTACATCCTTCAGTGACTGGAATCATTTCCTGATGAGCAGGAATGTCATTGCGGGTGCAGCGGATGACATGAAGGAATTTATGAATGAATTCACAACTCTTTATTATTCTATTTGCAGTCAATCAGTTAAAAAACTCGCTCCTGACCTTCTATACCTCGGGTGCAGAATGGATTTCCACCTTTACCCGGAAGACACCACACTGAATGATATCATAAGAATTGCTTCAAAGTATTGTGACGTCGTCAGCTTCAACCGCTACAGATATACATGCGCTGAGCTGGTACCGCCTGACGGGGGAGACTATCCGCTGATTATCGGTGAATATCATTTTGGAAGTCTCGAAACCGGATTGCTGCAACCGGGTTTACGTTATGCTGCCGACCAGAATGAAAGGGCAGAGTTGTTTGGATATTTTCTGACACAGGCTCTGGAGAACCCTTACATCATAGGCGCACACTGGTTCCAGCTGGTTGATCAGTCGGTTGCCGGAAGGGGGGATGGTGAAAATTACCAGGCCGGGTTCCTGACGGTCGGCGATGTGCCCCAGAAGGAGATGGTCGATAAATCAAGAAATATAGCGAACTCAATGTACAATATCAGGTCACGACATTAATACCATATACAACATGATAAAGACGGTTTTACTGTGTATCGTGCTGCTGGCAGTGCCCATTGCCAGACAATACTGTCAGATACCTGACACTGATGCCTCCGTAAAGATTTGGGAAGAAGCGAAGACGTTACCAACATATCTTGTCGAACCTTCAAGCACGAGCCCTCGTTTTTATGACGGTCGTGCTTATCAGGGAGCCCAGGGACGCGTTTATCCTTATCCTATTAATGAAAATCTTTCACGGGTTAAGGATGATAAGAGCTATAAGATGGTATATCTTGAAAATGAATATATCAAGATTGATGTTTTGCCGGAAATAGGAGGTCGGCTTTGGGGAGCTCTTGATAAGACTGACCAGTATGACTTTATTTATCGTCAACATGTGGTTAAACCTGCCCTTATAGGAATGCTCGGCGCCTGGCTTGAGGGTGGGATTGAATGGAACTTCCCTCACCATCACCGGGCCAACGCCTTTATGCCCGTGGATTATGATATACAGCAAAATGCCGACGGAAGTGCCACTCTCTGGATCGGGGAACTGGAACTGAGGGACCGTATGAAATTCATGCTGGGGATCTCAGTTTATCCGGGTAAATCATATTTTGAAGTAACGTTCAGGCCAACCAATACAACGCCTTTCACCAATTCGTTTCTTTATTTTGCCAATACGAGTGTCCATACAGATGTTAATTACCAGGTTCTGTTCCCGCCTTCAACCATTTTTGGAACCTACCATGCTAAAAACGAGTTTTTAAACTGGCCCATTTCTCATGAGGTGTTTAATGATATTGATTACACCAGCGGTGTTGATGTCAGCTGGTGGAAGAATCACGAGGATTGGACATCGATCTTTGCTTATAATTATGAGGATGATTTCGTAGGTGGATATGATCATGGGAAAGAGGCAGGCACCGTCATAGTATCCAACCATAATATAGCTCCGGGTAAGAAATTCTGGACCTGGAGTACCGGTCCGCGTGGACAGATGTGGGACAAAGCGCTGACAGATTCTGATGGACCCGCTCTTGAGCTGATGGTTGGTGGTTACTCTGACAATCAGCCCGATTACAGCTGGCTCCAGCCTTATGAATCCAAGTATCTGACGCAATACTGGTATCCTGTTCGCGGAATTAAGGGGGTGAAGAATGCAAACATTGAAGCCGCTGTCAACCTTGAATTCCCTGAGAATGGCAAAGCATTTGTTGGAATTGTCTCAACTTCATCCAGGAAGAATGCCAGAGTGGTACTGGAAATCAATAGCACGGCTGTCTTAAGCGAGACAATTGATATTGATCCGGCACATCCATATATTAAAGATATCAGTATTCCCAAAAACACCGATGAAAATATGGTAAGGGTATCACTTTTGTCGTCGGACAATGCAGAGGTGATAAGTTACCAGCCTGTGAAAAAAGAAGAAAAACCTTTCCCGGAAATAACCAAACCACCGAGATCACCGCAGGAGATTGAAACCATAGAGGAGTTATATCAGACAGGGCTACGTATAACACAATTTCATTCTGCTTCCTTTGAACCTTATCCCTATTATGAAGAGGCACTCAGGAGAGATCCGGGAGATTACAGGGTCAACACCGCATTAGGGCTTCTTTATCTCAGGAGAGGTATGTACAGTATCGCCGAACAATATTTAAATACGGCCTTGGACAGAATCACCAGGAATCATACAAAAGCACGCGACGGGGAGGCCTATTATTACCTGGGTGTCTGCCAGAGGTTTCTTGGAAAGGAGGCCGAAGCATATAAGAACCTGTACCAGGCGACATGGAGTTATGCTTTCCATTCAGCAGCATATTTCCAGCTTGCACAAATTGATTGCAAGCGAGGCAGATATGATCTCGCACTTGACCATCTTGACAGGTCACTGGCAACCAATTCCGGCAACATCAAAGCAAGGAACCTGAAATCAGCCGTTTTACGCAGAATGGATAAACCTGCCCTTGCGATGGAAATAAGCGGCAGGACAAGTGAATTTGACCGGCTCGATTTTGGATCTCGCTTTGAATATTACCTTGCCAATGCTTCACTGGATAACGGGCAGGTATCCGAAAAGAGCTTGAAGGAGCTCAAGGAAAAAATGAGGGATTACATGCAGTCTTATTTGGAGCTTTCACTTGATTATGCAAATGCGGGCCTGCTTGATGAGGCAATTAATGTGCTTGACAATCCGGGCTTGCACGACACATGGGAAGGAGACCGTTCGCCATTGCGCTATTATTACCTTGGCTATTTCTGGAACATAAGGGGTGATGCACGGAAAGCAACAGAGTACCTCCTTAAAGCTTCAGAAGAATCCCCTGATTATTGCTTCCCGTTCAGACTCGAGGAGATTGAAATCCTGGAGACAGTCATGAAACTCAATTCTTCAGATGCAAAAGCTCCTTTTTATCTTGGCAACCTGCTGTTCGAACCTCAGCCTGAGCGCGCTGTCAGTCTCTGGGAAAAGTCACGGGAACTGGACAATACCTTCGCTATGGTGCACCGAAATCTAGGGCTGGCCTACTATAAAACTCACAACGACATTTCAAATTCTATTGCCAGCTATGAAAAGGCAATCTCACTTTACAGCGATGAGCAAAGATGGTTCTTTGAACTGGACCTGATATACGCAGCTGCACGTGAAAACCTGGAGAAGAGACTAAAAATATTCGCTGATCATCAGGAGGTTATTCTTAAGAATAATGTGGTCGATGCTCTTTCAAGACAGATCCTTCTGCTGGTTCAGCTGGGCAGGTATGATGAAGCCCTGCAAATCTGCAACAGTCGTACCTTCCCGCAGTGGGAAGGCGTTGATAGAATGTTTGGTTCCTACCTTAACGCATATCTTCTCAAAGGGTATCACCATCTGCTGGAAGGTAATACGAAAGAAGCATTAAGTGATGGAATGTCTGCCATGAAGTATCCTGAAAATATGATGGTCGCCAAAGAGTACCGTGGTGGGCGTGCCTGCGAGGTCTATTATTTTGTCGGGGCCGTTTATGAAAAAATGGGTAACAAGAAAAAGGCAAAGGAATCATGGACCACTGGTGTAAACCTGAGACAGGAAGATCAGCTTTCGGATATTTATTTTTATAAGGCTATGTGCCTTAAAAAACTGGGGAAAGCGGAAGAGGCCAATGCTATTTTTGACAGTCTTATACGTCTCGGAAAAGAAAGGATTGAAAAGGAAGAGATTGATTTCTTCGCCAAATTCGGGGAGCGCATGACCCCGGATGACAGAAGGTCAGATGCACACTACCTGATAGGCCTGGGTTACCTTGGCAAGGATCAGAAAGGGGAAGCAGAACAGGAGTTTGCTGAAGCAATGAGGTACAATTCAAATCACATCTGGGCAAATGAATATTTATCACAGCTCAGGTAATATGTAAATAATAATCTTCAATAATAAACATTCTCAGCCTGATTCAATTTCTATTTCGGCATCAATACATAAAGATGAATAGGTCGAACATGTTTTTGAATTCATTGGTCTGATCCTGTCCTTCTAAGCTGTGGGTCGCACGTTCGAATCGCGCCGGAATCACACCGGAAAGACAAGTTTATTTGGCGACCTATGGTCACCTTTTTTATTGCTAGCTGACGGTGTGATCACGAGCGGGTATTGTGTGTTGGGCTGTGGGTGCGAGTAATCACTTGAATAAAGCCACTTTTAGCGGCTGCCATGCTGCTTATCTGGTCAATTATTTTGCGTTTACCCGGCATTTATGCAAGTCAATAATTTAATTTCATTAGCATTCCGAAATAACCAAGAATTTTAATAGCAGCATCCGGTGGACTTTTGGCAACGATTTCATTCCGGTAATTGTTCATAAGAACACCCAAATACAGCTTCGTCTTCATGTTCATCTTAAAGTCTTTTTTTCTGTTGTCTGTAAGTTTATCTAACACTTTACAAATATCTTCAAAATAGTTTTCCATTTTAAGAGCGGGCTGGTGGGTGTTAAATACAGTGACTATTTCTTCTGACGGATTTCTGAACGCATGTGTAATACCTTTTGGAACAGTGAGCTTGTCTCCTTTTTTTGCATGCAACCATTTGTCTTTAACAAAAAACTCCATTTCACCTTCCAATATATCATATGTTTCGATGGCATTTGGGTGAGTATGTAATACAAGGATCTCTCATGTTGCATCCTGGCAATAGTTCCCAATGCAAGTCCAGTGAATTTCCACCTGTATCAGCACTAGCTTGTAAGACAGTAAATTTCATACCCAGGGGCGTCATATCAAGTATTTGATTTTTAATAGCCATATCAGATTAAATTATATTCTTTTTTATGCGTATCCGGAATCATGCATAATCATTTGAAATCATCATTCAATAATCAATTGGAAACTTGAATAACTGCATATTACCCTGAAAGGGTATAATTTCAAACCGTGGGTATAACCCACGGAGGTGAAGGCATGCAAATATCTCAACCCTGAAAGGGTTGAATTTGTTATGGGAAGAAACGCTCATCAATTTTTATTCCATGCTCTTCTAAGAGCCGTTTGTATTCCTCAGCGAATGCCTCTCTTTCATGATGTTTCTGTTGGTTAATTATATAATTTGCGATTATATCTTT
>DATEVU010000171.1:0-13554 GCA_035258345.1 Bacteroidales bacterium
TGCCTCATTCGCAGGGTATGCTTTTTCAAAGGCCCATTCCGCCTCCTACGCCGTGGAAAGCTACCAGAGCCTGTACCTGAAAACATACTTCCCGCAGGAATTCATGGTTGCCGTGATCAACAATTTTGGCGGCTTTTACCATACCTGGGTATATTTCAACGAGGCCAGGCGGTCGGGATCAGCCATTTCCCTGCCCTGTGTTAACAAAAGCGCTTACAAGACCTGCATTTACGGCACCGACGTTTATATCGGCTTTGTGCATATCGCCAACCTGGAACAGCATGTGGCCGAAACCACCGTAAGCGAACGGGAAAGGAACGGCCCCTACAGCAGTCTCGAAGATTTCATCCGGCGGGTACCCTGCGGTATCGAACAGCTGATCATCCTTATCCGCCTGGATGCGTTCCGGTTTACCACTAAAACAAAAAAGCAGCTGCTCTGGGAAGTCCATCTCCTGCTTGGAAAAAGCAGCCGTGAAAACCATGTGCCGCGGCTCTTCGTGGAAAAGCCCGTGGAATTTGCACTGCCGGAACTCGAACAAAGCAGACTGGAAGATGCCTATGATGAAATAGAACTTCTTGGATTCCCGGTGACCCTCAGCAGCTTCGACATGCTGGAAACCGGATTCCGGGGCGGGGTATTTGCAACGGACCTGGCACAGCAGGTGGGCAAAAAGATACGGATACTCGGTAACCTGGTCACTATCAAGTACGTTCATACCGTTAAGGGAGAATGGATGCATTTTGGCTGTTTTTTTGATCTTCACGGCGAGTTCTTTGATACCGTTAATTTTCCAAATTCCCTGAAGACCTATCCTTTCCGCGGCTATGGGGTACACCTGATACTGGGTGTGGTTACTGAGGAGTTCGGCTTCCCGAGCATAACCGTGGAGAAAATGGCGAAGATGCCGTTTAAGAAAGATCCGAGGTATTAGACAAAAGATGAAAGATCAAAGATCAAAGATTAAAGACATTGAGGGTGGTATTAATAATAACCCTTGATGATTTTTTACGTATTTTCATATGTTATAAACATATTGTCATGAAAAAAATACTGCTTTTATTGACCGGAATGTTCGGTATTGCTTCATTCGCCCAGCAATACGAGCTGCCGGCTCAGGCATCGCGCGAACAACAGGTGAAGCATTTGCTTTTCACCCTTTCGTATCACGAGGGATATGAACTGGCTTCCTGGGTGGCATGGCAGTTGACCCCGGAACAGGCAAAAGCAACCGGGATATTTAAGGAGAAATATACCGCGGATCCCCTGGTAACCACCGGAACTTCTGAACCAAAGGATTATAAGGATGCCGGGTTTATCATCGCGCAACTGGCGCCTGCAGCAGATATGTTCACATCTCAGCAGGCAGTGGAAGAGACTTTCCTGATGTCGAACGTGGTACCGCAGAAACCTGCATTCAACAAATACATCTGGAAGACCAACGAAAAGCTCATCCGGGAATGGGCAAAGGAAGGCCATACACTCTATGTGGTAGCCGGTCCGGTGCTTGCTGATGCCCCGTTCGGAACATTCGGCGGCAACAAGGTCAGCATACCCGTCCGCTATTATAAAGCTGTCCTGGATGCGGACGGCACCAGGGCTATTGGTTTTGTATTCCGCAACAACGTTTCCACCGGAACTCCAAAATCATTCGCTGTTTCAATCGATGAACTGGAAAAGATCACCGGTCTCGACTTCTTCCCGCAATTACAGGATGATATTGAAAATGAGGTAGAAAGCAGCAAGGATTTCGGAAAGTGGAATTTTCAGGCGTTGGAACAGTGACTGGCAATGCCTAAAGCCTATAGCCTACACCCTACAGCCAGTGAAAATGTATCTCGGTGACGCTATCCCCTTTTGACATGGCTTTTTTGATCTCATAACCGGGTTCCCTGCAGTTTGCCATTTCGAGTGCCTTCCTGATCCAGCCGGCTATCCGGTTTTCAATGGATTCATCAATTTCATCAAACTTCAGAATACGAAGAACGGCACTGTATTGTCCGGATATTTCAGCTTCTATCTGACTGGGTTCATAATATGTTGTGAAAATCTTGGATGCCCGCTGCAAAAGAAACTGGGGTGATGCAATAAGAAGAAAAACCTTGTAAAATCCCTTCAGGGCAGTTTCAGCACTATAACTTCCCAACTGGTTGCCTCCGGATTTGAAATCGTTCTTAAAGCATAATTCCATGATCCGTGCCACGGGAATGGAATAGCCTTCTTTTAGCGGATACCATGCCGTTGCATCGAGAACAGAGGTAAATATTTTCCTGGATTCAGCCGGTAATGATTCCAGCCATTCATCATAAACGGATGGAAAGCAGTTTTTTACAAAATCCCGGGTAGTTTTTAATGCGGTCCCTTTAACCTGCATGTCATTTACTTTTTAACTGCCTGAAACATGGTCATGCCTATATGGGCAGGTGATTCAACCACATGGATACCACACTCACGCATGATCTTCATTTTGGCTGAAGCTGTGTCTTCCGCACTACCGATAATGGCGCCGGCATGTCCCATTCTTCTTCCTTTGGGCGCTGTCTGGCCTGCAATAAATCCGACTACCGGTTTTGTGCCATGATCCTTAATCCACCGGGCTGCATCGGGTTCCATGCTTCCCCCTATTTCACCGATCATAATAATGCCTTCCGTATCCGCATCATCCATGAACAGTTTGATGGCATCGAGTGCAGAGGTACCGATAATTGGATCACCCCCTATACCAATGCAGGTGGACTGACCCAGACCGGTTTTGGTAACCTGGTCCACAGCTTCATAAGTGAGGGTTCCGGAGCGGGAAACAATGCCGATGCCACCCTTTTTATGGATGAAACCAGGCATAATGCCCACCTTGGCCTCACCGGGGGTAATGATGCCCGGACAATTGGGGCCGATCAGCCTGGAATTCCTTCCTTTAAGGTACTCCTTTACTTTCACCATGTCGAGGGTGGGTATCCCTTCAGTAATACAAACGATTACACCGATGCCCGCATCAGCTGCCTCCATAATTGCATCCGCGGCAAAGGCTGCTGGCACAAAGATCACAGATGTATTGGCAGATGCATGTCTGACAGCATCCTCCACAGTATTGAATACAGGCCGTTCGAGATGCGTTTGTCCGCCCTTGCCTGGAGTGATACCGCCTACTACGTTGGTACCGTATTCGATCATCTGTTGTGCATGAAATGTACCTTCACCGCCCGTGAAGCCTTGAACAATAACCCGGGAATCCCTGTTGATTAAAATACTCATAAAAGCTTAATTCAGAAGGGATCAAAAATAGAATAAAATCGCAGATTATTGATAAGCGAAATAATAAATATTGATAAAGATGTCCGGCATGCCCAATATGAGAAAATACACAATGTATTATGCCGGATTATACGATACCTTTCCTTATTAAAAAATCACCAAATTTCTCGTTGCCGTTCCTGTCCCTGGAGTACGACATGAAAAGCGGATCGAGGGAAGCGATGATCTGCTCTTCATTGATTGTTTCCCTGTAAAGTATATTGATTCTGCTTCCTATTGCATTTCCCCCGAGATACAGGTTGTAATACCCGAGCGATCTGCCGACAAGACCGATTTCTGACAGGTACGGTCTTGCACAACCATTCGGACACCCGGTCATCCGGATGCTGATCGATTCTTTTTCCAGCCCGTATTTCTGAAGGGATTCTTCCAGTTTGGTTATCAGTGACGGAAGATAGCGTTCTGCTTCGGCGAATGCGAGAGGACAGGTATTCAGGGCTACACAGGCCAGTGAATTTAAGCGCATGCCCTTGTATGAATAATTTCCGAGAACACCATATTCTTTGAGAATAGCAGCAATCTTCGGTTTGTTTCCGGAAGAAATATTGGCAATGATAAGGTTTTGGTTTCCTGTCAGTCGGAAATCTCCTGTGTGAATACGGGCAATTTCGACAAGCGCCTTTTTCAAAGACATTGTTTCGGTATCTGATATTCGCCCCCCTTCTATAAACAATGTTAAATGCCAGTGACCGGTTTCGGTTTTGATCCATCCATACCGGTCGGCATTTGAGACAAAATTGAACGGCCGTGAAGGCAATAGCTTCCATTGAAGCCTTGATTGCAATTCATCAACAAACCAATCCAGGCCAAGCCTGTCAATCGTATATTTAAGACGTGCGGTTTTCCGGTCCGTACGATCGCCATTGTCACGCTGAATTTTTACAATTTCTTCGGATACCTGCAGAACCTTGTCCCTGGATATGAAGCCAATATTACTTGCCAGCCGTGGGTAAGTTGCAGGGTTTCCAAATGTCATGCCCAGGCCTCCGCCAACTACCACGTTGTACCCGCTTAATTGTTGATTTTCTTTGACAGCAATGTAACCCAGATCGTTGGCATATATATCCGTGTCATTATCCGGGGGAATTGCAAATGCCATCTTGAATTTGCGGGGTAAATATGTCTTCCCGTAAATAGGTTCTTCGTCTTCGCTGGAATCCGATATAAGCTGATTTTCAAGCCATATTTCGTGATAGGCACTGGTACGCGGTGTCAGGAGATCACTCACGGAAATGGCATCCTCATATACTTCCCTGTGGATGCCGGAAACCTCGGAAAGCGGATTGCACATCACATTCCGGTTTACATCCCCGCAGGCAGCAATTGTATCAAGCAATGCTTCATTGACTTTTCTGATGGTGAGTTTCAGATTGTGCTTAAATACGCCGTGGAGCTGAAATGCCTGACGCGTGGTCAGTTTAATTGTGCCGTTTCCATATTCTCCGGCAAGTGCACAAATGTCTTTAAATTGTTCAGGACTGGCAATCCCGCCGGGAACCCTGATCCTTATCATAAAGGAATAAAGCGGTTCCAGTTTTTGCTTCTTCCGTTCGCTTTCCACATCCCGGTCCGATTGCTGATATGATCCGTGAAACTTAATAAGGTGGGTATCAGCCGGACGCAGGCCGCCGGTAATGTTATCTATAAGACTTTCATTGATGGTTCCGCGAAGGAACCGGCTTTTCTCCTTAATATTTTCAACTTCAGTGAGCGGAAGATCTTTCTTGTTGGAATTATCCATGGTGTATGAGTTTACTAGTATACATCTTCAAGATATCTTTTTTGTTTGCGCAGCGTTTTAACATAATCCTGTGCCTTTTCAATGGATATTCCTCCTTCCCTGCTTACAATCTCGACGAATGTCCGGTGAACGTCGGGCGACATTCTCTTCATATCCCCGCATACATATATTTTGGCCCCGTTTTCCAGCCAGCCATATACATCGCGCGATTTTTCAAGCAGGCGATGCTGCACATAGATTTTATGTTGCTGATCTCTCGAAAAAGCGAGATCAATCCTGTGAAGCAATGATTTCCGGTGCCATTCCTGCCATTCAGTTTGATACAGGAAATCCGCTGTAAAACGCTGGTCGCCAAAGAACAACCAGTTTTTACCAGTTGCCCCTGCATCTTCCCTGTCCTGCATAAAAGCCCTGAATGGAGCCACCCCTGTTCCCGGACCGATCATTATAATATCGGTATCATGGGAAGGAAGCCTGAACACATCATTCGCCTCAAAAAACATCCTGATTTTCTCCTGGTTTTCGGGAAGTTCTGACAGGTAGGTGGAACAGATTCCCTGGTGGGACAAACCATGCAGATGATAATTTAACTGGCTTACTGTTAAATGCACTTCACCGGGATTAGCCCTGGCACTGGAGGAAATCGAATACAACCTGGGTTGAATGGAACGTACCATGGAAAGAAAATCTTCCGCACTTATATTGCCGGGATAAAGCCGCAATACATCAGCCCATGTACTCCCGAAAAGGAATCTGCTTAATTGATTTAAATCCTGTGTGAGAAGTGTTAACTCCTTATTCCCGGCCTTTTCGTTGTACTTTTCCAGATTTTCCCTTGTTAATTTTGTCAGTTCCACTTCCTGGGCAAGAATATTGCCCAGGGAACCTGATGAATTTTCAAAAACCACAGGCATTTCGGGGACAGCCTTCAGTAAATGAATTATTTCTCCTACCAGTGACTGGTTATTACCCGGAATAATTCCAACCGAATCGCCGGGTTCATAAATCATCTGTTCCGAGGGCAACTGCAACTCGATATGGTAAGTATTTTTTTCCGAGTTTCGTCCGGTAAGTTTTATTTTATCCAGTACAATCGCTTCTATGGGATTCTCGCGAGTTGGCAAAACGACGGAGGGCCGGATGATTTCAGACTTGCCGGTCAGCGGAACGTTTGATGCCAAATGACTGAGTGATTGTAAAATGTCTTTCATCCATTGTTCCGAAGCTTTGCCATAATCAACGTCACATTCGAGGCGTGGCAATAAACGATTGGCACCCAGCTGTTCAAAACGGAGATCAAAATCGGCACCGGTCTTGCAAAAGTGGAAATAGCTTTTATCCCCCAGGCCCAGAATTGCATATGACAGATCGGAAAGTGCAGGAGGCCGGTTGCTGTGGAGGTATTCATAAAAATCTTCCGCTGCCAGGGGTGGCTGTCCTTCTCCATGGGTGCTGATGATGAGGAGGAGGACTTTTTCCGATTTAATATCCCGTCCTTTGAAATCTGCAATATCCGTTATGCGGGCGGCATGTCCCGCTTCTTCAAGTTGCTGGTGCAATTTTACGGCAATCTTCCGGGAATTGCCGGTATGCGTTCCGAAAAGCACCGTGATCTGTGGCTTTTCAGGGATTTGTTTTGCCGGTTTATCCACCCTCGATTGGATCAGCGCCTGGATATATCCATGCAACCAGTACAGTTTTGAAACATCCAGGGATTCAAAAAGCTGTTCAATAATCAGGCTTTGCTGGCTGTCAAACGGAAAATCATTTGCTTTCAAAATATGTAGAATTAATATTAATAAATGCTCTTCAATGAATTGTATAATACTTCTGATGTTTTTTCAAAATCGGTTTTTGAATGGACTGAGGAAATAAAGCTTGTTTCAAAATACCCGGGTGAGAGATAAACGCCACCGGATAAAAGACCATTATAAAAATCAGGGAATTTAAACTGGTCCGTTTGTTTTACCTCCTCGAAGTTTTTGGGAGCTGATTTGTGGAAGAAAACGGAGAACATTCCATTCAGGCTATTCACCGAGACCGGAAATTTTTCCTGCAAAGTGAGAAGCTCTTTCCCGAAAAGCCGGGTTTTTTCAAAAAAATGGTCATAGAAACCCGGTTCTTTGAGAATTTCAAGCGTGGCTATACCGGCTGCTGATGCAACCGGATTACCGGATAATGTTCCGGCCTGGTAAACATCCCCCGATGGTGATACGAGATCCATGATTGCGGCTGATCCACCATAGGCTGCCATTGGAAATCCTCCCCCGATGATTTTTCCCAGGACTGTCAGGTCGGGACTGATGCCAAAATATTCCTGGGCTCCTCCCATTGCAAGCCGGAAACCGGTTATAACCTCATCAAATATCAGGACAATGCCATAATGCCTTGTTATCTGCCTAAGTGCTGTCAGGAAATTGGCTTCGGGAATTATGAGTCCCATATTGGCCGGAACAGGCTCCACAATTACAGCGGCAATGTCATTACCATGCTTTTCAATGGTTTGCACGAATGATGCGGTATCATTGAAAGGAATGCTAATCGTGTTCTTAAGGATATTTTCAGGAATGCCGCTGCTTTGTGATCCATAGATACCTGACAGTCCCGATCCCGCTGAAACAAGCAGCCCGTCGCTGTGTCCATGATAACATCCGTCAAATTTAAGGACTGCGGATCTGCCTGTATATGACCGGGCCAGCCTTACCGCACTCATTACAGCTTCGGTTCCCGAATTGACAAGCCGGATCTTTTCAATGGATGGAACCATTGATATAACGCGGCTGGCAAGACGGCTTTCATTCAATGTCGGTGCCCCAAAGGAAGATCCTTTATCAACGGCCTTATGTACGGCCTCTAAAACCTTGTTGTGTGCATGCCCATGGATACATACACCCCATGAAAGACAATAATCGGTAAATTCATTATCATCAATATCAACCATACTGCTGCCGTGTGCACTGGAAATAAAGAAGGGATGCCTGGCAATTCCCTTGAATGCCCTTACGGGACTATTGACTCCTCCTGGCATCAAATTAAGCGCTTCACGAAAAGCAATTTCAGAATTGACGGGCTTGTTCATGGACCAGAGTTAAAATTGATGAATTGAATCTGCCAGTTCGCCGGCATAGTAGGTGATGATATAATCGGCACCTGCGCGCTTAATGGCCATGGTAACCTCTGTAAATGCAGTGAGTTCATCCACCAGGCCCAGCATGGCGGCGGTTTTTAACAGCATATATTCACCCGATACATGGTAGGCCGCAAGTGTGGAACCGCCAAGTTTCGATTTAATGCGCTGGATCATATCAAGGTATGCATGGGCGGGTTTTACCATAATCCAGTCTGCTCCTTCAGACAGATCGGCCTCCGCTTCTTCAATTCCCTGACAAGCTGACCTGTTCCTTCTACAATAAATAGAGGAAGTATGAACTCATCTGCTGACAAAACAACTTCTGCAGAACGATCTCTTATTTCCTGGTTGCTTCTTAAATGCCTGAATCGTTTCATGAATCCATTTCTTTCAGATTACCCAATCATTATATTCAATCAATCCTGTACTATACAGAGCCTTATTTGTTATTTCACCCGAAGAAATTACATGTATGTGGCCCGGCAGTTTTTGGTACATGGATTTAAAATTCTTAACCCCTGAAGGCGATGAAAACACAACGATATCTATATCCTTCAGATCCACAACCTGCGGTTCCTGCGGTTGAACATTCCGGTAAACTGCAAGCGAAAGGACCTCAAAGCCCATGTTATTCAGATGGGCTGCCAGCGAATCCGGTGTGAGTTCAGAACAGGGCAGTAATATTTTAGTCCCTGTCAGGTTCCGTTCTATAAAAAGATCAATAATTCCGGATGTGGATTCCTTCTCAGCCTCAAGTTCACATATAAGTCTGTTTGCCCTTAATTCACGCGTAGTGGCAGCGCCGATTGAAATTATACTGCTGCCTGTCAGCCAGCGGATATCAATATCATTGTCCGAGAAGGCCTGGAGAAAATATCTGACAGCATGTTTGCTTGTAAAAATGATCCAGTCGAAATCGTTCTTTTCCGGCAACTGATCGATGATGGATTGATAATCCCTCAATGGAAGAATTTCAACCATGGGTGTATGTACTATTTCTCCAAGGTATTCGTATTTATTTGAATTGGTTCCCGTAACAAGTATTTTATTGCGTTGACCTGAAGCGGGCGGGTAATTCCGGCTGTGTGCAGTTTTACCGATGATCATTACCAGGGGCGGAGGCAATGCATTATCGCCGGTTATGATGCCCGAAAGCGTTGTAAACAGTGTTTTCTGAAGAGGTGTGGAAATGTTGCTGATCAGGGCGACAGGTGTATCCGGATTTTTTCCGGATTTGATTACTTTCTGGCCTATCAGCCTGAGATTGGATGCAGCCATGTAATATACCAGGGTGTCCGCCGAAGGCACTGTTATTTTGTCTTCGGGATAACCAAGGCAAAAGGCCACTGAAGATGATTCATCCCTTTGTGTAAGCGGAATTCCTGTAAATGAGGCCGCAGCAAATGCGGAGGTAATCCCGGGTATAATCTCAACATGAATGAGTCTTTCCCGAAGGTAATCGAACTCCTCCCCTCCTCCGCCAAAAATCTGCGGATCCCCGCCTTTCAGACGGACCACCTGTTTCCCTTCCAGGGCCGATTTATAAAGCATTGCGTTTATTTCATCCTGGTTGTAACTGTGTTTGTCTTTCCTTTTGCCCACATATACTTTTTTGCAGGTGAAATTATTCAGCCAGGTTTGATCGATCAGATCATCATAAAAAATGATCTCAGCCCTTTTCAATGCCTTAAGTCCCTGAACAGTGATCAGATCAGCGCTCCCGGGACCAAAACCAGTGAGATAAACCTTTCCGAAATTTTTCCGGATATCAATTTTATGAAACAGGCTTTTAAGATATGCGTTATTTGCTTTGGCGACAAGGGCCAGGCTGCCCTGTAATGGATGTGTTTCAAAGGGAAGAATTTCTGATACGATATAGGACAGATCCAGGCGTTTCAGCGCACAGAGGGCTACCACGAGGGCGTCCATTTTTCCGCGCTGCACAAGGCTGATACGCTCTTCAATTGTGCCACGGACAGATTCGATGGATAAATCGGGGCGGTGCTGCAGCAGTTGTTGTTTTCTTAGCCTGGAGCTCGTGGCTACCCTGGCTCCCGGGGCCAATTCGGAAAGCCTTTTTTTGCCGACAGAAACCAGGGCATCCTCAGGATACAATCTCTCCGTAAGCGCAATTACTTCCAGGCCTTCGGGCAGCGGATAAGGCAGGTCCTTTGCGGAATGCACCGCAATATCCGCCTCATCGTTTAAAATAGCCTGATCAAGTTCAAAGGTGAAAAAATCGGCACGGGTATTTTCAAGCAGGGATATTTCAGGATGCTTATCGCCATAAGAGGCAATTGGAATTTTGCGAATGGGCAAATCGGGGAAGTGCTGTTTAATCTCCTCCAATTGAATGGCAGAAAGCCGGCTGTTTCGAAAGATCATTCGCAATGAATTCATATTCGTTTGTTTTATGGCATGATAACTTGCTGTAAAGCTGGTTCCTGTTGCATTTGCCAGTCCATTAGCCGACCAAGCTCATATTCAATGATCATTTCAGCCATTTGCAATGATTCCCTGCGTTTATGCAGATTCTGATTAATGCCCTTTTCAATATTATCAAGCGTGAATAACCGGACATCAGCTATATCGCCAATTTTCGGATCTGCATTGCGTGGCCATGAAAGATCTATTATGCAGAGCTTTTTACCGGAAGGAATATCTGTGTTGCTCAGGAGATAACCGGGCGCCGATGTACATAAAATAAGCACATCGGAAATTTCCAAAAGACGTGGCAAGTAGCTTAAGGGCAAAGTACCTTTTCCGGAGGATTCAGGTATTCCTTCCAATTTATACCGGGTCCTGTTAACAATATTCAGACCTGAAACGCCACTTTGTACAAGCCATTTAAACAGTTTGTGCGTAATATCATTAATTTCCACAAGCGTTACTTGGAAAAGCCTGTGCATGTTTTTCGACAGCTTTCCTTTGCCCGCAGATTCGATATATGCTTTCTTTACCTGGGCTTTCACAGCTGTATCCCCTATAAAGACCGAATCAAGGCCGCAAACCAGCCGGAACAAATGCCGGGCGGTTTCCTCATTCATTTCTCCATAGCCTGAATATATTTCCAGTCGTTTGCAGGTTTGAATTATTACAGTATCATTTGTGGTTTGCATCTGAATTTTCTTTTTAAAATCCTCAACATCTGCAATCTCCCTGATATTATAATTGCAATGTGTAATCATTTTCAAGAAAGTTTTTAATCCTGTTTCTTACTTCAATTGATTTAAATACTGACCTTGCATTGGATGTAACTGCCACGCTTATATAGTCCTGCTTATAGATTGCAGGAGAAACAAAATCACACAACGGGGGATTATCCACGACATTTACCAGTATTCCCATCTCTCTGCAATCATGGTAAACCTGTTCATTCAGTGACTTGATATTCGTGCACGCATACACCAGGAATGATCCCCTGAGATCTGACTTTTCATAGGGTTTTTCGGTACTGTGGATTCCCCGGCTTTTGATCTCCCCAATTACTTCGGTTGCAACCACCCTTATACTTGTTCTGTATTGCTGAAGGGATTTTATTTTATGCATTGCAATCCGGCCGCCGCCTATCAGCAATATTGTTTTGTCCTGCACATCAATGGCTATCGGCATGAATTCTTTGTTTAAATCAGTTTTATTCATTGCTTGCGTGAATAAGTCAATATTAAAATCAGATGAATTTGGGGTATGACAGAAACAAGGGTCCAGCTTTTCTAAAATCCGGAAAGCAGAAATCAGGATGGGCTTAGTAACAGCAACAACAATAAAATGGTGGCATGCATCAAATAATTTAGCAAACAAAATGGATGAAATACAATATCCTGAAAATACAGCCCAAAGTTGGCAACATTTTTGTCTATATAATATCCCGCTTTTGCGGTATTTTGCGTAACCTGTTTATGGTATATATTGTGAAATCGATTCCGTCCATTACCTTTGCCATGAATGACCGTTTTATAAATTTTATCCATGTATTCAAAGGACGATACGATTTGTGCCCTGTCTACACCGCCCGGTCTCGGTGCAATTGCAGTAATCCGTTGCAGCGGAGCCGGTGCCCTTGAAACAGCAGGCAAAATCATTCAATTTCCAAACGGCAGGCATGCACTTTCTGAACAGGCACCGAACACCATTCATTTTGCAACGGTATATGATGATTCGCAAATTGTGGACCAGGTAATGGTGGCGGTTTTCAGAAGTCCGCACTCTTATTCGGGTGAAGATATTGTGGAGATCAGTTGTCACGGTTCACCCTATATCCAGAAGAGGATCCTTGAATTGCTCGTGGATTCAGGCGCCAGAATGGCAACCGCCGGTGAATTCACCATGCGGGCATTTCTGAACGGCAAGCTCGATCTGACCCAGGTGGAAGCCGTGGCTGACCTGATATCATCCGGGTCGCGCGCAGCCCATCAGGTTGCCATGAGGCAGATGCGGGGAGGATTCACCCGTGAGATCAAAAAGCTGCGCGACAAACTCCTGAATTTCACTTCCCTGGTAGAACTGGAACTTGATTTCAGTGAGGAGGATGTTGAATTTGCCGATCGCGGTCAGCTTAAAGCTTTGCTGGACAAGATCACCGATACCCTGTCCCGGCTCAGCGATTCCTTTGCGCTGGGAAATGTTATAAAAAATGGTATTCCGGTGGCCATTGTAGGAAAGACCAACGTAGGAAAATCCACCCTGCTCAACCTGCTTGTCAGTGAGGAAAAGGCCATAGTTTCAGATATTGCAGGAACCACACGCGATTCCATCGAAGACCTGATCAGCATCCGGGGGGTGCATTTCAGGCTGATCGATACAGCCGGTTTGCGGCATACCGAGGATGCCATCGAAAAGCTGGGAATTGAGCGGACCTGGCAAAAAATTGACCAGGCAGCGGTCATCATCCAGGTGCTGGACACGGCCAGCAGCCCGGAAGAGATAACTCATCTCACGCAACAGATGAAGGCCGCTCCCGGTGCGGAAGAAAAACACCGGATCGTGGTGCTGAACAAAATGGACACGGTTACCACCGAAAAGCTTGCAGAAATAATGACCGGGTTTAACGGGCTGCTCAGTCGCAGTGAACCCCTGATACCCCTTTCGGCAAAATCAGGGATAAATCTGGACAGGCTGGAACAGGCCCTCGTGGAAGTTTCAGGGTCAGCGGTTGCCGGAGAGAACGATGTTATCATAACCAACGTGCGGCATTACGAGGCACTGGAAAAGGCCTTGTCGGCCATGAAAAGGGCCAGCGATGGACTGGCCTGTGGACTTACCGGCGATCTCCTTGCCCAGGACATCCGTGAAACGCTGCACTACCTGGGAGAGATCACCGGAGAGATCACCAATGATGAGGTGCTGGGTAATATTTTCAGGAATTTTTGTA
>DATEVU010000172.1:0-3131 GCA_035258345.1 Bacteroidales bacterium
AGGCAAAGTAGGCAGAAATAAACCCAAAGTGTTGAAGATAAATTGGCAGAATCAGCGAAAAGATTCCGGGAGCAAGATTCCCCAATCCGGCATATGTTGCCAATGCCATACCTTGCTTGTTTTTTGGGAACCAGTACGATGTTTGTCCTATTCCCACCGAAAAAGTGGCAATGCCGCAACCACTCAGAGTACCCAGCAATAAGATCAGACCGTACAGGCCATGCATATTATCGGGATAAGCCATAATAAGCAGCAGGGTAACCCCACCCAGTCCAATTACCGATGCTATTAACAAAATGAGAAAAGGAATCCTGCCTCCGGTTGTATCCACCCAGGCGCCAAATGGGATCCTCAATAACGCTCCCGACAAAGAGGGAATCGCCACAAGCAGACCAATCATAGCAGGAGTAAGGTTCATTGCTTCCTTAAATTTTATTGCTGTAGGTCCATATAACGAAACAGCCGCAAATCCGAAAAAGAAACCCAGGGTTGTTCCCAATAGCCCTATGGTGGGTGTTCCTTTGGTGTGTAAGTGATCCATATTGGAGCGATATTAATTCTTAGTGTTTGTGAATAAAAGTAATATGTTATTTACCGAATGAAATTACCAGCAATTTACTAAACTTCTTAAAAATACTGAATTTTCATATTACTATTTCTGAATCTTGTATTATATTGATTATAAACACTTTAATTTTATATTTTATTTAGTCTAATTTTAAATTGACTAAAAGGCCTTTTTGTCTTCTTATAAATTGTAATTTAGTTACTGCTTATTGCTGTAATCACAAATTCACAGCATTTATGATACAACATTTCCCATTTGCTGCTATCATGCTGCTTCTTACAATGAAGGTACCCCTCCTTGCCCAAAGCGGTGGTGACGAATTGTTTAAAACAACGTGTGCCGCATGCCATACCATTAATAAAGGGCCTTTGGTAGGGCCCGACCTGAGCGGAATACACCATAGGAGAGATGAAGAATGGCTGATATCTTTTATACGCTCTTCGCAACTCATGATAAAAGGTGGAGATACAGCTGCATTGGCTCTTTATGAGGCCTATAAACGGATTCCCATGCCCGATAATAAACTGACCGATCAGGAAATTTTGAATATTCTTGATTACATCCAGAAGTCAGACGGGAAAGCCCCTGTGTCGCAGCCAACGGATGTTCCAACCGACAGTACCGGTATATATTACAGCACTGAATTGGTAACCTTTGGCAGAATGCTTTTTAATGGGTACACCCGTTTTAAAAACGGAAGTTCTCCATGCCTGGCCTGCCATCACATTACAGATCAATCGATACTGGGTGGTGGCAAATTGAGCCTGGATCTTACCGGTGCGTACACCAAATTAGGATCTGCAGGGATCAGTGCCATTATCAGCAATCCCCCTTTCCCAGCCATGAGCAGAGCCTTGCGTGATCACCCTGTTACCGAAGATGAAATCCTGGCGACACTGGCCCTTTTGAAAACGGTGGATCAACGCCCGGCCTTGCCAAAAACCAAGGATTCAGGGGGACTGGCTTTCCTGATGATGACCTTTGTCATTGCGCTAATGATGCTTGTACATATTTACCTGTTGTACGATAAGCGGGAAATTCCGTGATTTTATCATTCCATATCTCATATACAACAAGTACACTCCAAAAAAATGCTTAATAAACCGAATCATGAGTTGGATTAAAGACCTTGTATCTCCAAAAATCCGTCAATGGGAAGAGTTCTACCGCAACCGATGGCAGTATGATAAAATAGTACGCAGCACCCATGGTGTTAATTGCACCGGGGGTTGCAGTTGGAATATCCACGTGAAAAACGGCATCGTAGTATGGGAGACACAGGCCCTTGATTACCCGTTGCTGGAGACTTCGTTGCCCCCCTACGAACCCAGAGGCTGTCAACGTGGAATTTCTTTCTCCTGGTATTTATACAGTCCGGTTAGGATAAAATATCCTATGATCCGTGGCGCTTTGCTGGACTTGTTTGCCGAAGAAAAGAAAAAGACCGGAGATGCGTTGCTCGCCTGGCAGAATATACAGGAGGATCCAGAAAAGAGGATGAGATACCAGAAGGTACGCGGTAAGGGTGGATTCCGGAGAATCAGCTGGGAAGAAGTTCTTGAGCTCATAGGAGCGGCCAATATTTATACCGCCAAAAAATACGGTCCCGACCGGGTGGTGGGATTTTCACCCATACCCGCCATGTCGATGATAAGTTTTGCAGCAGGATCAAGATTTCTGCAGTTGTTTGGCGGTGTGCACCTCAGCTTTTATGACTGGTATTGCGATTTGCCAAATTCATTCCCTGAGATCTGGGGAGAGCAAACTGATGTTGGAGAAAGCGCTGACTGGTATAATGCCAAATACATTGCAGTAATGGGTGCTAACCTCGGAATGACCAGAACGCCGGATGTTCACTTCTTTTCCGAGTCGCGGCACAATGGAACGAAAACTGTAGTATTCTCACCCGATTTCAGCATGGTATCCAAGTATGCCGATCAATGGGTGCCGGTTCATGCAGGTCAGGATGGAGCATTCTGGATGGCCGTAACGCATGTGATCTTAAAGGAGGCACATGCTGACCTGCAGATATCCTATTTCATCGAATATACCAAGAAATATACAGACGCACCCTTTCTCATTGAAATTGTGGGTGAAGACGACGGGTTTGTTCCAGGAAGATTACTCAGGGCAAACCGTATTGAAAAATATGCCGGTATTGAAAACGGCGATTGGAAATTCCTGAACCTGGATGAAGTCACCGGCGATTTTGTTTGCCCTTCCGGTAGTTCGGGTCACAGGTGGCAGGATAAAAAGGGTAGCTGGAATCTCAACTATAATGATGGTGAAAAAGGTTCCGGATATAATCCTGTGCTTTCCCTGATTGAGCAGTACGACGATATTCTGCTGGTTCAATTCACCGATTTCGCCCAAAATATTAAATCCAACAGGGGTGTACCGGTTAAACATGTACAGACAAAAAACGGAAAGGTTACTTATACCACGGTTTATGATCTTCTCATGGGTCAGTATGGAGTAAGCAGAAACCTCAAAGGAGATTATCCCACCTCTTATGATATGGCGGGATCAGCCTATACACCTGCCTGGCAGGAGATTTTTACAG
>DATEVU010000173.1:0-11618 GCA_035258345.1 Bacteroidales bacterium
ATTGTCGGGGGCGGCAATTACCAGCCTGTTATAATACAGTCCGTCCTGCCTGATAATAAGGCTTCCCGCTATGGCCGAATTGAGGGTCTTCGCTGTCTCTTTCATCCAGCGTACCGATCTGCCATCCATATCCTCGGCAATGGCAAAAGGTTCGGTACAAAAGCCGGTCGTGAACATTTCGGGCAAAAGCACCAGGTCTGCCGGTGAAGTAAGCCGGTTCAACATTTCCGAATATTTTAACAGGTTGGTAGCGGGTTCTTTCCAGCTGATATTCGGTTGTAAAATTGTAATATTCAATAAGTTATTTTTCATGATTTCCCTACAAATTAAAGTCTTTCTCAAAACATCCGATCAGCTCATTCACCTGTCGTTTAACCTCTGATACAAGGACAGGCATGTTTTCAGGATCTGATCCTGTTTTGGCATTTTCCTCAATGGTTACCAATACTTTTTCGAGATCCCTGGCACCAAGGAACGAAACCCCGGGGATCATTTTATGGGCTTCCCGTCCAAGAGGTTCATATTTCTTCTGCGCCGCATATTCCTCCATCCGTGCTACAATAGGGGGATTTGTCTTTTTAAATGTCTGCAGCATATCAATAATGAATGTTTCATCATTGCCTGACAGCGTTCGTAACATGGTCAAATCGTATAGCATCTCTTTACTCTTCACTCTTCACTCTTTACTCTTCACTCTTCACTTTCCTTCGCCTGTTCCCAAATCTCATTCATTTCATCCAATGTCATATGTTTTAATTTACGGCCTTGTTTAAAGGTTTGTGATTCGAGGTAATTGAACCGTTTGATAAATTTCCGGTTGGTTCGTTCCAGCGCGGTTTCCGGATCAACACCATACAAACGCGCAGTATTCACCAGTGAGAACAAAAGATCACCGAATTCACTTTCGGTTTTATTCAGGTCCATGGTTTCAATCTCTGCCTTCAATTCGTCAAGCTCCTCATGCACCTTATCCCAAACCTGCAACCGGTTATCCCAATCGAATCCCACCGCCCTGGCTTTTTCCTGGATACGGTTGGCCTTTATCAAAGCCGGCAGCGATACCGGTACTCCCCCCAATACCGAATGATTGCCTTCCCTGATCTTAAGCTCCTCCCAGTTCTTTTTAACAATCTCGGGATTGTTCATCACATCAGTATCGCCGAAAACATGCGGATGCCGGAAGATAAGCTTCTCCGCGATGGCTTCAGCCACATCTTTTATATCGAATGCACCAGATTCGGAGCCTATCCTGGCATAGAATACGATGTGCAACAAAAGATCGCCCAG
The DNA here is from genome assembly GCA_035258345.1 of Bacteroidales bacterium. GTDB lineage: Bacteria > Bacteroidota > Bacteroidia > Bacteroidales > UBA10428 > UBA5072. The sequence continues at coordinate 1,288 of DATEVU010000173.1, forward strand.
TTCCTTTTTGATATGATTCATGTCATTCACCAGGATCGCATCTGCCAGTTCATAGGTTTCCTCAATGGTATTGCTCCGGAGACTCTCAAAAGTCTGTTCCCGGTCCCAGGGACATTTGATGCGCAACTCATCCATTATGTCGAGCAACCTGCCTATCGCCTCCAGCTTTTCATTTTTATCACTCATCTTCTTAGTTGCTTAATGAAATACTAATTGGTATCCCTGAATTTAATCCTGATCGAGGAATTCAGGGTAAGATTGAGAAGTTCCGCTGCATTACCCCCGTTAATTGCAATCTCAAGCATCCCGAGCGAATTGAAAAGGGCAAGCATTTCTCCGGAGGCCGATTGCCCATAACTTGTATTTATGCGGCTTATCCGGTAATGGTTGCTTTGAATAAATATATCAAATGGTCTTCCTTTACCTATATGCTCGAATAATTCACGGTTTATATTCGTAAACGCATTCTTATACGAGTCGATATACACCACACTCCCTGTGATCACCGATTCGTCAATTGCAGGAAGCATGGGCACCTGCCGGTAAAGATCATCATATTTCCGGCCAAGTTTGCCCAGGTCCCCGGTTTCAATGATCCGGCACGCTGCTTCTGCGAATACGGTAAGTTCCGGAAAGGTGTCGTGGCATTCGATATCAGGGATAACCACATCCAGCGGGACTTCATCCAGAATCAGTCCGAAAATTCCGTTATCATACCCGATAAAGTAATGTTCATTGGCTTTTAACGCCACATAAGGACGCGCTTCCGCTGTCTCACTGTTAACTGCAATGATATGAATGGTACCGGCCGGAAAATGAAAATATGAATTGCGCAGCTGAAAGGCAGCAACGGCAATGTTGAATGGGGGAACCTGATTGGTAATATCGGTAACGACAGTACCCGGACAACGGTTCAAAATTTTGCCCTTTACAGATGCCGGATAAAAATCATCTTTGCTCCAATCGCTTGTCAACGTAACAACTGCCATCAGGAGGGATCAAATTGCAAATTATGATTGAATAATTGCTTTTGTGATAAAAAAAAACCTAATTTGTATGTTTCAAATGTAAGCAATATTCTGCAAATCTAATGATTGAAAAGGTTGTATATTTAGAAGGAATTGACCCACAGGCGTTTTATGGACCTAATAACCGGAACTTCGAAAAACTGAAATCCTATTTCCCGAAGCTCAGGATCGTAGCCCGGGATTATGAATTGAAAGTGCTGGGTGAAACACAGGAAATCAGCCGTTTTGAAGAAGATGTCGACAGGGTTCTTGAACACCTGCAGCAACGCAACCAGCTTACCGAGGACGATATTGAAAAAATACTGCGTCAGGAAGATGACCAGCTCCAGAATTTCAATGATAAGGATGAAGATGTTCTGCTGTTCGGTATTTCGGGAAAAGTTGTCAAAGCCCGCACGGCAAACCAGAAAAAGCTGGTTGAAGATTACCGGGATAACGACCTTATTTTTGCCATTGGCCCGGCCGGATCAGGGAAAACATATACAGCCATTGCGTTGGCTGTCAGGGCTCTGCGAAACAAGGAGGTGAAAAGGCTCATCCTTACCAGGCCAGCCGTAGAAGCAGGTGAAAAGCTTGGGTTCCTGCCGGGAGACGTAAAACAAAAGCTAGATCCCTACCTTCAGCCCTTATACGATGCACTCAGGGATATGATCCCGCAAAAGAAACTGGAAGGCCACATTGAAGATGGTATTATTGAGATCGCGCCGCTTGCCTTTATGCGGGGCCGTACGCTGGGTGATGCCGTTGTAATTCTCGATGAGGGTCAGAATACTACCATCAACCAACTCAAAATGTTCCTGACCCGCATGGGGAAAAATGCCAAATTCATCGTTACCGGGGATATTACACAGATAGACCTTCCGGAACGGCAGCAATCGGGCCTTCTTAAGGCACTCGGCATCCTGAAAAACATCAAGGGAATTTCTGTCATTGAATTCGACAAGGGTGATATCATACGGCACAGGTTGGTACGGCATATTGTTGGGGCGTATGAGAAGGAGGGACAAGGGACAAGGGACAGGGGACAAGGGACAGGGGACAGGGGACAAGGGACAAGGGATAAGCCATGAGTAAATAAATCAATTCAACGATCAAACAAACAAGTTTTCTTCCGGTTTGATTAATTTTACACACGTAATTATTTCGAACCAATATAAATATTTCGCAATGAACATCGCAATTACAAAAACAAACTTCTCCTTTCCCGGGCAGCAAGGCCTTTATGTTGGTAAAGTGCGGGACGTATACAATATCGGCGGGAAATACCTGGTGATGGTGGTGACCGACAGGATTTCGGCATTCGACGTGGTTCTGCCAAGGGGAATACCATACAAGGGTCAGGTATTGAACCAGATTGCGTCGCGTTTCCTGGATGCCACGGCTAATATTGTTCCAAACTGGAAAATATCCAGTCCCGATCCCATGGTCACGATCGGCCATTTTGCTGAGCCCTATAAGGTGGAAATGGTAATTCGCGGTTACCTGACCGGTCATGCCTGGCGTGAGTACAAATCAGGTAAACGCATCCTATGCGGTATACCGATGCCCGATGGCATGGTTGAAAACCAGAAGTTCCCCGAACCGATTATCACACCTACCACCAAGGCAGAAGCAGGCCATGATCTCGATATTTCCAGGGAAGAAATTATTGATACCAGACTTGTTCCTGAAAATGAGTATAATATGTTGGAGGAATACACACGGAAATTGTTTGACAAAGGAACACAGTTAGCAGCATCAAAGGGTCTTATACTGGTTGACACCAAATATGAATTCGGAAGGAAGGACGGGAAGATCTACCTGATCGATGAGATTAATACACCCGATTCATCGCGGTATTTTTATTCCGTGGGCTATGCGGAAAGGTTAAAAAAGGGTGAAGTTCAAAAGCAATTATCAAAAGAATTCGTCCGTCAGTGGCTTATCGAACGCAATTTCCAAGGAAAAGAAGGACAGGTGGTACCCGAAATGCCGGATGAATTTGTAAACCAGGTTTCGGAGCGTTACATCGAATTGTATGAAAATATTATCGGGGAACGATTCGAGCGGGCAGATATTTCCAATGTTCAAAACCGCATTGAACAGAACATCCGGAAGGCATTGGATACAATGCAGTAGAGGGGCTGACCCGGCTTGGCAACCACAAAGGTTGTCCCCGCGAAGATTATTTATTTAAAATAATTTTTTGACCTGTATACGATATGGATGCATCCGGTTTTTTATGCGGGTCATACCCTTCGGGTTTGTCTTTTGATATCCATACCACATGAAACGTTCTGTTATGTAACATCTCCGGGTATGCGCCATTGCGTTCGCCGATCGTCAGCTCACCGGTCGATTCCCGGTAGGTGATTGGAATAACAACATATTCCCCCTTTTCATAATTATAATTGCTGCCCTCGTCCTCATACAGGGTGAATGAACCATCCGCACCCGTATAAACATAAAGTGTTATTGGATCAGCAGGTTTTTGTGAAGTATATTCAATCTCAGGCCCTGCCGGTATTATTGATCCGGCCTTAACAAATAAGGGTATGCTTTCATAAGGTGCCGGAACAGTCAATGTTTGCCCACCGTCGGTAAACTTACCGTTATAGAAATCGTACCACCCGCTTCCGGCCGGGAAATATACCGCGCGTTCACGGGCCTTATATGAATGAACCGGACAAACCATCAGGGCGGGACCGAACAGGTACTGGTCGCCAATATTGAAAACACCGGGATCGGCGGTGAAATCCATGGCCAGTCCGCGCATAATGGTATAATCGTTCAGCCATGCAGCTCCGGCAAGTGAATAGATATATGGCATCAGCCTGTAGCGAAGTTTGTCGTAATATACTATGGTTTTGTATGCCGGGTGGTTTTCCGGTGCCAGGTTGAACACTTCCCGGAACGGAAATTGCCCGTGGGACCGGTACAGGGGAGCGAATGCACCAAACTGCGACCACCGTGCATTTAATTCACGCCATTCCTCCCTGTCCGCACTGCCTTCTGTGGCGTTAACATAACGGCTCTCCACGCAAAATCCCCCGATATCCATTGTCCAATATGGATTGCCTGACATGCTGTAATTGATCCCGGCAGGGATCTGAGCCCGCATATCCTCCCAACGGGTGGCTATATCACCGCTCCAGGTGGCAGCCCCATAGCGCTGCAACCCTGTAAAACCAGAACGCGTGAGCAGAAAAACCCGCTGATTGGGATAGGATTCCCGTGAACCTTCATAAATTCCCTTTGCGTTCATCAGTGCATATGCATTTAAATATTTTGTGGACGGACCCAAAGCGGTTGGATTCATGAGTTTTTTACGGTATCCGATACTTGCATTGGAGAGTATGTCGGGCTCAGAAGCATCCATCCACCAGGCATCGATGCCAAGACCATTGAAATGATCGTGCATCTGGTTCCAGAACAACGACCTTGCCTTGCTGTTATAAGCATCATAGAACGAACCAATATATCCTCTGCCTACCCAGTCGCGAACACTATCCTGCGTTGCCTGTAAATACATGGCGCCGATGTTTTCCATTTCCTTATAATGTTCCGTGGTATGATAAAACTTGGGCCAAACCGATATCATCAGGTGCGCATTCAGGTTGTGAACGCTATCCATCATCCTCCCGGGATCAGGGAAACGCAGCGGATCGAATTCGTGGCTGCCCCAGTTGTCTTCACGCCAGTAAAACCAGTCGAGCACTATATTGTCAATGGGAATATGACGGTCTCGGAATTCCTTCAGGGTAGCCAGCAGCTCCTCCTGTGTTTTGTAACGTTCGCGGCTTTGCCAGAATCCCATGGACCACTTAGGCATTACCTGTGCCTTACCTGTTAATTCCCGGAAACCATGAATAACACCATCCATGTTGTTACCGCGGATAAAATAATAATCAAGCTGATCACCCATTTCCGACCAGAAAGAAATATTCTTCTGTTCGGCAGGATCTACCGGGCTCAAAACCCGGAGGCCTATATAGGATATCCCTCCATCGGGCTTCCATTCAAGCTTAATGTTGTGCTTCTCTCCCTGCTTCATATCCAAACTGAACTTCGATAAATTGGGGTTCCAGGCGGTCCTCCATTTATCGGCCAGGAGCTGTCCGTCGACCCAGATTTTTGTATAGCCGGCATAATACAGCCCAAAGCGGTAAGTTCCTGTTTCAGGTGCTTCAATCTGTCCCTCCCAGGTTATCATTGATCCGTAAAAAGGAAAATTTTCCGGAAAATTCTTTACGGTTTCCAGGTTTTCATAGTTGATCTCCTTTTCCCGCCGTTTCAGAAAAACTTTGCCGGTATCACCCTTATCATAATAGGTGGCCGTGAGACCACCAGCCGTTCCTTCCTTATCGTAAAGATTGAATATGGAGAGCTGGCTGTAGTCGCGGGCATCTCCGTACCGGGTAAGTGAATAATTGTCCCATATAATCCCGTAATTACGGGTGGAAATTACAAATGGGATGGATACCTTGGTATTATACTGGAACAATTCCTCATTCCGGCCTTTGTAATTGATCTCTTCCGACTGGTGCTGACCCAGTCCGTATATGGCCTCATCTTCGGGTGACTCAAATACCTGACGCATGGCCAATCCCTGAACATCGTCCACAGTGACACGTGAAAAGGTCCTGCCTTTATCCATCTCTTTCAGGATCATTTTACCTGACCGGTCAAAAAAGGAAACCTGGCCTGTAATAAGTGACAGGGATGCAATGGTTGATGCTGTGGATAGTTCTAATGTATTTCCCTCTTCGGTAACTTTCCAATCCCTGAACACGGAATCTCTTTTCACTACTGATAAACTTTCCTTATCTGCCAAAGTTTCATCAGGGGTGGCGGATACCCGGAAAATGTCATCGGAAATTACCTGTATCCTGACAAGCCGTGTGTTTTGTTCATCAGTCTTTTTGAGCTGTACAATAATCCCGTCATTGTGTGTGGTGAAGGTTTTATGACTGCAGGCATCCAGGAAAACGATCGAAAGAATTATCAAAAAGATAAACCTGTTTTTCATTGGAGGAGGTATTTTTAGGTTGTTAGGGGTTGTCAATATCTAATGCACTTCTATATTTGAGAGCACCGGGCAGGCCCTGGAAGAAGTAATATTTATCCTTATCTTTTCCGTTTCAGCGGGGGTAATTTTCAATATCCGCTTATAGCCTATAGTTGTAACCTCTGCAACAGTTTTCCAGCCTTCACCGGTAGAAATTTCAACGGTGAGGCCTTTAATCCGTTGTCCCAACGTAATATATTCCTGGAGCGTGACATATTTAATTGTCCTGGATTTTCCAAGATCAATCTCAAGGGATGCAGTGGTGACATCATCATCCGTTGTCCAGTATGTCTCCTTGTCCCCGTCGGTTACCATGCCCGGATCATATACAGGGGAATTTCCCCTGAAAGCGGAGGAATTTACCTTCGCACCGGCAGCCAGGTTGGTTTTAAATTCACGGTCGAGAATTTCGCGGAATCCCTGCAATGACCGGATGTCATTTTCATGAAAAAGTCCACACCGGTCAGGAGGGATATTTAACAACAGCACCGATCCCCTGCCCACGGAAGTAAGGTAGATTTCGAACAGTTTTTCGGGGGATTTAACCAGTGAATCCTCACTTTCGTGATAGAACCAGCCCGGTCTGATAGAAACATCTGTTTCGGCGGGTATCCAATGTGTCCCGTCCTCCGAACCTTCGTTCAGCAGTTTCTCTATATTCGGTTTCCCTGCATACAGGGTATCGGGAGTAATGTTGCACCAGTTGGTTTCCCCGGCGATACCGCGTTCATTGCCAACCCAGCGGACTCCGGGACCGGCATCGCTGAAGAAGATCACATCCGGTTCAATCTCCCGGATCATGTTCAGCGTGTTTGGCCAGTCATAATACGACCGGCCATCAATGGTCCTTCTTTCATTGGCACCTCCGTAAAAACCATTGCCTCCGTTTGCCCCGTCGAACCACATTTCAAAAACAGGACCATACCCGGTAAACAGTTCTTTCAACTGATCACGGTAATAGTTTATATATTCCGGTTTGCCGTACAGGGCATGATTACGGTCCCATGGCGACAGGTATACGCCGAATTTCAATCCGTTCTGCCTGCAGGCTTCCGATACCTCCTTAACCAGATCACCCTGTCCTCCTTTGAACGGGCTGTTTTTAACCGAATGACCGGTGTATTGGCTGGGCCAGAGGCAAAATCCATCGTGGTGTTTGCAGGTAAGGATCACACCTTTGAATCCCGTTTCTTTCAGAATCCCGGTCCATTGTAACGGGTCAGCCTGGGAGGGATTGAACCGGGCCGGAGATTCGCTGCCCATGCCCCATTCGAGATTAGTAAACGTATTGATCGTAAAATGGATAAAAGCATTTGTTTCCATTTCATGCCAGGCAAGCTGCTGGCTGGAAGGAACCGGGTAAACCGGTGCCGGGGGGGTAACCGGGTTCCTGCACGATGTGGAAATACAGAATAATATTGCCGGTGTGCAAAACAGAAGGATTTTCAGCATAAAGCCATTTTTGCCATAAAGATACAAATCAAATGGTTTAATCGGGGGCGTAGCAATTTTTTTTTGAATTGCCTGCCGAGCAACGCGTTAATTCAGCCGCATCGAGGTTGGGATACACATCCTCGTAGAGGATGAATTATTGCAAACGAAATAAATACAAAACTACCGGGCCTTAATTGCGTTCTGAATTGCCGTTTCAACCAACGGTTCCATCACCTTATATCCCGCCAGATTGGGATGTACACCATCATAGGTATATTCGGCTTTCAGCCCTTTGCGTTCATCCGCCATGGGTGTGAAATAATCCAGGTAGATGCAGCCGTTGGCCTTTGCAAATTCTTTTATCCAGGCATTCAGCGAAACCACTTTTTCGGCAGGCTGAAGTCCCGGGCGCCAGGGAAAATCGTAAGCCGGAAGCACAGATGACAGTACTACCTTGATGCCATTGGCCTTTGCCAGCTCAACCATAGATGCCAGGTTATCCGTGATCATTTCCAGGGTACTTGGGCCGGTGTTTCCGGCTATATCGTTAATACCGGCCAGAATTACCACTACGGCAGGTTTGAGGCTGATAACATCGGGCCTGAACCGGATAAGCATCTGTGGCGTGGTTTGACCGCTGATACCGCGATTCACATAAGGCCTGGCGGTAAAAAATCCGGGGCTTGTATGGCTCCATCCTTCGGTGATGGAATTTCCCATGAAAACCACCCTGGTTACTCCCGATTCCGGTAATCCGATACTTGCATTGTCATCCCGGAATCTGGCCAGATTTGCCCAGTCGTTTCGCAGGCGTTCCTCCTCGGCTTTCCGCCAGGCTTCCTGTTGTTCGGGCGTGGGTTTTGGTGCATTGTTCTGGGCTAAAAGGCTAATACTTCCTGTAATTATCAAAATAAATAATGCAGATACGAAATGTAAGCTTTTCATGGGTTGAGGTATTATTTAAAAAGTAACGGCGCAAATTCAGAAAGGTAAATACGCCAGTTGGCCCAGGTGTGGCCACCGGTGCTTTCACGATAGGTATATTTAAAGCTGGTCTTATCCAGGGTATTCCGGAGATTGATCACGCTATTGTACAGGAAATCATCTACACCGCAACCGATCCAATATAACTTGTAACCACTGTTTTTCAACGCTTCCAATTTAGCATCCTGTTCAGGATCAGGCTGTAATCCCATAGCGGATCTATCGACCAGTCCCATGCTCATGACCCCGATATAACCAAACAGGGCAGGGTATTTTCCGGTGAGGTTCAACGTCTGCATTCCACCCATCGACAAACCTGCCAGTGCGCGGTTGTCTCTGTTTGCAAGCACCCGGTAATGGCTTTTGATATAGGGAATAACATCCCTGGCGAGGCTTTCTTCAAATAGACCTTGTCCCATGGCAAACATACTTTCTCCGGCCGCTGTTGCCGGTCTGGCAGGGGCTTCTCCGGGTGCAGCTGCCTGGAGCGGATTTCCGTTGGTCATTACCACGATCATGGGTTTGGCTTTGCCCTGTGCGATGAGATTATCCATGATCTGGCAGGTACGGCCCAACGTAGTCCATGCATCCTCATCACCGCCACCGCCATGAAGCAGATAAAAGACGGGATATTCATCCTTGCCGTCTTCATAACCGGCAGGGGTATAAACATACATACGGCGGTTTAATTTCAGCACAGGGGAGTTATACCAGATTTTCGCAAGTGTACCATGGGGAACATTGTTGACGGCATACAGTTCCGATTCCTTCCCGGGAACAAGCAGTATACTTTCGTTGCGGGTGCCGTCACGCTTTATTTGCGGATTACCCGGGTCAAGCACACGAACACCGTTTACAGTAAAAACATAACCATAAAACTCAGGTGTCAGCGGACCCACAGTTATTGTCCAGAGGCCCGTATCGTTTCTGACGAGCGGTTCACTGGCACCGACCCCGGTCATCCAATCACCGTTGATGGAAACTTCAGTAGCTTTTGGCGAAAATAACCTGAAGGTCACCTTGTTATCCGGGAGTACCTCAGGCGAAACAACAATATTTGGCATACGAAACGCAGGCCGGGCAGGGGGAGTTGCAGGCCTGACGGCTTCCTGGGAATTCACTGAAAAGATAGCTGCAACACATAGTGCGCATGAAACGATAACTTTAAGCATTTTACGATTTTTATTTTTCATGATAATTCCTCCTTATAGTAATTTATTATTTTGGTATTCTAAAATTATTCAGGTCAGTGGTAGTTAAAGACTACTCCTGCCGCAAAATTATATGGCCGGAAGTGATAAGGACCTGTCCGTCCTCTTCATCCTCTACAATTTCTTCGGCTGCCTGCTTGTTTCTGACATAATTGTCGGCAAAAAGACATAAAACGGGAAAGTATTTTCTGAATATTGTTTCAAAGGCATCATCATCACCCCTGCGAAGCCGTTGAATCAATTCATGTTCTTCCATATTCACCTGTTGTGTGGATAAAAATAACTTATTATAGTATAAGCTGGCACAAAAATGATTTTTTATAATACAAAAAAAAATCCCGGGTAGAAACCCGGGATTGATTTAGCATGATCATGAATTAATATTGATTTTACCAGAACCGGTGAATTTCAGGATGTGAACGTTATTTTACGGAACAATCCCAACGGGTGTTATTACAAACCCGAACTTATATTCACCGGGGAATAACTGGTATTTATCGAGAGGCCTGGCCCCCCAGCTGTTATCGCCGCCAACACCCATCTGTTTGTAGTCGATGCACCATTCCACATAGTCCTGTGCCACTATGTCGGTAATATGCCGTTGATCTTTCTTTGCGCCGTCGTCTA
>DATEVU010000174.1:0-4706 GCA_035258345.1 Bacteroidales bacterium
AACCTGCCCTGGATGAAACCAGGTTATTTTGACGGGAATTGGGCATAAATCAATAAACAATTTTATATTTGAATCCATAAAATTATACCATCTTACTCCTGAATTGAATTACTATGAAAAAATCAGCACGGTTCGTAATGATACCTGTCCTTATTTCGTTGTTTTCGCTGCCAGACCTGAATGCACAGGAGGAATCCTCCATGGGCAATAATTTCAGCAGGAAGGCAATATTATCTGTTTTAGCAGAAGTTGCCGATTATCAGTTAAAAACTCCGTTAACGCACACGGGAGCGGATTGGACCAATGGCGCACTTTACGCAGGGATGGTTGAATGGGCTGGCATCGCCGGTGAAGATAAGTACTACAACTGGCTGAAGGAAATGGGCGAGAAAAACGGATGGACATACAACCACCGCGACGATCCGAGGGCACGGTACCATGCTGATGATTATTGTGTGGGGCAAATGTACATTGAGATGTTCAGGAAATTCAAAGATCCGGTCATGTTCACACCCATGCGGGATTACCTGGACAAGATCATGCAATATCCTTCGAAAGTTGACCTGGAATTTGTATTTACCAATAATTACTGGGCCACGGAACGATGGTCGTGGTGCGATGCCCTGTTCATGGGACCTACCGTTTGGGCTAAAATAGGGAGCGAAACAGGGGACAGGAAATACTTCGATTTCATGTACCGGGAATACAAGGCCACCACGGACTATTTGTACAGTAAGGAAGATAATCTTTATTTCCGTGACTCGCGGTATTTCAACCAACCGGAGGCCAACGGCGCCAATATGTTCTGGGGAAGGGGCAATGGCTGGGTATTTGCAGGTTTGCCGATAATAATCAGGGAACTCCCCGCAGATTATGAGCACAGATCCTATTTTGAAAACATATACAAAGAAATGGGTGCAAAGATCGTTTCGCTTCAGGGTGAGGACTGTTACTGGCATGCAAGCCTGCTCGATCCCGCCAGTTACCCTAATCCCGAAATGAGCGCCACAGGTTTCTTTATTTACGGACTCGTCTGGGGAATTAACCACGGTTACTTTGATAAGGAAACCTATTTACCGGCGATTATCAAAGGATGGAATGCCATGGTGAAATCGGTATGGCCCGATGGCAAGGTCGGATGGATACAGCCTATCGGCGAAAATCCGAAGAACGTGACACGGGAAATGACAGAAGTTTACGGGGTAGGGGCGTTTTTGCTGGCGGGGACGGAAGTACTAAAATTAAGTGAAAAACTAAAAACGAAAAACTAACAGTGTGCCGAATGAAAACTGAGCTCAGATATTCTCATCATCCGGAGGATGCAAAAGGGTATGACACTTCCAGGATCAGAAAAGAGTTTTTAATTGAAAAACTGTTCGAACCGGGTGAAATATGTTTTACCTACTCGATGTATGACCGCTATATTGTGGGAGGTGCCATGCCATCCGGTACGCCGCTGAAGCTGGAACCCTTCGATGCTTTGAAGGCTGCAAATTTTCTTGACAGAAGGGAAATGGGTATCATTAATATAGGCGGCGGGGCCGAAATCCGGGCCGGAGGGATAACCTACCGGCTCGATTATAAGGAAGCACTCTACCTGGGAATGGGAGTGAAAGAGGTGTACTTTTCCTCGCTGGATGCCGGGAATCCCGCAAAGCTATATATTAACTCAGCTCAGGCGCATCATGCCTATCCGGCTAAGAAAGTCACGGTTAGGGAAGCGGAGGTGGCCATCCTGGGCAGTCCGGAAGCATCGAACCATCGAACAATTAATAAGCTGTTAATTAACAGTGTAATTGAGACCTGCGGCCTGCAAATGGGACTTACTACACTCAGCCCGGGCAGCGTTTGGAATACCATGCCTCCGCATACCCACAGCCGGCGCATGGAAGCCTATTTTTATTTCGAGGTTCCCGAACGGCAGGCCATCTGTCATTTCATGGGAGAACCTGTCGAGACCCGTCACATCTGGATGAAAAACGAACAGGCGGTGATTTCCCCTTCCTGGAGTATACACAGTGCGGCCGGCACTTCGAACTATTCCTTTATCTGGGGAATGACCGGAGAAAACCTTGACTATGGGGATATGGATATTCGTCAGCCGGATGAACTGAAATAATTATGAGCAACATGAAGGAATTATTTGATCTCACGGGCAAGGTAGCCCTTGTAACCGGTGGTACGCACGGTATCGGACTGGCCATTGGGATACTGCTTGCAAAGGCGGGAGCACGTGTGTGTGTTAATGACCGTACCGAGGACAAACTGCAAGGTTGCCGTGAAGCTTTTGCTAAAGAAAACCTTGACGTGTTTACCCTGGTATTTGATGTTACCGATGAGGCTGACGTGGACAGGGGCATCACACGTATCGAGAAAAATGCGGGACCGGTGGATATCCTGGTCAATAATGCCGGGATCATCAGGAGAATTCCCATCCTGGATATGCCAATCGCTGATTTTAAGCAGGTACTCGATGTTGACCTCGTGGCTCCGCTGATTGTTTCGAAAAGGGTAGTACCCGGGATGATCAGGAAAAGAAGCGGCAAGGTCATCAACATGTGCTCCATGATGAGCATTTACGGCAGGAATACCGTCTCGGCCTATGCTTCGGCAAAAGGCGGGTTGAAACTGCTTACCGCCAACATGACCTGTGAATGGGCCAAATACAACATACAGATCAACGGTATAGGTCCGGGTTACATTGCCACCTCACAGACAGCACCCATCCGCGAAAACGGCCACCCGTTCAACGACCTGGTGATGACCCGTACTCCCGCCGGCCGATGGGGCGAGCCCGAAGATGTTGCCAATGCGGCATTGTTCCTGGCATCCGGGGCCAGCGATTTTGTCAACGGGCACATTTTGTTTGTGGATGGCGGGATCCTGGCGAATTTTGGATATGTAAAAGGAGAAAATGAAATCAGCGAACAGTGAACAGTGAAAAGTGAAAAATGAATAATTAATAATGCATAATGAAAAAAGAAACTAATGCTATTAAAATAATCTGGTTTGGACTGGCTTTGATGTTACTTATTGCTTGTCAGCAGGACAAAACCTATGAGATCATCAATCCCGGAAACGAAGATGTAATAGATCTGGCAACGGTGATTAACCGGTCAGCATTGAGCAAGTATCTTTCCGATTCAACGGGGAACGATTTTGTAGTAGTGAAGGATCTGAATGGAGAATTGTTACCTTCACAATGTGACGATACGGACGGGGACGGAAGATGGGATGAACTGGCATTCCTGTGTGACCTGGAGGCCGGGGAAGTCATAAAGGTTATATTTGAGCCGGCGGCAGTGATGCCTGATTTTCCGGTAAGGACCAACATAAGATTTGGAAGGATGACAAAGCCTTTTGAGGAAGTCGCGGGTGACCTCAGGATGAAAACAAACGACACGAAATTCACCGCGCCGGTTTACCAGATGGAAGGCCCTGCCTGGGAGAATGGCCTGATAGCATTCCGGAATTATTATGATGCCCGCAACGGCATCGACATTTTTGGAAAGAGAACAACGGCCATGGTAATGGACAGCACAGGGGTCAACGGCAGGGATTACCATACACTGGCCGACTGGGGCATGGATGTTCTGAAAGTGGGCAATTCCCTGGGAGCAGGCGCCATTGCTATTGGCACCGGTGATTCGATCTACCGGGTAGGTCCCTGTGAGGAGGGACGGTACCGGCTGATCACCGAAGGTCCGGTAAGGGCAATATTCGAATTGACGTACAAAAATGTTCCGGCAGGAGAACGGATGTACAACGTGATCCATCAGATTTCAATTTATGCCGGCGACCGGTTTTACAGGAGCAAGGTTTGGATACCGGATCTGCAGGATGATGAAGAGCTGGTGACCGGTATTGTTGATCTGCATGCCATTCCTGCCGACACATTATCGGAGGGCAACAGGAAGATCATGGCAACCCTGGGCAACCAGGGATTCAATGACGAGGTACTGGGCATGGGAATCATAGTTTCGGGAAAGCAGTTTACGCGTTATTGGGAGGCTCCCGCAACAGGGGGCGGTATTGTGAATACCCACCTCGTATCCTTAAAGCCCGGTAAAAATGTACCAGCAGAATACTGCTTCCTTGCAGCCTGGGAAGTGCAGGACCCACAGGTAAAGAACCGGGACTATTTCCTGGAGTTGTTGCGGGCGGAAGCACGGAGAGTAGATCATGTACCAGAAGATTAAACAGCTTTTAAAAGCGATTCTGCCCTGGAAATTTATAATAAAATACGAGACGCCTTTCAGGATCCTTTATTATCAGTTTTACCGGGGAAGGAAATACTTTTGCAATATCTGCAATAAAAAACTCCGTAGATTTATACAGCTGGAAGATGGAAACCTTTTATGCCCGTATTGTGGCAGTATATCACGGAACCGAAGGTTGTGGGAGTTATTGCAGTTGGAATTTTTAAAATCCGGGTTACAGGTTCTGGACTTTTCGCCCTCCAGAAGTCTTTACCGGAACCTTAAAAATTATTTGGCGGTTAACTATACAAGTACCGATTATTCAGGAGAATTTCCGGCTGACCGGCATTTCGATATAGCCCGTATCGATGCTTCGGATGAATCGTATGATCTTGTTATCTGTTATCACATCCTGGAGCATGTTGCAGATGATGACAGGGCAATCAGGGAACTTTTCAGGATATTAAAAATGAATGGTATCTGTCTAATTCAGACACCTTTCCGGGA
>DATEVU010000175.1:0-14325 GCA_035258345.1 Bacteroidales bacterium
TTAACGGTGGCTTTATACCTTGCGGTTCCACAACAAGTCACCCCTTCGGGCATACGAGTCAACTTAATGATTTGATCAATTGCTTGTGCCCCTACAGGGCTTTTGTTTGATCCCTCAACCTGATACGCAGGGCGATGCCCTGCGCTAATGCTAACGCCCTTCAGGGCTTAATTTACACCGGTTGAAGAATTACTGGTCATTTCAAGAATATATATAATATACCCCATTCCTAACAACAAGGCTTTGGATGGCGTTTCACGGTTTGCAGCTACCAGTAGTTGGCGTTTTGGAACACCCAACTGTCTATAACCACAAATGGTTTTTAAAATTACAAAACTTTTTATTACCTCGTCCGCCACAGTTACTGGCAGGTGCTGTTATGCGCTACTCCGTTAACTTTTTTTATAAAATCTCTACCATTCATTTATTATCGAGTTGTTCTGCCAGCCCGATAAGAATCCCTTCGGTTCCGCGAATGTAGCAGAGCCGATACGAGTCCTCGTACTGAACCACTTCGCCAACGAGTTGAGCGCCATGCTTGCTTAGCCTGGATACCATCTCATCAATGTCCTCAACTGTAAACATGACGCGTAGGTAGCCGAGAGCGTTCACAGGGGAAGTACGGTGATCTGAGATAGCAGGTGGGGTGAGAAATCGCGAAATCTCGAGCCGACTGTGGCCATCGGGGGTAACCATCATAGCAATCTCTACGCACTGTGAGCCCAATCCGGTAACGCGACCAGCCCATTCACCTTCAACTGTGGCTCGCCCTTCGAGCTTCAGGCCTATCTCCGTGAAAAAAGAGATGGCGTCCTCGAGGGATTCTACAACAATGCCGATATTGTGCATTCTTAGTAATTTGTTTTTTGCCATAGTTTTATCTTCTTATAAGTTAAAAGTCATAATCTCAATATAAGGCTTTCCTCAATTAAGTTTACGTCTAAACGTCTCTGTCATCATAAAGTTGTGCATAACGTCCGTCGGTATAGCCTGTCCCGACCTGTCGGTAAGCCGTTGCGTGATTCGAAGCGCTTTGTTGTCTAGATAGTACAAGGAACCCACAAGTGTTGACTTACGCAAACCCGCAGCCCGTAATGGCTTATACAATGTTAGCTTTAGTTGCTTATAATTTATATTTTATGCGAATTAAGAGTTGAAATGTTAAATTAAATATTCAAATAATCGAATATACTAAAAAGCCACGAAGTGGCTAAATCTTAATAACCGTGGGTGAAACCCACGGAAAGCAGTATACAAGTAACCTCAACCCTGAAAAGGTTGAATAAAAAATAAAATTTTACTCAATAAATTCAACCCTTCCAGGGTTGCGACAAGCGTCAGCCATTATCTCCGTGGGTTGCACCCACGGTTATTGAAATTAAACCCCTTCGGGGTTATTCATCAGTTACTGTTCATTTTGGGCTTCTTAGCTTTGATTTAGATCTTTTTCCTACTCTTAAGGCGCATTATATATATTTCACAATAGTTGAAACAGATCTTGAGGCAGTAAAAAATTATACAATTTCACTGGGTTGATGACTAATACTGGCCTTAAAATACACGTTTATTGTTGGTCAGAAGATCAATTCCGTAGCTTTTCACACAACGTTTCCCATGTATTCTGGTTCAGCACTGGCTTATTTCCTGCATTTTTGTCTGTACAATATTCAATTACATATTCACCTCTTTCCCTGGATTCGGGATGGCTGCTGATCCAGGTTAAATATTTATTGGTATTGATGTCATGATATGACAGTCTGTACAAAAAGTTTGCAAAAAATGCGGGATTAATTTCTGCCTGAATCAAATAATCAACCGCCTTGATATCTGCTTCTTTTTCAATATTTCTGTCAAACGCTGATGATGACAGCATTTTTGCAGTTTCTTGAATGATTTCAGTGCCACTATTACCTGTTGTCATTGAAATAAGAACAGATAACCCAGTTTCTTTTACAAGTCGTTTCATTATATGATTGAGCATAATATGCGCCAGCTCATGGGATATCACTCCACATAACTCTTCCTGATTTTCAGTTGCCAGAATAAGACCATTATAAATTACCAGATGTCCATCAGGCAGTGCAAAAGCATTTATTTCGTCCTTGTCCAGAATATGTAACTTAATATAATTAAAATCGATTTTGTTTTCACTACATAATTTTGCAACAAGGCTATCTATTACTTCTTTAACATACTGATCCTCAATCTCCGTCTCCGATCTGTTAAAGAAATCCCAGAAAAGTTCGCCTAATTTCTCTTCTGTATTTTTGGTGGCCTGTTCAACCCTAAAAACTTTCATCCAATCAACCCGATTTATTATATACCAGGTTGAAAAGAATAAAATAATAATGATTAGCCCCTGAATTAATGCTTTCCTCATAATTATGCTTTGCAAAAAATATTAGTCAGATTACCATAAAACCACCATTCGATATGCATGCCCTTTCTTGTATTTATTGCAGTATATATTGTTGCAATGAATTCCAGCAAATTGAAAAAAAACACGGTAATAAGATAAGCCATAAAATTGTTGGTAATTGTTTTCTCTCCAAACAGGATATAAATAGTCCACCAAAATGCAAAACTATTCATAAAAAATAATGAGAATTGAGAAAGTAATGCCTGAATGCAATGCCAACGAACAAAATAGGTACCTTTTTTATTTGCTATAAAAAATATTACTGTTGCTATTAGATTTACAATCGGAAATGGTAATCCTGCAATTACCGCAATTAATGACATGAGATAACTATTTGATGCCTTTTCAGCTTCATGTTCCCCTGGCTCATACACAAATTTTCCTGTTTTTATCATAATCCTTTTGAAATATTCCAGATCCAGTTGATGAGGACAAGTAACGAAAAAGTTATCGCGATTTTTGGTTTTCTTATAAAAACCTCGATACTAATATAATACTTTTGAAAGGTATCTTTCCTAGTAACCAGGTCATAAAAAATCCAAGGTGGTGCTACGGTCATAAGTAATACAATTATTAACCCAAACGGATTAATAACCAATGATTCGGATATATTTCCATGCAATAATGAAAGGGCCGCCCTGGTTGAGCCACAGGAGGGGCAAGGGATATCGGTTACGTGCTTAATCAGGCAAACCTCAATTGGATTTTCCTTTTCAGTATTGCCAGAAAAAAATGCAAAAAGCAGCCATGCATACCCTACTGCGCATGATATTAGGATGAATAGGTAAAGCCTAATCCTCTTAACCAACATTATTACATCATTTGTTGAAGCTTTGTCAGATTTTTTTCCCTTGTCGCACCCATTATTAAAAACCAATCTATTATGGCCCAAACTCCTAAGCCACCACAAGTCAGAAGCTTACCTATTCCAAGCCCTGTATCACCAATAAAAAATCTATCAATTCCCAATGTACCTCCCAGCAGGGAAACAATCAGACTCACAGTGGGATCTTTGAACTGCAGTGTTTGAACTATGTTCCATTTAGAATCATCAAGGCTAACAAGACGATCCCGGATCTGACCAACCTGGTGGCTTTCAAAGAATTTGCCGTTTGTCATAACAAACAGATCTACTTTTTGTGAGTCAATTTTTAGATTTATTTATTAAAATTCCTGCGTAATTATTAATATGGTGTTGCCTTGTCAATAGTAATATGTCAAATTACAATTTTAGGCTCTTCAGTATACTAATTATTATACAGGAGGTTTCATTTTTAAGACAATTTCGTCTCATTGGCCATAGGACTTGACTTGTCCATGTTCCATAATGCCTTCA
The DNA here is from genome assembly GCA_035258345.1 of Bacteroidales bacterium. Taxonomy (GTDB): domain Bacteria; phylum Bacteroidota; class Bacteroidia; order Bacteroidales; family UBA10428; genus UBA5072. The sequence continues at coordinate 3,756 of DATEVU010000175.1, forward strand.
AATAGAACATGTCCCTCATATTTGATATCGCTAAAATACCGTTTGCCCTCCGGCCAACAGGGATGTCATTACGATCAACCCGGGTTGTTATTGAATCGAAATGATGGTGGCCTGACGCGCTACATTTGACCAGCCAGGTAGTTCAATGTTTGCAGTCTTCATTTTTTATATTAAAGTCTTGTTGATCTGTCTACTCAATTTCCTGAAGAACACTTTGAAGATATGTCTTTGATTGAGGCGATATGGCATTGCCTATTAATTTTTGTAGAGCAACTATATGAGCTTTTTTCAACGCATCCTCTGAGGCAACTTCAATATCGGGGATAACACCGCCTTCCCAATTTTTTCCTGTCGTAGGGTTGATAGCTTTTCCAATGGGAATATAAATGTCAAAGTGGTCGTTAATTCTGAAAACTTTTCCTGCATTAGCACCTCCTTTAGTTTTTGAACCAATGATTGTAGCTCTTTTTAATGCTTGTAAATCGTAAGCAAATTCTTCGGGAGCAGAAAAAGTATTTTTGCTTGTAAGAATGTAAACAGATTTATTCAAATATTTATTTCCTGACACATAAGGCATTGTCCAATACTGTTTTACTCTATTATTTTCTCTCCAGTAAATAGTGTTAAGATGAACAGGTGTTTCAAAAAAGTAACTACATATCAATTGTATCAATCCTGGTGTACCTCCTCCGTTATATCGTAAATCAATTATAAGTGCATCCGTATTGGCTAAAAAATTCATTGCAGCAATAGCGGTCTCAATACCCCAATCTGTAAATCCGTTCAGTTCCATATAACCAATATTTCCCTGGAGCCGTTCAGCTTTTTCAAAGCCATAGTTTTGTGAAGCTGCAAATCTTTTAAATCTTTCACTCTCTTCTGGTGTTGGTTGATGATCTAGTTCAAGTGGAATTGCATCAGCATGAAATATAAGACCAAGGTGTTCATCGTTACTTATTTCTCTCAAGTGTTTGGTAAGAGTATCAGAGAATACAAAACCTTTGTTGATTTTTGCATAGATGCCTTTCTTGTTTCTTTCTTCAATAGTTTTTTTCATCAATGCAGCTACATCTGATGAAACATAATACCTGGTTAAACTATCCAAAGCACTCTGAATAATAGTATTCCTTTCTACCACCGAAATAGGAATGTCAACTTTTTGAATGGTATCCTTAACAAGTGTCTGACAGAATGCCGTGATTGTAAGTAGAAGCAGTGCTGTAATAGTGGTTGTTACCCTTTTCATTTTATTGTCGTCAGTGATTATAGTGATGACTCCGCACTTTGAGTTGGTCAAAGTTAATTTTTTGCAGTATACTCAAAGTTAGCAAAGTCGCCCAAGCATGACGCATAACAGTCTCGCATATGGCTTGTGGCGGATTTCGAAGTACATTTCTTTCCACCCATGACGAACCTGGCCAAGAGCCGAATACCTTGAATTTAGCATTTCACCCGCCATAAGCTATATGCAATGTTGTGCGTTCGTGCTTTTCTGCTTTATTCAAACATTATCTACTATTTACAAATTCAAATGTTCCACTTTTCATTTTTTGAACTGCCTTTTCACCTTCTTCGGTAATGCCCATTATTTCCGTAAAAACACCAATCTCTTTTCGTGTATCAAAAAACACAATTTTAGCTATTGGCGTATCGAAACTGCTTATAACAGAAAAACCCTTACTCTCGAAATCGGAAATAATCTTGTCAAGGTTAGTAATGCTTGTGCTGTAAGCAATATGTTGAACACCACCTGTAGGGTTGTTGTCTATATAATCCTTAAAAATACTTTTACCCGAAATAGGTTGAATGAGTTCAATAAATATCCCACCTGAATAAGCCATAGCTACAAAGTTTTCGGCACTTGAGGGGTTCCCGTAATAGGTTCCATCATACTCTTTTAATCGAGAGGTTACCGTCTCACTAAAATTGCTTACGCCAAGCATTTCCTGAAAAAATGCTTTCGCTGTTTCAACATCTTTCACCACCCACGCAATTTGAGTGAAATTTAATCTACCGGAAGATTTCTTGGTTGGGTTGTCCATAGAATCATTTTTTACTTGTTGAAATTATTAGAACGGTGTCTCCATAACATGACGCACAACGCCCGCGTGTATAGCCTGTCCCGACTTGTCGGGAAGCCGTTGCGTTGCCAATGAGCTTTGTTGTCTAGGTAGCACAGGATAACCAAAAAAACTGACCTACGCAAACCCGCTGCCAGCAATGGCTTATACAGTGTTGGCGTGTCGTTGTTTTCTTTTATTTCTTCATTTTATCATCGGCAGGTACTTTTCACGATTCTCGATAATTACCCAAAGGTTTATTGCTATCAGCACAAGTGCTAATGGAAGTCCTGATGGTGCGGTTATTATATGAGTTAAAAGTATTCCTATCATAACAGGAAAAATAATTATTGCACCAAGCGCTCTGTATTTATTAATGATAAAAAGTAATCCTCCCACAATTTCGGCAACTGCAATAAGGGGCATTAGCCATCCTATTTCCATAAATGCTTTCATTACTTTCATCATGTTTTCGGGCATATTTTCGGGCATGGGCATGTAATTAAAAAATTTATTTAGTCCCGAATTAATGAACATCAGTCCAAAAAGAATACTTACTACCAGGAGAATTTTCTTTTTCATAGTTTTTTTGTTTAATGGTTTATTGATGATCATTTATTAATCGTTGTCTAAGTTAATCGCTTTGCAATGCACGCCAACTCCTTTATATAAGCGGGGCACCCCACTTTTTATTTAGTTTTTGAAGTTATTGAACACGGTTTTGGGAATTTTTTTGCTTGCTGAGCTATAATTCCTGCATGAATTATATGAATGACCGTATCTCATAATTTATCAATTTCTTAATAACACCCTTTTACAATTTAAGTTCACATGAGCTACCCCGTTGGTACGTGAAAATAATTGCATTCTTGCAGTTCTACAAACAGGTCGCCTCTATGAGGCCTGAATCCTGTTATTGAACCGAAATGATGGTGGCCTGCCGTGCCACCATTGACCAGCCGGTTGCTGACCGCATCCACAAGTTCGTGAACCGCCTGGTAACTGTTTTTCCCACGTTGTCGCTTAATCCCTTCGGACGTAAAATCTCATGGCCCATGACAATGGCAATGTTTTCCTTAAACGTGATCTTTTCAATATTTCTTTCCATATAAGAATAAGCAATTCTCCCGGCCAGCAAGGACTTTTTTGTCTCTTCAACTGTTCCGACCCGGTTGGCCGGCGTGTTCACCACCATGTCCGGTGACCATAATTTGTTGAATAGCGCTGCCGTATCGACTTTCAACAGTGCTTCCAGTTCACGTTTTTCCAGATCCCTGATCTCATCCTCGCTATACGGCTGGGCACTGATGCCGGAAAGAAAAACAATAAGAAAAACCATTGTCAGTAATGCTGTCGCGGTCTTTTTCATACCAACCATTTTATTTAATTAACAATACGTCCTGTCCGTACAATAACAATCTGACGGACAATTTGGTTGGCAGCTGGTTGGGGTAAGGTGAGATTCCCTTATTTTTTTATTGCATTGATCAATACAAACGGGATACTCAGGTTAATCCCTCCTGCCCGTTGCGCCTGGCTGTTAAGCCCTGATTCAACGGCATCGAATATCTCTTCCAGCCTGACCCGGGGAAGTATTTTAATCCAGGATTCCATAAATGCCATGCGGATAAAATAATGGTTCAGTATGGCTGTGCCGCTGCTGAACCTGTAATTGAACAGGTTGTGTTCCACATCCTTCACAATAAACCCGTTTTTTTCGAGCATGGCAAGCAAAATATCCAGGGGCGGACGCTTTTGTGCGATATGCCGGTGCATTTGTTCAATTTCGTTTACCAGCTGCAAATCCGATAACACGCGCTCCAGTTCTCCGTAAAACTCGAACATGCTTTTATTCAGGTTCATGGTCTGGACAAACTGCCCGCCTTTCCTGCTTATCCTGGAACATTCGCCCAACACCTTTTCCCGGTCGCTTACATTGTTAATACCGTTGTTGCTTGTAATTAAATCGATTGAATTGTCATCCAGCGGAATTGATTCCGCCACACCTTTTATAATTTTAATGTTGCCGATACGGTAATGTTCAATTTTTTTATTTACCCGTGCAATGGCTTCTTCCCAGGGATCAATCCCGTATACCGTTGAACCTTCGCCAAGCCGTAATGCCACTTCGGTGAGGGGAAACCCTGTCCCGAACCCGATATCCAGGGCGGAAATATGCTGTTTATAGTCGATAAACTCCAGCAATTTCAATCCGAACGGCGCAGACCACAGCGGCAGTTCATCCAGTACATCCACCATTCCGTTAACATCAAAATCGTTGCTCAAATATTTTTTCATATTTCTAGCTTATACCCAATCTCCAAATCAACAGATCATCAAATCAACAGATCAACAGATCAACAGATCATCAAATCTTAAAATTTCAATCAATATACGATTTTTTTAGTACCGGGGTGATTTCTAGACTGGTAATAATTATATTTACCGCCGGGAAAATTTTATTTGTATTGATGTGTTCAAAGGTGATTCCATTCCTTATTGCCCTGTTTTATATAATTCCAGGTTCTCTTGTATCCGGACAGGATATCGATGACATCCGTTCACTCGACAACAACCATGCCCTTGCCACGGATACCGGAGACTGGAAACTGCACCGTGCTGTTAAGGAAATACTCCTGCAGAAAAGTAATCCTGTTGCGGTGTTATCACTTGGCGGAGAGATCCGGGAACAGCTCCGGTATTTCAACCATGTGAATTTCGGAGATGTAACGTCCGGATCAAGCGACCAGGATCTTTACCTTCAGCACCGTTTCATGCTGCATGCCGATCTCAGGGTAAACCGCAACCTTCGGTTATTTACCCAAGTAAACAGCTGCCATGTTACCGGGAAGAACACCCCTTCTCCCCAGGTCGACCGCGATGACCTGGGAATAATGCAGTTCTTCGCAGATATTGGTTTACATGCTGCAATTCCCATCCGGTTGCGGTTAGGCCGGCAGGAATTCGCCTTCGGACCGGAGCGGATGCTGGGATTACGCAACGGGCCAACAATCAGGCAGACTTTTGACGGTGTGCGGCTAACGCTTGGATCCAACCGCGTGTCGGGGGATTTCTTTGTAGTGCAACCGGTATCCTATCAATTTGGCGTATTTGATAATTCAAGGCGCAACAACGAGTTTGTATATGCAACATACTGGCAATTGTCGCTGAAAGATGAAAACTTTTTAGACCTGTATTATTTCGGGGTTCAGTCGGAAAACATTATTCTTGTTAATGATACAGCCAGGGATAACCGTCATTCCGCCGGAATAAGGTTCAGCAAGGAAACGGGGGCATTCTGGTATGATGCTGAATTTACCTTCCAGTCTGGTCACCACAGCAAAAACACGATCCGTGCCTGGCAGTTTTCCTCCTTGTTGTCGTATTCATGGCAGGATCTTTCCTGGCGACCACGACTGCAGATCAGGGAGGCGATCTTCAGCGGCGACAAAAAGCCGGGCGATGACGTGTTGAACACCTTCCGGCCTGTTTCTGCAAAACCTCCTATCCATGACCTGGTACCTGTTGGCCCGGCAAACCTGGTAGCTATGTCTCCGGAAGCCGAAATCAACCTGTTCGGGGATGCGTTTGTTCTCCTGAGCTATTATGCGGTTTGGAGATTTTCGGCCAACGATGGCATGTACCCCCCCAATGTGCGGGAAATGACGCGTGAACCCGATTCCCCGGGTGAAGAACGCGGAAAGACAATTACTAAGGGTATTGCAGCTGAGTTCTCCTGGGACATCAACAAGCACACCAATATATTGGTCTTCGGCGGCCTTTTCAGGGCCGGTGAATTTATCCGGAACACCGGTACGGGAAGAAATGTGGAGGCTTTCTCCATAAGGGCAACCTATAAATTATGATAAAATTGTATATTTGATAAGAATTAAAAACGTGATTATGAAACTGCGATTTATTAGTACACTGGTGCTTTGGACAGCATTTACCCTGTCAGTAACAGCTCAGCCGGGGAACCTGCCTGCAGGTGCCGTCAGCCTGTTTAACGGACACGACCTCAGCAACTGGGTCTTTCAGCTTAAAGATCCTGCCGTGGATCCGGCAGGCGTATTTACCATACAGAACGGCGTTATCCACATTAAAGGGGACCCTTTCGGGTATATGCGTACCAAAGAACAATACAGTGATTACAAGCTTCACCTGGAATGGCGCTGGCCCGTTGAAGCCACCAACAGCGGTGTGTTTGTTCATGCCCAGGAACCCGATGCCATCTGGCCACGGTGTATCGAATGCCAGCTTTTTGCGGGTAGTGCGGGTGATTTTATTTGCATGGCCGGAACCGACATGAACGAAAGAACCGATAAGTCGACAATTGTTGTAAAAAAAATGGTGCAGTCCAACGAAAAACCAGTTGGCGAGTGGAATACCATGGAGGTGATATGCAACGGAAATACGATTGAGGTGCATGTAAACGGAACGCTGCAGAACAAGGCCACCGGGGTAACGGAATCCAAAGGCAGTATCTGCCTTCAGAGCGAAGGAAAAGCCATTGAGTTCCGGAATGTTTACCTGACTAAATTATGAGTACACCCTGATTAATGCCGCTTTTTGGGCTAAAGCCCAATAAGTAACTAATCATCATTAAGAGGCTGTCAAATAAGTCAAAATATGAAAAACTCACGCAAAGCCGCTAAGTCGCAAAGAGCTGATTACCATAAATTTATTTCTTGGCGTCTTTGCGTCTTTGCGAGAAAAAACTACTTTTTAGACAACCTCTATTAAAATCTGCGTATACAGGCGTCCAGGCTGTATCCTTTGCAGTTGTTTTTTGTGATAGTGCTTCAACCACAACAACCATTTCCCCCCTGGGTGCCTGACTGGTAAAATGGGCAATCAACTCCGCAAAAGTACCCCTTACGGTTTCTTCATGAATTTTGGTAAGTTCACGCGATACGGAGCACTTCCTGCCCCCGCCCATAACCTGCTCCAGTTCCTTCAGTGTTTTGATGATCCGGTGCGGTGATTCATACAGGATAATGGTGCGTGTTTCAGCCGCTAGCCCGATGAGACGGGTCCTTCTGCCTTTTTTGTGGGGCAGGAATCCCTCGAAACAAAACTTATCACTCGGAAATCCCGAGTTCACCAGTGCCGGGATCAATGCAGTGGGTCCCGGAAGGCATTCCACGGGGATGCCTTTTTCAAGGCAGGCACGGACAAGCATAAATCCGGGATCGGAAATCGAAGGTGTACCGGCATCGCTTACAAGCGCTATGGTCTCGCCGGCAAGGATACGGCCCGCAATTTCATCCGTCTTCCGGTGTTCGTTGAATATGTGGTACGATTGCACCCGGGTGGTGATCTGATAAAGTTTCAGCAAAATGCGCGTGGTACGGGTATCCTCCGCCAGGATCACATCCACCTCTTTGAGCACATGCACGGCACGGTAAGTAATATCTTCCAGGTTTCCAATGGGAGTGGGCACCAGATAAAGTTTACTCATGCTATTCGTTACTATGTTTCCTGCTGATAATTTCGAGGAAATGCTGTACGACGTCACTTTTCATGTCCCAGTTGAAATGCCCGACCAGATAATTATAAGCCCCGTTGAAACCGGATGCTGTGTTTAACATGTCGATGGTAGTTTCAAATGCTGCCGGATCGCCATTGAAAAGTTCCCGGACAAAAGTAAACCTGTCGTTAATCCCTATCGCTGTCATGATATCCTTTACCGGTTTTACCTGTGCCAGTGTATTCCCGTCTTTCGAAAGGGTTTCATGCAGGGTGGGATTTCCCTTGAATGTATCGGAAAGCGTCCGGGCCTCAACCACAGTTTTTTTCTCAACCACGGTTATCTCCTTATCCACGGTTATTTCCTTATCCACCGTTATTTCCCTATCCACAGTAGTTTCCCTATCCACGGTTATTTCCCCGGTAACGGTTTTTTCCTCAGCAATTACCGGGACCGGTGTTTCTTCAGCCGGTTTCTTCATCACCAGCATAAGCTCATACATATTCCTTAGTTTTTGCAGGGCAAGGTCAATTTCAACCGATGGGATGTTGCCATTTACGGGAAACCCCTTAACCAGATCTTCGATCTCATGCAGGCTTTCAAGCGCTGCCTCCAGGGTATGACGATAGCTCATGTAATTATGAATTTGTTCAAAATTAGTTAAAATAGTTAAGTTATTGGTTTGGGGTTTAGGGTTCAAACATAAAACGTAACTTTGTAACGCCGACTCGCATACGGATAGTATAAAACGCATTATCTTTCCTGCAAATTCGATGTTTTCCATGATATCTTACACCCTTGAGGAGATTGCCGCCGCCACGGGCGGAAGGACGGAAGGTGAGGCCGGCCTTGCTATCAGCCGGGTATTGACCGACAGCCGGACTTCGGTTGTTTCGGATTCGTTCCTTTTTTTTGCGCTTACCGGTCTTCGTCATGACGGTCACAGGTTTATCCCTGAGCTTTACCAGCGGGGTTTGCGTGCATTTGTGGTTTCGGAGATGCGGGAGCAGTACAGATCAATGGCCGGCGCAGGTTTTATACTTGTCGGTGACACACTTCGGGCTTTGCAGGAACTGGCACGTTTTCACCGTGAAAGATTCACCTGTCCCGTGATAGGGATTACCGGAAGTAATGGCAAGACCATTGTAAAGGAGTGGCTGTACCACTGCCTGGGCGACAGCATATCCATTACCCGCAGTCCGAAAAGCTACAACTCCCAGGTTGGTGTTCCCCTGTCGCTTTGGAATCTTGATTCCTCAACCGGGCTGGGAATATTCGAAGCCGGGATCTCCCTTCCCGGGGAGATGAAAAACCTGCAGCGCATGATCCGTCCCGATACCGGTATTTTTACCAACATCGGAGACGCCCACCAGGAAAACTTTGCCGGTATGGAACAGAAGGTTGCTGAAAAGCTCAAGCTTTTTTACGGATGCCGGACGCTAATATTCTGTAAGGATCACCAGGTAATCCGGAAGTGCATGGAACAAACCCCTGAACTTTCCGGGGTAATGCTATTCAGCTGGTCGGTAACCGCGAAGGCCGATGTACAGATAGCCGGCATTACCCGCGATACAGGCAGTACCACTTTTAAAGCAATTTACAGGGACAGTTCCTATGATATAACCATACCCTATTCCGACAGCGCGTCAATCGAAAATGCCATGCATTGTCTTTCCCTGATGCTGCTGATCGGAACGGACAGGGAAAAGATCGTGACAAAAATGGCCGATTTGCCCCCGGTGGCCATGCGCCTCGAACAAAAAAGCGCCATCAACCGGTGCACGCTGATCAACGACAGCTACAATTCGGATATCAACTCCCTGTCGATTGCGCTTGATGTACTGAACCGACAGGTACAGCATCACCGGAAAACCCTGATACTCTCGGATATCCTGCAAAGCGGAAAGCAAAGCGGAGAGCTTTACAGCATGGTAGCATCGCTCGTGCACGATAAAGGCATATCACGGATCATCGGCATTGGCAGCTCCATAAGCGAGAATGCACAGCTTTTCACAGTGCCTGGTGATTTCTACAATACCACGGATGAATTCATTGCCGGTTTCAGCCCGGAGAAATTCTCGGATGAGGCAATCCTGCTGAAAGGCTCCCGCCGGTATGAATTTGAGAAGATCTCGTCTCTCCTGGAACACAAGAAACATACTACGGTAGTAGAGGTCAACCTGGATGCCCTCGTGCATAACCTCAACTACTTCCGGTCGCTGCTGAAGCCCGGCACACGAACCATGGTGATGGTAAAGGCGTTATCGTATGGCAGTGGCAGGCATGAGATTGCCGGTTTACTGCAGTTTCAGCGTGCCGACTACCTGGGTGTTGCATTTGCCGATGAGGGTGTAAGCCTGCGTCAGGCGGGCATTACCCTGCCGGTTATGGTCATGAACCCGGAGCCCGAATCCTTTGACACGATGATACAATTCAGGCTTGAACCGGAGATTTACAGTTTCAGAATCCTGGACATGTTCCATAAAGCCCTTCTCCGCAACCAGGAAATCGGATACCCCGTGCACCTTAAGATTGATACCGGCATGCACCGTATGGGATTCCTGGTTTCGGAAGTAAAGACAATGTGCCGCGAACTGGTCCGGCTGAAAACCATGAAGGTTGCTACTGTTTTTTCCCACCTCGCCGGAAGTGACGAAGAGGTATATGACAGTTTCACCGAAGAGCAGATCGATACATTCGGGAAGGTTTCGGCCCTGATCACCGATGCCCTGGGATATCCCGTAATCAGGCATATCCTGAATACTTCGGGGATCGAGCGTTTCCCGGCCGGGCAATTTGAAATGGTGCGGCTCGGCATCGGCCTGTATGGCATCAGCAATACCAATCCCGGCAAGCTTCGGAATGTGAGTACCCTGAAAAGCACCATTCTTCAGATTAAACCTGTTTTGCCCGGGGAAACAGTGGGTTACAGCCGCAGGGGCAGGCCCGGCAAGCCCTCATTGATAGCCGTGGTCCCTGTTGGCTACGCCGATGGTCTCGACCGCAGGTTAAGCAACGGCAAGGGAGCATTCCTTGTCAC
>DATEVU010000176.1:0-36007 GCA_035258345.1 Bacteroidales bacterium
TTAGAGAGATTTACGATGCGGTTAAAGCTCCCGGTCAGTACCTGAGAATTAACACCACATTCCCGATAACAGTGAATGCTGATATGGATGATGCATCCCAGGAAAACTTAAGCGCCCTGAAGGAACTTGGTACGGAAACCGCCCAGAAATTTGATAGTCAACTGGACAAATTTATAAATCTGCTTATGTAAGATTTGAGCCCTGGGACCAGTTATTATTTATACCGGTAAAGCGATATTTTCTGGATACTTACTTTATGGTCCGGAAGCTTGAGGCCTGTTCCCGACCATGTACTGGCATGGGTCTCATCTCCGTTCAATCTCCTCTCAGGGATCCATTTTCCATTTTCAACCGTGCCTTCATCCACAACATCTACGGCTACGTGCAAGGAGTCATTATACGAAAAAAAGAATACATCCAGAGCTTTGCCGGCGACAATAAATTCCTCCGGCCCGGTTTTTATGACAAGCCCTCCGGCGACTTTTTCTCTTCCTGCAAGCCGGGCCTCGATCTTATAATTTCCCATATCAAACTGCTGCACAGGCGATGCCGAGTCAACAAGTATGCCCCGCATGGTTCCCTTACCCTGATTTTCGAGGATCAGGGGTGACATCATCCCTAAAACTTTGTAGGCTTCATCCAGTGGGTCATTTTCCGCATGACGGACATTATCGATCCCGAATGGAGCAAAACATCCCGCGCTATGTTCCCCGAAAACATAAAAAGCCCTTGCAGCACCCATCTCTCCACCCCGTGTTTCCGGAATGAACAGGGGATTTCCGCTACGCGTGAATTCCTTGCAAACCCAGGTGAATTCATCCGTGTAGATATCCGGTGCAATGAAGTCGATTGAAGGAGCAGCGCTCCGCCAAATATCGAGCACCTGCGGCAGCGGCCCACCGGAGGGATACCTTCCCGGCCAGTAGGTGAAAGGTTGCTTGAGCCAGGCATTCACGAACATGGGCAGGGAATATTCCCTCTTCCCGGCTGAAGCCACTTTTTCGATATACCGGGCATAGTTCCAGGCTGAGAACAGCTCTTCGGTATAATAGGAGTAAAATTGCCAGTCCTCCGGATCAGGCCTGAATTCACTTTTTCCGAAAATTTCCTCCCAGGTGCCGTAGGTTTTGAAACCATTTGCTTTCCAAACATTATAAAGTTCCGGGAAAAGGTCGTCCCTGTGCTCCTTAAGATAACCGGTAAGTTCACCGGGAACCTGACCAAAGTATGCTGCATTGGCCATTTCGCTGAAATCTCTCCGGGCATTACCCGGGGTCTTCCCCAGGTTATCCAGTATGCCAACTTCATTTTCCACCTGCATCATTACCACCGTTTGCTGTTGCAGATCAACCTCCCTTATATGGCGCATCAACGCTGCAAAAGCCCTGGCATCGGCCTCAGCGGACGCGTCACCAAAAGTTGACAATATCTCCAGTGATTTTCCATGCTCATCTTTCGCACGCGGGTATTTTTCATAATCGCGTTTCACCCACGAAGGGATATACACCGAGCCTGCATTCTTCCAACTGCCGAACCAGATGAGCACCAGTTTAATATCTGCATCCCTGGCACCTGCAATCATACTGTCCACCAGCGCAAAATTGAACTTTCCCTGTTCGGGTTCAACTAGTTCCCAGGAGACGGTGGCGATAACCGTGTTAAGGTTCTTCTGTGACAGCTTTTTCCAAACCGGTCTCATAAATTCAAATCCTCCGCAGGTAGAATTATGCAGTTCCCCGGATAGCATCAGAAATGGCTCACCCCCGGCAATAAGCCGCATGGCTGTACCCTGCCTTTCCAGATGAGGAATTTGTATCGAATCAGTTTGTGATGCAGGGATTACCGCCTTATTCCCGAATTGTTTGCAGCCGTTTGCCGCAAACATTAAAAACAGGACCAGTATTGTGTTGAATGTTTTCATTGTGTCTTCCTCCTTCAAGGGAATTAGCCATTTAAAAAACGAAAGTACTAAAAAGACACATTAAAAACCTGTAAGGAAAAGCCCAATAAACTTAGTACATGACAAAAAATTAACAATCTGTTATTTATGCGAATTAAGCGTTGAAATTGTCCGTAAAACCCCGGTTACGGTATAGCCGTCAAGATAATATTTGTAAAGTATAGATATTCAATAATAAGATTAATTTTTACCTCGATGCCATGATAAGTTGACTCCCCATATGGCGAAAAATTTCACGTCCTTTCTTCAAATAATCCTGCACCTTTTATCTGGAAAACTGCAAAAGTGAGGTCGTCTAAAAAGTAGTTATTTCTCGCAAAGACGCAAAGACGCCAAGAAATAAATTTATGGTAATCAGCTCTTTGCGACTTAGAGGCTTTGCGAGAGTTTTTCATATTTTGACTTATCGGATAACCTCATTTTACTAATCGTAAATCATCAAGCAAAAGTGCCCTGAAAGGGCAAAAGCAAAAGGATAGGGCAACGCCCTATTTTACTGATCGTTAATCCCAAAAAGCCCTGAAAGGGCGAAAGCAGATTTTTTCAGTCCCAGACATATCTCTCATCATAATCAACCTTATATTTTTTAAGAAATGCCCGGAATTCATCTTTGAAGGTTATTTTCTTATGATGTTCCTGCTGGTTGTTTATATAGGCAACTACAACATCGGTTTCTGATGGGTTTATGGAAAAAATACCATATCCGTCCTGCCAATAAAAGTCTGAATAATTCTTGCCTTTTGTTTTGATCCATTTTGAAGATTGTTTCTTGATTTCTTCCAATAGTTTCATTTGTGCTGTTTTTCGTGATAGCAGGCATAATATGTGAACATGATCACGGTGTCCGCCAATTTTGACAGGATTACTGTCTAATCCTTTACATATTCCACCTATGTATTCAAAGAGAGAAACTTTTATGGTATCGTCAATAAATGGATGATGGTTTTTTGTGCTAAAAGTTATGTGCACATAAACCCTGGATAGCGATTGTGACATAGTAGTTATGCTTTTGCCCTTCAGGGCAAATAAAAGTCATAAAAAAGCAAAAGCATTGCACACAATCTAAATTTAGAAAAAATTCCCATATTCAGTCAATAGAATTCATACTTATTTTAAACCTTACTTTCTAATTACTAGTTTAAATTGTATTAGCTTGACGGCTATACCGGTTACGGGTTTTAATATGAATAGCACCGGGTTTTACCCGGCGCTATTCACTTCCAAGCACTCCGTGCTTGCTATTTATTAATCCAAATTTAATAAAAACTATTGCTGGCGGTAATTCCAATTCTTAATTCGCATTATATATTAATATTTTGTCATGTACTTAGCTCAATAAATTAAAATATTTGAAAGGGTAGTATCTTGTATTAAAGGATTATAGGATCTTTATTTGTTAATTTATCACTCAAATCCCATTAAAAATTTCCTTTTTTTCTGCATCCGATTGACGCAACTTTAATAGTTATTAGTATAAGGCAATGATAGATAAGGTGTTATTACTCATTACTTCTCAGCTTAACGAATACATACAACCCATTGTCGGGGGCGATGAAGTGGTAATGGGCAATATTGCACTGAGCGAGTCACCTGATCAAAACGCGCTAAAGGATAAGGTGGTGGTAAGCGTGGTAAATGTGGAAGAAGAAAGCACCCTGAAAAACAGCAATCATGTTTCCAAACAGATTACCTCAGCCTCATACAAACATCCTCCCGTATATCTGAATCTGTACGTACTTTTTTGCGCACATTATCCCAATTCATATGATACGGCATTAACGCGGCTTTCGAAGGTGATCGAGTTCTTTCAGCACAGAAGGACTTTTGATATTCAAAGCGCCCAGCCATTGCCACCCGGCTTCGATCCTGCGAATCTTCAGGATGTTGAACTGGCTGTTACTCTTGATCTGTTTACCCTGACCTTTGAACAGGTCAACCATTTGTGGGGATCCCTGGGAGGGAAACAGATGCCTTTTATTTTGTATAAAGTACGGCTGGCAAAAATTTACAAAAACCGGATTTTCAAAGAAACGCCGCTTATTGACGAGATCCGGACAGAATTAAATGCAATATAAGGGTTAAACCATGGCTGCCGCGAATACTATACGGTTTGAAAGGTTGTTTGAAGTTCATATACTTCATGAATTCTATCTCAACAACGATAACAAAAGATCCTATTTTTCGCTGGATGATAATACCCGGGCAGCTTATCTCAATGAATTGTTGTACAGTGACCGGTATGACATATGGAAAGATATTTCTGTCGAGCCTTCCGGTGAAACCGGGAAAATGCTCGAAGACCAACACCTGCGTTTCGTCAGGACCAAAACAGGGTTCATGATCGGTACAAGAGTTAAGTATTTGGTTGACAAGCCTTACCCGTTTATTACCGCTGCCCCTGACGCGCCGTTTACTTTCCGCATACGGATCAACAATCCCTTTTTCCGAAATTTCTCCAACCTTTCCCTGAATACTACCCTCCCCTCCCTTTATTTTTTCTCCAACTCCAACAGGGAAGGAACAAAAGTGTTTCCTTCCCTGTCTCTTCCTATTGAAGAATTCAGGAGCAACAAGACCTATGAGCAGGGGGAGGTTATTAGAACGGGAAATGATATCCTGGAGGCAATTACCAGGACAAGCAGTTCCGATGCCGTTAACTGGAGAAAAATCACCGCCAGGGGTATTGCCCATGAGGGGGACCGAATACTCCTTCCCATGCGGTTCCGGTATACTTTCGAAAGTAATTCGGATGTAAGGCAGGCCGTATTCACCCTGAAAACCATTGACGGGTCAGGTATAAAAACCATTGCTGTTTCCGGTGTTGAGAAACTTCAGCAGGTACCGCTGGATTTCAGGGTAGATGACTCCTCCGCCCGGCAAGAGATAAAAAAAGGGGTTTATAACCTGGAGATAACCGGTGACAATGGCTATCAGCGGCAGGAAAAAATAATACTGAACCCCGAACAATACAATACCCGGGATTTGGGAATGGTGGAGATCAATTACACCGCAGGGGATACCGGGTACGACCTGCTGGAGACTGATGGAAGCCTGAAACAATTCCATCCTGTATTCGAGATCCGGTTGAAAAGCAGGATCACTTTCTGGCGTTACCGTTCAAATTCAGGGTTACGGTTAACGGCCACCGCCAAAACCAGTCCTTTTCTGACAGCCGAAAACGGCGCATTAAAATCAGTAATGCCGGTGCCGATGAATGCCATGCCGATGGAATTTCTGGATGAGGATCCCCTGATACCCGGTGTGTTTCTTCCAAATCCGCCGGGCCACTCATTGCGGATGGAGCAAAACGGCATGATCTATTCGGACATATACATCTCCGGCATCAAAGACCTGATTGTTGAAGAAATTTAATATTAACAGCGACTTAAAACCCAAAATCTATGGCAGAATACAAAACGCCGGGAGTATATATCGAAGAAATTCCGCATCTCCCACCATCTATCGCTTCCGTTGAAACAGCCATTCCTGCCTTTATCGGGTATACCGAAAAAGCACAATGGAAAGAAGCCGGAGACCTGATAAACAGACCATGGCGGATAACGTCATTGCTCGAGTACGAGCAGTTCTTCGGGTATGCCGATCCCGAAAAAGAAAGCCTTTCGGTTGCCTTTGTCAATACTGGCACACGCACCGAGATTAACGGCAAAGTGGATGAGACCAAACGTTCCAGGTTCCTGATGTATTATTTGTTACAGATGTTTTTTTCCAACGGGGGAGGTCCCTGCTGGATAACTTCGGTAGGGGATTACCAGGCTACCGGGGGTGCGATCCTGGCCCAGAACCTTAAAGACGGTCTCACCGAGGTATCCAAGATCAACGAAATCACCCTGCTGTCCTTTCCTGATGCTGTTAATCTCGACAGTGCCACCGATTATTACGATGTGCACAAGGAAGCCCTGGACCAGTGTGTTGCTTTGCAGGACAGGTTTACCGTGATGGATGTTTACCACGTACCTGATAACGGTGACCGGTGGCAGGAAGATATCAATTTGTTGCGGGATACGCTTTCCGGAACAACGGATATATTAAAATACGCCGCGGTTTATTTTCCACGGATCTACACCGGTGTGGATTTCAGTTACAAAATAGCCGGCAGTACTACGGAAGATAATGATCAATCGGTAATTATTGAAGGATTTCCAGGCGGAGAGACCCTGGCCGATCTCAAGCAGGGAAGCAATGCGGATTATTTCAAGGCAAAAAGTGCACTTGCGAATATTCAAATGCTTTTACCGGCCTCGGTGGCAGTTCTTGGTGTATATGCACAGGTCGACAGTGCCAGGGGAGTATGGAAGGCCCCGGCCAATATAAATATCGATAATGCCATCCGTCCGCAATATTTAATTACACACAACGAGCAAAAGGATCTGAATGTAGATGATGCAAACGGAAAATCCATCAATGTCATCCGGAAATTCGAAGGCCGCGGCCCGGCCATTATATGGGGAGCCAGAACACTGGCCGGTAATGACAATGAGTGGCGATACATTCCGGTAAGACGATATTTCAACATGGTGGAAGAATCAACAAAAAATGTCACCGAACAGTTCGTGTTCGAACCCAACGATGAGAATACCTGGGTCAGGGTTAAGTCCATGATCCAGAACTACCTTACACAGCAATGGAAAGCCGGAGCACTGATGGGTGCTTCAACCAAAGAGGCATTTTTTGTTCATGTGGGCCTCGGAGAAACCATGACCGAACTTGACCTCCTGGAGGGAAGAATGATCGTGGAAATCGGACTGGCTGTGGTTCGGCCTGCCGAATTCATTATTCTCAGGTTCATGCATAAAATGCTACAGGAATCATAATCCTTAACAAATTAATCGGTAAATAATTATGGCTACACAACAAATACCTGACAAACCGGATCAACATGATGATCATGGTTGTAAAGACTGCAACGAATTGGACAATGCCACACAGGTAAATATAAACCTTCACCGGAAAGTGCTCTGTGAGGTTTTATATGATTCAAAAGGACAGGTTGCCAAGGCTGAAACGAAGTTTAACGGGGAAAATGACCTGTATAAGGATAAAAGGTGTCTTTTCATAAAAACAGAGGACAACTATCAGCGATACCGGAATTTTGAAATTACAGCCGGAACCGAGTTGGTTCAGACCAATGAAACCTTGAAGGCCAACATGGGACAGATGAAAGACTGGAATAAGTCCCTGAATGCAACGCTGAGCACATTGTTCGGTAAGATCAAGGATGCCAAAGGCAAGTTCTCGGATCTGAAGGATGCCGCCTACAAACTAAATAACAGCTATAATGAGCAATGCAATTCGGTGCAAAGAAAAGTGATCACCGGCAAGAGCAGCGAGAATTGCGATGATCCGCAACAGGCACCGGAACCCTGCAGGGATGCAGCCACAGAAATAGATCAGCTCGTTTGCATGCCCAAAGGACTGTATGAGGATGCCGTTTCCATTTTAAAGGCATCATCCGATGTGATCGGTGTCCAGATCTTTTCGAATATCGATACGCTCGATCTGCTGCACAAAGACCTGGCAGAAAAGTCATCCGGCTTTGAAAAACACATCAGCGATGTAATGAAAACCCGCAAGTCGGATTTGGATAAGCTCCAGGAAGAGCTGGTCACTTCGGTCAAATCAATTACCAAAGCCGCTATCGACCGCAATTCACAACGGGCCAATTTTGAAGGATATTACGACACCACTGAATTCCTTTGCTGTCCGCCCTGCTCCTGTATACCTACCGGGGAAGAAAATCCGGATAAAGATTGCGATGATGCCTGTGTACCACGGCTGAAGGAATGTGAAAAACAGATATGCGATATCTGTGATGATGTTAAAAAAACATTTTGCTGTACAACGGAGGACAGTACTCCCGGACAAACCGTAGAGGCCAATTATTCTAAAAAATCATAGCCATGCTGACCAATCATAAATACCAATCCATTGAAACTAACTGGGATCAGGAAACGATCCTGGCTTGCTGCCAGAAAGAGACGACAGATGATCCGGGTTGCACCGACTGTTGCTATGACAGCTGGCAGAACGAACTGAGAAGAGTAACACCCGAATATTACCAGGCCGTTGAGCTGGCAGGACAACTGCAAAGTGAGGTCAATTTCATTACCGGGAGACGGGACAGATACAAAACCTGGCTTGACGAACTTACCCGGGCAGAAAGCTTATCGGCAGATGTGTGTCATCAGTTGAATCTTATTGCTGTTCAATCCGACAAGATCTGGTTCAATTCATGCAAGGCTGTTGAAGCCATCGAGATCCTCTTTTGCATGATCAGGGACATTTATAGCCAGACAGATAAAATAAAATCGATTTACGACAGCCTTCAGAACTGTATCAGCCGGGTAAATGATCCTTCCCTGATCCCCAACCAGGGTATACTGCAGTCGCTTAATGAATACAAACAGAAACTGGATGCCGTTATCAAAACCAGGGATGAGATCATTAAAAGTATTGTGGAAGCCATAAAGCTTTCCAATCTCATCAGGAATAACATTTCCACTACGGAATGTCCCGATGGCGGTGATTCATTCGATCCCTGTGTACCTCACCCCTGGCCTTGCATCTCTTTGTCCAACGGTGTGCATTATGGTATCAAAACCATCATATGCGAATGGTACAATGCTTTTGCCTGTGACAGTGATTGTTCCGATACAACCACCCAGCAATCCCGCGGAAACCGGCAAGTTCCCGCCAACGTGCAGCAAAAGAGCGATTGCAATGATGTGGAATGCACCCTGTTGCCAACCTTTGAATTCCCGATCTGTAAGAACTCATTCAAACAGGATGTGGAGGGCTGGCTTAAAAATGATGAAGATCAGCTCAGGGAGCTTATTGAAAAACTGAACAAGGCAAAAATTGAAAAGGAAACACTGCTGGCCTGCAAGACCAGCCTCGACAGCGCAATCAAGGCTACAGACCCGAGTTTGAGATGTAAATAATTGTTATGTAATTACCTAATACTTAAGATATGGCAGACGATCCCAAAAAAAATTACCCGCTTCCCAAATTTCATTTTCAGCTGGAATGGGGGGGTACCCGGGTTGGATTTACGGAAGTAACCGGTCTGGATTTCGAAACAACGCCTATTGAGTACCGCGAAGGCAACAGTCCCGTTTACCATAAGACCAAACAGCCCGGTCTTACGAAATACAGTGATATAACCCTGAAAAGAGGGACTTTTCTTGGTGATTTCGAGTACTTCCAGTTGTGGAGAAGAACGTTCATGTTCCAGGAAGGAAAGGAAAAGTTCAGGAGAGATGTTAACATCAAACTGCTCGACGAAGAACACAAACCCATCATTACCTGGTCATTGACAAAAGCCTGGCCGTCGAAAATACAATCTACCGATCTGAAAGCCGACGGCAATGAAGTGGCTATTGAAACCATGGTGTTGGTGCACGAGGGTTTGTTGATCGTCGAGGCAAAGTAGATTAGTCTAAAGAAAACCGGGAATGCCAGAGAATTTTTATCAGACCGTTAATTTTCATTTTAAAGTCGAGTTCAACCTGGGCAAAGACGATATTGATGTCAGGTTTCAGTCGGTTTCAGGGCTTGATTCCGTTCTTGATACTGAAAGCTTCAAAGAAGGGGGAGAAAACAGGTTTGAGCATGTTGTTCCCGTTAGGAGGAAGTATGGACCGCTTATTCTGAAACGCGGCCTCATTAAACCTGCTGATTCGGGAATCACGGCATGGCTTAAAAAGGCATTTGACGACGAACTGGTCGAGCCGCTGTCCACTGTTGTAATAAAGCTGCTGAATGAGGAACATCAGCCGTTGCTCTCATGGACAATTAACAACGTGTGGCCGCGCAGCTGGAAAATCGGTGAACTGAATGCAGAGCAGGGAGCGGTACTGATCGAAACACTGGAACTGAACTATAACCGGTTGATATTCACCAATCCCTGATCAAATGGCCTTAGAAGTTCGTGAACTTGTAATTAAAGCGACCATAGTTCCGGAAGGGACTGAAAACCAGGCTGCTTCTTCAGCCTCATCCGCCGGCAATAATGTTTCAGCGAATGAGGAAATGATAAATACCTGCGTGGAAAAAATCCTTGAAATATTAAAAGAAAAAAATGGCCGGTAATCCGTCACAGGTCCTCTCCAAATTGATCATCCACTCCTTCGAAAAGAATGATTTTAAGAAAGAGGATGAGAAGCTTACGTTTACCACCCCGATCAACCCGGAGTCGTTCACGAAGACAAGCCATATTGAACTGGATACCAGCAGGGGACATGGTCAGCCCGGTACTAATCCGAAATATAAATCAACAGCACCGGAGGAACTGAAAATCGAATTTATTCTCGACGGAACAAAGACCATGGAAGGGTATGTGGAGCAATATAAAAACAAGGAAGTTACCGAACAGATCAAAAATTTTACCGACTGTGTCTATAAATACGAAGGCAAGATCCACCGTCCCCGTTTTCTGATCGTTCACTGGGGCAGCGAGATAAGGTTTCCGGGTGTGCTTTCACACATGGACATTAATTATACCTTATTCAGTCCCAATGGAAATCCCCTGCGTGCCAGGATCAGTGCAACCTTTATAAAATATGAATCGGAGCAGGCTGTTGCAGCTGCTGCCAGAATGAGTTCCACCGATCTCACCCATTACCGGACCACCCGTGAGGGTGACCGCCTCGATATGATAACGCACAGCATATACAGCGACCCGGGATTGTTTCTGCAGGTAGCACGGGTCAATGAGCTGATCTCATTGAGAAACATAAAACCCGGCAGGGAATTGTATTTTCCTCCGATCAATAAAAATGAAAACTGATGGATGAGCTGCTGATACCCAATTCTGCCAGATACGATGTTGCCACCTGCAATGTGCTGGTAAATGGAAGGGAAGTAGATCCCACCTACCAGTTGTTATCGCTTTCCATCATCCGGGAAGTAAACCGCATACCTGTTGCCAGCCTTGTTTACCGGGACGGGGATGCATCGAAACAGGCTTTTGAGATCAGCAACAAGAACGATTTTGTACCCGGAAATACGATACAGATCAACATTGGTCGCGATTCAGACAACACCAGGGCTTTTAAGGGAATTATCACCAGGCATGCCGTAAAGGTAAAAGCAAACGGGCATAGCCAGCTGCACATTGAATGCCGCGATACATGTGTTAAAATGACTATTGGCAGGCACAGTCGCTATTTTGAAAATGTTAAGGACAGCCAGGTTTTTGATGAACTGGTCTCGGCTTACAACCTCACATCGGAATCCGAAACCACCGGATTGACCCATAAGGAATTGGTGCAACACCACATCCCCGATTGGGATTTCCTCGTTCTTCGTGCCGAGGCCAATGGAATGCTGGTAATAGCAGATGACGGTATCATTAAAATTGTAAAGCCCGTGATCCGGCCTAAAGAAGTTTTGCAGGTGAATTACGGGTCGTCGGTGCTTGAATTTGAATCGGAGATCGAAGCGCGCTATCAGTTCACGGAAGTAAATGCGACATCATGGGATTACAGCAATCAGCAGCTGTTTAATGCCGGTTCATCCGCTACAACTATTGAAGAACCGGGTAACATACCCGGGAGTGATATAGCCGGATCCATCAGCCCGGATAGTTACGAAATGCACCACAGCGGACATATTACCGAACAGGAGCTGCAGGATTGGGCAGACGGCACCCTGTTACGCAGCAGGCTTTCCAAAATAAGGGGACGGGTCAGGTGTATCGGATTTGCAGGGATAAAACCCGGTGATACACTGAAAATTTCCGGCATAGGTGACCGGTTTAACGGGAAAGCCTATGTTACCGCAGTGAGACAGGAAATAGGCAATGGCGTATGGGAATCGCAAATTCAGTTTGGACTTGATCCGCAGCAATATTCATTCAGGCACAATGATATTGTTGATCCTCCCTCGGCAGGCCTGTCAGGCGCGATCCACGGTTTGCAGATAGGGATCGTTGTTCAGCTGGAGAATGATCCCGACGGGGAACACCGTATTCGGGTAAAAATCCCTGTTATTGATAATGATGCACCGGGAATATGGACAAGGGTAGCCAGTTTGGATGCCGGTGACGATCGGGGTGCTTTTTTCCTTCCCGAAATCGGCGACGAAGTGATTGTTGGTTTTATCAATGATGATCCGCGGAATGCTATTGTCCTGGGTATGCTGCACAGCAGTAATAAACCGGCACCCATTGATGCAAAGGATGTAAACCACGAAAAAGGATTTACCACCCGGAGCAAAATGCACATCAGTTTTAACGATGACACAAAAACAATTAAAATAGACACGCCGGCCGGCAACAGCATTGTGCTGGACGAACAGGGAATGACCATTGAAATTACCGATCAAAACAGCAACAAAATAACGATGGATTCCTCGGGAATTAAAATGGAAAGTCCTTTAAACATTGATATCAAGGCAGGTGCGGTATTGACCCTTAGCGCAGGCACCTCGCTGGCCATCAGTGCACCATCACTTTCCGTAAAAGCAGATGCCGATGTCAGTATCGAAGGCGCAATGGCAAAACTCAGTGCACAGGGCATAACTACTATTTCCGGAGCCATGGTTAAAATAAATTAATACGAAGTCAGAAAAAATTCAGCGAAATGGCAGCAGCAGCAAGACTTTCCGATTTACACACCTGTCCGGTGGCGTCGCCGAATCCGCATATAGGAGGCCCGATAACGGGTCCCTGTGTACCCACCGTATTGATCGGGGGGTTGCCGGCAGCGGTTGTCTCCGATATATGCGTTTGTGCCGGGCCTCCTGATACCATAGTCAAGGGTTCCGCAACTGTCTTTATCGGTGGAAAGCCGGCGGCAAGACAGGGTGATCAGACCGCACATGGTGGTGTTATCGTAAGCGGGTTTCCAACTGTAATCATCGGGGGATAAAACTTATCAATGACATGGAAAATACATTCAACTCATTTCTCGGAACCGGTTGGTCATTTCCGCCAACTTTCGACTCGCAGACGGGTTCGGTTGACATGGTCAGCGATATACAGGACATCAAAGAAAGCCTGCACATATTACTTTCCACAAGTCTGGGTGAGCGTGTTATGCAACCCGATTATGGATGCAACCTGAACGATTATTTATTTGAGTCACTCAACAACAGCCTGATCGGGATCATAAAACATCACGTGGAAAATGCCATCCTGTTTTTTGAACCCCGCATTATTGCCGAACGTGTGGATGTTACACCTGCGGATTCAACCGATCTTTTTGAGGGAAAATTTACCATAACCGTTGATTATCTGATACCTGAAACCAATTCAAGATTCAATTATGTATACGACTATTATTTGAATGAAGCTACCGGGCCGGTATAGAGTAAAACCAGCCGCAAAACAAACCGATCGTAATAACTGCATATTATAACCTTCATGACTGACTGCAATTGTCTGATACATCCTTTCCAGAATGACCCCGGCACAAGCCAGCATCAACGGGTTATGGAGGAACTTCTGTCGGGTGCCGTGAAAATAGATGCGCGAACCATGGCGGATCTGCTCGACTACTTTGTTCAGTTATCACGCCATATCAATTATTACGATCTGACATTGAATATCAGCGACTGGCAGCCCTTCTTCCGGAACAGTATACCTTTCGCACTTGCAGCCATCATCAAATACCCGCTTCCTGCAGTAGAAAACAGCTTTGAACTTTACAATTCGCTGTTTGATAAAAGACCAGCCTCCGCCGGTTTACAGCTTTCCACCTGGTTCATTTATTACCGGTTTATCCGTAAAATAAACAGCTGGCATGAGACACTAAGGGGAAGCGGCCTTCCTGTTGAAGCCTTACTTGAGGCATTGATCAGGAATAAATTACAGGATCCTGTTAAAAAATTCATCCAATATGCAAATGCTGCTGTAAAGACTTACGGGATCAAACGGATTGATTTTTCCGAACTCCGTGTAAACGAGGTCTGGAATATAGATCAGTCCGACCTGTATTCCCTTGACAACAGTTTCAGCAAGGGAGCTGACAAATTCCAGCGAATTAACAATCTTCACGGATATATCAGAGCATTGTTCCCTGTTTTCCAGGGTGCATTGCTGACATTATCTGCCGAGGCAGAAAAAAATCTGGAATCAAGTATAATTCCGTTGAAAGAGGAATTGCAAAACAGGCATCAGCCTCACCTGGCCCTGTTGTTTGCCTTTTTAAACATTTTCCGGCAATTGCAGAATGATTTAAACCAGTTCACACGCAAACACCTCGATTATTTTTACAAGGATATCCTGAAGTTCAGAGCCCGGGAAGCTATCCCGGACAGAACTTTTGTGATCCTTGAAATTCAAAAACAGCTCGAAAAATACCTCCTTAAAAAAGGATTGCAGGTTAAGAACGGCAAGGATGACAACAAGCAGGAGATCCTTTTTGCCCTGGATGATGAAATCGTTGCCAATAAGACGCAGATTGCCGAAACACGGGCGCTTTATATTAACAACCTGAGAGTACAGGATGCCTTGCTGGCCGAAGGGGTATATATGGCTCCCGACATAACTGCTGCAGATGGTGTAGATAAGCCGTTCCGGGATGATCAGCCGAAAAACGTCCCGACCCTGGGAGGCAGCCTCAGCAAATACATACTTCCGCGATTGGGCATACCCAAACCGTATCCGAATGCCAGGCTGGCATTTATTCTTGCTTCGCCTGTATTGCTGCTGAATGAAGGCACCCGTAAGGTGACCATTACCCTGAAGTGCATGATGGAAGAAGGTATTTGCAATATACCGACCATAACACCCTTGTTGTTGGCAGATATTGCTGCGGCCTTAAACTCAACCTATTACTATATCAATGAAAGCAGTATTCAGGAACTTATCACCGGGGGCATTGGTGCTGAATTGATCAATAAACTGCAGGACAACTTTCTGACAATCAGTAAGACCGGTTGTTACAGTGAACAGACGGTTGTCCGGTACGATCAGGTGGTAGCAGCAGCTGATTTTGAATCATTGATCACAGCAGCAGAAAGAGAACTTATAGCTGACGTTATAAAAAAAAGAAAACCGATGGATGTGCTTTTCAGCGGTGAAAAGAATTGGATTGAGCCCACTGATCTCCCTGAAACCACCTTTACCCTGTTGACCGGTATTTCTTCCAATCAGTTCGATCTTACTATTGAAGCGGTATTAAGCCCGGATATACCGTCCGTTACCTTTTACAATCCCGAAAACCTGAAGGAGGATTTCGGCACCACCCTGCCCCTGGTTAAGATCGAACTGGATGACAGGTTTAAAATTCCTTATCATGTAAGCGATACGGAAGATATTGATAATTGCTGCCTCACCAGGAAATCCGGTACAGATATCATACCTGTTTCACTCTATCACTTCTTCAGGCATGTGAAAGTGGCCGGAAAGCTTGGAAACGATGCGAATGATGATTCAGATGAAACAAAGATTCAGGTGCAGGTTTGCGGCTTGAAGAATTTCGTGGTACAAAATGATGAAAGTGTTCTTGATGTAAATGGAGAGATTCTCCCGTTCGGATCACGGCCAAAAATTGACTCCAACTTTTACCTTGGTGCCGAAGAAATATTCTTAAAGAAATGGGCTAAAATCTTTATCAACCTAAACTGGAAAGATAAACCGGACAATTTTGAAAAATATTATGAAGCTTATCAAACGCACCTGCTGGGTAATCCGCCCTCCAATATTGTAAAACAAAATGATTTTAAAATTCAGGTATCCATCCTGCAGGATGGAAACTGGAAACCGTGGAAGCATTGCCTGCAGCCATCGCAGGACATTGATTGTTCGAATATAACCGGGGTAAAATGCCGGTTATTCCAGGATACAGCTGCAACCGGTATTAATTGCCTTGATGAACAGGACTATTTATACCAGTTTGCAATAAGCCGTGATGGTGATTTCGTACCAGGAACCTTGCCGCTTCCCAAAGAAGAGATTACGAAACATGGAAAAAAGAAATTCGATAATACCTGGAGGAGCAGTGTTATCAAAATCACCCTGAAATGTCAGGATTTTCAACATGAGATATACCCTTTTATCCTGGCACGACAAATGATGGCTTTTGGAAAGCTGCCCGAAACTGTTGACGGCGCTGTTTATTATTCACCCTCGTCAACCAGTCCGATTGTATTTGATTCAAACCAGATCAAAGGGGATGTAGATAATGCCCATACAATTTCTTTCAGGGTACATGATGATATCAACGATAGCCCGGATGGAATTGTTAGCCATATACCTGCTTCAGGAGACATTTCAGGGTCGGACGCCGACCGGATCAGGCAGATTGTTTTTCCATCATCCCCTGCAAATCCGGGAGGTCTGGATCTGAAAGGAGATGCATCGCAATTGCATTCCCTGTTACATGATGTCAATGACCGAATTGCAGATATCTCAAAGTATGCCGCTATCATTCCCAATGAGCCATGGACGCCGGTAATCAGCAATATGGCACTTGATTACACTGCGGGCGCATCCTTTAGGGATATAGACCTGGTGCATCTCTATCCCTTTGCCGGAACATACAAAGGTGAGGAACTTGAAAACAAGCCGGCCCTTTTCCCGACATTCTGCGACGAAGGCACATTGTTTCTTGGACTGATAGATCTGGTGCCGGACAACAATCTGAATATACTTTTCAAGCTGGCCGAAGCCACCTCCGATTCCGAATCGGAAAAAGAACCAGTTCACTGGCATTACCTGGATAACAATAATTGGAAACAGTTGCGGACAGGTTTTGAGGTACTGGAAGATGGCACGAAAAATCTCACCACCTCAGGGATTATTAAATTCGCCCTGCCTGAAAACATAACCATGGACAATACGGTTATGCCCAAGGATCTGCACTGGATCAAAGCAACTATTGACAAAAACAGCAAAGCGGTTAGTGAAACCATTGGAATACACACCCAGGCAATACAGGTAACATTTACCAATGAGGAAGCAAACGATAAACAGCGCCTCGCAAAACCCCTGGCTGCCGGAAGTATTTCCAAATTAAATATTGCCGATACGGCTGTAAAATCGGTAACACAGCCCTATGAATCGTTTGACGGACTTTTGCCCGAGGGGGAGGGCCATTTTTATGTGCGGGTAAGTGAAAGGCTTCGTCATAAGGGAAGGGCCATACAGGCGTTTGATTATGAACGAATTGTACTGGAGGCTTTTCCGGTGGTGTACAGGGTGAAATGCATTAACCACAGTTTCGCGCTCGATGCGCACCGGTATGTAAATGATTATCCATATGCCCCGGGTTATGTAGAACTGGCGGTGATCCCTGACCTGAACCGGTTAAAAGCAGGCAATTCATTCGAACCCAAGGTACCGGTCAGCCTCATCGAAGAGATCGATGCTTTCGTTCGCAGACGCACGTCTCCCTTTGTGCGCTTCAGGACCATGAACCCACGCTATGAAAAAGTGAATTTCTGCATCAGGGTTCAGCTGATAAAAGGTAAGGATGAAAACTATTACCGCGAAAAGCTCAGGCAGGATATCACGGAATTTTTAGCACCATGGGCCATAGGGGAATATAGCAAACTTGCCTTCGGTCAGTGTGTGTACCGGTCCGACATTATCCGGCTGCTGGAAACCACGGATTATGTTGATTTTATCACCGATCTGAAGATGACAAAAGAAAATGCCATTCCGGTAACTGAGAATGTCAGAATCTGTCCCGACACCCCACGTTCCATATTGGTCGCCGGTGATGTGGCGGTTCAAATTGACGATCGCGAATGCGAAGCGTGGAAACCTTACGAAAAATGTAATGGCGAAACAATTGATACATGCGGTAACAAGCCGGAAGCGGTAATAGATTTTTGTAAATGAAAGCCAATAAAAATTGATATCCTCATATGGCCGAAGCATTGGAAAATAAGACGATCAGTAAACGAAATACGGGTTTCCCGGATTACCTCGACTTTGGGAAATTGCGAAGCAGTGCCATTGCCTATCTGGGGAAACTTTCTGGTAAAATATGGACCGATCACAATGTTCATGATCCGGGAATTACCATACTGGAGATGCTCATTTACGCAGTGCTCGACCTGGGTTACCGGACCAACCTCCCTGCCATAGACTTATTTACCCGCAATCCGGAAGACAGTTCAAAAGACGACAATTTTTATACTCCCGCCCGGATACTTGCAAACAACCCGCTTACAATCACCGATTTTAGAAAACTATTGGTTGATCTGCAAGGGGTTAAGAATGCCTGGCTTGAAATAGAGGATAATCCGCAGGAGGTTAACGGATTGTACCACGTGTATGTTCAACTGGAGGAAGGCCTGGCTGAACACAAGCACAGTGTTGACAAGATACGCAGGAAGATCAGGAAAGCCCTGATGGCGCACCGCAATTTATGTGAGGATTTTATTGACATTCAGGTATTATGTGCCCTGGAACTGGGGTTGTGTGCTGAAATTGAACTGGAAGAGGCTGCTGATCCCGAAGAGGTTTATTTGGAAATGGTAACGGCACTCCAGGATTTCTTTTCACCTGCTCCCAGGTTTTACTCCCTGCAGCAATTGCTTGAGAAAGAGGTGCCGGTTGAAGAGATCTTTGCAGGACGCCCGTTCAATGTGGCAGAAAGTCATGGTTTTATCGATACTGAGGAATTTGAGCAATTAAAATTGCGTAAGGAACTTCATCTTACCGATGTATACCATGTGATATTTGATATTGCGGGGATAAAAAGCGTACGGAACTTAGGATGGATCAGGTGTTGCGAAAGCAAGAAAAGTGATGGGAATTGGAAACTTGAACTACCTGAAAATCATATACCTGCTTTTTCAACGAAATGTTCGGGTTTTACCTTTACGCGGAACGGATTACCCGTGAAAGCTGACCTGGAAAAATTTGATATGCTGGTTGAAATGAAGTTCTCCGGCAGGCAGAAGTCGCTTTACAAAGTGCCCTCGCCCTACCTGGATGCAGAATTTCCAACCGGGATCTATCACAGCGACCTGGCTGATTACTATTCCATTCAAAATGAATTTCCCCATGTTTATGGCATTAACGAAGGTGGTCTTGCCGGGGATGTACCTGACAGGAGAAAGGCACAGGCACTTCAGCTACAGGGCTTTCTTTTATTTTTTGATCAGCTCCTTGCCAATTACCTTGCCTCGCTGAAAAATATACGTTCCCTTTTTGCCCTTACCTCTTCGGGGTATAAAGCCAATTCACATACATATTTCACCAACCTGCTTACCAATGCGCCCCAACTACAAAAGCTGCTCCGTTTTAAGACTGACCCCGAAAGCGAAAGTACACTCGGTCCCGAAGGCAGTATTCTGGCGTATCCTGTCAACAGGAATAAAATGCAGGCGCTGATCGTTAGCAATACACTGAAGAACATCGATCTGGAAGGGGAATGTGGGAACGGCAGGGATAATGATCTCCCTCCCCATATGTTTTGCTTTGCGGCTGAACGCGACCAGGCTGTTAATCAGCTTCGGGAGGATTTGTTACACGGTGATTATGAACCGGTGATAGTTTCCAATGAAAACGACTGTTTTTTCTTCTATCTGTTCACTTCATCTTCCGATTTTGTTCTTATCAGCAAGAAATATTATAAAAATGACAAGGAAGCAGCAAATGCGGCGGTATCGGTAAAATATACCGCAACTTTTGCAGAAAATTACCGGAGCTATATCCACAACCTTTCTGAAACCGGGGACGATCGTTTTTCTTTCAACATCGAACTCAACCTTGGTGCTTATGCCAGGTATCTTGAATTGATCGTAGAGGATAAGGAATTGTACCTGAATCGCAGGCAGGAATTCCAGCAACATCTTCTTTCCAGGTTTGCAGAGCAGTTTGCCGATTATGCCCTTCTTTCCTCGGGCTTTCTGCCGGAAAAGCAGTTGCAGTCCGGCCAGATCAGTGCCAGGGACCGGTTCCTGGGCAACTATGATGATATCAGCAGCAACCGGGGAAAAGCGTACGATTACGCAAGGAACAAATGGGGTAACCATAATATTTCCGGTTTTGAGAAACGGTTTAAGGCGTTGTCAGGCATCGGAAACTGGAGAAAGCATTTCCTCTGTAATTTTATCGTGGAGAAAGCGGATAAGCTTTACCGGCTATCCATCGATCTTTTCAATACCGTATTTGAAGTGACGGATACAATAATGAACGAGGAACAGGCAATGGCTTCCCTGCAATCGGTTTACAGGAAGCTGGCCAATCCCCGCTATGAGCTGGCATATGCCGCCCATGAGGAACAATGGCAGATATATATTCCCGATGAATTCGGTAACAAATTTGTCAGCCGGCAACTTTTCCGGGAAAAGGAAAAGGCCGTTGAATTCGGCAGAATTCTGACTTCATTGTCGCATTTCACACCCAACCTGTCAAAGGATATCCGGGTGACAAGGTATGTTTATAAGAGCCAGCTTACCGATCACGCTGGGGTGCTCCAGGGTGAAAGCCGTGATCATTTCCTTGAAAAAAAGGATGTTGATGAACTTTCCTCAAAAATTGGAAGCAGACCGGGATTTTACCTGAATGACAAGGAGACATTTACACTCCACAACAGTAAAAAAAAGCTGGACAAACTGCTTGTTGTGTCGAGGGTTGGAGTCCATTACCAGTTCATTGATGAGCATCAGTTTGCCTTTAAACCCTATGATGTTATACACCTGAAAACAGAAAAAAAGAAATTCTCGGCCCTGAACAGGAAGGCCACCATACAGTTCGATTCACTGGTTGAATTTGATACGATCAA
Source organism: Bacteroidales bacterium (assembly GCA_035258345.1). GTDB lineage: Bacteria > Bacteroidota > Bacteroidia > Bacteroidales > UBA10428 > UBA5072. Next base: position 20,668 of record DATEVU010000176.1, read on the forward strand.
ACAGGCCCGTGAAGGCTTCCGGAGGCTATTGGTGCTGTTAACCTCAGATCATAATTATACAGTTACCGGTAACAAAAAGGAAGATGATTTCAGGATCATCATCGGCAACAAAGGTCAGAAACAGGCCGCATATTTTGAATCCTTTGCATCCGAAGAGGAAGCCCGGAAAAAGATCGGCGATATCATTCCCGAAATTAATACCAGCACCTTCAACCTCTTTACGTCGGGTCCCATATCCAACGAATGGGAATTTGTTTACAGGTCAATGGACCTTTCGGGCAGTTCATTCGAATATGCAAGCCAGGAACATTTCAGCAGCGAAGCCAAAGTAATACAGGCAGCTACCCGGTTTTATTCCAACATACCTGATGCAGTCATCAGGGTCAGTAACAAAAAATTGCAGTTGGTGCTGGATAAACAGGGCATTAAAATAAGATGCGAAGTACCCGGTGAAATAACTGATCAGGGTAAGATCAGGGAAGCAAAAAGTATGCTGAAACTGAGCCAGGAACTGCATAGAAACATAAATGAACCTTCTCTTAAGGAATTCAATGCCATACTTAACAAAAGCCGGATCAATCCGGGCGAGGATTATGTGTACAAACTGGTGGACAGGGATAATCCTGTCGCCGTTCATACTGCGGCTGCTGACATTGTGGATGAGGTCACTGCGGAAAATGAAAGGAATAATTTGATCAGTCAGGCTGTTTCAGGCTATAACTATACAGAACTCAACATATCCGGTGATGCGATCCATGAAAGAAAGGACCCCGTTACCCGGAAAAAATGGTATCATTTTACCATTCAATGCAGCAACCGGAAATTCAAAAAAGGAGATTCTGCCGGGAAATCCCTGATATTGTTTGAGAGTACGAAGGGATACCTTTCCCGGGAAGAAGCTCTCCAGGCACTGCATGAAAACTACCTGAAGGTATTAAAATATGCACGCCTGGAAAAAAACTACGGCAACCATGCCTGGATCAGTCTCAAAGAAATATTGATCCACAATGTTGACCCCGGCGATATCAGCAAAAGTATTGTATTTGTGCCCGGTGCAACACAGTACGAATTCAATGGCGTTGATGTCCCGGCGCGACTGGCTGCGATGGCTGCAAGCCATCCGGTTTGGTACCTGCGGAAAAACAAATACCGTTTTGTTGCCGGCATTTTTGATGAGGTAAAAGCAAACTTTACCATGCACTGGCGAAGCAATGTCACATACAGGACAGCACAGGATGCCATGTTTCAGTTCCGGTTCTTTCTTGTCCTGTTAAAGTATCCTGGCAATTTTTACAGCGAATGGAATAAAACCAACTGCAGGTTTCAAATTTTTATCCGTGAAGTGTTAGCCATAAGCGCCCATGGCTTTTCAAATCGCGATGATGCCTGGGGAGAAGGAGGAGTTGAAAAATTCATATGTACAGCCCAGAGCAGGGAAGGATTTCACAATTACCTCAACAGGCAGAATTGCAGCAATAGCTTTTATATTGCATGCGGCAATACCGGGTTGATCCATCCGTGTACTTACGACACTCCGGAACGTAGGGATACGATCCTTAACAAGCTTTACAGGGCATCGGGCTTCAATTTTTCCGGATTGATCGGATCCTTTGGCGAGCAATTCCTTGTTTTGAATAACCTGAATAACGAACCTGTAGCCAGGATCGATATGGGTAAAAGGGGTTCACTGGAGTTTTCACGATGTGAATGGCTCCTCATGTTTGTGGAATCGGTGAACAATGATAAGAACTTTATCAAAACAGACCAGGGATACCACCTGGTCCACAAACTGACCGTGAATAAACAGGTTATCTTCTACCCTATTGCCCAATCCTATTCCACAGCAGTATCGATTAAGGAATGGGCCCTGCAGCTGAGGCAGATTGTCTGTTATTTTCCGGTAGTCAGGGAAGAAATGATCTGCAATTCGGTGAAGGCCTGGAAATATTATGTCCGTATAAAGCTGCCCGGTTTTGACAGGTGTGAGGGCCGGGGATTGGACGATACCTGTTATGATCAGGAAAAGAACACCCGGTGTGAGGATACGTGCCGGTACGCCTGGGAAAGCAACTGCTGTTTTGATACCTGCACTGATGCCATGGATTTCTATTCCCGGTCATTGTCACTGCTGGCCCTGTATGACAACTACAAACCGGTTTATGATTGCTCCTGCGGCTCTTATCATATTGAACTGCATCCGCGGCTGACCCTGAAGGAAAAGGAAAGTCCGGCACACGACAATACTGGAAATTTTACAAACCGTTTGAAGAATGACGCCTTCTGCAACAATGAGATCGTTGCGATCAATCCGCAGGCATATGACCATGAAAAGATGGCCTGTGATGCTGCAGAACGGGCGAAAAAGCTGATAAACAGTGAAGGGCTTCATCTGATTGAGCATATTCTGCTGCGACCGCGCTGTCCCCGCAATAGCGCAGGTGCTGCAAATAATGATTGCAATGAAAACGTGCCGGTTTGTTTCGGTGAAGAGGAAGACTGCAATTTCAACTGGATACCCGGCGGGGAGGAGGACAGCTGTGAAAATGAAACCAGCATTCGTTTTACACCGGGATATGATCCGTATTCATTTATTTCAACAGTTGCTCTTCCGGCCTGGCCCGAGCGGTTCCGCGAGCCCCAAAACCGTCAGCGGATTGAAAAACTGCTTCAGCGTGAAGCGCCGGCCCATGTTCTCCTGCGCATTCTTTGGCTGAATCCCCGCGACCTGTTTCTTTTCGAATCTCATTTTAAAGCGTGGAACGAATGGCTAGCCAGAAAAATCTGTGATAAGGACTACTCGAATTGTGATCTTCTTGAATTGCTGTTCAGAAAAAAGTTTGACGGTTTAAAGCCCTGCGTCGATTGCCAGCCTTGTTCGTGCGGTGATGAACAATCGCGGACCTGTTTTGATGATCAAACGGATGATCCCTGCACCGGGTTTGATCTTACCGGCACTTTGAACAAACTGTATTGCTGGGGAGAAGAAACGGCAGGCGAAATGTTCCTGAAAGAAAAAACCAGAACGATCCGTTCGCGTTCATACGCGTACGAAAAAAATATCCGTGCAGTTGCGGCAGGCAAACCCGACAACAGGGTTGCGGCAAATGCCTTGATATTCCTGAACAAAACCATGCCGGTGCCGGCTGAGTTTTCCGAAATGATCACAGAAGTTATCCGGGAAAGAACAGGTATATCAAAAGGGATCAAAGGATTAACCAAACCGGAAAAGAAGATGGTGCTGCAAAACCTGCTGTGGAAATACCTCGACCTGGTTAGTTTCACCGGCGGAGACCATGATAAAATAAATTCCCTTGCCGGAGTTTTTGAAGGGATGCGAAAAAGCGGGCTGGATATGAATGAAATGTTTGAAGCATGGGATGGCAAACAGGTACGACAATTTGAGCCAGGGGTTGATCTCAAAAAGATCCTGAACACACTAACAGGAAAGTAAGGTTATGCAACACATCATAAAAAAACAGGTTTTTGACCTTCAGCTCGATAAAAGACTGGATAGTTTTTATATCCAGCAGCTTATAAGCAATCAGTACTGGCAGTCGATTGTTCCCGGACTGGAAAAGGCATTTGATAAAGCAGGGCATAAAGATGGAAATACAGAACTGGACAAACTTGTCATTGATCTCGGTGTGATTTCAGCAAACCAGCTTGAAAAGGAGGAATGGATCAAAGACTTGCAAACCATACTGGAAAGGCAACTGGAAGGATTGAATACTACTTCCGTTTCCGGAATTACCGTGGTTCACAAAACACGATCACTTGGCGTGTACGAACAATGGTTGTTCTACATGCAACAGGGTTATCTGGCCTGGAATACGATCAACGCGGATGACAACTGGTACCGGGAAGTATCGGATGTGTTTGCCTCAGACTTTACCGGTGCCCGGGAATTGCGCAATTTGTTGATCAATGATCCGGGAGTTATCCGCAGGATTGTATGGCAACATGCCGATTCATTTTTAATTAAACTGGTTGATGCACTGGTAACCCGTCAACCGGATGAATTACTGGAAGTTATCAAAGAACTTGAGAAAATATCAGTGTACCCGCAGCAGGAATACGGTTCTGAACCGGTGACGGGCATGATGGAATTCCGGAATAGCCTGTGGATACAGATCCTGCGAAAAGCTGCCGGCTGGTCACCAACTTCCCTGCAGGAAGCCGCATCATTGATGCAGGAGTTTGTGCAATCACGGAAGTTACCCGCTTCATTCCTGACAAAGCCTGCGGTAAGAAAACTCCTCAGGAAGGAACCGGCTGAAAGTAAAAAGTACAATGATGGAACGGAAAAGGTAGTTCAACCCATGGACCTTCCTGTTCTTTCTGAATCCGTGATCGGTGAGGAAGGGATCTATGTGGCTAATGCAGGGGTGGTACTCCTGCATCCGTTCCTGAACAATTTATTTATACGGTTAAAACTGGTGGAGCAGGGAAAGTTCGTTGATCAGGATGCCCATCGGAAAGCATTGTTTTTGCTGCATTACCTGGCAACAGGAAATACCGTAGCAGGTGAGCATGAACTGGTGATCGCAAAGATCCTTTGTTCATATCCCCTGAAGGAACCGGTTGTTGCCGGGATGGTCCTTACAAAAGAAGAGCTGGATGAGGCCGGTGACCTGCTTACGGCAGCCATACAGCAATGGGGAATTTTGCAAAACACTACTGTTGACGGACTGCGGGAAGGTTTTTTGCAGCGCAAGGGTAAGGTGTTTACCCGGCAGGCCAGTATTTACCTGCAGGTTGAGACCAGCAGCATTGATATATTATTGGACCATTTGCCCTGGAGTTTAAGCATGATCAAACTTCCCTGGATGGAGGATATAATGCGGGTGGAGTGGAGATAAACAATAACCGCTGATCCAAATGAAAACGGCAGAACATAAAACTACAATACCGGCGTCTGGCAACAGACAAACACAACCGTTTTTCAGTAAAGGGGGAAATGAAATATTCGCCAATGAAAATTCTCCTTTTTTTACAGCCTCGCGCACGGCTGTTCAGACCAGGCTAAGCGTGGGACAGCCTCACGATAAATATGAACAGGAAGCCGAAACCATGGCAAATAAGGTCGTACAGCGATTAAGTTCCGGCGATCCGCTGCAGGCAAAACCATTCACTCAGAACTCCTATACACCCTTTTTACAGGCAAAATGTAAAGAATGCGAAGAGGAAGAAAAGGCACAGAAAAAATCGGAACCTGGAAGGGAAATGGAAGATGAAAGATTTCAGCGTAAACCGATATTTGACAGCCTTAATGAAACCCCCGGGGAAGAAGAGGATATTCAGCGCAAATGCGCAGGATGTGAGGAGGTGGAAAAATTGCAGAAGAAAGAAACGCCGGGATCAGGTAAGTCTGTTTCTTCCGATATCGAAGGCAGGCTGAGCTCAACAAAGGGTTCGGTATCACCTTTGCAGCCGGACATCCGCAGCCGGATGGAATCTTCATTCGGAGCTGATTTTAGTGGCGTTCGTATCCATAACAACAGCACAGCTGTACAATTGAGCGAAGATTTGCATGCACAGGCCTTTACGTATGGAAATGACATTTATTTCAACAACGGAAAATACGATGTAAATGCCCCGGGAGGTCAGCAGTTGCTGGCTCACGAGCTGACCCATACGATACAACAGGGAAAAGCACCGTTGGTCAATGTTCAGCGAAAGCTAAACAACAGCAGGCCGGGTGAACAAAAAACCGCTTCAGGCAAACCTTCTTTGCAGCCGCAATTAACTCCAGTTAAGGAAAAGGAGAAACTACAACAAAAAGAAGAAATGCCGGTTGAAGACCTGTTAAAGGGCAAGCTGCAACCGAAACCTGTTTTTGGTGGCAGTGCGGAACCTCCTGATGATAATGAAGAAGTGCTTAGCACTAGTGCTGATCAGGTGGGAAGTTCATTAGCCGGATCATCAGTTATTAACCGAACAGCTGAAAATATCCAATGTTACCCGAAGGCAGGTGAGATTATACCCGTAACTGAAAAGCAAAAGAAGTATTACAGTCATCGTAATGATGTGGTTGACATCATGGGCAAATCTACATTCAAGCCTGGATCAGATCTGGGAAATTACATTGCCTCGCTGTGGGAAATGGGACAGGAAGCAGCGGTTAACATCAAATTTGGATCCTTGGGAGAGGGCTTCATTTTTGTAAAGGGAAGAGGATATTATATTGATCGCGTTTGTAAAACCGTATTAGGATTTCCGGGGTTTGAAATTCGCGTATGTGCGGATATACCTCCGTTATCGGCCAATTATTATGCCGATCCCCAGGTTATACCGTTAAAACATAGTGCCTTCAAACAAGACAAGGGAACTCCTGTATTGGAAGTTTCCCTGACCGGCGGAAAGATAAGCGGTAAATTAGGCTGGGTAAACGGTAAGAAAGCGGAAGATATTCATCCGCTGGTACCTGCATCTACGGATGAAAGGTCATTTCTGCCATTAATCTACGGAGATGATTACAAAGGTGACAATTATACTACCGGTAATTTTAACAACCTGATCGTTAGCGGAAACCTTTATTTTCATAGCCTGGGGGAACTGGAAGTGGAAGATAAACAAAAGATCCAGGGAATTTTTATTATTAATAATGCACTTTATAAATGGCGTGGTAATTTAACCCCGGCAGTAACCGGAATAGAAGCATCGAATATTCCCATTGAACGTGATCTCCAGGCAAAACTCAGCGGTAAGCTGCCTGCCTTACAATTTGATAAAACCTGGAATTTCAACGGTCTTAGCGGATCGCTGCATGCATCGTTTATAAATGGCCTTTTAGAAATAACGGGTAATGCAAGCTATGTACCAAAAGATCCGAAAAGCAGGATTAAGAAGGCAGATGTTACCCTGATGGTAACGGGAAAAGAAAAAGCATGGGAAGAAGTACGGCAGCGGCTTCCATTAAAGGACGAGGACCCTGCGGAAGGATTACCACCACTCTATAAAGCCGGGGAAGGCCTTACAATTGTCGGATGGGGCTCAGTTGAACTGTCGATTATTAAAAAGGAAGATGGCAGCGACCTGGTTACCGGTGCAGCAGCTTTGGTCCTTGATCCGGGAGGACATTTAACCGTAAGCGGAACGATCCGGTTAAGACAAATTTATGAGCTGATGGCGGCAAAGGGAATCGACTGGAAACCGATCTCCCCGGCACTTGTGAAAGAATTCGGTCCCATCTTTGTTACTGTTACGGGTTTTCCGGCTGGTGCCGGACTTAACTTTACCGGTAAGGGTGGTTTGTACTATAAATATATTTTCGGGCCGCTTACTTTGCACGATATCAGCATTCAGGGAATTTATTCCACAAACCCGATAATTAACAAGGAATTGTCAATTTCCGGACGCCTTAACCTGTCGGCTGAACTCAACGGTAAAGTAGAGGTAACCGGCAGGATGGCAGCCAGGGCAGGTACATCAATCCCCTATCTTGGTTTTGATGTAAGTGCTATAGAAGTGACTGTCACTGGCGAGGCTTCATTAAAAAGCTACCTCGATTTTGCCACCACGTTGGGTGTAAGAGAAGTAGTAACAGACAAGCAAAAGGTTCCCCGTGCTTTTGTTAAGGGAACCATACAGTTAGCCGGAGAATTATCGCTGGGCTTGCAGGGCAAGGTCCAATTTGAAGTACTTTATGGCAATGTTGCAGATAAGGTCATCAAAGGAAACTGGCCTGTAGCAAATGCCGGAATAGCCATTGATTTCGATTATAATATCGGGGATGAACTGAGCGTGGAAAAGCTGGGGGAAATTGCCAAATTCAGAAAGGCATCCTTCGACAGGTCAAAATTTGTGAAGGGAGTGCTGCGGGATAAAGTTCCAAAGGGTACCGGCAAATCCAAAGGCGGTTTCCTGGATGAAAAGGGCAAAAAGGTTGCTGATGCCAGTGATAAGCCTATACCGATAACTCCTGAAACCATTCCTACAGTGCAGATAAAGGATGATTTCAATATGGAAGGGGTTTGGCACTACCTGGAAATTGAGATCGGCCCTCCAGGCCAGCCGGTAAAACTTTTAATGGCTACAACCCCGGAATTACTGGCAGATAAAATAAGAACAGAAAGGGAAAAGGCTGTTTTACGCAGGAAAGTTATAACCGACGATCTAAAACTAAAGGAAATTGACCAACTCATCGATGATCTGGATGAGCTGCAGCAAAAAGCAACACAACTTATTCACAGGGCGCAGGCACTTGGAGCAGATCCTGACAATCCTGATAAATATAGCGTGCCGGGGTTGGTACAGTTAGGAAATCAGATTGCCAGGCTGGGAAGGCGTTACGGATTAAATAATCTGGGAAATGCGTCCGGTGGTATACCTGGTGGAACCAAACCATCAAAAGATATGGGTGATGGTAGCTACGACTATCCAATACCAATCAGGTGGATAAAAAGAGGGTATCATACGCCCTTCATACTGACTCCCAGACTCACCAGGTGGGGTAAAATTAAGCCCCCCCCGGCTATTTCAATATCGGCAGGCTTTAATTCAAAAACAAAACTCGAAGTTCCTCCAACACAGAAAAGATCATTCCCCGGTGCTGATAAAGAAGAACGCGATGGCATAACCGTACTTACAGTTAAGATCGGCGTAGATCCTGACTATCAGATTGGTATAAACGACAGGATCAAAAGGACTAAATCCTCAGGTAAACGGTCAGTATCAGCCAAGTTCAGAACCTTGCTGGCAAACTACCACTATGATTGGGAACATGCCGGTTCAGATGCCGACCATGCCCTTGATCTCGGGTGGGGCGGAGTGGATGAACTCGGAAATATCTGGCCGATATATAAAACCATGAACAGGGATTTTGCCAATAAGGTATATAAACAACCTGTAAAATATGTTGAAAATGGAGAAATCAAAGACTCAATTCCCCTGGAATTAAGGGGCAAGTGGTTTATTATCGTTTCCATTGGAGATGTTCCCTGATCCAAAACGCGACATTTTTTAGCCGCCTTTTAAGGAAAAATCCGGTTTTTTTTGTTTCTAATAATATTGTTTATTAGGATTTCCCGAAATGTTAAAAATACAATCCGATGAGTTCAACTGCATGTAAAAGCCGAAGGCATAGAAATCCTCATTTTGCTAATGAAGATTCATTGGATAATCTGCCTTTTTTTTCAAAATCCTTATCCGGCGGATTACAGAAGAAAAATGAGAAGCCTTTCTTCAGTTTCACGACTGCTGCCTTTAGCAAGCATAGCGGGGGGGGAAATGTAATTCAGGCAGCGCCGGCAAAAGGTGATTGTGCCGAATATGAAAGCGGAGAGGTAAAAAAATCCCATACACAAAAGGGTATCCTTAATACCGACACATTTATCCCGGGAGCCATGTCGCTTATTAACCGGCAAGGAGATCTGGTCATTTCCGATTTTGGTGTCGATTGGGGAAGTGTAAAGGATTCAACCAAAAATGAACCCGTTCTGCAGCAATGGATAGAAGCTTTTGAAACCAATCCGGATTACTGGCTTGAAATAGAGGGATACACCGATTGCACGGGAAAAGAACTGCATAATGCGGGATTGCGCCAGCGCCGGGCATCAAAGGTATATCAGCTGTTCAACAAGGCCCGCTCCCGTGTATTGCATTATAAAGCGGCACCGGAAAATGAATACATGACCGGCAACGGAGATATGGATGGACGTGCCATTAACAGGGGTGTCGCTATCCGGTTTGTGCGAAATTACACCTTCCCGGGAGAAAATATCGAGGGAGAAAAACCGAAACCGCCAAAACCAAAGCCCCCTAAACCACTTGAAAGACCGGATACGTCAGATTGTGACCAGAACCAGAAAGATGCCCTGGCACGCGCATTTACAAAAGCCAAGGAAATGGTACGGGCTGCGATCGGTGAGATCCATAATGATACCTTGCTTAAGAAATATTTTGGCAAGGATGCACCAGCTCACCGGTATCATATCAAACAGAATCTCGTATCCATTTCGGACGGTCTGAAATCTGTGCCTACATTTGAATGCGAGAAAGCTGACAGCTGGTGGTGCGATGGAGCTGTTGCCAGGGTTATACCGATAATTGGCTTAAATATCCATATATGTCCGTCAGCAATAGCCAATGGTGATGACTATCTTGCCCGTACCATTGTTCATGAGGCAGCCCATGGTTATGCTTTTCTCTTTATCCCCGACGATCTGTGCGCGGGTGGATGGCCTTCATCGAGGGATACTACTGACGCGGAGGACAATGCCGACTGTTACGGTGAATTTGCCGGTGATGCATTAACAATTTAAATCCGATGCCCGTCATCTCCATCGCCATACAAAAAGGAGGTTCCGGAAAGACCACCACCGCTATTAACCTTGCTGCGGCATTGATACGGCAGGGGAAAAAGGTGTTGCTGGTGGATGCCGACCCGCAATCGAACCTCTCACAATCACTGGGTGTGGTGGAAGAAACCGAAAACAACCTCTACACGGAGATCAGGAAGGAAATTGCCGGGCAAAGCAGTGATCTGCAGCAGGTTATCATAAAAACCCGGTCGGGGCTGCCGCTTATTCCCTCCTCCATTGACCTGGCCGGTACTGAACTGGAACTTGTAAGTGTTTATGGCCGTGAGAAAATATTTGCAGGGATGCTGGAGAACATTGCACCGCAGTATGACTATGTTTTTATTGATTGTCCCCCTGCCATTGGCATGCTCACTGTTAACGCACTGGCTGCGAGCGATTTTGTATTAATGCCCTTACAGGCGGAATTTCTTCCGTTGAAAGGATTGCGCAGTTTCGTGCACCATCTGCATATGGTCAGAAATAAACTGAATCATGGGCTGGAAATACTGGGCATTGTGCTTACCCGTTTCGACCCTCATAAGATCATGAACCGTGAGGTTTATCAGACACTGAAGCATGAATTCGGGGAAAAGGTTTTTTATACCCGTATTCGCAGCAATATGCAACTGGCCAGGGCCCAGGAGGCCGGCCTGGATATTTTCAGTTTTGATCGAAATTCACATGGTGCGGAGGATTACCACTGGCTCTCGGAAGAATTCCTGTTAAAATTAAACCATGAAGGACAAAAGTCACATCATTAACGGAACGATCCGTGAATTTCAATATCTCGAACAGGTTATCGGTCACCGGCTGAATAAGTACTTTCCTTCGGACCGTACTGTTCCCGACCCTGTAATTCCGGAATTGCATGAGTGGCAACTGCCCTTGAGGGAGTTTGTTCTGGGCAATAATCTTTCCGGAAATGAAATCACCCTGTTGCTGATAGCTCTGGCACCACATATTCAACCCCATCTGTTTGACAGGGCAATTGAAAGCCTGCTTCCTGATTCCGGCAATTTCCCCGGTATCGGAGGAATCAGGGGAAAAAATTCCCGCAATTTCCTGCCTACCGGCGACACGGCCATGTTCCTGCTGGCAGGGGAGGACCTCCATGCCATGCTTGAAGTGCAGCAGCTGTTTAGTGCCGATCACCTGTTCAGCCGGAGAAAAATGCTCTGGCTCGAGGAGTTGCCTTCCGGAGAGCCGCTAATGAGCGGAAGGATCATTATGTCCCAGGACTATGTTGATCTTTTCACAACCAACAGGACATCCAAACCGCATTTCGGGGCCAGCTTCCCTGCTGAACCTTTGGAAACACTGATGGAATGGGAAGATCTGATTCTTGAGCCGGAAACCATGAAACAGGTGGAAGAACTGGCGTTGTGGATCATGTATGGGAAAACCCTGCTGTACGACCTGAATATGATAAAAAAGATAAAGCCTGGATACAGGGTCCTTTTTCATGGCCCTCCGGGAACCGGAAAAACGCTTACAGCCTCCCTGCTGGGCAGGAAAACCGGGAAGGATGCCTATAAAATCGACCTCTCCATGATCGTCTCCAAATACATCGGCGAAACGGAGAAAAACCTGGCAAGCCTGTTTGACCGGGCAGAACATAAGGACTGGATCCTGTTTTTTGATGAGGCCGATGCCTTGTTCGGGAAAAGAACCAATGTAAAGGATGCACATGACAAATATGCAAACCAGGAAGTATCTTACCTGCTGCAGCGGGTGGAAAGCTACAACGGCCTGGTGATACTGGCCACCAATTTTAAAAGCAACATTGATGAGGCATTTACACGAAGGTTCCAATCGCACATATACTTCCCGCTTCCCAGGTACAACGAACGACTGCTGTTATGGCAACACGCCTTCCCGGAAAAAGTGACCCTGGAAAACTCCCTGGATCTGAATGCGCTTGCACGGCAGTATGAGCTCACGGGGGCCCACATTATGAATATTGTTCAGTATGCCTGTTTGCAGGCGTTATTCCGCAAGGAAAGAACAATCCGTCAGGCCGATATTATAAACGGAATAAAAAGAGAGTACAGCAAAGAAGGAAAGATCATTTAGATCTTGCATGTACGAAAAGGCAAATCCCCTGAACTTTATTACAATTGCATTGTTAATCAAGGGTTCACGTAAGTTGAGCGTATTTGATATTTCACACTGCTGAAGAAGAGCACGTTGACATGCTTACCTAACTAAATTTGGCCGTAATGAAAGATTTAGCCCGACTAGTTAAAACCCTGAAACCAAAAGAAATTCATCTCATTCGCAATATTTATAAAGGCCAGTCCAAAGGATCTTCAAAGGAGAACATGTGCCTTACACTTTTCAACTGCATTTTGAACAACAAAGTATTGAACAACAAAGAGGCATATACGCTGATTTGTCCCCAAAAGCATGTATCCATAATCAGCCAGGTTAAAAAAAAGCTTGAATATGACATTCTGAACATAATATTGGTTTCATCAATAACCGATGCAAATGAACTGCATAACCAGAGCGATTTTGTGTGTCAGAAGAATCTGCTGCTTGGCAGAATTCTGATCGACAGGGGACTCATGGAGGAGGCCATGCAATTGTTGCATTCAACATCCAGGGAAGCTGGTAAGGCAGAACTCCACGACATTAAGATCCATTGTGACGATATATTGAGATCGGCATACGTTGATGGCGATTTTGAGTACACAACAGAACAATTCAGGGAAAGCGTGGATACTTCCATGGAGAGCATGTCGGGTTACCAGCATGCAAAATCCCTGAACTATCCGTTCATGTATGCAAAATCATTCTCTGATCCGTTTGAATCCATTGACATCGATCTGGAAAAGCTTACAGTGAATATTAAGAAAAGTACCTCCCGGAAAGCGGTATACTGGTATAACCTGGCCATCATTCATTATTATTTTCAAAAACAGGATTATGAGCATGCCAGGTGTTGTGCCTTATACTTACTACATAAATCTCTGGTTACTAATGATATGTCATCAGCGTTTGAAAAAAGTGAATTTTATTTGCAGCTTTCCAGGATATTGACCTATCTCAAAGAACCAAATGATGCCGTTCAGGCGGCAAAAAAATGCATTGAATATTTGCCCCGTGGGGTCCCCGAGATTTCACTTCCTTTCCAGATGCTTTTCCGCGGGTACATAAGAATGAGCAACCTGGAAAAGGCTATGGAAGTTGCCGACAGGGCATTAAAACATGAAAACGGGCATCCGGACATCCGGTACAACATCTGGTATTTGTTTAAAGCAGGAGTATTTTTCTCCATGAAGAAATACAGGGAATCCAATCAGATCCTGATCGCTCATGATCAGAATTTTGGTGATAACATGCTGCAAAAAACCTATTACCTGATGTATGAATTGATAAATATTATTGAATTGGGCGATTTTTATTGGTTTGATTACAAGTTCGATTCTTTTCGAAAAAGAATCCAGCGTCTGACAAACAAGGAAACTGACCGGATCCGGTATTTGTACGATTTACTGAACCTGTTGAAACGGTATAATTTTCAAAACCGGAATAACATCCCCGGACAGGCAGACATTCCGGTTATAACCCGACATTCAGCTTCATCGGTCTGGGATCCGCTGGGATTTGAAGTAATTGATATTGAGGAATGGGTATTGCATAAGATGCAGTACGCGAAACTGGTTTAGAAACGGAAAACGGCAGTTACTTATCCGGCAGGTGCACCCGCACTGATTTCTGCCACACCACCATCTGACGGGCATGAACGCGCAGTTCCTCAGCCATTTCAAGATTCCCGTCGTCTTCAAGCAGTTTTGCATAGTACCTGAGTGTGGAAGGAGCATAGACATCCTGCGCCCGGAGCAGGAATACTGGCTCATTTTCAGGGATCTTTCCCGCATTATCTATGATCCGTTTATTGTAATCGTCACGTGTAAATTTCATAGCTCTTTAACATCCTTTGGTTACTGCGTAAGTAAAGATATAAACATAAAACCCAGTAAATGTGTTTACGGATGCGCTTGTCAACAAATCCAAGAGGTTAGTCAACTATTTCAATCTTTCACACATAAAATATCGTTTAATCTACTGAAAACCAACCCTTGAAGTCATGAACACACTGGATTACAAAGCTACCCCTGCTACTCCCGAGATATATTACGGTGGTGATGATAAACTGCTGATCAAAGGCCGGTCGATGCCCGAAGATGTCAAAATTTTCTACCAGCCGTTGCTCGATTGGGCAGGTTCCATACAGATCAGCACATTATCAGTTGATATGAACCTGGAATATATGAACAGCTCCTCCTCAAAGAAGTTGATTTATGTTCTGAAAATTCTGGATGCCAACAACAATATTAAAAAGCTAACCATAAACTGGTATTACGAAGAAGGTGACGAGGAGGCTCTGGAAAGCGGCATGATCTTCGAGGAGCGTTTGTTGAAGGCTGAATTCCGGTACCATGAGATCAAAGAAGTAGCATGATAATTAATTATCTGTCGCCGTTGGCTTTAGCCATTTTTTTTACTTTTTATTGCTGTTGGCTTTAGCCATTTTTTTTACTTTTTATTGCCGTTGGCTTTAGCCAACGGAGCTTTAGAAACAGATCAAAAAGCTTACTCATCCCTCCCCCCGGCTTTAGCCGCATCACTTCCTATTAATTGCCACCCATATTTTGCCATAAATGATTCGACCTCTTCAGTAAATGAAACATGACCATGATGCCTTTCCTGTTCTGCAATGTACTTTCGAGTCGCCTGTAAATGACCTTCACTAACGCCCACAGCCCAATAATCATCCTGCCACCCAAATTTCTGCCTTATTAACTTATTTTGATTTATCCAGAAAGATGATTCTCCCTTGACCAGCTGTGCCACCTTGCTTATACATTGGTCTTTACCCAATGATATCAAGCAATGTACATGTTCCTGATAACCATTAATAGAATCGAGCCATATCTGCTTCAGTTCTGCATTTTGCCTGATATGCTCAAAGAACTGCTTTCTCAATTTTGGAGAATTGAGGAACGGTTCTCTGTTACTTGTTGAGAAAACCA
>DATEVU010000177.1:0-6852 GCA_035258345.1 Bacteroidales bacterium
CATTTGTAAATATCTTTACCGGCATCCAGTCGCCCACGATGACCATATCAGGATCCCCGTCATTATCCACATCAGCCCAGGTCATATCGGTGATCATCCCTATGTCTGTCAATCCGGGAGCTCTTTTCCCGGACATATCCGCAAAATTGCCGTGTCCGTCATTTTCCAGCAGGTAACCGTTCACCGGTAAACCATAGCCAAACGGTCGCAACCGTATACCCACAAAAAGGTCCGTATCACCATCCCCGTCAAAATCTGCAGGCTGAACACACGAACTGCTTTCATACCTCGGCACGGGAAACAGCTGCTTCGATTTCGAAAATCCGCCTTTACCGTCGTTCAAATAGAGGCGATCGCGCAATGCCGATGAGGTCAGGGGAAATTCATTTCCCCCGCTGGTTACATACAGGTCAGGATCGCCATCACCGTCTGCATCAAAAAAAGTACAATCGGTATCTTCGGATATTTTGTCCGCTTCAAACAGGGGAATATTTGTTTTTTTAAAATGTCCCGTTCCCTCCTGCACAAACAGGGCCCCGGGATGATCCTTTGCACCGCACACATATATATCATCGCGTCCGTCGCCATTCACATCGCCAACAGCCATGTGCGGACCCTCATTGGATAACATCTGGAACAGCAACCTGTCACGACCGAAATCCACGAAGTCGTTCTCCTTATGCGTATGATCAAGACCTGTCATCTGTTCCAAATGTTGAAATACAGCGGGGAGATGCATCTCCGTGAGCTTTGGGCAACCGTTTGCCGCATCTTTCTGATCCAGGGTTAAAAACCGGTTGATCGCTACATTGTGCAGAACAGTATACAGGCCATCGGGCCAGTTCACCACCAGAGAGTCTATGCCTGCAGATGTTCCCAGCCCGAAATGAAGCCTGTTGTCAACGCAGGATTTAAATCCGCGCATGGGGAAGAGTTCCTGATAATTTATCTTTCCGTTATAGTAAAGGGTAACCCCCGCTCCGATGGCGGCTGTGTTTTTCCCGGCACCCTTCAGGGTGAGCATTAGAAAATTTGATCCCGGTTTGTTGTTTGTCTCGTTTCTGTAAACAAAGGAAGGCATATTCACATTGTTGACAACCAGGTCGAGGTCACCGTCGTTATCCAGGTCACCGTAAGCAGCACCGTTTGAGAACGACGGGGTGTCAAGACCCCATAAACCCGACAAATTGGTAAAGGTGAGATCCCCGTTATTGTGCAATGCATAATTGGGGATTTTCACGGAAGGGATCATATGGATGATGCTCAGAATTGCTTTCTCTTCGGTTTTTATCATCGATCGCATGGCGGAAGGATCGGAATAAAAATCCAGGTAATCCCGGTCGAGCAGATCCTTGTAAATCCCGTTGGCCACAAAAATATCCTTCCATCCGTCGTTGTCGAGATCCATGATCAGTGCTCCCCAGCTCCAGTCGGTTGTGCTTACGCCACTTAATCTTCCTATTTCACTGAAAGAACCGTTCCGGTTATTCAGCTGAAGTACATTCCGGGCAAATTGGTGGTAGTAGCCCTTGTCCACTTTCTGCCGGTATCGTTGCCAGTCTTCAAACAGGGCTTTTGTTTTCAGCCGTGAATTTCCTTCCGGTGTCATCTCTGTCACAAATATCTCCGGCCAGGCATCATTGTTGATATCCGCTATATCAGCACCCATGGCTCCCAAGCTGGTTTCACGCAACCGTTCTTCAAGTGATTCCGTAAAGGTTCCATCCCCATTGTTGATGTAGAGGTAATCGCGTTCAAAGAAATCATTGGACACATAAATATCCGGCCAGCCATCGCGGTTCACATCCGCAACACTAACACCCAGGCCAAAGCCGATCTTACTTCCATAAATACCAGCCTCTTCACTCACATCCGTAAAATGATCCCCCTCATTCCGGTACAGCTTATTTCCTCCCAGGGAATCCCGAATATTCCTCTGTCCTGGTTTGATGTCGAATTCGGTGACCGATTGAAAGGAATTGTTCAGGAGGTAACAATCCAGGTCTCCGTCGCGGTCATAATCAAAAAATGTTGCATGGTTCGACAGTCCGACATCTGCAATTCCATACCGGGCAGCCTGTTCCGAAAATGTCAGGTCACCGTTGTTGATGAACAATTCGTTGTAGCGATGTGTCCCGCGTGGATCGCCCGATTTGCAGACATAAATATCCAGCCATCCGTCACCGTTGATATCCGCAATGCTCACACCGGTGGACCAAACATCCCTGCAGGCAACACCCGCGCTTTCGGTTATATCCTCAAAGACAAAGCCGCCTTTGTTGAGATACAGCTTATTATCAACCAGGTTGCCGCAAAAATAGATGTCAGGCAGCCCGTCGTTGTTGAAGTCGCCCAGGCCCACACCTGCGCCGTTGTAAAAATTTCTGTACGTGTATGTATTGTATTCTTCGGTGTATTCAACCTGATTGACAAATTCAATCTGAGTATGTTCCTGATCGAGAAGTGAAAACAATGCATCCCGGGCGGAACCATGCTGCCTGGTGCATGACCAATCCAGCAAGGAAATGAATAACAGGATAAATGTCACCAGGCTGCAACGGCTCATAAAACGCTTAATCTAAAATATCAGTCACCCAATTACTCCATCACTCCATCACGCAATCAACAAATCAACAAATCAACAAATAAAAAAGAGAGCAAGCAAATATACCATTGCTTGCTCTCTTAATAAAGTATTTATTCAACTATTATGGCTAATAGCCCGGGTTCTGCGTAAGATTCGGATTTGCAGCCAGTTTATCCTTGTGAATAGGGAACAGGTTGGTATGTTCACCATCTTCCAGCACATCTCCGGGATTATAGAACGGCAGCGCCCATTTGGCAACGTCGGTAAATAAACCCCACCGGACTAAATTTGTCCTTTTATGGTTTTCTGCAAACATTTCACGTGCGAGCTCATTGAACAATTCTCCACCCGGTACATCTCCGCCTGCCAAATCAAAACTCAGCGGACCATCAAGCGTTGTCAGATCCGGTATGCCAGCCCTGGTTCTGATCTGGTTTACCAGTGTTAAAGCATCGGCTTCATTGCCCTGGCGCCAGAGTGCCTCAGCTTTCATCAACAATACATCGGCGTATCTGAATACGGCATAATCGTTACTCATATTATCGGGCATGCTTCCGATACCAATTTCCCATTTACCAATCCTTACTCCGGACTGACGATAGGCCTGGGGACCCAATTCATTGATTGTTGGTTGCGTTGAACCTATATTTCCGAAATTCAGGGGTGCTCCGTCAGGATCTCCCAGCAAAGGTGCCGGCAAGCGTGCCGGGTTTGCGGCCTCAAAGCCATCGTCCATCACCTTTACTCCACCCGTAGTGTACTGATACCCTGCAATAAAATTTCCGCGTCTGGCTGCCGGGCCGTCAACAGTACCCGGATCTCCCTTTCGCATGTCTTCATCATCGTATGAATTGTAGAATTCCTCGAGGGTACAGAAACCATTCCAGGGCTGGGCAGTAAGGTTATAGGTCTGCTGGCTTCCATAATGCAGTGACCGTACGGCAATGTTGAATCCCTGGAAGAATACCTGGTCATAAGGAATCGCAAAGATAAATTCGTTGGAACCGGAATTGTCCACGTTGAAATTGGCAAAATAATTGTTTTCCAGCGAATATTCACCCGAGTTGATCACTTCATCGCAGGCAGTAATCACCTTGTCCCACTGCGCAGTGCCGCCGCTGTAAATTCCGGCATTCAGGTACAGCTTGGCCAGCAGGGTCTGTCCTGCATAATAATTCATACGGCCATACGTGGTGCCGTCTACGGCTTTTGACAACTTGGGAACTGCTGTTTCCAGGTTGTTCAGGATAAAGGCAAATACCTGTGCTCTGGGCACAATAGGAGGTGCAGCATCTGCTGCGGCAAAATCAGTTACAAGGGGTACGTTACCAAACAAGTCGATCAGTTGCCAGTAGAAGAAACCGCGGACGGTCTCAAGCTCTGCAATAAAGGCATCAGCGGCCGCCTGTTCAACCTGCCCACCCTCTACCAGGGACTGAAACTGGAAAATCAGCCGGTTGGCAGTATTTACACCATTGAATCCAAAATCCCATCCGTTACCGGTCTGGTAATCTTCTACTGTCCAGGAATGCAAATGGAGTCTTCTCCAGTTGCCGCCATCGTCCCAGTCCTGTCCGCGGGTAGGTACAGCCATCTCATCGGTAGTAACCTCCTGTAAGGCAAGCGTACCGTCGGAGGAAGCCCAGTCACTGAATCGTGTATAAGCACCACCCAAAGCCGAAATAAATTCTTCCTCATTGTTGAAGAAATTGTCCGGTGTAACCTCACTATAGAGTTCTTCATCCAGATTGGTACACCCCTGATTAAAAGCAGTCACGATCAATGCGATCATTAACGCCCGTATCAGAAACAGCGATTTTTTCATTGTATTTCTTTCTGTTGTTTTCATGTCTAATTCATTTTCAGGATTAAAAAACAATGTTTGCGCCAAAAGTTACCGATCTGGTCCTAAACCATGTGTTCCTTCTGTCGACACCCGGTACGAGCGGATTATTGTTATCTTCAATATCTCCGTATCTCGGGTTCGGATCCACACCCTTATACCCGGTAATATAGAATAAATTGTTGCCGGCGAGATATACCCTGATCTTGCTGAATTTTAAATTTTCCGGCAAGGTAAAGTTATAGCCCAAACTCAGGTTATCAAGCGCAACAAAGGAAGCATTTTCAATATGAAAATCGGATAAAACACCGGAAGAATTGTTCAGAAGGGTTCCTGTTTCCGGATTTCTCATATCGGTGGCAGTCTCGGGCAGGTTATAGGATCCGATCATATTGGGCACTTCATAGAATGCACGGTACGAATTGAGAAGATCATGCCCGAAAACACCCCGGAAGAAAATATTCATATCCCAGTTCTTATACGACAGGGTATTTCCAAATCCGATCAAAAAGTCGGGTAAACCGTTTCCAACAACCTTACGGTCAAGTGGATCAATGGTTCCATCGTTATTGAGATCTTCAAAAATAAGGTTGCCATCTTCATCAATTTCTTTATAAACCAATGCCAGCAGCTGGCCAATCGGTTCACCTTCCTCGGCTCTTACAAGGGGTACGGAACTTTGCCCGGGGGAACCCATACCAGAGAGATCGCGGACTCCATAATTCAAATCAGCACCGTTAAACGTGCCGGAGAGTGAAACCAGTGTGTTCTCCAGGTTATAGGAAGGGGTAAGGGTTACGGAATAAGTGAAATCCCGTTTCTGAATTGCATTCCAGGTCAGGGTCATCTCCAGCCCGCTGCTTTTTATTTCACCCAGGTTCAGCCAGGCCTGAGTAAAAAGATTTGGAGGAACAGGCACTTCGTATTGAAACAGCAGATCCGTTGTTGTCCGGGTATAATAGTCGATAGAACCGAACAACTTGGAACCAAGGAATGAAAAATCAAATCCGACATCAATTTCTGCTTTCTTTTCCCAGCCCAGATCGGTATTCGCATTGCTCACCGGTGAATATCCGGGAACAAAGGCGCCGTTATAGAAGAAATTGCCGGAAGGACCCAGACGCAATAGTGACAAATAGCTTTGATTCGGCTGGTTTCCTGTTACACCGTAATTCACCCGGAATTTCAGGTTGTCGATTGCAGTGGCGTTTATGAATTTAGCCAGCTCAACTCCTCCGCCGATACCCGGGAAGAAACCCCACCTGGTGTCGATACCGAACCGGGATGAACCTTCATACCGTCCGCTGGCTGTCAGGAACCAGGTACTGTTTATATTCAGGTTGATACGTCCGAAAAAAGCAACCAGTTTGTTTGTGTTCTTATTACTTTCTATGGTGCCGATCCCGTTCTTAAAATCAAGGGCAGCGTTTAAATTGTTGTAGGTAAAAGCGTCGGTAATGAAATCACCGCCCCTGGCCCTGAACCATTCGTTGGTAAAGTCCTGATAGGAATATCCGCCCAGTACATTAAGGTTTACCGAGGATGTTACATCACCATTCCAACGGGCAGTGGTCTCAAAAAGCTGACTGGAATTATTATCCGTTCTCCTTTCGGCAATACCATTCCTGTCCCTTCCTACCCAATAGCTGTTCTTGTCATAATACCAGCCTTCCAGGGACTGATTGCTCTGCAGGGCATAAAAAGCATCAACGGTAAGCCCGTTGACGATCTCAAAGGCACCTTTTATGGACATGTTCATAAGCCTGCCTTTCTGGTCATGCGAATTCTGTTCCAGGATCTGCACCGGGTTGTAATAATCGAACAAAATCTGCTGGAAATAACCGTCATAAATGTCAAAAGCCGGATCATCACTCCTTACGGGAGCTGTGGGATTGTATACGGTGGCATACCGGAATGCATCTGAAAAACCGTGTTGCGCTTCAATGTCCGTGATACCCAGGTTTAAATCCAGTGTAAACTTGTCATTCAATGCCTTTTGGGTAAGATTGAGCCTGCCGTTAAGCTGTTGGCGACCGGAGGTAATCATAACACCATCTGCATTGTGGTAATTGAAGGAAGCCCGGTAGCTTGTTTTATCGGTACCGCCCGACATGGCAATGTTGTGAACCTGTGTAAGGGCTGTCTCGGTTGTTTCATCAAACCAGTCGGTATCATATCCGAAGTCTGTTCCCAAACCGGTCTCTGCCGACAATGCCCTCCATTCCGTTGCATTCATTACAGGTTGTGTTTTGCTTACCATTTCAGCAGTAACATAACCGTTATAGTCGATCACGGCAGTGCCGGCCCTTCCCCTTTTGGTGGCCACAATGATCACACCACTGGATCCCCTGGTTCCGTAAATGGCTGCACCGGAACCATCCTTTAATACGTTTATGGATTCAATATCGTTCGGGTCCACATT
>DATEVU010000178.1:0-7374 GCA_035258345.1 Bacteroidales bacterium
ATTGGCAGGGATGTGAATCATACCTTCAGTGTAGAAGCTATACTGCCGCGATTCGGTTTAACCTCCGGATCCTATGGCCTGTTAAAAAAATCCTATGAAGGGGGCATTCAGTTCCATTTATATATTCCCATTCAATCCGGATTAAAATGAAAACACCGGGATACCTGCTATTCTTTTTTATGCCGGCCATCGTGGCCGGTTGCACGGATGATTATAATCTGGAAAAATCTGTCTTTATCAAAGACAGACAATTTGTCGATTTACCCGCCTATTCCGAATGGGGATACAATACTTTCGGTGCCTATTACGGCAACGAAGTGTTTGTTTCTGATGACTATACTATTCCTGCCAGGATACGTGTCACGGATAATTCCATGGCATTTATTCTTACCGGTCATAAAGGACCCACGGGTAATTATCCCGGGAACGCTGAAATGGCAATGACCTTTCTGCTGAATGGATATTCTCCGGATCACTACCAGGATCTCACTGTATTCAACGATTCGGTCATTGATCTGACGAATCCCGAATGGCAGGTGCTGATTTCAGCAGGTAATACTGAATATACAGCCGATATGCTGAGCGGCGGACTCCATTTTAAAAGAGCACAGCATTTGCTGGTTGACGAATCACCCATGGAGGTGATCCTGTCGGGATATTTTGAGTTCCAGGCCTCCATAAATGGCAATCCGGTATCTGTCACCCAGGGAAGATTTGATGTGGGGATAGATGGGGGGAATTTTTTGCGGCAGTAGGAATCAACAAACATATCGAAACTGAAAGCGTCACATACTTCTTAAATCATCATTCGGTGTTCCTTGTTCGGTGTTCTTATGAATAGAGGGATTACTCGCTTCGCTCGTGATCCCCGGAAGAGGGATTACTCGCTTCGCTCGTGTTCCCTGAAAGGGGATGCTAAAATCATAAAAAGTGCGGGCTTTGCCCCAACATTTTTATTTTTATGAGGCTGTTCAAACTAACGTTTGACGGCCTCAGAAAAATAAAAATGCCCCTTCGGGGGCACTTTTTATGATTTGCGGAGGAAGAGGGTTTTGAACCTGATCTTCCTGTGATATGATATTAAGCTAGTTAGATGCTTTACAAAATGAGTCTCCACCGTTTAAGCCACCCGGACGAAATGCTCGACTTTGCTTTTAAAGTCATTCAAATATATTAAAAATTATCAGAAATTAAATTACTAATTACTAATACTTAATTAGGCGTCATTTTTGGTTTAAACACTTGAAATAATGATACCTAGATCCTTATTATAATATAGAAATCTCAGAACAAGACTCACTTTTACTTTTGATTATGCACTCATTTTAGAATGTTATTTCTGGAATTCTCATATATCTCGGTTCGACATTAAATGGAAGGTCACAGAACAAATTTCTAGTAAAATTCGTATCATTATATCTCCAATCAACCGAAAAATGGAACGAAGAATACTAATAATCAGAATTTCTATATTTTAAAAAGTCTGAAAAAGATATTTCCGCAATGAAAAATCTTTTATCTTATCTCATCGGATTTTTAGTCAACCTTCCTTTATTAGGGCAAGATTCTGATTTTAGCACCTTAAAGGGCAATCAGCAGCTCGACAGCATAATTATATTCGGCCCCACGGGTCAACCCGTGACGGGTTATCCAGCCATAGTCTTCCGTACAAAGAGTCCATGATTCCAACACGCGCCATTGGCTGTAAGGTCCCCAATGCATAAATAACCCGAATTTCAAATCCTGCCGCTCTTTAACCTTTTGCAAAACCTCAGGGTCTGGTAGGATACTGATCCGGTGGCGTTTATCCTGCGCATTGCATAATGGATTGCAAATAAAATTAATAATTAAAGCTATTAAAAACTTATTTTTCATGGTTTTAACGTTTTACTATTCTGAGATTTCCACCATTCACTATGTCCTGATGGTTCAGCGTGTACTTTTTATAAGGCTTTCCATTGAGTTTCATCGACTTGATGAAATAATTGTTCTTCTCACCATTTTCAACTTCAATCATAAATGTTTTTCCCGGGTAATAGGATTGATCCAGAGCAATAGTAATCTTGCTGAAAACAGGACTTGTAAGCTGGTAATCCATGTTCCCCGGACAATCAGGGTAAAATCCCATCATGGAGTAAACCAGCCATGCTGACATGGTGCCGCAATCATCATTTCCGGGCAAACCACCCGGTGAAATATTGAAATCCCTGGAAATAATTTCATGTACTTCTTTTTGTGTTCTCCACTCCTCATTTTTTACATAATTGAACAGATAGGGATACGCCAGGTCAGGTTCGTTGGTGACATCGAAAAAATTCATTTCAAAACAGGTGTTAAGCTTTTCAGTGAATTTTTTCGTGCCTCCCATCAGCGTTATGAGCCCTGGCATATCGTGAGGTACCATAAAAGTATAGTTCCAGGAACTCCCTTCTACAAATCCGTTCAATCTTTTTGAGGCCGGATCAAACGGCGATAACCATGATCCGTCTTTTAAGCGAGGCCTTACGAATCCGGTGTTGCTGTCAAAGTTGTTTTTATAATATAATGAACGGTTCAGATAGAATTGATGATCCTCCTTTTTCCCCAGTGATTTAGCCATTTGGGCAAGATTCCAATCTGCAATGCAGTATTCCATTCCTGTGGATACGGATCCCCACACGGTACCCAAATGCCTGACATTTTCGTACTCATAAGAAATATTGGCAGATGTAAAAACCTTCAGGGTATAACGGGCATCGTCCGGTATATACCCATAATTCAGCCAGTCATCGAATCCCGGTCTGGCCGGGTTCTCTCTTCCTGGTGTTGAAGCATTATGTTTCATGGCATCCCAGGCGAGATCAACATCAAAATCCCTTAATCCCCTGAGGTATGAATCCACGACAACAGGTATCGCAGGATCACCAACCATGCAATTGGTTTCCATACCGGCGAGCTCCCATTTCGGCAGCCATCCGGATTCTTTATACATACCCAGCATGCTTTTAACCATGTCCGATTGCTGCTTCGGATAGACCAGGGAAAGAAAAGGATGCACGTTCCGATAGGTATCCCAAAGGGAATAAGTGGTATACCTGTTATAACCCGATATTTTGCCTAAAGTATTACTGCCCATTGTGACATATTCACCGGTGACATCATTGGCAACAGAGGGATGGATTAATGCATGGTAAAGGGCTGTATAAAACTTCACCCTGTCATCCATGCTGCCTCCCTCTACCTGAATTTTCGACAACTCCTGGTTCCATGCCTTTTCGGCTGCCAGTTTCGTGTTTTCAAAATCAAATCCGGGCTGTTCTGTATCGAGGTTTTTTCTAGCATTTGAGATGCTGACATACGATACCCCAACTTTTACATAAATGGTTTCGTTCTCTTCAGTATCGAAAGTAAAATAAGCGCCAATATCATTTCCGGCTATTTCCCGATTAAAGTCCGGATAATCATTTCCATCTATCGCTACTCCGGAGACCAAAGGTTTTTTACTTATCCTGGCAACAAAATACAGGGTTTGCACACCCTTGATACCGCAAAAGTCACCAATAGATTTAAATCCTTCCACTTCGGTTTCGGATACCCGTTTTAAAGCGCCCCCTTTTTGAGTGGTAAGTCCGACTCCAAGTTGTAAAAAAATATTCGACCGGCCCCCGGGAAAAGTGAAACTGCTCAATCCGGTCCGTGTTGTTGTTGTTAATTCAGCCTTTATGTTAAACCGGTCGAGTTTAACGGAATAAAATCCCGGAGATGCCTTTTCATTGGAATAGCCCGAAGTGTTATCGGGTTGATGAAAGATTAAATTTCCTGTTGTCGGCATCAGGCAAAATGTGCCCATATCGGCACAACCCACCCCACTCATGTTCATATGGGTAAATCCTGAAATATATTTGTACCCGAAATAATAAGGGCTGGCACCGGATACTTTACTGATCGTATCGTAAGAGTTAAGCGGTGAAAGGGACAACATTCCCCACGGCAGCACCGGTCCCGGATGTGTATTTCCCCCATTGGCCGTGCCGATAAATGGGTTTACATGCCGGGTCAATTTCTCAGGAATATTTCCGGCCAATGTTTTCTCTCGTGCGAAGGTGGTATCGCCAATAATAACGGTATTTTTGGAAATACCGTCTGTAAAAAAGGCTGTAGGTACAGTCGATTCAAAGGTGTTATTGACCAGGGTTGAACCATAATTGTTTCTGAATAGCTCTATGCCTTTTGCAAATTTACTTATTTTATTGCCCTCAATAATTGTGTTGGTTATATCTCCTGTAATACCCAGCGAGTCGTTTTCACCGTACCCTGAGGCAATGTAAATACCTTTACTTTGATCATCTCCGACCCCTGTTATTATATTCTCCCGAATCTCCGTATTAAAACCCTGTACTTCACCATATGCTCCCCCTGATCCAAACCTTTCACCCGATACGGTTATACCCTGTCTTGAGAGTTTATAATCTTTCCCGGTAAAGCGGTTCCTTGTAATCCGGTTGTAATAATTGGGTATCACGCCTGTTCTGAACAATGCCGCATCATTTGGCCACCTCATGTTCCAAATAAAAACCCCATCTGCGTTTTCTGAAGAATTATCAGCTATTACCCAGTCTATACCATTTCCATACATCTGGTAAGCAGTTATGGCGTCAGTTACCGTATTCTTGTATAAGGTTACATCCCGTATCGGCAGAATAAGAGTCCACCTGCTGGTTGTATCCGGCTGTATATCCCATGCCTGGGTAATATGGGCTGTATTTCCTTTAACGGAGGCGATTTCTCTCAATTGTCCCAAACCGGTACCGTCAATAATCAATATACACGGTTCGCTGAATGTAGGCTTAAGCGGATATGCCAAAGGGATATCCGGATTGCGGGCTTTGCAGGTTATAGAAGTGGAAGTGCTCGCCATAACATAACCGTCGTTCCAATATCCAAGCGCGATATCATCGGTGAAAGCTTCTCCGTCGTTACCGGATCGTGTACCTATATTTCTGATCGTATTGTTATACAGGTAGGTACGATCTTTGAAATACATGCCTCCAAGCTGACCCGCGGGAAAGCCTTGTGCGACACCACAATTCACTTCCCTGTGAGCCTGCAGTACGTTATTCTCCCTGAAAGCATAGGAAGCGCTCGAACTGGAACAATGATCGCTATACTCATAATAATTATTTTTTTCGGTATAATATTCACCGGTGAGCATAAAGCCGGGAACAGCTCCGTATCCAACCCAGTGGTTGTTGTTCAGAAGAATTCTTTCCCTTGTAATACTTATCATACCTTCTCCTGCACCATTTTTTCTTGTATTATAGGGATAGTCTATTTTTGTATTTATTATAAAAATTCTGTCGGCGGTACGGTTAGTCCAATAATCACAGTAATAAACATTATACGCATGACCGAGCCAGAAGAAACATCTGGGTCTCTGTTCATTATCCGAAAGGGTAAATTTAAGATTTGCAACGCCCATATGCCCAATTCGCGTACCAACACTTGTACCATCATCGCTTCCTGAGATGACATTATCATCGGGACTCGTCCCGCAATATACCAGGTTGGTACCGTCCGCACTCTCACCATTCAAAACAACATGCGGGCGCAGCATCAATTTTGTAAAACGGTACGTACCATTTGGAAAATATACCACGCCTCCACCTGCTTGGTATGCAGCGTTTATGGCAAGCTGGATATCTTCCGTCTCATCAAGACCCGAATTGGGAATCACATTGTAATTGGTTACGTTATACACATTGTTCCAATTGAACGAGCCGGCCCATGCAACTCCCATTTCCAAAGGGTCGGATCCTGCAGATACCAGCGTCAGGGTCTGTCCGCTCGATATTCCTGACCAGTGTAGGCCGTTATCGTTAGAGACCTCAACATAATATGATGCAAGAGGCTGTCCGCCAGCTGTAAAGGTTACACAATAAGGATTTGAATCAGTTATTGAACTGGTCATATCGTAAATTGTATCGTCCGAAACCTTTCTGAGTCTTACTCTTAGTTTCTTTAATGCATTAAATTCCCTGCCGTCAAAATTTCGGCCTGTTACCTGTATGCACTGTCCATTCCAGGCCTCTTTCTCGGACATGAACATTCCCCTGGGAGCATTCAGTTTTATTGGTGTACTCCAACCGGCGCTATTTTTAACCCATACGTTATATATTCCGGGTGCTGCATTTTCCGGAAAAGCAGCTACCACAAAATGACCCTTAGAATCACCCGTTAATATCAGAAGATCGATTGCATCTGTTGGCAGAGTCAAAGGCGAACTGCCATCAGAATCCAGTTTCATCTTGACTGCTGTTTCACCCAAATTAATCCCTTCTCCGCTGATGCTCATTACTTTCCCCGGTTTTACCGCATCCGATATCTTCAGCAATTTAGGAACACCTGTCCAGGCAGCACCAACATTTTGCAAAGAACAACAAATTGTGCTTATTAACATAACCAGCACCATCACCCTTGCAGACAACCCCCGGTTAATACTCCAATGAATTTTCACCTTGACCATAATGATATGTTAATGAATTAGTCCGGGTGCAGGATATTGTTTCGAAGCATCGTCAAGTACCAGGATCCAATCAAGGTACTCTCCTGTATCCGGTGAAATGAATCCTTGCTCCCCGTGATTGGCGAAGACTCCTATTTTAAATGAAGTGCCGTTTCGGGGATTATACCACCATGCCAAAACATCTTTGCCTTTAATAACGTCCATGCGTACCTTAAACTCCCTTCCAACAGGGGTATAAATCATCGCGTATGTTCCTTCGGTATCCCGGGTAGCAACAAATCTGGCCCGGCCTTCGCCAGGCATTGCCGAGGCATATTCTCCTGCCACAAGAATTGTCGAATCAGGTATTCTGCTTAAAAACGGACGACTTTCGATCAGTTTTCGGCCATACATCATTTGCTGAGCGCCCGGCTGATCAAGTGCTTCCTTCCACGACATCAGCGGACGGTTTATTGGGCTGCCTTTCGCAGGATCGTACATCTGCCATACGGAATGGTGACCATAAGTATGACCAAAAGCTCCGGTGAACAGATCCCAGTATAATGGCCGTCTGACATCTGCGGCTGTGGTATGCCCTAACTGGTCGGGATTAAAAGCTATGGGATGATCTTCATAAACGGGTTCGCCGTCCATAACCGGTTTAGCAGGAATTCTCCGGTAATCCGCATATGTCATGTTATAGCGTCCTGTAAATTCAACGGCATGTCCGTTTTGTCTCATATTAAAATCCATCCAGGGCTCATTATGTACCCACTGTGCAGAACCGTAACCTCCGGGGGGATGAAGTGTAATGAGTTGTTTGGCTCCAGCTTTTCTGATCCCCCTGGCCAGTGATCGCATAATGGCAACCTTTTTATCCGTATTAACCGGAC
>DATEVU010000179.1:0-6445 GCA_035258345.1 Bacteroidales bacterium
AGCATACTCATGACAGAAACAATACCCAATGTACACAAACCCATTGGACAAACTTCTGAAAACTTCAGGTTCTCGGCAGCTGTGGCTGGTTTTGGCATGCTTCTTCGCAATTCCGAATACAAGGGAAGTATGGATTACATCACCGTGCTTAGCCTGGCGAAAGCCTCCAGGGGCAATGATGGAGATGGTTACCGGGCAGAGTTTATCAGGCTGGTTGAGTTGAGTAACAGCGGGTTGGCGTCGATGAAAGGGGAGGAGTAGGAATTCTATTGCTGTTGGCATAAGCCAACGGTTAAGCTGAATTGAATATTCGATTATTGCTTTAGCCTCATACCCGGCAAATATGAGGCTAAAGCCTTTTCATGGTCAATGTTTCGGTTCGTCAATTTTCATTATCTTTATCATCATATTATTACCAATGTAAGCCAACCATGAAAACAGCAATATTCAATACCGAATCCGAAGAGGCGAAAAATACCGAGAAACACCAGGAAATTCAGAAGCTGATTGATTTGAAATTCCTGGAACAGCGAAAAATTTTCCTGTGGGGACCGGTTGATGATGATTCTGCCAGGGACATTGTCAGCAAGTTGCTTTACCTCGAATCGGTAAAGCCGGGTGAGAAAATAACCTTTTTTATCAATAGTCCGGGTGGCATTATTACCTCGGGCTATTCCATTCTCGATACCATGAACCTGCTGACTTCGCCCGTATCTACAGTTTGTATGGGCCTGGCGGCATCCATGGGATCTATCCTGCTATCGGCAGGTAAAAAGGGGGAAAGATATATTTATGCGCTCGGGGAGGTGATGATACACCAGCCAAGTATTGAATATCTGCAGGGAAGGGCCAGCGATATTGAGATCCACGCACGGCAAATTACCAAATCCAAGGAAATCGCAGCCGGGATCCTGGCAAAAAATTGTAATCAGACGCAGGTGCAGATCCTGAAGGATTTTGACAGGGATTACTGGATGAATGCCACTGAATCCATTGCCTATGGCATCGTAGACAAGGTTTATAAGGTGACATGAAGCATTGCAGGGGTGTTGTCTTCGATCTTAATGGTACCCTTATTTGGGATACCGGTTTGCACAACCAGGCCTGGGATATATTCCTGAGCAGGCATGATATTTTCCTTACCGGCAAGCAAAAGAATGAACTAATACACGGCAAAAACAACAGCACTATCCTGTGTACTCTTTTTAACCGTCAGCTGCCGGAGAAAGAGCTCAACCAATATATTCTTGAAAAGGAAATCCTTTATCAGAAACTTTGCCTGCAAAACGGAATAGATTATGCCCCCGGCGCAACGGGATTTATTGAATTTCTGAAGCAGCAACATATTCCCTATGCCATTGCCACAGCCTCAATTAAAGAAAATATTGACTTTTATTTCGAAAACCTGGGTTTGGGCTTACTGATCGACAGGCAGCATGTGATTTACAATAACAACCGGATCAGGAGCAAGCCGGATCCTGAGATTTTTGAAATTGCCATCCGGGTATTGGGGTTGAAATGTGAAGACGTGGTTATTTTTGAGGATTCGGTTGCCGGGATTACTGCTGCAGAAAGAGCGAAACCGGCCAGGGTAATCATAGTAAACTCAACCGGTAACGATTACAGCAATTTTGGTTTCGAAGTTATTACTGATTTTACACAGGTTGACAGGGATATCTTTACCATAAACGCTGCTTTATGCTGAAGGCTGTGATATTTGATCTGGACGGTGTTGTGATCGACAGCAATCCTTTTCACAGGCTGGCCTGGGAAAAATTTTTGGTGAAAAGGGGAATTCCTGTGAATGAGGATATTTTCAACAGGGTTATTTCCGGCACCCCGGGTGATCAGGCTCTCAGGATTTTATTGGGAGGTGAAATTACAGACGGCCAGGTGCAAATGTTTGTAAATGAAATTGATGCTGAATACAGGGAGTCGATCCGCAATTCCCGGGCTTTTGCTCCTATGGCAGGCCTGCGTGAATTCCTGGAAGAGCTTAAAAAATCAGGTATTATGATCGCCCTCGCTACTTCCGCGCCGGTTGAAAATATTGACCTGGTTTTATCAGGATTGGAACTCAGTGAATTTTTCGGCGTGATTATCGGTAAATCACAGGTGAAAAACGGGAAACCCCACCCGGAGGTTTACCTCACAGCCATGGACATGCTTGGGGTGCAGGCGGATCAATGCGTAGTTTTTGAGGACTCGCTGGCCGGGGTGCAAGCTGCCGTGAATGCACAGATTAAAACGCTGGGGGTGCTGACCAGTGAAACCGCTGATACATTGCTAATGGCAGGTGCCTCCACCACCCTCAGCGATTTTGCCGGGATCACCCTAGAGGATTTGTCTGAGCTGCTGGAGTGTAGAAAATTATAAATAATAAACAAAGTTTTCCTGAAATGAATGCCGATTTGCACATGCATAGCTGTTTCAGCAACGATGGCGAATTCGCGGTCAGCGATATCATAAGTCAATGCCTGACAAAAGGACTTAAAATCATTTCTCTTACCGATCACAACTGTGTAAGAGGAATAGCAAGTGCCATGGAACATAGCTCGGAGCAGGACATTACGGTTATACCCGGTATTGAGATCGACTGCAACTTCAAGGGTATTGACCTGCATGTGCTGGGTTACAATATTGATTGGGACTGTAACGACTTTTTGGAGTTGGAAGAACAGGTCAACCGCAGATTCATGGACTCTTTTCCGGTAATGATCAATAACCTCAGCAGGCTTGGGATAGATGTCGATCCAGGAGCGGTTCTTGCGAGATCGGATGGAAAGCCTCCTACAGCTGAACTTATTGCCGAAGTGCTTATAGCTGATCCCGGGAACAGGCATAATCCGGGGCTTATACCCTATTTCCCCGGGGGAGATAGAAGCGATATGCCCTATATCCACTTCTATCATGATTTTTTTGCCCAGGGGAAACCGGCTTATGTAAAAGTCGATTTCATGAGCTATGAAGAGGCCATTCAGGTGATTACGGTGAATGAAGGGACTCCGGTGATCGCTCATCCCGGAGTAAATCTCAAGGGACAGGAGCAGGTGATCCATGAATTGCTTGACATCGGGGCCGCCGGGTTGGAGGTTTTCAACAATTATCACAATTATCAGCAGATCGAGTATTTTGCGAAGGCAGCGATAGAAAGAAAATCGCTAATGACCTGTGGTAGCGACTTTCATGGAAAAACCAAACCCCTTATCGGACTGGGAGAATTCAAATCGGTGAAACCATATGAAGATCATTTAATTAAAAGTATTAATGAATTAATTTCACCCGGATAGTATAATTTTCCAATAAAATTGGTAAATTTTACGGTATTATCTTGCCAGTTTTATTGCTTGTTGACCTGGCAGCCATGTACGATACCCTCAGGGAATTGAATAACAATCAACTACTAACCTGAATGACTATGGATACCAACTCGTCAGTCACCACAATGCCGGTTGTTTATAATCTGAATTTCAAGGATCTCAGTATCGACAGCGCATTGGTTGAGGATTACATCGGTTTTATACCCGAAAATATTCCTGAGCCCTTTCCCGAACTTATTTATGAGATTCTTTCGGAAGCTGAGACGCGAATAAATCCCACAGGCGGATATGTTATTTTCAGTGATCTGTTCATCGATAATTCGGCTAAAAGGATAGGATTGGGTGACACAACTTTTGCGACAGGCCCGATTGTTACGAAGCATCTGGAGAAATCTTCCTCAGTGGCTGTTTTTGCCTGTACTGTGGGGAAGGAAGTGAGTGAATGGGCCGCCTCTATCCATAAAAAGGGGAATTCAGTACTTTCCTATCTGATAGATTCCCTGGGTTCAATTGCCGTTGAAAGCGCCATGGATCAGATACAGGCAAAGCTTAAAGAGAACATGGCCAAAAAGGGGTTATTGATTACCAACCGTTATAGTCCGGGATACTGCGGATGGGACACACAGGAACAAAAGCACCTCTTCGGTCTGTTGCCTGAAAAATTTTGCGGGATAAGTCTTACGGAAAGCATGCTGATGAAACCCATCAAGTCGGTTAGCGGGATGGTTGGTATCGGAAGAGAAGTCAGGCACCGTAAGTATTCCTGCAATTTTTGCAACGACACACATTGCGTTTACCGCAACAAAAGATGACCACGGCTTTCCGCGCCAACAGAATCTAATTCCAGTCATTTGAGATATCAGCCGCCACAGCCGGATTTAAATCCTTTTCCAGCTGGGGTATTGGGAGGAGTACATTTTTTGGTCGGAATGGGTTGCCACGTCCTGCAGCCTGTTTTTCACTGTTGATTGTTTCCATGGCTACACCCCACCGGATAAGGTCGAAATACCGGTGTTGCTCTCCGCATAATTCCAGTTGTCTTTCGCGTTGCAGTATTTTTATGGCAATGTCTTTCGTAACCGGCAAAGAATATTGGAAAGCGCCTGCCCTGTTCCTTACTGAATTTATCAGGGCCAGTGCTTCATCTGTCCGGTCCAGTTCAATCAAGGCCTCGGCATGCATGAGCAGGATATCCGAATAGCGGATTACACGGGCATTGATTGATCCTTCGGGAAGGCCTTCTTTTTCTTTATTCTCATAATCGTTGTATTTCTTCCAGCGGGTTCCCGAAACCGTGTATGGGTATGGCAATGCCCCGTCCGAACAATTGTTGCAATAATCGATATCCCCGCCTTTTTCAGGTGGGCCGTAAAACGTCATGGCTGCCCGGGGGTCGATATAGGGATTACCTGCTTCATCCTCATAGGTGAATGCGGCAACAGCCGCATCGGATATAAATACATTCTGCCAGTCGTTCCAGCCGTATTCCATAGCCCTCCCGCTGTGTGTTGCCCCTCCTCCCCATGATTCCTGTCCCCCGAACATGAACCAGGTGTTTGTCCCGGGGACATGCTCGAGTTGAACCTCAAATACCGATTCGTCATTATTTTCATTTGAGGACAGGAAGTTCTCTTCAAAATCGGGGATAAGGGTATAGTAAAAAGGACTGTTTTCGATCGTGGAGAACGCATCGGCGGCTTCCTGCCATTTTTGGCGGAACAGGAGGGCCTTGCCTGACAAAGCGATTGCGGCACCTTTAGTTGCCCTGCCTTTGTTCATTTCGTCGTAATATACAGGTAACACTTCAATTGCCTCCTGAAGATCCTTTTCAACTATCTGCCAAATCTGCCCGAGACTGTCGGCCCTTGGGGCAGCATATTCAAACCGGTCCTCCCAGTTTTCTTTAACCGGAACCCGGCCGAACAGGGTAACCAGTTCAAAATACGACCATGCCCGCAAAAACCGGGCTTCTCCCAGGATCCTTGTCCTTAAATTCCTGTCATTTTCGGTATTCGGGACCCATTTCCCCACCTTATCAAATACAAGATTCGACCGCAGGATTATCCTGTAATAGGAACGCCATAACCTGTTAATATGTTCGTTGCCCGGACCGAAGGTGAAATTGGGGAACTCGGCCAGGGCGCCTTGCAGGGGAGGGGCCTGTTCGGCTTCGTTACCCAGCAGATCAAAAATAAAATAATACTCCCTGGCAAACAGGCCCTGGAAGTAAAAACCTGCATACACTGCGTTTACAGCCTGAAGACATTGATCGGCATTAGTAAAATAGGTGTCTTCGGTATAGGAATTCGGATTCATAAGGTCCAGCTGGTCTTCGTTACAGGCCGGTAAAAGAAGGATTGCCAGGAGAAATGTTCTAGTTTTCATAATGATATCCTAAAAATTCAGTTGTATGCCAACAAGAAAAGTGCGGGGCTGGGGATACTGCCCTGTATCAATCCCCCTCCGCAGGTTGTAACGCTGGCTGTCGCCGGAATACTGGGCGCCTATTTCAGGGTCAAATCCTTTATACCTGGAGTGTGTATAAAGGTTTTGGGATGAAATATACACGCGTAATGTTGAAACAGCATTGAGAGAAAGCCTGGATAGCGCTGATAATGGTACGGTATATCCCAGGGAGATGTTTTTCAGACGCCAGTAGGAACCATCCTGGATATAGCGTGTAGACGGTCTCAGGTTTTTATTTGGATCATTGGCCACCGCCCTTGGCACGTCAGTTATGTCCCCGGGTTCACGCCACCTGTCGAGTACTTCAGCAGATGCGTTAAAAGGCCGTATCATTCCGGTGAGCCAGTAGGTGTAGAAAGCATTAAATATATTGTTGCCCCGAACGCCGCTCACCGACAATGAAAAGTCGAATCCACGGTATTGGACATTTCCTGAAAAGCCGTAAATGATCCCGGGAACCGGATTCCCTATCATGGTCCGGTCTTTGTCGGTTATATGGCCGTCTTTATCCAGGTCCACAAATCTTATGTCTCCCGGTTTGGCAGCTTCCTGGTAAAGCGTTTCCAGGTTACCGGTAGCTTCTGCTGCCATGGCATTATCGGCATCTATTTCTTCCTGCGTAGAATAAACCCTGTCAACCACAAAACCATAAAAATGCC
>DATEVU010000180.1:0-100989 GCA_035258345.1 Bacteroidales bacterium
AACAGTTCTCCCAGCATAGTTTCATTCCGCCCTTCCTGGTAGCCGTGTGCCGTATCAAAATGGACCATCCCCATCTGGTAGGCAGATTTTACCAGCGCTGCGTTGTCCGACCGCATCACGCCGAAGCTGACTACCGGCAGCTCAATATCTGTTTTTCCCAGCCTTCGTTTAATGATAACAGCATCATCTTTGGGTTGCCTGGCAATGGCCGAAGTGCTAATAAACGCACCTGCCGCACCGATAACTGATGATTTCAGAAACCCTCTCCGGTTTAGGTATGTTTTTCTTCTCATGGTCTTGCTTTTAATTAATCCAATCATGCAAGTTATAATTTTATTTTTTTGTAAGTCTAATGTTCCTTCCTTTTAGGAGTATTTATATTCTTTATAAACAAATGACCCAAACACCCTTTCCAACACGTAAAGTTTTTAAATAAGAATTAATTAATTTAGCAGAATTTTAAGATTAACAGTAAGGATTTTTTATTAGTTTAGAACTTTTATGCTCCTGTTATCGTAAATAGGGCAAAGTATGTTGATTACCGAACAACAAAAGAACTGACAGGTAGAGTTTTACTTTTTGTAGTGATTATTATATGTGGAAAAGATTTGGTTCCGGAGTATTATTGAGTATATTATTCCTCGGTTCAGCAGTTGATCTGGGTTCAGTGACAGATGAATCCTTTGATCCGAAAAATTCGGCCTCACTGGCTGATTATAAACCCACTGCATTGGATAGCCTGATTATGGCTTACGATGAATACCTTCAGCATGCCGTTGACAGTTTGAAAAGTCCGGGTGCGGCTGTAGCTTTGGTTTACAAGGGTGAAGTCGTTCTTCTCAGGGGTTACGGCGTAAAGCAATACGGCAGCAACGATTCGGTAAATAGTAATACTGCCTTCAGAATTGGCTCTGTTTCAAAAGGTTTTGCTTCGGTACTTACCGGTATTATGGTTGAAGAAGGTTATCTCGACTGGAATGACCGGGTTAAAAGATATCTTACTGATTTCAGAATGAGGGATACTGCCAGCGCTTCACAAATTACGGTAAAGCATATTCTCAGTCAGACTACGGGTTTCCCCAACCATACATTTACCGATATGCTGGACAATGGTTACAATTATGAGAATATCAAACCTTCCCTCTCAGGAGTTCCGCTTGCAGCCCGGCCCGGCCAGATCTATACCTACCAGAACGTTGTTTACAGTCTGATAGGTGATATTCTGGAAAAGTCAACCGGAAAAGATTACAATAATCTGCTCCACGATAAAATATTTGTACCGCTGAATATGAATGAGGCTTCCACCGATTTCAAATCGTTCTGCAACAATGCAAATACAGCTTTGCCCCACCTGCGGGCAGGTGCAAACTGGAAGGCAAAATCTAAAAATGACAGGTATTATTCGGCTTCACCCGCTTCGGGTATAAATGCCAGTGCCTCCGATATGGCCCAATGGCTGCTTGCACTTACCGGATATTATCCCGAGGTGGTTCCTGAAAATGCGATCAGGGAGATATCAACGGCTTGCATTGAAACCCCAAAAAAGTCGGCATACCACAGGAACTGGAAATCACTGGAAAAAACCTGTTATGGACTTGGCTGGAGAATTTTTACCACCGGAAACCATAATATCGTTTACCACGGAGGCTATGTGGAGGGATTCAGGGCCGAGATCGCCTTTGATCCGGAAACAAAAATCGGCATTGCCGTTATGTTTAATGCCAATACCCCCATGGCTTCCCAATGCATTCCGCGCTTCTTCGACATGGTTATGACCAAAATCCCGGCAGCACAACCTGTAATGTACGCCGTAAATTAAACGGGTCATAAAATGGATCCCCGCCAATTCAGATATTTCGACATTCTTGTTGCATTGTTTGTTGCGGTGCTGCTTATTTCCAATATTGCCTCAACAAAGATCCTTACGCTCTGGAAATTTACCTTTGATGGCGGAACGCTGCTGTTTCCGCTCAGCTATATTTTCGGTGATATACTAACCGAGGTTTATGGTTATAAACGTTCCCGGCGTATAATCTGGCTGGGCTTTATTTCAGCCCTCCTGATGTCATTGGTGTTTTATATTGTCCAGGTGCTGCCACCCGCAACCGACTGGCCCAATCAACAGGCTTTTGAACAGATCCTTGGATTTTTGCCCCGCATCGTAATTGCCAGTTTGTTAGCCTATTTTGCAGGTGAATTCACCAATTCGGTAACCCTTTCGCGATTGAAAATTGTTACGGCAGGCAAGCACCTGTGGATGCGTACCATTGGATCAACATTGCTCGGACAGGGAGTAGACACCATTATTTTCTGCCTGGTGGCATTCTATGGTGTTCTCCCTGCCAATGTATTGTGGGCTGTCATTGTTTCAAACTATATCTTTAAGTGTTCCGTTGAAATTTTGTTTACTCCTCTTACCTACGGTATTGTCGGATTTCTTAAAAAGAAGGAAAATCTGGATACCTTCGATCATGGTGTCAGGTATAATCCATTTGATTTATCCCTGTAACGGTTTATCCGGTTTATCTGATAAATAACCTTAACTTAGCACAAATGCATTCACCCATACGATGCGCCTTGTTGGAATAATACTCCTTTTCCTGTTAACACACATTGTATCCGGCCAGTCCGGTACGGTTTTAATACTTTCCCCCGAAACGGCTGTTTCCCTGGCTATCCGGAATAATCCAACCGCTCAGCAGGATGACCAGGAAAAAATACTGAAAAGGGATGTCAGGTCAGTCTATTTCAGCTGGTTGTACCAGATCAGCAAATTGAAGGTCATCAGACAACAACTGTTGTTTTACAATGATATCGACCGGGTTGCCACGCTGCGTTACCAAACCGGGGATATTGAATTGCAGGAAAAAATGGCTGCTGTTTCCCTGTTGACTGAATTGGGATTATCAGAATCGATACTGGCCGATGAGATAGAGATGACCAAAAATCGCCTGCGGCAGCTGTTGTATGTTGACCAGGAACTGGTACCGGCTGATACGATGATATACATGGTCAGGATAATTAAACAGCCCGGTGCCGAACAGGAAGCTGATACTGCCCGCAACGCATATTTGGCCTTTGTACGCGACAAAACCATTGAAAACCTGGTGCTTGAACTGAACAACCAGTTTAAAATGCTGCAGTATTATCATGTTACCGGACTAGTCCTTGCTGATCAGATCATTGAAACATCATCCGTGAAATTGAAAAAAGAGGACATTGACTATCCCGAATACATC
This sequence comes from Bacteroidales bacterium, assembly GCA_035258345.1. Lineage (GTDB taxonomy): Bacteria > Bacteroidota > Bacteroidia > Bacteroidales > UBA10428 > UBA5072. Next base: position 3,240 of record DATEVU010000180.1, read on the forward strand.
CGGGAAATTGCCGGTGCATTCCTGGTAAAAACCGGGTATCTCAAAACTCTCGAAAATTATAACCAAACAGCCATTCAACTTGAGTTTTATGCCTATTAACAGACTACTTGCCGCGCTCCTGTTACCAACCGTCCTTCTTCCGCTGGCCTGTAAACAGAGCGGAAAACAAGGCACCTGGGTTACTGACGACGCAGGCAACCGTATATCCCTTGTTCTTTCCACAAGACAGATAGCCGAAGCCGGGATTACCTTTATGCATGCGGAGAAGCAATCATCTGAACGGTATATTGAATGCTCCGGATTCCTCGGCATACCTCCGGGTAATGTCCTTCAGGTTTCCGTACCGGCCGGAGGGATCTTAAAATCCATTACGGTTTTACCGGGTAATTATGTTGAAGCAGGTACTGTGATTGCCACACTGGAAAGTATTGGGTACATAAAACTACAGCAGGAATTCCTGGAAACAAAAAGCCAGTATGAATATTTTCATGAAGAATATGAAAGACAGGGGGAACTGACAATAGAAAATGCATCGTCCGTTAAGAAAATGCAGGTGGCACAACGCGATTATCTGGCTGCTGAAATAAGGCTCGGTTCGTTGAAGGCGCAACTTGCCTTGCTGGGCATCCGGGCTGACAGTATAGACGTGGATAACCTTTCGGCAGAAATTGATATAAAGGCTCCTGTAAACGGAACCATCAGCGAAATATATGCATCACCCGGAATTTTTATGAAGCCGGGTGATGGTCTCTTTGAAATTACCGGAAAAAGCAACCTCATTATCACGTTAACAGTACCGGAACTGTACTTCCCCTTGTTACACAAAGGACAGCATACTTTATTCTCCTTACCGTATGACAGCCTTTCCGCTTATGAAGCCAGAATTTCCCGGATTTCCGGAAAAATTGATCCCGCTTCGCATACATTTTATGCTATTGCCGGTATAACCAAGGTACCAGGAAACCTGGCGCCGGGGTTATCCGTTAGGGCCAGGATCATGACCGGCGTTGATACACTGACTGTAATTCCCTCGGAAGCTGTCATTCACAACCAGTTTGGGACCCACCTGTACATCAGGAACAACGGAGTATTTACACCGGTGGAAGTGAATATCGTGCAAACCGACGGGGAGAATTCCCTGATTAGCGGATTTCCCCCGGCAGCGGAAAATGATTCCGTTGTGATAAAAGGAAGTGCTTTTCTGGATGCACTATTCAGTGAATAAAATATTTCACCTAAAATACCTAATTCAAACCAGTTGTTTTATATTTGCAGCATTAATTAAGTAACAATACAATCATAATGGAAACAACGACCAACACTTACCAGAAACAACCCGAAAAAAAACCATCAGTAGCCTTGCTGGTGCTTGTAATATTGCTTGGTATTGCCGTAATCGTACTTGGATACAAGTATTTTCAGGAAACCAAACAGCTTGGAGAAACCACCGAAGAAAAAGCCATTCTCGAAGATGTTAAAAGCGATCTTGAGAAGCAATTGCGTGATATGATCGTGGAATATGACTCCCTGAAAACCAATAACGACAGTGTTAACGGTTTGCTGTCCGTTGAACAGGACAAGATCACGAGATTGCTGAGGATGCAGGCTTCAGATACCGAAAAAATAAGAAAGTATAAAGATGAACTCGAAACATTACGGAAAGTGATGCGCAGTTATATTGTTCAGATCGATTCACTTAACAGCCGGAACAGGATGCTTACCGAAGAGAATATTCAGGTTAAACAGCAGCTTACTACGGTGGAAACACAAAATGTAGCGCTTTCCAGGGAAAAAGAGATGCTTAATACACAAGTTCAGCTTGCTATGGTATTGTCTGCCAAGAATATTGTTGCTGAACCACAGAATAAGTCGGGAAAACCAAATAGTAAAATATCCAAGGTAGCCAAAATTAAAGTCTGTTTCACAGTTCGTGAAAACACGGTTGCCCAGGCAGGCACCAAGGATATTTACCTGAGGATTATCAGGCCCGATGAAGTTGTACTTCCGGCCGGCAGCGGAGAAACCTTTGATTTTAATGGTGAACAGGTTATTTTTTCGGCCAGACGCCAGCTGGAGTTCGAGAACAAAGACATTGACATGTGTATCTTCTGGGATAAAAATGCAGATTTGATAGCCGGAACTTACACGTTGGTGCTGTATTCCGAAGGTTATGAAATTGGCTCCGCTACATTTTCACTGAAATAATTCCGGTACCGGAGATCCGGCAGTGGAAGACCTCAATGGTTTTGAAAACCGTTGAGGTCTTTTGTTTTTTTATTGCATATGATTATGCCGGCCCCGTCCTAATCCCGGATCAGCCTGCTGATTATGAAATCCGAAATCAGCCAGCCTGCCGGTGAAAGGTTGTAATTGTCTTCGTTCCGGATAACCAATTCCTCGTTAAGAAAGCGTTGAATATTCTCAACAAAATAGTTAACTGATCCTTCGCCAAAATCGTCCTTTATGGTGGCTGTGTTCACGCCCCACATGGTTCTGAGAGAAACCATCAGATATTCATTAAACCGTGTTCGCTGATCAAGGAATTCGGATTCGAAATAGGACCCGCCATTTTCCAATGCATCAATATATTTTCGGATCCCGGATACATTCCATTGTCTCGACATCCCGTCATATGAATGTGCAGCAGGACCCACGCCCAGATAATTCTTACGGGACCAGTAACCGGTATTGTGCCTGGAAACCAACCCTTCTTTGGAGAGATTGGAAATTTCATAATGCACAAATCCATGTTCCCGGGCCAATTCACCCAATAACATGAATTGTTCTGAACTCTCCTGGTCGGGGGGTATTTCCAGCAATCCGCGCGAAGCCTTTCTGGCCAGTTCTGTACCCGGTTCCAGGGTAAGGTGATAGGCCGACAAATGCTGAATCCCAAGGGAAAAAGCTGTTTCCAGGTTTCTTTTCCAGTCAGGGATCTTCATTCCGGGTAATCCATAAATCAGATCGATGCTGATATTTGAAAAACCGGCTCTTTTTGCTTCTGCAATGGAGGAAAGTGCTTGAGCGGCATTGTGCCTTCTGTGCAGCAATACAAGGTCATCATCATTAAACGATTGTATGCCAATACTTATCCTGTTAATATCAGTTCCCTCTTTAAGCATCCTGAGGTAATCCGGGGTAAGATCGTCGGGATTTGCCTCCATGGTGAATTCACAGTCTTTGGAAATCCGGTGGTTCTGCCTGATTTTATCGGTAATATGATTGATTTGCCCGGTGCTTAACACCGAAGGTGTTCCTCCACCAAGATAAACAGTTTCTACCGTTTCATCGTGCAGGTAACGTTTACGCATATCAAACTCCCTGTCCAGCACTTTGAGAAAATCAGGAATTAACATCAGCAGTGCCGATTTATAAAAATCGCAATAATTGCATATCTTCTTACAAAAGGGTACATGTATATAAATGCCCGCCATACAAAGAATTTAGATAAAATAATTTCCGAAATTAACCCGAAATTAATCAAGAGTAAAGATAACTCCTGTTCATGAAGAATCTTGGTTTATAAAAATCAATAACTTTAGCAGGGCATAATTGAAAATTCACGGTTTTCAAGGTATTACCACCATCAGAAAAATAATGAAGAACCCGCAAATCAATATACCTGAGTTTCAGGATCTGAAGGAATGCTGCAGACTTTTTCAAACAAGCCGTGAGGCGATTTTTGTTCATGATTATGATACGGGCAGGATCGTTGATGTTAATGATGTAATGCTGGAAATGTATGGCTACACGTATGATGAAGCATTGCACATTGACCCGGAAAAGGTAAGTGCCGGCAATGCCCCGCACATCATCGAAGAAGCCAATGAGTTGCTGAATAAGGTAAAACAGGCTGGAGAGATAGCTTTCGAATGGCACGACGTGAAGAAGAACGGCGAGTTTTTCTGGACGGACAATGTTATGAAAGTAATTAAGCTCAATGGGCAAAAACGGATAATAGTCATTTCATGTGATGTCTCTGACAGGAAGAAAAAACAACTCCGGCTTCAATCCCTCGTCAGGGAAAGTACCGAGGAAATAAGTGCGCTGAATGAAAGACTTACCCTGGCCAATGAAGAACTCAGGATCAACAACGAGGAGCTGCAGGAATATCAAAATCAGCTGGAAGATCTGGTGGCCATCCGTACCCATGAATTGATACAAAGTGAAAAGTCATTGCGGTATAAAAACAGGCTCCAGCAGTTGTTCACCGGAATATCTACCCGGTTTTTCAGCCTTTCTCCCGAACTTGTTGACCGGAATATCGACAGCGCCATAAAGGATATCTGCCAGTTTTTTGACGCCGATGCCGGTTTTCTAGTCGAAATTGCACATACCGGGGATCTGTACCGCCTCACCCATCTGTGGAAAAAAGCAACAATGGAATGGGATGTCAGGTATTTCAAAAATAGTCCGCTTCCTGATCTTTCCCTGTTATACGAAAAATTGAAAAAAGGGGAATCCCTGTTGATTACTTCCATTGACGATCTTCCTGATAATCTGGCTGTAAGAACTGCCTTTATTCAATCAGGCTCCGGTTCTGTGGTAATCATACCCATTATATACCAGGATATTCTGGTGGGAATTATCGGAATAATCGCAAAGCAAACCGGAAAAAATCTGAATCCGGATGAAATATCCTTGTTAAAAGCCATGGGCGAAACATTTTTTAACGCCCTGAAGCGTAAAAAATTTGAAATAACGCTAATCGAAAGCGAAAGGAACTACCGGGAAATATTCAATGCCACCAATGAGCCCATGTTTATTCACGATGCTGTAACCGGGAAAATCCTGGATGTTAACAGGGCAGCCATTCAATTATATGGATTCACCCATGAGGAGGCTTTAACGTGTTCTGCCGATGAATACAGTGCCAATGATTCTGATTTTAATCAACAGACCGCCCGGGATCAAATCCGGCAGGCAGTTGAAAACGGATCAGTTGTTTTCGAGTGGCTCGCACGACGGAAAAACGGAGAACTTTTCTGGGCGGAGATTTCACTTAAAAGCACGGAGATCGGAGGTGAAAAGAGGGTACTTGCCGTTACACGGGATATATCCGAAACCAAAAAGAACCAGGAATTGCTGAAGCAAAGTGAAGAGCGCTTCCGGTCGATCATTCAGTATCTTACCGATGTTATCTGGATCCTGGATGAAAAATTGAATATTGTGTTTGAATCCCCTTCCAGCTGGCAGGTATTGGGTTACAAGCCGGGATTTCTGATGGGTAAATCAGGCATTGATTTGATCCATCCGGACGATCTAAGGTTGGTAAATAAAGAATTGAGGGCTGTATTTGGAAAAAGGAATGATTTTATCCCTGCGGAGTTCAGGGCGAAGCATGCGAACGGCAATTGGATCCTTCTCGAGGCAATTGCAAATAACATGCTCGATCATCCTGCCATCCAGGGCATAATAATAACCTGCCGTGACATCACTGAACGAAAACAGGTTGAAAAAGCATTGAAAATCAGTGAAGCCAAATTGCGTAATATTTTCAACAACAGCAGTGACGCCATCGTGATCGTTGGCAACAATTTTTCATTTCTCGAGGTGAATGAGGTTTTCCTGAAAATAGCCGGCTATTCCCTGGAGGAAACAAAAAAAATGAACCTCACGGATATACTTACCGATGTTCATATACCAGCCTTTGCCGAAAGGCTCAAACGGTTTTTTCAACACGAAAACCTTCCTGCGATTGAATGTGAAATAATATGCAAATCCCAGCAAGTTCTTCCGGTGGAAATAAACAGCAATCTGATCGAATTTGAAGGTGAGCAGGCACTGATCTCCGTGATCAGGGATATTACCGAACGGCGGCTTGTGGAAAAGCGGATCCTGGACACCATAATAAATACCGAAGAAAGGGAAAGAGAAAAATTTGCAAGAAACCTGCACGATGAGCTGGGACCACTGCTTTCCAGTATTAAGATGTACGTTAACTCGCTGTCTTCAAACACGGATGAGCTTAAGCACGATTTTATCATGTCCCAGCTGAAAATGATCCTGAGTGAAGCCATTCAAAGCACCAAAGAACTTTCAAATGACCTGAGCCCGCATGTTCTCGCAAATTACGGGCTTATGGCTGCCCTGGAATGGTTTATTAACCAGATCAATCCGTATATTTCCATATCGCTGGAAACAAATATCAGGGATGAAAGGTATTCAAATTCATTGGAATCATCCATCTACCGCATCATCAAGGAGCTCATCAACAATACCATAAAGCACGCACAGGCAGATAAAATATCCATAAAACTACATTATATCCTGAAATCCATTCATTTGATCTATTCAGACAATGGTGTCGGTTTCCCCGATAGCTGGAAAGGAAATCATGAATTCATGGGAATGGGAATGTCCAATATTGTCAGCAGGTGCCGCTCAATCAACGCCGGCTGCAGGTTTTTTAACCATGCCCCTAAAGGCATATCATTTGAAATGGAAGTTCCGGTCAGCCAATCCTGAACCGGCTAATAATTTCACCGTCATGCAAAAATGGAATATTCTTATTGTTGATGATCACAGGCTTTTCCGAAGCGGGTTACGATATATTCTGGAAGAATCAAAGCAATTCACGGTGGTGGCTGAGGCCTCGAACGGTGCAGAATTTCTTCAGCTGATCGGCAAAACCAAACCCCACCTGGTTATTATGGATATCAACATGCCCGTGATGAACGGAATTGAAGCAACAAAGCAAGCCATTGCCCGGTATCCCGATCTCAAAATACTCGTTCTGTCGATGTATGGGGAATCAGAATATTACAATACGCTGCTGGAACTCGGAGTCAGAGGATTCGTTCTGAAAGAGGCCGATATTGAAGAGTTTTTTGTGGCGATAAACAAAATTTTGGCCGGGGGTACCTATTTTTCACAGGAGTTTCTGCTGGATATCATCAGAAAAAAAACGGCAGGCGAGGCTGTTAAAATTACCCGAAGAGAAAGGGAAATCCTGGGGCTTATCAGCCAGGGTTTTTCGAATCAGGAAATATCAGGCAAATTAAGTATCAGCCAGAGAACGGTGGAACGCCACCGTACCAACCTGCTTGAAAAGACAGGGTCGAGAAATTCAATAAGCCTGGTTGTGTATGCCTTGAAAAACAACATAATATCTATATAATTCACACAATCAAGTCATTCATTAATCGTAGTAAGTATGAATCATTGACGTCGCTAAATACGTATATTTTTTTACTACATATACTCAATTATAATTGCGTAGTAAAGCGTGAACTTTAAGTAATTATTACCTTTTCATACCCGATAACCTGAACTATATTTGTATTGAATTTAAAAGCATACATTGTTCTGGTTCCTTCAGATGTTGTTCGTGGCTTAAAGTAAAACAATTTTGGGAATTCATAACAGCAGGACATTTAAGATAGGGTTTGGTTGGATTTAGGTAGGAAAGCGGGGAGTTGGTTTTACTGGCTTCCCGCTGTATTTTTAGGCCAATTTATAAAACCCCCGGAAGTTTTCAAGGATTGAAACGGAATAAAGTGTTTTCTATATACCTGGTTTTCTTACATTTCGGGAAAAGTTTTGATCTGAGCAACATCCGGTGTAGAAGTGTCTTAAAATCGGTCCTGCATGAAAAAATTGAAAATTCTGATTGTTGACGACAACCCCCATTTTGTTAATGCACTCAGGTTTATGTTATTGGATTATTTCGAGGAAAGGATTGAATCCATTTCAACCGCAATTGACGGTCAGGACTGTTTAAATCAACTCAAAAGCAAGGTCAGCGATTTTATCTTCATGGATATTAACATGCCCAATATGAACGGGATTGAGGCCACCCGGCATGCTACCATACTATACCGCAACCTGATCGTTGTAGCTGTTTCCTTTCATTCCGAAATGAAGTATGTTGTTCAAATGATAGAAGCCGGAGCACGCAGCTACATAATCAAGGATGAGATCAGCCGCGAATCGCTTGAGAAAGCGCTGGCCATTGAATATACTTTCTAAAAACCCCTTCCGTTGAAATTATCTCATTGACTTTTCCGGATATATCCGGAAAGGTTAAAAAAATGTTCTTCGTGAGGTAGTTTGTATGGTAAAAAGGGGTATTTTTATATAAAAATGATGGTCCCCATGTCCACAGCAATTAAAGAAACCTTATTCACGCCTTCAGTAAAGATCTTCAATGATGAACACCGGATTGTTATTTCAGGTCAATCCAGGCTGGAAGATCCTTCTCCCTTTTATGAAAAGTTAACGTTATTGCTGGATGAAAACATTGTTGATTTTAAAACGCATACCTCCATTGATTTCATTCTTAACTACCTGAATTCAAGTTCTTCCAAATGGTTGTTTCATATGCTGAAAGGAATACAGGCGAAATTCCAGGGGAAAAAAATAATTACGATCAACTGGTTTTTTGAAGCCGATGATGATTCCATGCTCGAGGCGGGAGAGGTATTCCAGTCGTTATTAAGCATTCCGTTTAACATCATGGAGACAGATCGTTGAACCCTGTAAGGGTTAATATACCAGTATTTCTGTGTTTTATGTAATTTATTCCCGTTTTTTCAGTTAATAAATGATATTGTGTCATCCTGTTAATACTGCAATTATGTATAAGAAAATATTATTTCTACTGCCTTTGTTGCCCGTTTTTCTGAGCCTGCCTGCCCAGGAACCGGTAACACGTTCATTAGGTTCATTCAGCAAGCTGGTGGCAACTGACCGGGTAATTGTACGCCTGGTAAAGGCTGAACGGGAATCCGCAACCATATCGGTACAAGGTATTGATGAATCCGCGGTGAAAACCGAGGTTGAAGGCAATACAATTACAATCAGCATCTATGGGGAACCGTTCACGAAAAAAAAGGTGATGGTTACCCTTAACTATGTTACACTTACCGACATAACCGTTAACGGCAGTGCTGAAGTCACCACCACCTCACTCTTTAAAGCCGGTTCTCTGGCCGTTGACCTGAAAAGCGGCGGAATGCTTTACCTGGATGCCGACATCGAAAATCTCAACAGCAGAGTAATTGAAGGCGCTTTACTAACAGCCGAAGGATATGCCACGGAGCACAATATCGTTGTTGCCACGTCGGGAACCGTTTCCGCCTATGACCTAGAAAGCGAATCGGTAATAGTGAAGGCAACTACCGGCGGGAAGGCTAAAATAAATGTTGAAACCAGCCTGGATGCCGACGCCGGTTCAAAAGGATTCATCACGTACAAGGGAAATCCCGCACAAATTAAGCGTACGGTGAACTCAGGAGGCACTATTGCTGTTTATGAGCCATAACAAACCTAACGGGTCAGACATTTGCCGGTAGTAGAGCTAAATAAAGTCTATAAGCATTTTAAGGAGATTACCGCTGTCGATTACCTCTCCCTGGTGATTGAAAAAGGGACCTTTTTGGCTTTGCTGGGGCCAAACGGTGCCGGAAAAACAACACTCGTTGAAATGATCGAAGGATTACAGCAACCCGATTCGGGTGATATTTCCCTGTTTGGCCTCGGCTGGAAAGGAAATGAAGATTATCTCCACCACCGGCTGGGCATATCCCTCCAGGAAACCCGGTTTATCGATAAGCTGACGGTAACCGAAACGCTCGGGCTTTTTGCCAGTTTCTATGGAATACATCGGTCCCGTATTGATGAGGTAATTTATCTGACCGGTCTGGAAGAAAAGAAGAAATCCAATACCGTGAATCTTTCAGGCGGACAACGCCAGCGCCTGGCCCTGGGTATTGCCCTGCTGAATGAACCTTCCCTGTTACTGCTCGACGAGCCTACCACAGGTCTCGACCCTGCTTCGCGCCGGGAAATCTGGCATATATTGCTGGAATTGAAGAGAAATTTCAACACCACCCTTATTCTTACCACACACTACATGGAGGAGGCCTCTTTCCTGTGTGATGAGATTGTGATCATGGATCATGGAAAAATACTGGCCAAAGGAACACTGGAACAATTGCTGAATATACATGATAAGGGCGAAATTATCGAGTTTTCCCTGCAGGAACAGCCGGAAAACCTGAATATTAATTTAACCGGTAAAATTCGTGAATCCTCCTGGGACAGTGAATCGCAAAAAGGGTGGCTGCTGGTGGATGAAATTGTGACCGCAATTCCGGGATTTATGGAGTTTATAGTCACCCATGATTATCACCTCACCTCCTTTGAATGCCGGAAAATGACACTCGAGGATCTCTTCATATCACTTACAGGAAGGAAGTTACGGGATGAAGAATAACCTGAGAGCGCTTTATCATTTGATTTCCATAAACTATAAGGAATTCATCCGGGAACCCGGAATTCTTTTCTGGGCGCTGGTTTTTCCGGTGTTAATGGCATGGGTGCTGGGAATTGCCTTTTCAAAAAGAGGAGAGCTTGTGCAGCAAATTGCCTATGTTAAGAACGAGACAACCGGCCATGAAAAACTGGCAGTTTTCCTGGACGGTTCGACACACATTTACGGGCCTGACTCTACCATTAAGGAATACAGCAGGTCATTTGACACCAAACTGGGAAGAATTACTTACCGGATCATACCGGTTACAACGGATAGTGCTGTTTTGATGATTAAACGCGGACAAACCACATTAATACTGCAGGAAAATGGGGATAGCCTGTATTATTTTTTTGATCCCCAAAATGCAGATGCCCGGTTCGGCTATCTGACCCTGTACTCGGCAATCAATGACGGACAGGTGATATATAATGAATCATCAATTAAAATACTCGACCAGCAAGGTACACGGTACATCGATTTCCTGATCCCGGGACTCCTGGCTATGGGTATTATGAATGGCTTCCTATGGGGCATAGGTTACGGATTGATTGAGATCAGAACAAAAAAATTGCTGCGCCGGATGATGGCTACCCCTATGAAAAAGTCACTTTTTATTTTTTCGCACTTCTTTGCACGCTTTACCCTGTCTTTATTTGAATCCGCAGTTCTGCTTGTCTTTTCCTGGATCTACTTTCGCATACCCATCCAGGGCAGTATGATCGCATTTATTATGATTTTTATCGCAGGAGGATTTTGTTTTGCCGGTATTTCCATATTGATGGCTTCCAGAACATCCAGTTCCAGGATCGGCAACAGCCTGATCAATCTTGTAAGTATGCCGATGCTGATCTTATCCGGTATTTTTTTCAGTTACCACAACTTTCCCGATGCGGTAATTCCGGTAATCCAAAAACTTCCGTTAACCATGCTTGCCGACAGTATCCGCAGCATCATGATCGAGGGAACCGGATTAAGCGAAAACCTTCCTGAATTCTTCTTCCTCACAGGACTGGGGCTGCTATGCTTTATGACAGGTATTAAAATCTATAAGTGGTACTGAAAATTGACATGAATAATGTGTCCATTTTATTTATTCCAGCAAGGAGGCAGCCATTTTCAGGTCTTTTTCATAGGTTATCTTAATGTTCTCAGGATTCCCGTCAACAAGGTTAATGGTGTAACCCATATCCTCCACAACACCCGCGTCATCTGTGTAACGTTTCCGGTATTTCTGCAGATAGGCTTTCTTCAGTATATTGCTGTCAAACACCTGGGGAGTTTGAATTAGCCGGTACAGGGATCGATCGACCTGTATATTACCTTTCCCCGTAATTTTCCGGAGTGTTTCGGGAATTTCAATGCAGGGAACAGCATTTCCAAATTTACGGGCAGTATCAAAGCATCGTCCTATGGTTTCAAGGCTTACCAATGGCCTTACCCCGTCATGAACGGCAACTAAACAATGGCCAGGTATAATTTCCAGACAATTCCTGATAGTGTGAAAACGCGTCTCCCCCCCCTGCCTTATCTCATGATCCACGGTGCATCCATATTGCCGGCAAAGCTGCTGCCAGGTTAACAGCTGGTTTTCCGGTAATGCAAGTATGATCCTCATCTGCTGATCAAATTTGCGAAACACATTCAGTGTATGCATCAATACCGGTATCCCGCCCAATGACAGGAATTGTTTGGGAATGTTAGCATTCATTCGCTTTCCAGAGCCTCCGGCAACAATCAGGGTAATTTTTTCCAATGCGGGTTTTTGTTGTATTATAATTGTCCTAAATTTACAAAAACTGCTTAATAATATAACGGTTTGTTGGTTTTTCAAAACAGTATGATATGATAAACAAAGAGACCTTTCAGTTCCTGAAACAGCTCAGTATAAATAACAACAAGGAATGGTTTGATGCAAACCGGGGTAACTATGCCATCCTGCGCAAAGAATTCGAACACTTTATCGAAATTGTCATCGGGGAAATCGGCAAATTCGACAGGGAATCCGCACAAACCACAGCAAAGGATTCACTCTTCAGGATAAACCGGGATACGCGGTTCTCAGCCGACAAACTCCCCTATAAAACCAACTTTGGCGCATTTATAGCCCGTGGCGGGAGAAAGGGGATCAATGCCGGATATTATGTTCATGTTGAGCCCGGTAGTTGCTTTCTGGCAGGTGGAATTTACATGCCTTCGGGACCCATGCTTAAGGCCATCCGAAATGAAATTTACGGCAATATCGAAGAATTCAGGGCTATTATCGACGCCCCTGCCTTTCAGAAACATTTTGGAAAAACCCTGTGGGGTGAGAAGCTAAAAACCGCCCCAAAGGGTTTCCCCAAAGATTTTCCGGATATAGACCTGTTGAAGTACAAGCATTACACCATAATGAAAGAGGAACCCGACAAGGTTTACTGGCAGCCCGGTTTTATAGAAGAAGTTTTGGAATCCTTCAGGGCAATGGCCCTATTCAATAAGTTTTTAAACAACGCTGTTGAGGATGTCGAAAGGTAACCAGCCGGATACCGGCAGTTATTCAAAAAACGTTAAATGAGCTTCCTGATCTCTGCAGCCTTCAGGATAATGTGAACAATCTCTTCGATTGTAAATGTCATGCAGTTGAAGGTGAGATCAAACCATGTATAATCCGATTCTTTCCCCTGGAAAAACTCCCGGAACTCTTTTCTTTTTTTATCCACTTCCAGGGCTGCTTTTTTGGCATCCTCCTGCGATATCTTATAATTTTCGGCAATCCGCAAAATTCTCCATTCCATGGGCGCTTCAAGCATAATATGCAACGAACGCGGAATATCATGCGTAATGGCAACTCCTCCGCGTCCGACAATAATAACATGTCCTTCATGAGCCATGTTACGGATCACTTTTGCTACCGTGTTCCGGATCATCTTGTCACTTTTGTAGTATTTGTTGAATTGCGCCGAAACGATATTATCCATCAGGCTTTTCTGCTCGTACTGAAAAACATATTTGATTTTCTCGGGATCAACCTCCAGGGCCCTTGCAGATTCAGCCATGATCTCCTTGGTGATATACTTCCATTTGGTCTCTTTCCCTTTGATATACATCTTTCGCGAAAGCTCCTCGCCAAGCCTTCCGGCAATGATTTTTGAAGGACAGCCGTACTCCCTGGAAATGGTTATTACAGGTCCCGGTTCCTTATTACGGCCGTTTTCTTCATGAATACGGTCCGACATATATTTCAGAAGGTCTATGTGCATATCACTTCAGGAAAGACTACGATTCTTTAAAATTAAGCAAATTTTTCCAAACCTAAAAATGTCAGGGCTGTTTAAATTACGTGCATTATCCGACGTAAGGCCGACAAAATCTCTTAATTTTGTGCAAAGCTCTTTTTATGATTTCAATAGCAGACCTCGATAAGCTTAAAGCCTCGGTCCGAAATATTCCGGATTTTCCGCATAAAGGTATCCAGTTCAAGGATATAACCACTGTTGTTAAAAATCCTGAATTGTTCAACCTGATCGTTGATGGCATCGTTTCGCATTACGCGGATAAAAAAATTACCAAAGTTGTAGCTGTTGAATCCCGCGGATTCATTACAGGCGGAGCATTGGCCTGCAAATTGGGAGCGGGTTTTGTGCCCGTAAGAAAACCAGGCAAGCTACCTGCTGATACTTATTCCGCAACCTATGATCTTGAGTATGGCAAAGACTCCGTGGAAATACATAAGGATGCGCTGCAACCAGGCGATACCGTATTGCTCCATGATGACCTGCTTGCAACCGGAGGTACTTCCATGGCCGTTATTGAGCTGCTAAGCTACTTTGATATTCAGCATATTTATATAAGTTTTATTATTGAACTCGATTTTCTGAAAGGAAGGCAGCGTTTATCGCCTCCTTATGAAGTTTACACACTGATTCACTATTAAATACATCCCTGATCATGCAAATAACACCCAATATGAAAATGGCAGAGGTAATTCATTTGAATTACCAGCTGCTGCAAATCATCTCCAGATTCGGAATTCAATTGGGATTTGGTGATAGATCCATTAAGCAGGTTTGCCGGGAATACAATATCGATGTTAACTTTTTCCTCGAGATCATTAATTCCTATCACGATAAAAACTATTTCCCCAGGAAAAACCTGCAGGGCTTTCCCCTGAAACTGATCATTGAATACCTTCGGGAATCGCATAACTATTACCTGGAAATAAAAATTCCTCAGATTGAACAGCTGATCCGTCAGCTTTCTGAATTTTCTGACCGTATCAGCGGTGAATCGTTGAGAATGATTGATACTTTCTTTCATGGATATATCAAGGAGTTACAAGATCATATTGAACGGGAAGAGGAAAAGGTTTATCCCTATGTATTTTCCGTTGAAGAAGCTTTTCATTTAAAAAAAATACCTGACAGCCTGGTCGAGCGACTCGGGGAGTATTCAATTGATGATTTTGAAAGCGAGCATGATAATATTGAGGATAAGCTTTTCGATCTTAAGAATATTATTATCAAATACCTGCCTCTCCCGGTAGATCCAAATCTTTGTCATGCCATTCTTACCGAACTCTTCCGGCTTGAAGCCGATCTGAATGATCACGCCCGGATCGAGGACAAGGTATTGGTCCCGAAAGTCAGGTTCATGGAAAAATGGATTAATGAACACCACGCGCAGTGAGAAACATGGAAAACGTAAATGTCATTATAGCCGATCTCTCTCCCCTGTCGCGTTTTGGTATGATTAGTCTTTTAAGGCAATTGAATTACCCGTTTTCCTTTCGTGAGGTTAGTGTTCCTGAAAAACTGAAAAATATTATCCACAAAGACCAGGCTAGCCTTGTTATCAGCAGTGCTTCGTTCCTCGAAAAGTTTTCAGATTATCAGATCCAGACCATGCTGCCCGGAGGAAAATACGTTGCCAAACTGCTGATCAATGATTTACCACATTCCCAGCGTAAATTCACAGGTTTTAATGAGATCATCGAATTTACGGACACGGAAAGAACCATTCTCCGAAAACTGAATAAAACAGCAGCATCACTCGCCAGGCTTAATTCTTTCCAGGTCATGCCCGAAGAGATAAGCGATCGCGAAAAAGATGTTCTCAGGCTGGTGGCTTTGGGAAATACAAATAAGGAAATTGCGGGAAAGCTTTTCATAAGTTCACATACGGTGATCACCCACCGCAAAAACATAACAGCAAAGCTTGGGATCAAAACCATTGCGGGGCTTACAATATATGCATTGTTAAACAAACTGATAACTTCCGAAGAAATTAACTGAAACGGGTATGATTGATAAAACTACCATTGACAGGATATTTGCCGCAGCTGATATTGTTGATGTTATCGGGGAATTTGTCAGTCTTAAGAAAACGGGCCAGAATTACCGTGGATTAAGTCCGTTCAAAAATGAAAAAACACCTTCCTTTTTTGTCAGTCCGGCCAAGGGGATCTTTAAATGTTTCAGCACCGGAATCGGTGGCAGTGCCGTAACTTTTTTAATGGAGCATGAAAAGATCACCTATCCCGAAGCGCTTCATTATCTCGCCAGGAAGTACAATATCGAAATTGTAGAGAAAGAAGAATCCGCCCAGGAAATACAACAAAAAAATGAGCGTGAAAGCTTACTGGCTGTAAATCAGTTCGCCTGTCAGTATTTTATGGATGTACTGCACAGTGTCGAAGGCAGGGCTATCGGTATGAGCTACTTTATCGAAAGAGGTTTCCGCGAAGACACAATCCGCAAGTTTCAGCTCGGTTATGCCAGGGAGGAAAAGAATGCATTTACAAGGACAGCAGAGGATAAAGGCTATAAAACTGATTATCTGGTAAAAACAGGCCTTACCCTGCAACGTGACAATTATTCCTATGACCGGTTTCACGGAAGGGTAATGTTCCCTATTCATGGCCTGACCGGACAAATTCTGGGTTTTGGAGGCCGTATCATGAAATCCGATGAAAAATCGGCAAAATATATTAATTCCCCTGAATCGGAAGTATATCATAAAAGCGACATACTCTACGGGCTTTATTTCGCCAGACAGGCAATCCTTAAAAACGACAAGTGTTATCTTGTTGAAGGTTATACCGATGTGATTTCAATGCATCAGGCCGGTGTGGAAAATGTAGTTTCATCTTCGGGCACGTCGCTCACCATAAACCAGATCAGGCTGATAAAACGTTTTTCACATAACATTACCATTTTGTACGATGGTGATGAGGCGGGAATTAAAGCTTCCTTGCGGGGAATTGACCTGTTGCTTGAAGAAGGCCTGAATGTCAGGGTGGTTTTGCTGCCTGACGGAGAAGATCCCGATTCCTTTGCCCGGAAAAATAATGCCAACGCCTTCACAGGATTCATCCTGACCAATGAGTCTGATTTCATCTCATTCAAAACCAACCTGCTTGTTAAGGAAGCCGAAACCGATCCGATAAAAAAGGCTAACCTGGTCACCGAGATAATCAAAACCATTTCGGTGATCCCGGAAAGCATTGTAAGATCGGTATATATCCGCGAATGCAGCAGGCTCCTGGACGTTGATGAAAAGGTGTTGTATGCCGAAACTGCCCGGCTGCGCAGGAGCAATACCGATCAGAAAATCAAACACCAGACGGGCAGGGATTATTTCCAGCCTCCTGTTCAGGTATCTCCGGTGAAATTTGAATTGCTGCCTGATCAATACATTGCGGAAAAGGAGGTCATCAGGCTGTTGCTGCTGCATGGCAATAAGCCCTTGTCCCTCCGGGAAGACGAAAAAGGTACCCCGCCCATGACGGTTACTGATTATATTCTCCACGAAATTGAACAGGATGAGCTTGAATTTCACCATCCGGTATTTAACCAGATTCTATCTGAAATTGTAAGTATGCGGGTTCAGCATGAAGTCGATACACAGAATTACTTCGTTCGCCTTCCCGACGAAATGGTTTCTAAAACCGTTGTTGACCTGATCACCTCGGCATATGATCTCAGCAAAATATGGAAAAAACATGAGAATTACTTTGAAACCGAAGATATGAGGCTGAAAGAGATTGTCCCTGAAGCCATACTGGCACTGAAGAACGAAAAGGTCCTTAAACTCATCAAGGAAACCGAAGCCGATATGAGGTATGCCCAGGAACAGCATAATGATGAACGGATCCATACACTGCAGGTGAAATATATGGTACTGAATAATCTTAAAATGAATTTATCCAGGGGACTGGGTGACAGAATAATTATTACACCTGCATGACCCGGAGACCTATGAAATTGCAAAATGCTATGCTAGTATTCTGGAAAACTGCTGTGGTAACCATTTTCATACTGGTCTTATGCCTTATCCCCGCCAACAGTTTGCAAAAAATTGATCTGTTACAGGTCAGCTACGAAGACCTCGCGGCTCACTTTATCATGTTCCTGGGATTTTCCTTTGTCTTCTACCGCGAATTGACAACCTATGCCCGCAATACCGGAAAACCGGTCCGGGTTTTATCAGTTTCAATTGCGGTAAGCCTTATGCTCGGATTTGGCACCGAAATGCTTCAACATATGCTGGTACAACTAAACCGTTCGGCAAACCTGGGGGATTTTCTGTTTGATTCGCTCGGAATTGCAGCAGGTATTACAGCGGCAAAATTTATAAAGCGATGATCCTGTCCTGTGAATGGATATCCTGCGCCAGCTTTCCTACCGTAAGCTCCATAAAAAGTCTTCTGATCTCCTCCCTGATCGGCTCATACCGGGCATGAACAGGGCAGGGTATGCCTTCTTCGTTACAGGAGCGCATGGAAATCAGACACTTGTCAAATATATCATTACCGTCAATTATGGTAACTATTTCGTGCAGGGTAATTTTCCCCGGATCCCTGGAAAGTCCGAATCCACCGTTAGGTCCCTTGGTGGAAGAAAGAAGCTTGTGCCTGGCCAGAACCTGTAAGATCTTGGCCAGGAATGGTGAAGGAATATTAAGATCTCCGGAAACTTTTTTAATGCCAATTTTTAAATCTCCCGAAGCATTAAGGGAAAGATAAATCATTGCCCTGATTGCATATTTACTGGTATTGGATAACATGGTATGTTTATATGGGTATCTTGCTTATTCGCCTTTCATGTCTTCCTCCTTCAAAAGAAGCCCGAAAAAAAATGTCCACGATCTCACAGGCCTGTTCAAAGGAAATAAACCTGGCTGGTAAAGCGCATATATTTGCATTATTATGGCAGCGTGCGAGTTCAGCAATCTCAGCATTCCAACAAAGTGCCGAACGTATTTCCGGATGTTTATTCGCCGTCATGTTAATGCCGTTTCCGCTGCCGCAAAGTGAAATCCCGAATTCGGATTTGTTTTCTGCAATGTGCGCGGCCAAAATATGCCCAAAGTCCGGATAATCTGAAGCTTCCGATGAAAAGGCCCCGAGGTCGGTGATTTCATTTCCCTTTTCTTTCAAAAATTCAAGTAACTTTACCTTCAGATCAAAACCGGCATGATCGCAGGCCATTGCTATCTTCATAAACAGTAAATTATTTCATTAATTAACAAATATAATTAAATTGGTACTGAAATGCCAAAGTCTTCGATAAAAAGAATTGAATATCCGTTATTCAGCATTGTTAACCCGTTGTTAAAAAACGACTCAAAAATGGTGACTAATTCATCAGTATGGCAGGATTTTTGTCAATTATTTCAATTATAACCAAAATCCAAAAATTTATGAATATTTTTCTTATGATTTTAAACAATTGTCAAACACTATGCATACAGGAAAAATCTCAGTATTTTTGTACATAATTAGTTATGAACCGATGGTTGATAATTGAAAAATACGCTAATTTACAGGATGTAACTGTTAGACGTCGTTGTTATTTATTGTTAATAAACTTTTGATAAGATAAAAATCAAGTATCGGGGAAGATTTTTTTTAACACAATTAACAAGATATTATTATCATCATGTTTTTATAGGATTATGATTAAAACTAATTATAATAATGAATTGTTGAAAAACGGTTTTTTGGACATAAACACCAGTGAAAATACCGATTTTGTCGCGGAAATTAATAAGCTGCGCAAGGAAAAGAATGCAGTGATCCTTGCACATTATTACCAGGAGGGAAAGATTCAGGATATAGCTGATTTTATAGGTGATAGTCTTTACCTTTCACAACAGGCAGCTAAAACACAGGCTGATATGATCGTATTTTGCGGAGTTCATTTTATGGCTGAGACTGCAAAGATATTATCACCCACAAAAAAGGTGCTTTTACCTGATCTAAAGGCAGGTTGTTCCCTTGCTGATTCATGCAACAGAGATGATTTCAGTGATTTCCTTAAGAAGTATCCGGGATACAAAGTGATAAGTTATATTAATACAACTGCTGATATAAAAGCCATGTCAGATGTTATATGCACTTCATCAAATGCAGTTCAGATTGTTAAAAGCATACCAGAAAACGAGAATATTATTTTTGCACCCGACAGAAATCTGGGGAATTATATAGAAGGTCTCACGGGAAGAAAAATGGTGATATGGGACGGGGCGTGTCATGTTCATGAGGAATTTTCACTGGAGAAAATTCTGTTATTAAAAGAACGGCACCCTAAAGCAAAGATCATTGCTCATCCCGAATGTATAAAACCCATACTTATAGTTGCCGATTTTATTGGTTCCACAGCCGGATTACTCAAATTTACATCGCGTGATGATGCCAGGGAATATATCGTTGCAACTGAATCGGGTATAATCCATCAAATGAAAAAGGCAAATCCGGATAAAGTTTTTTTACCTGCTCCACCCAAGGATTCTACTTGTGGATGCAGTGACTGCAATTTTATGAAGCTCAACACGATAAAGAAACTGTATACCTGCATGAAATATGAAATGCCTGAAATTCAGGTTGAGGAACAATTGAGGTTGAAAGCTGAATTTTCGATCCGGAGAATGCTTGAAATATCAGAGAAACTAGGAATTTAACCTATGAAATCAAGGTATTTATTAATGCTGGTTTTATGCCTTGGACATGCTGGATATATGGCTGGTCAGGAGGCTGTTTCGAAGGACGGGTATACCAAAATATTATATCCGAATGGAAAAATTTCAAGTGAGGGATTCATGCGAAACGGCAATCCGGATGGATACTGGAAAACGTATTTCCCTACGGGGATGCTTAAATCGGAGGGCAACCGGAAAAACCATATGCTTGACAGTATCTGGTTGTTTTATAACGAATCCGGCGACACGTTGCAGAAGGTAAGTTATGTTATGGGGAAAAGAAACGGGTATGTTATAGGATACAACGTCCGGGATGTTGCAGATCCGATTGACAAGGGTAAGGTTGTTTCACGGGAATTGTATGTTAATGACAGGAAAGAGGGACGATCATTTTATTATTATGATAGCGGACGGCTGCAGGAAGAAGTAGAATTTGCAGCGAATAAAAGGAATGGCATTTCGAAGGAATTCGATAACGAGGGGATGCTGATCACGATACAGCGATATAACAACGGCGTCCTGGTTGAAAGAGATAGAATAAACCGGGTTGACAACGCCGGGCTAAAACAAGGAGTTTGGCGGACTTTTTATGAGAACGGAAGAATTATGTCAGAGGGCAACTATAAGGAGAATGTTTTGAATGGTCCCTATAAGGAATACGACGAAAACGGCAATTTAAAGGTCATGTTCCAGTATGCGCAGGGTGTTATGCTTGAAGAAGCGGATACCTCTGAGCTGGATATCGAAATCAGGAACGAGTATGACAATGAGGGTAATGTGGTTTATTCGGGAAGCTACCGGAAGGACATACCTGTTGGTATTCACAGGGTTTTGGACAAAAGCGGAAAAGTAATAAACGGCTACCTTTATTCGGATGCCGGGGTCCGGCTTGGTGAAGGGATTATCACAAACGACGGGAAGAAAGAAGGAGATTGGAAGTATTTTTATGAGAATGGCAGGACAAGATCGTCGGGGAAATATGCGAATAACCTGGAGGCAGGTACCTGGAAATACTTTTTTGAGAATGGAAAAGCCGAGCAGGAAGGCATTTTTAAAAATGGTAAAGTGGATGGACTCTGGCAATGGTATTATATGACCGGTGGAATAAAACGAGAGGAGGAATATTTTGAGGGTAGGGAAGAAGGCATTTATGTCGAATATGACACATTGGGCGAAGTGATAACGAAAGGAACCTATTTTGACGGGCAGCGTGAAGGTGAGTGGTATTACAAAGTGGGTGATTACAGCGAAATAGGAAAGTATATCGGGGATCTTAAGGATGGAAAATGGCAGGCTTTTTATAGCGATAGTAAATTGAAATATGAGGGAACTTTCATTCAGGGCAATCCGGACGAGGAGCATATCTATTACTACAATAACGGGAAGATAAAGGAAATCGCCTATTTTGTTATGGGCATTGCTGTAAAAAACTGGAGAAAATATGACGAGAACGGAAACCTCCTGTTAACCATTACTTACAGGGACAATAAGGAATACCGGATTAATGGCCAGAAAATCGAATTTGAACAGGACGACATACGCCTGATACAATAAATTAGCGGGCATGGATAAAGAGTGGGATATAAGAAATAAAAGCTATACGGCAGAAGAGATTGAAATCGATCAGACTATTAGGCCCAGACGGTTTAATGATTTTAACGGACAGGAAAAGCTTGTAGGGAACCTGAAGGTATTTGTTGAAGCTGCAAAAATGCGTGAAGAGGCGCTTGATCATGTGATACTTTCGGGTCCGCCAGGTCTGGGTAAAACTACCCTTGCGAATATCATATGCAATGAACTTGATAGTAATATAAAAGTCACTTCCGGACCTGTACTTGAGAAAACCGGTGATCTTGCAGGTATTTTAACCAACCTGGAAAAACACGATGTTCTTTTTATCGATGAAATTCACCGGCTGAATGCCACTGTCGAAGAGTTTCTATATTCTGCCATGGAAGATTTTAAAATTGATCTGATCATTGACAAAGGCCCTGGGGCACGTTCGGTACAGCTCAATTTGAATCCTTTTACGCTTATCGGAGCAACCACCAGGGCAGGGTTGCTTACAAGCCCCCTTCGTGCGCGGTTTGGAATAAATTTGCATCTTGAATATTACGATTGTACTGTTTTGGAAAGAATTATAAAACGTTCAGCCCGGTTGCTTAAAATTGAAATTAATGAAGAAGCTGCATTCGAAATAGCTTCGAGATCAAGGGGTACGCCCAGGATCGCGAACGCGTTATTACGCCGCGTACGTGATTTTGCCCAGGTACGTAACATGAAAATGATTGATGTTCCTGTAACTGAATTCTCCCTGGAAGCTTTGAATATCGACAAAAAGGGACTGGATGAAATGGATAATAAGATATTGCTTATCATAATTGAAAAGTTTGGCGGAGGACCGGTGGGACTCAATACAATTGCTACAGCGGTTAGTGAGGATCCGGGCACTATTGAAGAAGTTTATGAACCGTTCCTGATAAAAGAAGGCTTCATTAAGCGTACTCCGAGAGGCCGGGAAGCTACGGACATTGCCTATTCGCATTTCGGAAAAAGCCGGTTCGGTGATTATGCACTGCAGTTTTAACGGGAATGTTGCATCCTTTTAGTAGGCAGCTTTAAACTGGCTCAAAAAACGAACATCATTTTCAAAGTATAACCGAAGATCATTGATTTGATATTTTAGCATGGCTATTCGTTCCAGTCCCATGCCGAATGCAAATCCCGTATAAATTTTGCTGTCGATGGAGGAAGATTCCAGTACTTCGGGATCAACCATTCCACAACCCAATATTTCGAGGTATCCGGTGTATTTGCAGACATTGCAGCCTGATCCTCCGCAAATGGTGCAGGATACATCCATTTCAGCCGAAGGTTCGGTAAAGGGAAAAAACGAAGGCCTGAGCCTGATCTGGGTTTTTTCTCCGAACAACTCCCGTGCAAAAAACATCAGGGTTTGTTTGAGATCAGCAAACGATACATTTTTATCGATGTAAAGCCCTTCGAGCTGATGAAAAATACAATGTGCGCGGGCTGAAATGGCTTCGTTCCGGAATACCCTGCCCGGAAAAACTTTCCGGATCGGGGGATGCCCGGTTTCCATCACACGCACCTGTACAGAAGAAGTGTGTGTACGCAACAATATATCAGGATTTTTTTCGATGAAAAATGTATCCTGCATATCCCGCGCCGGATGTTCAAGCGGGAAATTAAGCCCCGAAAATACATGCCAGTCGTCTTCGATTTCCGGTCCTTCAGCAACTGCAAATCCTATGCGAGAAAAAATTGAAACAAGTTCCTTACGGATAAGTGAAACGGGATGACGGCTGCCCAGGGGTATAGATTCGGGGGATAAGGTTATGTCGCCCTGGAAAGATTGAACAGTTTCAGAAAAAATGCTTTTGTGGGAGTCAAACTTCTCTGTTACCAGGTTCTTGAATTCATTAAGCTTTAAGCCGGTAACTTTTTTATCCGGGGAAGGTACGTCCTTAAAAGCTTCAAACAACCTTGATAACAGACCTTTTTTACCGAGGTATTGTATACGGAATTCTTCAAGTTCTGATGGCGTGCTGATCTTTAATTGCTTTAATTCAATTTCAAGCTGCTCTATCTGCTGTAGCATGGAAAAAGTATTAGTATTAGTCAGTTACAGTTGCCTTGATGATTTTAATATCACTGACGGGTCTGTTGCGCTGGTCAGCCGGTGAAAGGGAAATTGCTGTTACTATGTCCAGTCCCTCTACAACCTCGCCGAACACCGTATAGGCGTTGTCAAGATGCGGAGTGCCACCCAGGGTGGTATAGACGGTCCTTTGTTCAGGAGTAAAAACGGGATGGCGCCCTGATCTTTCAAGCGCGTCAAGCTGACCCTGGCTTAGAACGGTGCCTTCCACGATATAAAACTGCGATCCGGAAGATTCCTGCCTGGGATTTACCTCATCCGATTTACGTGCAGCAGCTACTGCTCCTTTTTTGTGGTATAAGGCGGGTACAAATTCTGCGGGCAGCGTATAGGAAGGGCCTCCGTCACCCAGCGCCTGGCCGGACTTGGCTGTTTTAGAATTGGGATCCCCAGCCTGTACCATGAAATCGGGTATCACGCGGTGAAATAGTACGCGGTCGTAGTAACCCTGCTTAACAAGTTTAAGAAAATTATCCTTATGCAGTGGGGTTTCATCGTATAACCTTATTTTAACATTTCCTGCAGTCGTTTGCAGGAGAACCGTAGATTGTGAATTCGCCATGGTGCTGATAATAATGGATATTGTTAGGGTTAATGAGCATTTCAACAGTGAATATGTTTTTTTCATGAATAGTTGATTTTAAAATATATTTACGTTTAAATAATCGGGTGAAATTAATAAAATTTAAGTTTGGTTTTTAACCAGGGCTAATTTATGAAGGTTGTTATTGCAGGTGGAAGTGGTTTTATAGGAAGGAATCTGACAACTTTTCTTGAAGCCAAAGGAATTGAAACAATTGCATTGAACCGTATTGACTTTGAGGAAAACAGGCTTCAGGAAAGAATTGAAGGTTGTGACGTACTGGTCAATCTGGTTGGTTCATCAATTGCCGGACTCTGGACAGAAAAGAGAAAGAGGGCGATCTACAACAGCAGGATTGCAACTACCGGTGCACTTGTAAAATCGGTAAATAATTGCGTTAAGCCTGTTAAAACCTTTATTCATGTTTCTGCGGTTGGTTTGTATAATAACGAGGGTATACACGATGAGCACAGTGAACGGCTGGCCGATAATTTTCTGAGGAGGGTTATCGTTGATTGGGAGAAAGTATTGCATGAACTCGATGGAAAGCATAGCAGATTGATCGTTTTACGGTTGGGTGCTGTATTGGGAAGTAATGGCGGAATTCTTTCAAAATTAAAGTTGTTGCGCTATCTGGGTTTGGGTTTCGGTATACGCAGCGAAGATGGTTTCGCCTTTATTCATATAAGGGATTTACTCAGGATATTTGATTTTCTAATTGATAATAATAAAATGATGGGTATTTTTAATGGAGTTGCCCCGGAAATATCTACCATCAGCAATTTTTACAGGCAGATATCCAGGGTATATAAACATAGATTCACCTTACTGGTCAATGCCA
The DNA here is from genome assembly GCA_035258345.1 of Bacteroidales bacterium. GTDB lineage: Bacteria > Bacteroidota > Bacteroidia > Bacteroidales > UBA10428 > UBA5072. Next base: position 28,561 of record DATEVU010000180.1, read on the forward strand.
GATTTGTTAAATTTATTTTGGGTGGAAGTGCTGTAATGGTTACCAAGGGTCAAAGAGTTGTACCTTTACGATTAAAACAGGAAGGATTTGTTTTCGAATTTCCTGATTTGCAAATTTCTTTGTTTAATCTGCTGCATTAAAACTGATATTGTATTGAATCCCTATAAGAAACTCGGAGGTCAGGCAATTGTTTATGGTTTGGGAAATATTGTACCCAGGATCTTAAATTATGCCATTCTCACTGTTTATTTCACACGGAGATTTTCTGTGGAGGAGTATGGTGTTATTACCGAGTTATACGCTTACGTTGCCATTCTGATGGTTATTTTGACCTACGGTATGGAAACGGGACTTTTTAAATTTTCGGGTGAGGAGACAAAAAAAAACAATGTTTTCTCAACAGCCTTTGTTTCTGTGGCCCTGACTTCTGTTCTTTTTGTATTGGTCGTGATCGGTTTACGTTCCGTTATAGCTAGCGGGATTGGATATACCGGCAATCCGGAGTATATCGTTTACCTGGGTACCATTTTAGGGATCGATGCTGTTTCTGCGATTGTATTCGCAAAACTGCGGATTGAAAATAAGGTCAGACGGTTTGCTGTACTTAAGATCATCAATGTCATTGTAACCATTTTCTTTGTGTTGCTTTTTCTCGAAGGTTTTCCCCGGTTGCCGTTTATTACCGGAAGTTCCTTTTACAGTATTTATCTTAAGGATATCGGGGTAGGTTATGTTTTTATTTCAAATCTTCTGGCAAGTATTGTTGTGTTGCTTTTATTGATTGGTGATATCCGAAAATACCGGGCTTTTGTTAAGGGGTCTGTATTGCTGGAATTACTCATTTATTCTGTTCCGTTGCTTGTTTCGGGTTTGGCAGGAATGTTTAATGAAACGATTGACAGGATCCTGATAAGAAATTTTTCGGCCGATGGTATTAATCCCTTGTATGAGTTGGGCATATACGGAGCCAATTACCGTATCGCTGTCCTAATGACTATCTTTGTACAAATGTTCAGGTATGCTGCTGAACCTTTTTTTTTCAACCAGTTTAAGCAAAAGGATGCCAGACTTATTTATGCCAATGTGCTTAAATACTTTACCATATTTATGATGGTAATTTTTCTTGTGGTTTCCGTGATGATCGATGTATTTAAATATTTTATAGATGTTCGGTTTCACGAGGGGCTGCAAATTGTTCCCATTGTGTTGATGGCTAATGTTCTTACCGGAATGTTGTTTAATGTCAATATGTGGTACAAGCTTACGGGAAATACCATGTATGGGGTATACATTACTGGCACCGGTGCATTAATTACTGTGGTATTGAATATACTTTTTATACCGGTTTATGGTTATATTGCCTGTGCATGGATACATTTGCTTAGTAATTTTTTAATGTTGGCGATTACTTATTTTTACGGACAGAAAATATATAAAATTCCGTATGATATGAAAAGTATTTTGTTGTATGTTGCTCTTGGACTGGTTTTTTATGCGATATGGTATGTGCTGAAGTCGGAAAATATTTTACTGAACCTTGCTGGGGGTGTTTTAGTTGTGACCGTATTTATTTTATTCAGTGAAAGAAGGGAAAAGTTGATTTCAATATTTTTAATGAAGCATGAAAGTAAAAATTCTTAGTAAATCAAAGCACGATTTGCCGGCATATGGAACTGCTCATGCAGCCGGAATGGACCTGTATGCCAACCTGGATGAGCCGGTTACTTTAAGGCCGCTTGATAGGGCCCTTATCAGCACAGGACTGTTTATTGAATTGCCTGTAGGATTCGAGGCCCAGATAAGACCAAGAAGCGGGTTAGCTGTAAAAAAAGGACTTACTGTGCTGAATACCCCGGGGACTATTGATGCGGACTACCGGGGTGAAATAAAGGTGATATTGATAAATTTGTCTAATGAAACGTGTGTGATCAGTGATGGCGAAAGAATTTGTCAAATGGTCGTTGCGAGGCATGAGCAGGTTGAATGGATACCCGTTGAGGCATTGAATGCTACGGAACGGGGAGCGGGCGGTTTTGGACATACAGGTGTTTAATTAATTTATTATTATTCTGTTGGTTCATGAGAAAATTTAGTATTTGTTTGATTTCGATAGTGTTATTAATATATAGTTTTAATACCACTTTTAGCCAGGAGACTCCGGATGTGGATAAAGGCGTTAGCAATAACCAGGAGCTTGAATTTTATTTTGCTTTTACCGAAGCAACAAAATTGTTTTTATTTGGAAATCTTATACAGGCTGCAAGTTTGTATAACGAATGTCTGAAGTATCAGCCGGGGAATGCTGCTGTTCATTATCAGTTAGCGCAGATCTATTTGAAGGCGGGTGAGCTGAAAAGAGCAAGGCAACATGCTGTTAATGCTTATATACTTGAAAATACCAATAAATGGTATGCACTGGAATTGGCTGGTATTTACCGGCTTAACCAGCAAAATGACAGCGCCATTATCCTTTATGAAGAACAGTTAAGACAAAATCCGGATGATGTAGGGCTACTTTTTATGATGGCATCATTGCAAGAGCAGGAAGAAAATTATGAAACCGCGCTGGCTTCATTGCAATTGGCCGAAGAGAAAATTGGTGTGGCCAAGGATATTTATGTTGGCAGATTCCGGATATTCAGATTATTAAATGAGAATGATAAAGCGCTGAAGAATCTCAAATTAGCGCAACTGCTGGATGAAGAGGACTATAAACTCTGGGGTCTTATGGCTGAATATTACAGAACCGTTGATAATCCTGATTCTGCAAGGTTTTGCTATCATAAAATGTTGAATATTGCAGATAATAAAGATCCTACGCCTAAATTTTCATATGCAGAATTTTTGCTGGAAGAAAATTTAGCGGATAGCGCCGGTATTTATTTGAATGAGGTTATCCAAAACAAAGATATTGATATCGGGGATAAAGCCGGTTATATATACCGATTGATTCAAAATACGGAGTTGTTCAACAACAGCAGGTCTATTCTGGATGAGCTTATCGAAGAATTTTTGATGTTGGGAAAAACTGACTTACGCGTGATGTCAATTTATGCCGATGTGGAATACAGGTTGAGAAATTACGACAAAAGTGCGGCCATGCTGAAGGAAATAGTCAGGATAGACAGAGGGAACCAGGCGGCCTGGGAGCAATTGTTGTTTTCTGAAAATTTTTTAGGTAATGTAGACAGCATCATATATTATGGAAATCAGGCTGTAATGGTATTGGAGAATCGTGCGGTGCCTTATTTATTGCTCGGTTCGGCTTATTACCGTAAGAATGATAATACCGGGGCTATACAAGCACTCGGGAAAGGTTTGGAATTGGCAAAGGATAAGAGCCTTCAATTTGAATTCTATGCTCTTCTTGCTGAAAGTTATGTAAAAATAGAAAATCACGGGAAGTCAGATTTTTATTTTAACAAAGCCCTGGAAATTGATTTATGGAATACTGGTGTACGTAACAATTATGCATATTACCTTTCATTAAGAAATGAGAATCTTCGGCTGGCGCGGGAATTAAGCAAGTTTACTGTCCGTAAGGAACCGGATAACGCTACCTTTCTTGATACTTATGCCTGGGTCTTGTTCTGTTCAGGAAAAACCGGTCAGGCAAAGAAATATTTGGATATGGCTTTAAAGAACGGAGGCGGTAAAAATGGAGAGGTTTTGAAGCACTATGGGGATATTTTATACCGGTTGAAGGATTATAGAAATGCCCTTGACAATTGGAAGAAGGCACTTGAGACAGGTGATATAGATAAGCCGGAGGAGTTGATGGAAAAAATCAGGCAGCTGGAGGATAAATTGAAATAGGCAGTTTATGATGATGAGGAGAACATTACTAGTGCTGTTGTATGTTGGATTGCTATCCTGGAATGGATTTGGTCAGGATTCTGTGGATAAAATCAGGAAGGAGCGTGAGAAAGCACTAAGGGAAATTGATTATTCCAATAAATTGCTTAATGAAACAATTGGAAAAACAAAAGAATCACTCAATGAGATCAATATTATTAACCACAAATTAAAGAAGAGACGAGATTATTTGAATGGTCTGGAGCTTGAAGTTAATGTTTTGTCGGAAATAATTGATGAAAATTCGATTACCGTAAACGAAGTTAAAAAGGAAATAAGCAGGTTACAAGATATTTATGCAAGTATAATTGTTAGCCTGTATAAAAAACGTAGTAATAATTACTATATCATGTATTTTTTGGCTTCTGAGAATATAAATCAATTGTATAAACGGATTCGTTTTATCCGGATTTATAATAATTATTTAAAAAATCAGACTGCAAGGCTGGCTGAAATGGAGGATGAACTTATTACTAAAAACGAGGAGTTGAACAAGCTTGTTCTTGAGAAAAACTCGCTTATGGGAAGAACGAGACTGGAGAGCGCTGTAATTGCACAGGAGGTGGAAAGGAAGAGAAGAATTGTTCAGGATCTTAAGAAAAAGGAGAATGAAATTAAGAATGAAATTAGGGAGAAAGAAAAGACAGCAAGGAAGCTCGAAAATGAGTTGAAAAAAATTATTGCTGAAGAAAGGGCCAGGATTAAAAAAACAAATGCAAAGGAGAATTATACGCCTGAAGAACGAATAATTTCAAGTGATTTCGAGAAGAATAAAGGGCGGTTGCCCTGGCCGACACAACAGGGAATCATTACAGGGCAATATGGTGAGCATGATCATCCTGATTATAAATCTGTTAAAATCAGAAACGATGGTGTTTATATTGCAACTACTTCGGGAGAGTTGGCCAGGACTATTTTTAAAGGAGTTGTTTCGCGGGTGTTTGCCATACCCGGTGAGAATTATACTGTGATCATTAAGCATGGTAATTACTACACGCTTTACCATAATCTGGTGAATGTAAGGGTGAAAGCTGGACAAAATGTTGAAATTAAGGAAATATTGGGTAATGTATTTACGAATGTTAAAACAAAGGAGACTACGTTGTATTTTCAGGTATGGAAGGAAACCGAACGAAGTGATCCGGAATTATGGCTTGTTCATTAATTGTAAAAACGTAATTTTTTAGTATTTTAGCATAATTATTGGGAAAAAGAGAAACAAAACAGTGTTTATTTCAGTATATTAATCGGTAAATGAAATAAGAAATATAATGGAAAAGTACCTGAAAATAAACTCAAAAATTGAGAATTTAAGAAAGGTTGAAAAGTTAGTAGATGAATTATCCGCTTAACACAGTATCAGTGCCGATATCTATGGAAACATACTTATTACTGCATTAGAGGCTGCCAATAATGCAATTTTGCACGGCAATAAGCTTGACGAAAATAAGAATGTGATCATAACGGTTCGAATTGAAGAGAAGAAGCTGCTTATTAAAATTGAAGATGAGGGTAATGGTTTTGATTACAAAAATGTTCCTGATCCAACTGCACCTGAAAATATTGAAAATGTGAATGGTAGAGGTATTTTTCTTATGGAGAAATTATCAGATCAGATCGAATTTACAAGAAACGGGGCTACGGTTGAGTTGGAATTTAATTTAAAGTAGACGTTGAAAGTAAGCTTTAATTATCTGGATACAGATAAAAGACCAATATTAGGCGCAAAAGCAAGAAAACTTATACAAACCGTTTTATTTACAGAAGGAAAGAAGTTAGGCGAAATTAATTTTATCTTTACATCCAACAAAGCTGTTTTGGAAATTAATAAGAATTATCTGAAACATAATTACTTCACTGATGTTATTACTTTCAATAACAGTGTAAAGTATCGTATCAGCGGGGATATTTATATCAGCATAGATCAGGTAGTGATAAATGCGGCTCATTTTAAGGTAAGCATTGGGGAAGAGCTTGCGAGGGTTATGATCCATGGTGTTTTACACCTGATTGGCTATACGGATGATAAAAGGATAGCCAGGGAAGGAATGCGGGCAAGGGAAGATTTTTTTATAAGTAAAGGAGTGGAGTTGGATCTCTTTTCAGGTAATGAATTTAAGTTATAATATTATTGTTGTTGGCGCAGGCCATGCTGGTTGTGAAGCTGCCATGGCAGCTGCTAATCTTGGTGCTAAGGTACTGTTGATCACCATGGACATGACCAAAATGGCACAGATGTCATGTAATCCGGCCATGGGTGGGATTGCAAAAGGGCAGATCGTTCGTGAGATTGATGCGTTAGGAGGCCAGTCAGGGATTGTTACGGATTTGAGCATGATCCAGTTCAGGATGTTGAACCGTTCCAAAGGGCCAGCCGTATGGAGCCCTAGGGCGCAATGTGACAGGACTCTCTTTACGCTTGAGTGGCGGAAGATTATAGAAAGCAACCGGAATATTGATGTATGGCAGGACAGTGTTGTTGACCTGGATGTTTCAAATGGAAGGGTAGTAGGTGTTGGGACTAGAATGAGCGTTCGTTTTCTTGCAGAAGCTGTTATACTTACCGTAGGAACATTCGGAAACGGACTGATGCATATTGGCAGGGTTCAAATGTCGGGAGGAAGGATAGGTGAAAAATTTTCACAGGGTATTACTGAGAAACTACAGGAATATGGTATTGAAGCTGGACGACTAAAAACAGGTACTCCGGCGAGGCTTGACGGACGAACCATTGATTTTGGTGTTTTAGCGGAGCAAAAGGGTGATGATGAAATACGAAGATTTTCTTTTCTGGAAACAACATTACCGGAAAGGCAATTAAGCTGTTATATTGCATTTACAAACCAGGAAGTTCATGATGTATTGCGGGAGGGTTTTGGTGATTCACCCTTGTATGGCGGGATTATTGAGGGCATCGGTCCAAGGTATTGCCCAAGCATTGAAGACAAAATAGTGACATTTGCCAGTAAGGAAAGCCACCAGTTATTTCTGGAGCCAGAAGGGTGGAATACAAACGAATATTATATTAACGGATTCTCTTCGTCATTGCCACTGGATGTTCAGTTCAAGGCGTTACGGAAAATTGTCGGGCTGGAGCACGTTAAAATTTACCGGCCTGGCTATGCAATCGAATACGATTATTATCTGCCTACCCAGCTTTTTCACAGTTTGGAAACGAAAAAGATTGAAAACCTTTTTTTTGCCGGACAAATAAATGGTACAACAGGATATGAGGAAGCTGCTGCCCAGGGTCTGATGGCCGGGATAAATGCTTTCAGGAAAATAAACGGTGAGAATGCTTTGGTCCTGAAAAGGGATGAGGCCTATATCGGTGTTTTGATCGATGATCTTGTGACAAAGGGTGTGGATGAACCATACAGGATGTTTACATCAAGGGCCGAATACAGGGTTCTGTTACGGCAGGATAATGCGGATGAAAGGCTTACTGATATTGGTATAGAAAAAGGACTGGTAAAGGAAGACAGGAAGAAAATCTATTTGCAAAAGAAAAATGAACGGAAAGCCATACTTGATTTTTTTAGAGGTGAAAGTATTTCCCCGGAACAAATTAATCCATTCCTTACACAGAAAGGATCTTCTGAAATACGTCAGAAAGTAAAACTGTATGAAATTTTACTCCGGCCTGAAATTACTTGTTTTGAGCTACTGCAAGCCACAGGCGGGGATAATCGCATGCCTGGATCAAATGCTTACTATACCAGGGAGTTGCTGGAGTCGATTGAAGTTGAGTTAAAGTATAAAGGATATATTGAAAGAGACCGGTTACTGGCAGACAAAGTTGGCCGCCTGGATGGTATACGGATAATGGAGAATATTGATTTTGATTCCTTATTGTCCATTTCAACGGAGGGACGGCAGAAATTAAAGCGCTATAAGCCAGGAACGATAGGTCAGGCAGCTAGAATATCAGGCGTTTCCCCAAGCGATATAAATGTATTATTGTTGTACATGGGCAGATAGTATTAGTAATATTCTTGTTATGATTGTTCCACGTGGAACATTCTTACCATTTTTTCATTCATGGCCTTGGTAGATTCCATATCGGACAAGCTAAAACAACTTCCGGAAAAGCCCGGGGTTTATCAATTCTATAATGATTCAGGAGATTTACTCTATATCGGGAAAGCAAAAAATATAAAAAAGAGAGTATCTACCTATTTTGGAAAATCCAATACACAGTCGTATAAGCACGGAGTACTGGTCAAAAAGATCAGGGATATTAATTATGTGCTCGTTGAAAACGAATCTGATGCATTGCTGCTGGAGAATAATCTGATAAAGGAGTACCAGCCGAGATACAATGTATTGCTCAAAGATGACAAAACTTTTCCCTGGATATGCATTAAGAAAGAAAGATTTCCTCGTGTACTGTCGACACGGAATTACATTCAGGACGGTTCGGAGTATTTTGGTCCCTATACCTCCGGAATTATGGTCAAAACAATTCTCGATCTGATCAGGCAATTGTACAAATTGAGAACCTGCAAATTTGTTCTGAGTGCGGAGAATATTGAAAAAAAGAAATACAGGCGTTGCCTGGAGTTTCACCTGGGTAATTGCAGGGCACCATGTGAGGACCTTCAGACGGAGGAGGAATATAACCTGACTATTGATCAGATCCGTGAAATACTCAGGGGAAATTATAATGAGGTTATCCAGTACCTGCGGCAAATGATGAAAAACCTTGCTTCAAAATATTTATTTGAGGAAGCTGAAATTGTCAGGTTGAAACTTGAAGCCCTCGAAAAATTTAAGAGCAAATCAACCATAGTTAATCCAAGGATTAGCAATGTAGATGTTTTCAGCATTATTGATGAAGAGCATTTTGCGTATGTAAATTTCCTTAAAGTAGTGAATGGGGCGATAGTTCAGGCCCATAATGTAGAGGTTGTAAAACGCACCGTTGAAATTAAAGAAGATTTGCTGGCGTATGTAATATTTGAACTTCGGGAAAGGTTCAACAGCAACGCAAAGGAAATTGTTGTGCCATTTCCGTTGCAATTAAATATACAAAACCTTAATTTTTCAATACCGTTAAGGGGAGAAAAGAAAAAGCTCCTGGAATTATCAGAGAGAAATGCTGCATCATACAGAAAGGATAAAATAACTGTCAGGGAGGCAGATGATAAACCCAGGCACGGTGAAATCTATCTGACGGCATTGATGAATGATTTGAAACTGAAAACATTACCAAAGGTAATTGAGTGTTTTGATAATTCAAACCTGCAGGGCAGCAACCCGGTTTCGGCTTGCGTTGTTTTCAGGAATGGCAAACCCAGTAAATCAGATTACAGACATTATAATATAAAAACAGTAACCGGCCAGAATGATTTTGCTTCCATGGAGGAAGTATTGTGGCGCCGTTACCGGAGAACGTTGGATGAAAACATGCCTTTGCCCGATTTGATTATTATTGACGGAGGAAAAGGACAATTGCATGCCGCACGACAGAGCCTGGATAAGTTGGGAATTGCCGATAGGGTTGCAATAATCGGCATTGCAAAACGCCTGGAGGAAATTTATATTCCGGGTGACCAGGTACCGCTCTACCTGGATAAAAACTCTCCTGCATTGCGCCTTATTCAGCGTTTGCGTGATGAAGCCCATCGTTTTGGTATTACTTTTCATAGGAAAAAACGGTCGGATACCATGTTGGGATCAGCGTTGGATGGTATAAAGGGTATCGGAGAGGCTTCCCGTGAGAAAATTTTGCAAGGCGTAAAAGATGTCGGCGCTTTACCGGAAATGAGTCTGGAGGAATTGACAAAAGTTGCCGGGAAGCGTGCTGCTGGGATTATCTTTGAATATTATAATCCGGTGCACGAAAATACAAAACGTTAGAATACGAAATTGCTTTACAAAATTTTACTTGTTCCGTGCAATGGTGTAAGAAGCAAATTGTTTCAACGATTCTTTGGTTTCACCTTCCGGAAATTCCTCAAGAATCTGAAGGGCGCGCGCCACATATTCATTCATTTGCCGGTCGGCATACGCCATACCGCCTTGATATTCAACAAAATCCAATACCTCACGAAAGGTACCGGAACTTTTTCCAGGTTTGTGCATCAATCGGAGAATTTTCTTTTTTTCTGCCGGCTCAGACTGTTCCAACGCATGAATAAGTGGCAGGGTCAGCTTTTTTTCTTTCAGATCGTTGCCCAGGGGTTTTCCGGCAAAGCTATGAGGTTGATAATCAAGTAAATCATCTTTTATTTGAAAGGCAATCCCCAATAATTCACCAAATCGCTGCATTTTCGTCACCGTTTCTTCCGGCATCCCAACGGATTTAGCACCGCAGGCGCTACAGCAGGAGATCAGGGTGGCCGTTTTTTTCCGGATGATTTCAAAATATTCTTCCTGTGATATATAAAGCTTTCGGGAATTACGGATCTGGAGCAATTCACCTTCACTCATCTCTCTTACTGCGTCTGCAACAATATTCAGCAATTCATATTCCCTTTTATTCACGGTCAGGAGCAATCCTTTGGCAAGTAAATAATCTCCAACAAGAACCGACACTTTGGATTTCCATAGGGCATTGATAGAAAAGAAGCCCCTGCGTTCAAAGCTGTCATCCACAACATCGTCATGAATCAGGGTGGCTGTATGCATTATTTCAATAAGGGCTGCAGCCGTGAAGGTCGATTCACTTGGTTTTCCAAGCATTTTAGCCGACAGGAAAACAAGGATTGGCCGCATTTGTTTGCCCTTGCGCCGTAACAAATAGCGCATGACGAAATTTAACAATGGGACCTCTGTTTTCATCAAATCCCTGAAAAAGGTATCAAATTGGGTTAATTCCTGGGTGATGGGCTTTCGAATCTGATCAAGTCCTGCCATGTTTGTATAAATAAGTTTCAAAGGTAGTAATAATCCTGTTTTCTTTTGTTTTGAGGCCAAAGGGATAAACGGGAATCAGTTGGTATTACAAGTTGCTCACCGGACAAAATTTTGAAAAATTAAAGACCTGAGTTAAGATATATTTATATATTTGCATATATTTCATATATATTTGTTAGTATAGAAACGCAATAATAATCAATTTTTAATCACATATTCATTTTCAATTAAACTGTAAAGCACACGCAACATGAAGTTTGAAGGTTTAACCGCAGAACAGCTCGAGAAGGCAGCAGGTATACTGAAGGCCATCGCACACCCTATGAGAATTGCCATCCTCAAATACCTCGACGGCGGAAAGCAGCTCACCGTTACTGAAATTCACGAATATTTAAGAATTGAGCAATCCACTACGTCGCATCACCTGGGAATATTGAAAGATAAAGGTGTGCTGGGATCCAAGCGGGACGGAAAAAATACCTACTACTTCATAAAGGACGAAAACCTTAGCAATGTTATCGAATGTGTTAATAAATGCGCATGTTAGAAGAATGCAGCAATGCCGGATCAACCCAACATACCGCGACTATTCCTTTTTGATGCATACGCGTTAATTTTCAGAGCATATTACGCCTTTATTAACCGTCCCATGGTAAATACAAAGGGACAGAACACCTCGGCAATTTATGGGTTCACAACTTCCCTTTTCGATGTGATGAAAAAGGAAAAACCTGATTATGCAGGGGTTGTGTTCGATCCGCCTTCGCCAACCTTCAGAAATGAGCTTTATAGTGAATACAAGGCAAACAGGATGGTAACACCGGAGGACATCCGGAAAGCAGTTCCATACATTAAGAAAATTATTGAGGCTAGCAATATTCCTGTTTTTGAAGTTATTGGCTTTGAAGCCGATGATGTCATCGGAACGCTCGCTAAAAAGGCTGAAAAAGAAGGGCTTAAAACCTTTATGGTTACTCCGGATAAGGACTATTCCCAGCTGGTGTCAGAAAATATTTTCATGTATAAACCTTCCAGGAGCGGAAGCGATTACGAGATCGTGGGTGTTCCCGAAGTATCAGTATGGTTCGGGGTTGAAAATCCCGGACAGGTAATTGATATCCTGGCACTTTGGGGTGATTCTTCGGATAATATACCGGGAGCTCCGGGAATTGGTGAAAAAACCGCCAAGGAGCTCATATCGAAATACAAATCCCTGGATAACCTGCTCAACAACCTGAACGAACTTAAGGGTAAACAGCAGGAAAATATCCGGGACAATGTTCAGCAGATTCAGTTATCACAGCAGTTGGCACGTATTTGCACTACTGTACCCGTTGACCTTGACCTGGAACAACTAAAGACAGGCAAGCGAAACGATCAGCAGTTACGGCAAATATTCAATGAATTGGAATTCAAAGGTCTTATAACCAGAGTTTTAGGTAATAACACCAGTGAACCTGTTCAGGGTTCCCTGTTTGAAAGTCCTACAGAACCTGCAACCAATTCAGCGGGTACTTATAAAACCATCCATTCCACACCCCATCTATATAAAGTAATTGATGAGGAAGTGCAACTGAAAGAACTGGCTGTAAAATTGATGGGTAAAAATGAGTTTTGTTTTGATACGGAAACCACCGGACTGGATACCCGGGTGGCGGAAATTGTGGGACTGGCTGTTACCTGGAAACCACACGAAGCATATTATGTTACGTTCCCGGCAGATCAGCATCGGACGGCTCAGCTACTAAAGATAATGCAGCCGGTTTTTGAAAACAAAGCAATAAAAAAGATTGGCCAAAATCTGAAATACGATATTCAGATCCTGATGAATTACGGTATTTCCGTTGAAGGTGAACTGTTTGATACCATGATCGCACATTACCTGATTCAACCTGACCTGCGGCACAATATGGATTATCTGGCGGAAATTTACCTTGATTATAAAACGGTTCACCTTGAGGAACTTATTGGTAAAAAAGGCAGTGTGATGAAAGGTATGCGTGAGGTAGACCTTGACGTGGTTAAGGAATATGCAGGAGAAGATGCCGATATTACACTGCAGCTTTCAGTAATTCTGGCAAAAGAGCTTGAAAAATACGGACTCGAAGGCCTGGCAGAAAAAATAGAAATGCCCCTGGTCAGGGTCCTGGCCGAAATGGAATATGCAGGATTTAAAATCAGTGTAGAGGGACTTAACAATTATGCGGAATTATTGAAAAAGGAAATACTGGTAACCGAATCAGAAATTTTCAGCTTGGCCGGGGATAGATTTAACATCAATTCACCCAGGCAATTGGGAGAGGTTCTGTTTGAAAAAATGAAAATTGCGGACGGAACCCAAAAGACGAAGACCAAACAATATTCAACCGGTGAAGAAGTTCTCAGCAAACTCACCGATAAGCATCCGATCGTAAACAAAATTCTTGATTACAGGGCCCTGCAAAAGCTGCTCAACACATATGTCGAGGCATTACCGGGTTTGATTGACAAAAAAACGGACAAAATTCATACATCATTTGAGCAAGCCTGGGTAAGCACTGGACGGCTCAGTTCAAAAAATCCAAACCTGCAGAATATACCCATCCGCGATGAACGCGGAAAGGAAATAAGGAAGGCATTTATTCCCAGGGATAATGACCATGTTCTGCTTTCAGCCGACTATTCGCAGATTGAGCTGAGGCTGATCGCACATCTGAGCAATGATGCCAATATGATTGAGGCTTTTATCCAAAATGAGGATATCCATAAAGCCACAGCGGCAAAGATTTATAAGGTTGCTGAGAATGAAGTAACACCCAACATGAGAGCCAGGGCAAAAACAGCGAATTTTGGGATTATCTACGGCATTTCATCCTTTGGATTATCACAACGGTTAAATATTTCCCGAACCGAGGCTGCAGAACTGATAAAAGGGTATTTTGACAGTTACAGGCAGGTTAAGGAATATATGGACAACGCGGTGCTGCAGGCTAAAGAAAAAGGGTATGTTGAAACCATCATGGGGCGGAGACGCTATTTGCCCGATATTCATTCTGCTAATGCAATTGTCAGGGGCGTTGCGGAACGGAATGCCATTAACGCTCCCATCCAGGGTTCGGCCGCTGATATTATAAAACTGGCCATGGTAAATATTCAGAACAAACTGAGGAATAGCCTGAAAAGCGTGATGATTTTACAGGTTCATGATGAGCTTATTTTTGATGTCAGTTTACCGGAACTTGACCGGATAAAGGAAATCGTTAAATATGAAATGGAACATGCCATTAACCTGAAGGTACCCTTGCTGGTAGATATGGGAACAGGCAGTAACTGGCTCGAGGCGCATTGACAATCAAATATCCCGCAACGTAAAGATATCTTCAGCTTTCCTGGATTTTCCGGATCTCTTCGATATATCTGTTCCGGATACCCTGCAACCGTTTTAAGTCGGGATTCCGCGTGTAGACGCGGACAAAATCGATCACCTGTTTCAATAGAACAAATCCAAGTGCCGCATCAAAATTGCTGTTATCCAGGTTATTCTTAACCGTTTCAGTCACTTTCCTGAACATGTTCCAGGTTATGTGATAAGGGATCTCCGTATAGAACGTCATTTCATCATCCAGATCCTTAAAAATATGATCTTCCATACACAGGAGAGAAAAGACCTTGTCAATCCTGATCAACCCGGATGCATTGATTTTCCGTTTTTTCATAAAGGCAATACCCTGGTCGATGAAACACCCTTGAATTTCAGCTATATGGGAGTAATCACCCAGTCCTCTTATCCTGATACAGGGGAAATGTTTATTGTATATAAAAACATCTGCCGGGCAGGAATCAAAATTGAGCCTGTGATTATTACACATGCATTGTGAGATCCGGAAAATATTTTCAGCGTGATAGTACTTTGTTGTAACCAGGTATATTGAATCGGGTTTTGTATCAAAGGGCATGTTATCACCATGGTATCCGGGGAAAGGCACCTGGCTTTCAAGGACAAGGGTGTTTTGGAAAATGTTATGATCAACGGTCTGCAGTGCCTCTTCTTTCAGGATGGCCCCCATGGTTTCTATATTGTCCTGACTTTTCATATCGGTAGGTGTTGTTACCCAAAGATACGTCGATTCGGAAAATCAGGCAAACCATTTCAGCAGAATATTCCGGATGGAATCTATTTTAACCGGTTTAACGATATAGTCATTCATCCCCGATGACAGCGCCTTTGACTTGCTCTTGGTATTGGCTGTGGCCGTCATGGCAACTACCGGCATCTGGTATCCTAATCCCCGGATTTCAACGGTTGTCTGTATACCATCGCGTTCAGGCATTACAAGGTCCATAAAAACGATATCGTAATAATGGCTTTTTACTTTATCAATTGTTTCGTTTCCATTCCTGGCGATATCAATCTTGATTCCCAGGTTGGAAAATATGGTTTGGGCAACGCGGATGTTAATTTCGTTATCTTCGGCAACCAGGACCGAAAGGTTGGATTTTAATTTTCTTACTACCTCGGTGGTAGATACTTCCATATGCGGGAAGGCTTCGTAAAGGCATCGGAACAGATCGGTCCTTTCAAAGGGTTCAACAATATAATAGTCAATTCCAATCCGTTTTGTAAGTATATAATTGTCGGCTTTGTGATTCGAACTGATCATAACCATCAGGAATAGATCCGACAATTTATCCTCGTGCAGTTTTTTGGCAAGTTGTATGCCATTCATGGAGGATTCGTCGAGCATAAAAATAACCTGTTGTGATTGCGCGTTTTCGGTAAGCTTCTGCTTCAGCTCCTGAAACCTGCCGGCCTCATATTCGAATACTTCAGCATTTATCTTTTCCTGTTCGAATAACCGCAGCAACCGCTGTTTAGTAGGTGAATTTACGGATAAAACCAGGGCATTGATTTGCGTGAGCCGGGTAATTTTATCTGTATTTATGGTCTTTACCAGTCTCTCATTGGAGTATACCTCAATGGTGAAACTGAATTTGGACCCGGGATAATTGGGCTTGCGTGAAATAGGGGAGGGACTTTCAGCCCAGATTTCTCCGTGCATAAGGTTGACAAGCTGTTTCGAAATGGTAGTGCCCAATCCCGATCCTCCGTATTTCCTGGAGGTAGATTCATCAGCCTGTGTAAAGGAGTTGAAAATACTTTCAATTTTGCTCCGTGGAATACCCACTCCTGTGTCCTCAACATAAAATAGCAGGGTAAGGTTATTATTGTATTCCTCTTCCAGCTCAATACCAACCGCAATCTCCCCTTCATGGGTGAATTTCACCGCATTGCTGATGAGGTTCGAAAGTACCTGCCTGAGACGGAACGAATCACCGATAATATTTTCCGGTACTTCGGGTTTTACTTTCAGATTAAGCTCAAGCCCTTTTTCTTCAATAATTGGCCTGAACAGATCAATAGCGAGCTTAACCTCTTCCCTAAGCTTGAAGGGGATCTCCTCCAGCTGCATTTTGCCTGCCTCTATTTTCGAAAAATCAAGGATATCATCGATAAGATTTAAAAGGAGATCGGCTGACCGCTTGACTATCTGAAGGTAATCACGCTGGTCATCTGTAAGGTTTTCCTGACTCAGGGCTTCGGTCATTCCGATTATACCATTCATGGGAGTCCTGATCTCGTGGCTCATTTTGGCAAGAAATTCCGATTTTGCCGTGTTGGCAGCCGCTTCATATTTTCTGGCCTTCTCTATGGGCGTAACATCAACAAATGCACTCAGTACATAATCTTGATTTTCCATGGAAAACGGCAAATCCTTTTTATATACTGCTACTTCCTCTCCTTCATGCCGGTAAAGAACAAACTGATTGGAATCAAAAGCGGATTCCGAACTGGAATGATCATAATAATCCCGGGAAAGCATAAACCTGTCAGTCAAGTTTTTGCCAATAACCATTTCATCATTTTTTAACCACAGCATATCCCGGGCTGTCTGGTTAACCAGCCGGGTATGCTGGTGCTGGTCCAGCACCATGATGCCCACAGGCAGGTTATCAAAAATTGCCTGGAATGTGGAATAATCAATACCGGTTTTTTCCTTGAGAGACATACTTTTGCCGATCCTGCCAACAAGCAGCACGAGAAACAACAACAGCAGTGCGGTACTTGCCACGGTGGAAATAATTAACTTTCCGATTATCAAATCGAAAAGATAGCTTTTATGCACCGAATAAACCGTCACAAACCGGTCACCCAGCATGGTAAAAGGCGCAAAGGCCGAATAAAGAAATACTCTCTTCCCGCCAGCATAGGCCGGGTGTTTTACAAAGTCATTAAATTCATCCTTTAATCCCGCATCCAGTGCCGACAGATCCTTATGGGTAAGGGAGACAACCGAGTTACTGAAAACTGCCTTCCCCTGTTCATCCGCTATCCATTGCCAGAAGTCGGTGTTGTGATGGGCATTTCTGAAAACCGAACTGAAAAAGCTTTCGGGGTCAATTGTAAACACCAGGTTGGCATAAAGATCGTCATTGTTGAATACGGGGAAGGAATAAAGATACTGATCATCGGATTTGGTTACCGACTGCCTGTCCTGAAGCTGATTCAGATGCTGTGTTATATATGGATCGATCAGAAGTTCGTTTTTCTTGTTGTAAGAGAGGTTCAACACATTTTTGTCACTGTCATAAATATATATGTTGCTGATGAGGTTGTTATAATTTGCAAAAAGCAGTTCCAGGTTCAGTAATCCTTCCTGTTTGCTGTCATCACTGCTGATATTAAGGTTTAACAGCGAATTGGAAAACAGTATTGCATTTACTTCATTTTCAAATTTCATCAGGATGTTTTCAATTACATCCGAACCTGCAATGGCCTGACCTGACAAAAAACTCCGCAGATACGTAATTTGATTCCGGTATATAGACAAATTCAGGAAAACATTCAATAAAATCACTGCTGCGGTCAGACCGATTAATAAATACCTGTATTTCTTCATCATTTATCTCATTCGTATACAATTGTACTAAATATTCCTGTATTTGGTTGCGTTATCACCTACAATCTTGAGATAACTGCGATACCTTGAAGGATGAAGGATACCGGTATTGAAGGCTTCAACCACTGCACATCCGGGCTCATGGATATGGGTGCAGTTATAAAACCGGCAGTTCTTTGAAAGCTTAAATATGTCGGTAAAGTACAGCCCTGTCTCATTCTTATCAATATCAATTACCCCGAAGCTTTTGATACCGGGGGTGTCAATTAAAAACCCTCCCGACGGAAGTTCAATCATTTCAGGATATGTTGTGGTATGTTTTCCCGTAAGATGACGCGATGAAATAGTCCCGGTTTTCAGCTTTATTTCCGGGTAAAGTCGGTTAATCAGACTGCTTTTGCCAACACCTGAATTTCCGGCAATCAGGTTTATCCTGCCTTTCAACAGGTCCGCCAGCATGCTTGTGCTGGCATCCTGCAAAACCGACATCGCAAAAACCTGATAACCTGCAAATTCGTATATCTTCCTCACCTCATCCAGCCATAGCAGTTTTTGATGATCATACAGATCAGTTTTGTTTATCAACAGGATACATTTGATATGATAGGCTTCTGCTGAAATCAGAAAACGGTCAACAAATTCAAGGGGTGTCTCGGGAAAATCAAGTGTAATCATCAGAAAAACCCGGTCGATATTAACGGCCAGTATGTGCGATTCATGGGAAAGATTGGTGGCCCTGCGTATAATATAATTTTTTCTCGGGTGAATGTTGACAATGGTTCCCGTATTGTCCGGTTCCTCCTCAACATCAACCTGATCGCCTACGGCAACAGGATTGGTATTCCTGATTTCACGAATCCTGAAATTGCCTTTTAACCTGCAATTGATGATTGTATTTCCAGCCCTGACCGTATGCCAGCTGCCAGTGGTTTTTACTACAATTCCTTTTATCAAAGTAATGTTGAAAATTGTATTTTTGTTCGTGCTAAAATACTAAGAGATTTGTACTTTTAATGAAGTTGACCCATACAAATATATGAAAACAATCCGACAGCATTATTTTATCAACGCTACCGACGAAGAAGTATTTGCGGCACTTACCAATCCGTTTACCATTGAGCTGTGGAGCGGATATCCCGCTCAGATGGAGGCCAGGGAAGGTACCGGGTTTTCGATATTTGACGGCGATATTGCCGGCAGAAATATTAAAATAACTGAAAACCGGCAACTGGTCCAGGAATGGTACTTTGGCGACAGCCCCGACGAATCCATTGTAACCATTAATCTGAAACCTCATAGACAGGGGACAAAAGTAAGTGTTGAACACACCAATGTGCCGGATGAGGATGCTGAAGAACTGGAAGAAGGTTGGAACAAGTATTATTGGGGTGCAATTATATCATTTTTCAAATAATTAATTAATAAATCGTTACGAGAATTAATTGAACTGTTACATTAAAATCTATTCATGGGTTTAAGGCGAGAAGAAATTGACCTGATGGCTCCGGCAGGGTCATTCGAATCCCTTTTGGCAGCTATTCAGGGAGGTGCTGATTCGGTATATTTCGGAATAGGGAAGTTGAACATGCGGGCACGTTCTTCTTTTAATTTTACCGCTGCCGATCTTAAAAAGATCATGCGCATTTGCCGGAAGTATGGAAAAAAGGCTTATCTAACCCTGAACGTCGTTTTTTATAACGAGGAACTGGAGGAGATGAAAAGAACCATTGACCTTGCCGGGCAGCACGGGGTACAGGCCGTAATTGCTTCTGACCAGGCTGCCATCCATTATGCCCACCAGCAGGGAATGGAAGTGCATCTCTCCACGCAGGTGAACATCAGCAACTGGGAATCACTTCAATTTTATGCCGCTTTCGCCGATGTTGCCGTTCTGGCCAGGGAACTGAGCCTTGATCAGGTTGCATCGCTTACCAGACAGATTGAAAAGGATCAGATCAGGGGACCATCCGGACAATTGATGCGCGTTGAATTATTCGCTCACGGAGCCCTTTGTATGTCAATTTCCGGCAAATGCTATCTGAGCCTGCATCATTATAACCATTCGGCCAACCGGGGCGAATGCCTTCAGGACTGCCGGAAAAGCTATACGGTTAAGGAAAAGGAAACAGGATTTGAACTTGACATTGACAATGAGTTTATCATGTCACCCAAAGACCTTTGTACCATTCATTTCGTCAATAAGATCCTGGACGCCGGCGTACGGGTGATGAAAATCGAAGGCAGGGCCAGATCTCCGGAATATGTAAAGGTTGTTACCGGGTGCTATGATCAGGCAATCAGGAGTTGTCTTGACGGATCCTATGATGCTGAAAAAATAGAGAAATGGAAGATGCGTCTTTCATCGGTTTTCAACAGGGGATTCTGGGATGGGTATTATCTGGGTCAGAAGCTGGGCGAATGGAATGATGTATACGGCTCCAAGGCTTTACTGCGTAAGGTTTATATTGCAAAAAACCTGAATTATTTCAGGCAGATCGGTGTTGCTGAATTCCTGTGTGAGTCCGATTCACTGCAGGTTGGAGATATGATACTGATCATGGGACCATCCACAGGGGTTATAGAACATGTGGTGGATGAAATTCGTGTGGATCTTGACAGGGTGGAGAAAGCCCACCCCGGCCAGCGGTTTTCAATTTCAGTTCCTGAAAAAGTCAGAAGAGCTGACAAACTATATAAACTAATAAAAAACCCATGATCATGAAAATCCCCACCGTTTTTTCACGGCCTTCAACCTGGTTTATCACGATGCTTTTCCTGTTGGTTATGGTGCAATGCAAAAGCAAGGGAGATCATTTAACAGCTATCAATACCGCTTTCACGGAAAAAATTGTTGCCTTCACGGCAGGAGTAATCTCATCGGAATCACCCATCCAGATTGTTCTGGCGGAAGATTATAACGTTGTAGTTACACAGCTTACATTATCCCTGGGCAAATCAGCCGGAACAGGACATATTAAACTTAGTAACAAAGGGAAGGGAATGCTTTTCACCCGGGTTATTATGGAAGGTATTCCGGAGGCCGGAAATGAAAAAGATTTCAATAACAACCTGGGCATGCATTTCGAGTATCTTACCCCTGAAGGCAGGACCATGGACATTTCACGGCTCACCCAGGGAACTGATTTTGTTGCCGTGGTCACCCTAAGCAATCCGGGGGATTTTGATTACAGGGACATGGCGCTTGCACAGGTATTCCCTCCGGGTTGGGAGATCAATAACACGCGGATGAGTGATGCGGAAATACCCGCGAACAGTGCGGCTTATTCTTACCAGGATATCCGCGATGACCGGATCTATACTTATTTCGACCTGTTGCAGGGTGAACGAAAGACTTTTATTGTTCAGCTGAATGCTGCTTACCTGGGCAGGTTTTACCTGTCGGGTACCTAATCCCAGGCCATGTACGACAACAGCATCGGTGCTGTGATAAAAGGAAAATGGGTTGAAATAGCAGCCCCGGGAAACTGATCAGTTTTTATACCTGGCCACCATGTCGATAAACTGATCAAACAGAAATTCAGTATCCGTAGGGCCGCTGGAAGCCTCGGGATGAAACTGGGAGGAAAAGAAGGGTTTGTGTTTATGACGCATGCCTTCGTTGGTGTTATCGTTCAAATTTATGAAAAGAGGTTCCCAGTCAGCCGGTAAAGTACCATTATCGATGGCAAAGCCATGATTTTGGGAGGTAATATACGCCTTGTTGGTGTTCACAAGCAATACGGGCTGGTTATGACTCCTGTGTCCGTATTTTAGTTTGTAGGTGTTTGCACCGGCGGCAAGGGCCAGCAACTGGTTACCCAGGCAGATTCCATAAATGGGGGTATCCTGCTGCAATGCTGCGGCCAGGTGTTTAATGGTTGCCGTACAAAGCTTCGGATCACCAGGGCCGTTTGAAATGAACAGGCCGTCGTAACTTTCCTTTGAAATGTCGTGGTCCCAGGGTACCAATACTACCGTAGCGTCTCTTTTAAGCAGGTTACGGATTATGTTGTACTTCACACCACAGTCAATGAGCAGTATGCGGTACTTTCCGGAACCGTAAATTTTTTTTTCACGGATACTGACCTGTTCTACCAGGTTTTCCTTGTTGGGATCATACAGATCCACCTGCTCGTTGCCGAGGATAATTTTGCCCAGCATGGTGCCCTCCTCGCGTAAAATTTTGGTGAGAGCGCGGGTATCGATTCCATAAATTCCGGGTATTTTACATTCTTTCAGCCAGCTTCCGAGGCTTTTACGGGCATTCCAGTGACTGTAATCAGCTGTATAATCTGAGATTACAAGTCCTGAAATATGCAGTGTGTAAGATTCAAAAAACTTCAACATATCATTTTCGGTATCCCCAACCGGTACTCCGTAATTGCCAATTATGGGATAGGTAAGAACGAGTATCTGCCCTTTGTAAGAAGGATCGGTCAGACTCTCAGGATAACCGGTCATGGCCGTGTTGAACACAACTTCTCCGGAAACCGATTTCTCATATCCAAATGAATATCCATGAAATTCAATCCCGTCTTCAAGAATGAGCTTTAGATCAGTTCCCTTTTCCATGCTGGTGTTTGTTACTTATTTATGATAGACAAAATGATATCCTCCACCTGTTCTGGGCCGATTTTTTTTGCGATGATCTTTTTATTTTCATCCAGGATATAGATTTGCGGCGTGGTTATAATGTCATACTTTAGTTTAAAGTCGTATGAATAAGGATTCCAGCAATTTAACCAACCATACAACCCATGCTCGTTCACAAAATCAACCCATTTTGCCTTACCGTCCTCACCAAACAGTGTGCTGACAGCCAATACCTTGACATCCAGGTTGCGCAGGCTTTTTTCATAAACGCCATACAATTCGGGGACCACGGTTTTGCAGTGTCCGCAATCGGCTTCCCAGAAGAGTAATACGAGATACTTTGCTTTTACCTGTTGCAGGGTTATCTGGGTTCCCACATGCGGGAACTTTCTCAGGGCGGTATCGGCAACCGTGCTTTTGAAATGTTCCGGAGGAACCAGCATCAGTTGTGCATCCGGTGCGATCTTACCGATCAATAGCGGCCTTGCTTTTTCCACCCTGCTTTTCAGGTCGGTGATGAATTTTTCATCACTCCACCACGAATCATGAATATAATACTTATCCGCTATATGAACCTGTACGGCATCCATGCCCATAATATTGCTTTTGCCATAATGGTTGAAAAGGGTTATCAGCATAAACCTGAACAGGTTTGAATCGGCCTTTGTTTTTTCTATAAAGTAATCCACATGCCTGAGCAGGGTATCGGGTATCTGGGGAACGACCCTGGTCAGGTAGGTCATTATCTTGTCTTCATAAAGCGGGGTTCTTAATAACCGCGGATCTGCAATGTTAAAATTATCAAAATAGTGTCTCCGGTAATAATAGTACTGCCAGGTGGAGTCGGTTATCCTGCCCTGATCATCCCTCGGAGGATCAGGTAACGAAACGTCGAGGGTCGCCCTTAGAAAATCCGAAACAAACAAACCGGAATGTTCCTTGCTGGTTTTTTCAATCCGTAAAATCCGGTCGGCGTTGATCTTTTTAAGTTTTTCAGTGAGCTTTTCCCGGATAACAGGATCCTTTTCAGCTTTGAGGTTAAGGGTTATGCTGTCGGCCTGATTTCGTAACGCAAACATATATTTCTGAAAATCAAGAAATACCTGGTTCTCTTCTGAACCTTTAATTTCCATTGTATTCAGGAATTCAGTGGTATCAACCGTTATGGAGAATTCCTGATCTTCACCCATTACCAGTTCGAAATACCGCGAGTTGGGAAGGTACAACAGGTACATGCCTCCCGGCAATTGCTTTTTACCCCTGAACATCCCGGCACCCTTGTCATCCAGACGGGCCGTGTCATCGGGGTACATCGATTTGTTCAGGTAATGCCCCAGGATCACCGTGGTATCAGCCAACCCGTTAACCTTAACCCGGATTTCATAGCCTTGTGCGGTTACCTGAAAGGACAAAAGGACCAGACACAGAATGAAAAACATATTACGCATGTGTACCATAGTTGAAAAGATAGGTGGTTTTTGGTTCAACAAACGAAGTGCCAAAAATAATTAATCTTGGCGAATACAAAAAAAGAAACCCGATTTCTTCCCTGCATCCATATTTCCTATATTTGAACCTTTAAACAAATTTTCATCGTCATGCTCAGTTTGGACGAATGCAGTGAAATTATCAACAGGCAGTTGCAGGATATCAGTTTACCCGGAGAGCCTTCCAATCTGTATGAACCTATCCGGTACATGCTTGAACTCGGGGGAAAGCGCATCAGGCCTGCCCTGGTGCTGATGGGATGCAATGTATTTTCGGATAATACCACAACGGCTTATTATCCTGCACTTGCAATAGAGGTATTCCACAATTTTACCCTCATGCACGACGATATCATGGATAAGTCGGATGTCCGGAGGAACCATCCTTCGGTCCACCGGAAATGGAACCCCAATGTCGCCATACTTTCCGGAGATGCCATGTTGATCAAGGCCTATGAGCTTTTGTGCAGGGGACCGGCGGCACATATACCCGAACTGTTATCTGTTTTTAACCAAACAGCCCTTGAAGTATGTGAAGGACAGCAATATGATTTGGATTATGAACACAATACCGGTGTCTCTCTTGCCGATTATCTCCGGATGGTGGAACTAAAGACTGCTGTGCTGCTGGCAGCTTCGCTCAAAATAGGTGCCATAACCGGGGATGCAGGAATGGAAGAAGCAGGTCTGCTCTACGGTTTTGGAAGGAACATCGGTATTGCTTTTCAGCTTCAGGATGACTTGCTGGATGTATTTGCCGATGCGGCATTTTTTGGAAAGGAAACGGGCAATGATATCGTTTCAAACAAAAAGACGGTCCTGCTGGTACAGGCACTGGAAATATCATCCGGCGCCACCAGGAAGGAATTGATGCGATGGTTGAAGCGCCGGCGTTTTAACAGGAATGATAAGATAGATGCGGTCAGAAATATTTTCAGCGAACTGAACCTGGAAGAATTAACCCGGGCCAGGATCGGATCATTTCATGACCAGGCTGTAAAAATGCTTGACAGTTTACCTGTTGCCAAATCCAGGAAAACCGTTCTCCTGGATTTTTCGGAAATGCTGATGAACCGGAAAAAATAACCTGTTGTTATCTTCCCGAAGTTTTTCTTGTAAATACCTCGTACTGCTTGGTTGAAACCGAATCCAGCGAAGCCGAAATACCGGTCTGGTTAAAGGTATTGGTCATCATCATCAAATTTTGAAGGATCTGGAAATTGTACATGACCTGATCATTGATGCTGGCAATAAAGTGCTGTTTCTGGTCGAGATAATAAGCCAGGTTTCCATTGCATTTATCCTTTAATTTAATAACCAGGTCGTTTGCCTTGTCTATCTGGCTGCACTTGTAATAGGCATTGGCTATTTGGATGATGGTATGATCGTAAGGGATTTTCTCATCCGGGGTGAGTTCCAGGCAGCGGTCAAGTACCTCAATTGCTTTCGCCGTGTCGCGCCTGCTGATGAGCTCATCGGCAAGCTGAATGAACCTGTTCCTGAGCCTGACGATTGACATGGTACGTACATGAAAATCATCAAGATATACCTTGGGGTCATTCATGGCGCCCCAGCGGAATTTATGCATCAGGTTTTCATACAGTAGGTTGCTTTCAATACGGCCGGCTTCAAAGCGCCCGATGCTACGGGATTTTATGGGGACCAGGCGGTAGGCAAAACCTTCCAGCTGAACAAAATCTTCAAGTCCGAGTGTGCCGGTTTGCCCGAGTGAGGCGAAGTATACCGGCCGCTCCCAATTGTTGTTGGCCAGGATGTCCATAACGATCAGTTCACTTTTACCCAGGCTGTTTCGGCTGAATTTCCATTCTATCGCAGGCACAATGTTGTCCCGGTCTTTCGGGTCCACGGTACCATTTTTCAATACAACGGAAGTATCCACCGGGATCCTGAAACTGCGGGTGGGAACGAAATTGAACTTTTCCCCCGAACTGGCTTCAACTTTGGCTTGTGGAAGATCGCTGGATATGAAATCAATGATGTCCTTCAGCGAGGCTGCCTGTTGGGTGCGTTCCTGAACAAATACCGCATCGCGGGTACCGTTGATATATTTATCGTGGGTCAGCGAAATGGGGAGAGCTTCGGATTCGTATGCTTTTCTCTTCATCTGGTCGATATACCAGTCCATATTCAGCAGCATGAGATTGACAACCCGAACATCAGTCCTTATTCCTTCAACATCCTGGGCATACCAGAGCGGAAAGGTATCGTTGTCCCCGTTGGTGAACAGGATGGCATTCGGAGCGCAGGTGTTAAGATAATTGTAAGCTATGTCGCGTGTTGTATAGCGTCCCGAACGGTTATGATCATCCCAGTTCTGGCTGGCCATTATTCCCGGCACCAAAAACAGGCAGCCCACGGATATGAGCACGGCGGAATATCCTTTTCGGAAGCGGGAACCCAGGGAATCATAGAGCGACATAACTCCAAGCCCGATCCAGATAGCGAATGCATAGAAAGATCCGGCATAGGCATAATCCCTTTCACGCGGCTGGATGGGTGTCTGGTTAAGGTAAATCACGATGGCAATTCCGGTAAGGACAAAGAGCAGCATAACCACCCAGAAGTTCCTGACGTCGCGCTGGAGATGAAAGACCAGTCCAAACAGTCCCAGCAACAGGGGAAGAAAATAGTATTTGTTTCTTGAGGGTGCCTCGCGGGCATCCCTGGGCAACAGGTCTTCCGATCCGATCAGGAGCTCATCAATGGGCCGGATACCACTGATCCAGTTACCATTAAGCGGATCACCATGACCCTGAATATCATTTTGCCTGCCCACAAAATTCCACATAAAATACCTGAAATACATATGCCCGAGCTGGTAGGAAAAGAAGAACCGCAGGTTGCTCACGAAACCTGGCGCGTTTTTTGGTTCAGAACGGTCATAGGTTATATTGCCGTCCTTGTCGCGGATAATATTCCCGTCCTCGTCCCTCCTGGGTTCAAACAACCTGCTTTCTCTGAGACCTCCCCATTCGATATATACGTCGATATGTTCGTTATCGGAGCTCCACATGCGCGGGAAGAGCGTATTGAATTCCTCGCCATAAGTATAGGAAAGTTTACGGTTGGTAATTTTATATTTCCCGTCAATGGGTGTGTAGGTGGGTTTTCCTTCCTTAATACCGGCAGGTTTTGCGTTAAAATAATGGCCTTTTACCAGGGGTCGTTCCCCGTATTGTTCTCGGTTGAGGTAGTACTGCAGGGAAAAAATTGTTTCGGGATTGTTTTCGTCCATTGGGGGATCGGCCAGTGACCGGATATAGATCATCGCAAAGGAAGAATAGCCTATAATAATGACGGTGACCCCCAGCAATACTGCATTTAATAAAGTTTTTCCGCGTTTGTAAGTGTGCAGTATGCCAAAGGCCAATCCGCCTGTGAGCAGCAACACGTAAACCAGTATTCCGCTGTTGTAAGGCAAACCGAAACTGTTAACAAACAGCAGTTCGAATTTCGAAGCCAGCCAGATCACGCCGGGAATGATAATATACATGATCGAAGCCAGCAGCAGCATCGAAATCATCAGGGCCCCGATCACGCCGCGGGTGCTTGTCCTGTATTTCCGGAAATAGCATACCATTACAATAGCAGGTATGGCCAGCAGGTTCAACAAGTGTACGCCGATGGACAGGCCCATCAGGTAGGCGATCAGTATCAGCCACCGGTTTGCATAACGACTGTCGGCTTCATTTTCCCACTTGAGAACCGCCCAGAAAACAATTGCGGTAAAAAGCGAGGAACTGGCATATACTTCTCCCTCAACTGCAGAGAACCAGAAGGAATCCGAAAAAGTATAGGCGAGTGCACCAACAATACCGCTACCCAGTATAAGGATCATGTCAGGCAGACCTATGGACGATGCACCCTGCTGTGATTCACCAGTTAAACGCTGCAGCCTCGATCGCACGAGCCTGAGTGCAAGATGGGTAATCGTCCAGAAAAGGAACATGATGGTAAAGGCACTGGCCAGTGCGGAAAGGGAATTTACAAGCATAGCTACCTTATCATGATTTTCCCCTGCAAATAAGGAGAAAAATCGGGCCATGATCATAAAAAGAGGGGCTCCGGGAGGGTGTCCTACCTGGAGTTTAAATGCACTGGCGATAAATTCACCGCAATCCCATAAACTTACAGTGGGTTCAAGGGTCAGCATGTAAACAGCGGCTGATATCAAAAACATTGTCCACCCGAGGACGTTGTTAAGGAGTCTGAATTTATTCATTCCAAATGATTTGAATATTTGAAGGGGTTTTGTTAATTTGCATCTGTAAAACGACCAAAATACATAAAAAATATAATAATGTCTGATTATGAGCCGAAAAAAAAGGGAAGGTATAGTTTATTCAACGGATCCCGGGTTCAGCTTTGAGCAGGATTCCGGCAACGAAACGGTTACCCTGCCTGCCGGCCGGCAGCAGCTGTTTGTATGGCGTGATTCAAAAAGCAGGAAGGGCAAGACAGTGACCCTGGTAAAAGGTTTTTCAGGTAATGCCGCCGATTTGGAAAAGCTGGCCAGGGATATTAAGACCAGTTGCGGCACCGGAGGATCGGCCAAAGACGGGAATATTAGCATCCAGGGTGATTTCCGTGAAAAAATTGTTGCCTGGCTGACGGATAAAGGTTACCGGGCTAAGAAAGCAGGAGGCTGAAAAGCATAAAAATCCTGCTGAATTTTCCATGAGATCCGGATTTCCAACACAGAAAAATAAGCGGATTTTGTTCCGGACCGGAGTATTGCTGCTCCTGGCCGGATATAACATGGTTCTCCCGGGAAAGCTTTTTACCGATCCGGTGAGTACGGTCATTGAAGACAGGTATTTTTACAATCACCCCGGATTTAACCATGCCAACAACCTGTCGTGGGCCGAAGCAGCAACCCTGGCTGTTTTGCCCAATGCCCCGGCCCTTGATGAACTTGTTTCCGTTCGGGTTTGCAATAAAAGCGGATACCTTGCTGGCATGCATTGCGACGGGATCGATACGGTAAAAGTACAGCTAAACGGGACCAGGGCACGCACCTGTCCTTACCACCGGCTCATTCATCTTACAGGTGACCTGGCGTACCGGGTAAACAGCAACTGTTACCCGGTGGACAGCATGAACCATCTCTCCTGGTTTGTACTCCCTCCTGTGCAGGAATGGTACTATAAAAAGAGGCACAGCGATTATCATACGCTTCCGCCTTTTAAGACAGGATGCGAAACCGGGAGTCTGAGCAATATGGACCTCATTTATCCCCGCGAGGAAACAAAAATCTTCATACCGGTGGAACTCAACATACTGGCATATCGACGACCGTTTTATTACGGCCAAACCCCAAACCTCACCCCCCCAACCTGTACCGCCACGCCATGCTTTTCCAGGGGTCACCGGCATAATCAATGCCGATCCTTGATGACTGCGTGATGGCAGGGTTTTCCTCACCCGTTTCTATCCAGATGCGGGAGGAAAGTGCGAGGTCCTCTCCATAAAACGAGCGGTCAATTTCAAGTGCGCGGGTCAGCCGGCCGGGACCTTCAAATCCTTTAAGCCCCCTGATGAGCAAGGCCTGGGGTTGTTCCCCGGGACCTGTAACGATATTCAGCATCCAGTGCATACCATAAATCAGGTACACATATACAAGTCCTCCCGGAGCATACATGATGCCGTTGCGGGATGTTTTTCCGAAGCGGGCGTGGGAAGCCTTATCCTCCTCACCCCTGTATGCCTCAACTTCAACTATTGAATACCCTGTGGTTGCTCCGTTTTTATTACGAAATAACTTCTTGCCTATGAGTTCAGGGGCTACCACGAGCACATCACGGCCAAAAAAATCACCCGACAGCCGCATGGTGTCAACAGAATTTATAAAATGAGCATGGCATCGCCATACGTACCAAAATGATACTTTTCCTTTATGGCAAGCTTGTAGGATTCAAACAACAGGTCATACCCGGCAAAGGCCGACACCATCATTAACAGTGTGGATAACGGCAGGTGAAAATTGGACACCATGCGTGTGGGTACACTGAATTCGTAAGGAGGGAATATGAATTTGTTGGTCCAGCCGTCGAATGGCTTGAGATGCCCGGCAGTGGATACAGAGCTCTCCAGGGTACGCAGTACGGTGGTTCCCACTGCGCATATGTGCTTGCGTGCATCTTTTGCTGCGTTGACGATACTTACAGCCTCCTCGGATATGAGAATGCGTTCGGAATCCATCTTATGTTTTGTGAGGTCTTCCACATCCACGGTACGGAAATTGCCCAATCCCACATGAAGTGTAATTTCGGCAAAATGGATGCCCTTAATTTCCAGCCGTTTTAATAATTCACGGCTGAAATGCAGTCCGGCGGTTGGTGCCGCAACCGCACCCTCGTGCTTGGCAAATATGGTCTGGTATCTGTCCCTGTCCTCGGGCTGAACGGCACGCTTAATGAATTTGGGGAGGGGAGTTTCACCCAATTTAAACAGGGTTTTCTTAAAATCCTCATAATCACCGTCAAATAAGAACCTGAGTGTACGACCCCTTGAAGTAGTGTTATCAATGACTTCGGCCACCAGGGTTTCTTCATCATCTCCGAAATAAAGCTTGTTCCCGATCCTGATCTTCCGGGCCGGATCAACCAGCACATCCCATAACCGCTGCTCGCGGTTGAGCTCCCGTAACAGGAATACCTCTATTTCAGCGCCGGTTTTTTCTTTGTTGCCATATAACCTGGCAGGGAATACTTTGGTATTATTCACCACCATCACATCACGTTCTTCGAAATAATTAATTATATCCCTGAAAACCTTGTGTTCAATCTTCCCGGTTTTCCGGTCAACAACCATCAGTTTGGATTCATCACGTTTATCTGCCGGATACTTGGCGATCAGGTCATCAGGAAGGTTGTATTTGTATTGGGAAAGTTTCATAGGATTAATTAAGTGAATGTTTCAAAATAAACCAAATATATACGCAATCGGATAAAAAAGGTTACGAAAAAACCAAATTTCTTTCAAATTCTTCGATGGTTAAAGCCTGCTCCAATGAAAAATCGCCGATATGCGTCCTGACAAGGGCGGAGAGATAGGCCCCGGAATCCAGCCTCAATCCGATATCTCTTGCCAGTGCCCTGATGTAGGTGCCTTTGCTGCAGCGAACCTGGATACTGATCATAGGGGGGTCAAAGGATATCAGGTTAATGAACTGTATGGTAATCTCTCTGGGCGCAAGTGCAACTGGCTCACCTTTCCGCGCCAGTTTGTACGCCCGTGTACCGTTCATGAAACGGGCCGAAAAATGGGGCGGTTCCTGCAACTGAATTCCGGTAAGGCTTTCCAGCACCTTTTCAACAGCTTCCCTGGTGATATGTTCAACGGGGAAGCGATAATCCACATCGGTTTCCAGATCAAAAGAAGGGGTTGTGGCACCAAGGGTCACAGTAGCGCAGTATTCTTTTGGTTCAGCCTGGTATTTTTCGATATTCCGGGTTTCCTTTCCGGTGCATAGGATAAGCAAACCCGTGGCAAGCGGATCCAGCGTTCCGGCATGTCCGACCTTAAGTTTTTTAAGATGAAGCCTGCTTTTTAAAATATTCCGGACCTTGCTTACCAGATCAAAAGAGGTCCAGTAAAGGGGTTTATTAAACAGCAATACCTTGCCCTGTGCAAATTCTTCAGCGAATGTTGCAATTTCCATATGTTTTCTTGTTCCTCAGGCTTTGTCTGAAATCTTTGGTTTTCGCATAATGGCCCAGATCTCAAAGGCAAAGCCGATCAAAACGACCAGCGGTGCGATCGTTATCCTTCTTACACTGAATAATTCTTTTTCATTAAATGTGTTGGGATCTGGAGATTTACCCCCTACCATCAATAAAAAACCAGCAATGATAATTACAAAACCGATGACCAGGTAAATATAATTTTCTTTAGCAATGGCAAAACCGGTATGCACTGGTTTTTCTTCAGGCTTTTTGTTCATACGTGTCAGTTTATGTATATAGATTATCAGTTTTCATATTCAGGTATTTATTCACCGAGAACAGGGTAGAAAACAACGCGATCAGCACACCCACAATCAGAATGATTCCGAATAACGCTCCAAGTATGCGGAAGTCCTGGAAACTGAATAGACCTTCCAGCTGTTTTTCAACGATATACAGGGTCAGGATAAGCAGCAATATGGAAAGCAGGGCAGCAATAACTCCCTGGGTAATTCCTTTTAGCAGGAAAGGCCTGCGGATGAGGTAATGGTGGGCGCCTACCAATTGCATGGTACGGATGATAAACCGCTTCGAATATACTGAAAGCCGGATTGTGTTGTTGATCAGGGTAATAGCAATAAAAAACAGTAAAACACTGAAAACCAGTATTGCCAGGCTTATTTTGCGGATATTCAGGTTAACAGCATAAATAAGGTCTTTTTGATAGGCAACATCAGCTACTTCGGGGAGCGCACGGAATTCTTTTTCAAGAACGGCAAAACTGTCGGGATTTGCATACTCGGCTTTCAGCTTGACATCAATAGAGGAAGGCAGGGGATTATATCCCAGAAATTCAACGAAGTCCTCTCCCAGTTCATTCTGAAAGTCTTCTGCAGCTTTTTCCCGGGTAATGTAAGTTGTTTCTTTTACCTGCTTTTTTGAATCCAGTGTTTTCTGCAGGCTGAAAATATCAACCTCCCGGGCATCATCATTCAGATAAACAGAGATCCCGATGTTTTCCTTTACGTAATCCGAAAGTTTTTTTGTATTGAGCAACAAAAGACCAACGAGACCCAGCATAAATAAAACGAGGGTAATACTCACAACCGAGGTAAAATAGGAGGCCGTCAGCCGGCGGCGTATCGTGTTTTCCTTAATCTGCATCAACAATGGTTAACCGGGCAAAGATAGAATATTTTATCGGAAAGGCATTTAAAAAAAAACCACCAATCAAAGGCTTTTGACCATTGAAGGGTGGCTTGCTTTTCGCGCCCGGGCGGGTTACTGTTTCAGGCGGGCTAACTTTTCGCTGATCGTAACTGCTTCCTTTTCTGCAGGGAAGCGAATAGCCTTAAATGTTGATGATCCGCTGTAAGGATTGTTCAGTAATTGCTGGGCAATAAGCTGGCCGTTCAGACGGGCTGTTACAATAAAGTTGGTTTGTGCGGAAACATCGCAACCGTCATACAGATCCACTCTTACAAGATAGGTACCGGCTTCGCGCGTGCTTTCATCGGAATAAGTAATGTTCTCATTCTGAACACCATCGATATAGCATCCGGGATTGGAATCCAGGTCTAGTACGCCACCGTTGGAGGAATAATCGGAACCGTAATAGATCTCCTCTTCATCCGGTTCTATCAAATGAAGATCAACATCATTGGCCTGATCCCATGACAAGCTTACCTGCAGCTGTCCGGTGCCTACTTCAACAATACTTACCGGCAATTCATAGATGGCACTTACCTTGCCATAATCATCAACGATGGCAACGATAATAACAAATTCTTCGCCGGGAATATTGGCTGATAATACCAGGGAGAGGGTGTAAATGACGGAAGTGCTTTTCGTAAAGTTCATGTACTCATAATAGCCGTTCGTTCCCTGAACGCCTATTAAAATTTTGTCGGCCGGAACGGAAGCATAGACGACAATTGGGTTAGAACCACCCTGGATAACCGAGCTGTTACCGGTAACATCTGTAACTTCAGGTATTCCGTCGCCCGATGATGCTGCTGGAAATGAACCTGAAACAAATTCCGCACCATCCACGGCAATGTAATCTTTTACACTTTTTTCGTCCTTGTCCTTCTTGCAGGAACCCAGACCGAAAACAAACACAGATGCCAGAAGAATGGCCCCTACAAACCTTAATCTTGTAAGCATAGGGAATGAATTATTAAGGTAAATAAATGGAATTAATTGATTATTAGTTATATATGAGATAAAGAAAAACCCGGCAATTTGGTTACAAATATTGCCGCGTTTGATATGTCAAAAAGTAACGGAAAGTAAAACCGTCATTGTTAATCAACCAGTTCCACCCATCCGTGTATATCCGGTTCATCACCGTTCTGAATGGAAATCAGCTTATTATATAGCATGGTGGAGACTTTACCCGGTTTTCCGTCACAACAGTATTCGTAAATTTGGTGGGTATCGGGATCCACAATTTTACGGATGGGGGTGATCACGGCAGCGGTACCGCATGCCCCAACCTCATCGAAGGTAGGTAATTCATCAAAAGCAACCGGGCGGCGTTCCACGGTGAGTCCCATATCCCTGCATAGCTGCTCCAGGCACATGTTGGTTATGGAGGGCAAAATGGATTTGGATGCCGGGGTGATATA
Source organism: Bacteroidales bacterium (assembly GCA_035258345.1). Taxonomy (GTDB): domain Bacteria; phylum Bacteroidota; class Bacteroidia; order Bacteroidales; family UBA10428; genus UBA5072. Next base: position 62,613 of record DATEVU010000180.1, read on the forward strand.
GGTGTTGCCACGGATGGCAAAAAAGTTGGCGGGTCCGGCCTCATCAATATATTTCTTCTCTTTGGGATCGAGATACAGGGCAGTCGAGAATCCTTCGCGGTGCGCCAGATCAAGGGATGCAAGACTGGCTGCGTAATTACCCCCGACCTTGTAACAGCCGGTCCCAAGCGGTGCGGCCCGGTCAAAGCTCCTGCAAACCATGATGTCAACGGGCTTAAATCCTTCCCTGAAATAGGGTCCCACAGGTGTAACAAACACCATGAACATATATTCACTGGCAGGTTTTACCCCCACTTCGGCACCCGTTCCGATAAGCAGCGGGCGGATATACAAGGTAGCGCCTGTACCATAGGGGGGCACAAATTTCTCATTCAGTTTGACTGCAGTGAATACTGCCTTTTTGAATAATTCATCCGGAACCACTGCCATTTTAATACCCAGTGCCGAATCCTGCATGCGCATGGCATTGTTTTTCCATCTGAATATCCGGATACGGTTATCCTTGCCCCTGAAAGCCTTCAGCCCCTCAAAGGCTTCCTGCCCGTAATGCAGGCAGGTAGCCGCCATGTGCATGTTTATGAACTCGGAGGATGATATCTCAACCTCACCCCATTGTCCGTTTCTGTAATAACAACGTATGTTATAGTCGGTCATGGTGTAACCAAAGGGCATGTTTTTCCAGTCGAAGGTTTCCATAGAGCAGCTGTTCTGATTATATGCCAAAAATAACTATTTCAGGGGTTCCAATAGTTGGCAAAAGTCATAAAAATCAAAATTTCCGGGTTTTTTAAGCTGTTATTCAAAATAAAAAAATAAATTTATAGTTTACTATTCACATAATTTGCCATAAGCATGGAGCACGAAAAAAACTTGATTATGGTTACATGGGACTTTACCGAAAAGTCCATGTTTGCCGTTGAACATGCTGTTCAAATGTCATCTATGATGATGGGTGAAATAGCAATAGTTCATATTGTTAAAAAAGGATCTGAGATCCGTGATGCTGAAAAGCGGATGTCGGATGAGATCAGAAAAAAATTCACCGATCCTTCCCTGGCATTTAAGTTCATTGTCAGAGCAGGATCCATTTTCCACACAATCGCTGATGTGGCCGCCGAGATCAACGCCGTTCTGGTAATCATGGGAACCCATGGCATTGTTGGTATGCAGAAATTCCTGGGCAGCTGGGCCTTAAAGGTTGTAGCAAGTTCAAAAGCTCCATTCATCGTGGTACAGGAGTCTCCGCGGAGCGAGGCTTTAAAAAACATCGTATTACCGGTCAATTATAAAAAGGAAACCAAGGAATGCGTCTCCTGGACACATTTCTTCGCGAGGAAATTCGGGACAAAGTTTCATCTTTTCAGGGCCAGGTATACGGATTCCAATTTCAAAAAAGGGCTGGATTCAAACCTTTTCTTTCTCACGAAATATTTTAACAGCAAATCGATAAAATTTGAATCAAAAACTGCAGTTGGAGAAAGCGATTTTGGGAAAGAAGCAGTTCAGTTCGCCAAACAAGCCGATGCAGATGCCATTATGCTGATAACTACACGCGACATAGGTTTTGCCGATTACGTGCTGGGCCCGACAGAACAGTTCATAATAGCAAATAACGAAAAAATACCGGTAATTTGCATCAATCCCCGTCCTGCTAAAATCGGTGGGGGATTCAGTGCCAGCGGCGGGTAACAATTTCCGGGATGTTTTGAAGATTATCCATGCCCGGGACCGCTAAGAAACTATTGCTATCTGTAACCGCAAAGCGTGCGCTTTGCGGTTAAATTTTTTTACGACAACCTTCATGTAAAGCGATCTAATAATTTTCAGGAGTGGAAAACAGGGATGACAGGATAAAATTGGTATTTGCTACTAATAACATACATAAGTTCAAAGAAATAGAAAGGGTACTTAGAGGTACGGTATTGCTGATGAACCTCAATGACCTTGGTTTTAAGGGAGATATCCCGGAAGATAAGGATTCACTGGAAGAAAATGCAGCACAGAAAGCCTATTTCATTTATGATAAGTATGGCATAAACTGTTTTTCGGATGATACCGGACTGGAGATTGAGGCGCTTCGGGGTGAACCGGGAGTATACTCTGCGAGGTATGCCGGGTTGAATTGCAGTTTCGGGGACAATCTGAAAAAGGTGCTGGAAAAAATGAAGGGGCAAACCAACCGGAGGGCAAGTTTCCGGACCGTGATCGCACTGGTGGAACAGGGTAAATTGACTATCTTTGCTGGTGAAATCAGGGGTCATATTACCGAAGAAAAAAGGGGAAACCTTGGATTTGGATATGACCCGGTATTTATGCCGTTGGGTTATAACAAAACCTTTGCCGAGATGTCGCTCGAAGAGAAAAACATGATCTCACACCGTGCGCTGGCTATCCGGAAACTTGCCGGTTATTTTACAGGAGACCGGTTATGAGAAGCATCCGGGTAATAGTGTGTTTTCTGATTTTCACCGTGTCCGGTGCAGCGGGACATGCCCAGATACCCGGGGGTACATGGCGCGACCACCTTCCCTATAATCATGCGAAAAGGCTGGCCGATGACGGCAATAAAATTTATTGTGCTACTTCCGACGGAGGTCTTTTTTCGTTTTCACGAAAGGATAACAGCCTCGATAAGTACTCCAAGGTCGCCGGATTATCCGATGCCGATGTATCCACCGTTGGTTACTCTGCAGGTACCGCCACGGTTTTCATTGGATATACAGGCGGAAATATCGACCTGGTAAGGAACGACAGTATTATCAACATCCCGGATATCAAACGGAAAGCCCTGGTGGGTGACAAATCCGTGAATGCCGTTTATTTCAGGGATCAGCTGGCCTATCTCGCCTGCGGGTTCGGTATCGTGGTATGTGACCTGGTAAAAAGGGAAATCAAGGATTCCTACCTGTTCGGCGAGGGGGGAACACAGATTCGGGTGCATGATATTACCTCCGACGGCGTTTTTCTTTATGCAGCTACTGCCGGGGGTATTTATCAGGCTTCGTTAAACAGTCCAAACCTGGTTGATTTTAATGCCTGGGTGAAGCTCGATTACCTGCCGGTTTCTGCAACGGGATACCGGTTCGTTGCCTGGCATAACAACAGCCTGATGAGTATTTACCGAAACCCGGCTACAGGTTTTGATGATATAATAAGCATATCGGCGAACAGCTGGGATGTATGGGTCAACAGTGAAAATGACTATTATGATTACCTGGGGGAGCAGAACGGAAACCTGGTTATTTGTTCGCAGGCCATGACCAGGATATACAACAACACCGGACAACTGATCCGCGAAGCCGGCAGCTATTACGCCAGGCATGCATTGTACGACGGGCAGCAGGAGATCTGGTACGCGGAGCCCGAGAGCGGGCTGATAAGAATTAATGCTGCGGGCAATGCCTCGCTGATTGTACCCGACGGGCCGGCATACCGTGAGGTTGGAGATATCGAGATCAGGTCGGGCCAGTTGTGGGCCGGTGGCGGAACCGATGAATCGAAATGGAAGGGTTATGGAGCTTACTCCTTTGCAGATGAAGACTGGAAAAACCACAATCGCTTCGTGCATCCTGAACTGGAGGGATTCCTCAATATTTCGGAGATTTCGATCAATCCCCTGGACAGCCGCCATGTACTAGGGGGTTCCTATGGTTATGGTGTTGTGGAATTCCGGAATGGGGAGCCGGCAGAGTTCGCAGATGAAACAAACTCGGTGCTTGAACCGGTACCGGGATATGGCCATGGTTATGTACTGGTCACCGGCACGGATTTTGATCCTTCGGGCACTGCCTGGCTTGCAACCAACTTCAGCGATCACCCGGTATACCGGAAAATTGCCGGGGGAGAGTGGGAATCGGTGGCTCTTGATTACAACGGCTTTGGGGTTGATACACGGATATCGGGCATTCTGGCTGCAGGCAACGGACAGGTATGGCTGCTGATCCAAAACAGCGGCATACTGGTATTCAGGGATAACGGCGACGGCACCATAGAAGAAAGATTCTTTTCTGCTGTGAACCAGATTCCGAACCTGCTCGACCGGATTTTTTCAATTGCCGCGGATAAGGAAGGCAATATCTGGGTAGGAACCAACAAAGGTCCGGTGATTTATTTTGACCCGGAATCTATTTTTGAAGCAGCCGATATCAGCGGTTATCAGCCACAAATTCCCAGGAATGACGGCACACCCTTTTCCGACCTGTTGTTATCCACCGAAAAAATCAATGCCATATCGGTGGATGGAGCAGATCAGAAATGGCTGGCCACAGAAAAATCGGGCGTATTCCTGCTTTCAGCCGACGGGAAAAAGGAGATATTACATTTTACCGAGGACAACAGCCCGCTTTTATCCAACAATGTGATGACCGTGGCTGTAAATGATGTTACGGGAGAAGTATTTTTCGGAACCGATAAGGGTATCATTTCTTACCGGGGTCAGGCAACCGAGGGGAGTGATGATTTTGAGAAGGTATACGTTTTCCCCAATCCGGTAAGGGAGAATTTTTCCGGGGATATAACCATAACCGGACTGGTAAGGGATGTAAACGTAAAGATTACCGATATCAGCGGAAACCTTGTATATGAAACAAAAGCGCTGGGTGGACAGGCCATCTGGAATGGCAGGAATTTCAGGGGCGACCGCGTGCAAACGGGTGTTTACCTTGTATTTTGCACAAACGACGACGGATCAAAGACCCATGTGACCAAATTGCTGTTTATTCATTGAAGAAAGTGATCCATGCTGAGCAAGACGCGTGCCATAGTCCTGCACCATATAAAGTACGGTGACTCAGGTCTTATTATTACGCTGTATACCGAAAAATTCGGGAGGATGAGCTGCATGGTTAGCGGAGTGCGGGCAAAAAAAACAAAATTACCCGTCACCCTTTTTCAACCGCTCACCCTGCTGGATGCAGATGTATATTATAAGCAGAGCCGCGAATTGCAGCGGCTGAAGGAGGCATCCTGCTCCTTTCGGTATGACAGCATCCCGTTTACAGTTACCAAGAGTACTATAGCCCTTTTTCTTGCCGAAATACTTTACCTTACACTTCGCGAGGAAGAAAGTAACCCTTCTTTGTTTGATTTCCTGATACATGCCTTCCAGTTATTGGATTCCAAATCGGAAGGCATACCCAATTTCCACCTGTTATTCCTGTTACACTATTCAAAGTATCTGGGATTTTTCCCGGGATCGCCGGAGTATGACGGGAAGGCAATGCTTTCACCCGATCTCCGCCATTTCCGGGATTTGCCACCGGAAGCATCCAGGGCACTTGACATGATGCTGACGACCTCACCCGCCTTTCCCGAACACATTACACTTACCAATTCTTCCCGGGCGGTGCTGCTCGACCGGATCATCAGGTATTATCAGGAACACCTCGGGGAGGCAGGACGGATAAAGTCGGTTCAGGTATTAAAAGATATTTTCAATCAAACGCTATGAAGAAAAATCGTGCGAATATTACCAAAAAGGCCGGACTTCCGCCCGAAAGCCTTGTTTATACAGGAAACCGCAAACCATCACCGGCAGAGATCGAGCTGTTGGTTTATGATCAGGAAAGCTGCCGGAAGTTGCAGATCACCAATCCCGCAGAACTGTCGGGTGCTATTGATATTAATAAAGTTAACCTTCTAATATTAAATAATATAACTGATGTTACTTTAATTGAAAATTTAGGAAAACATTTTGGCATAGAAACCATGGCCCTGGAGGATGTACTGAATACGGAGCACCTTCCAAAGGTGGAGGAATATGGAGACCAGCTGTTGTTTACCCTGAAACTGATTGAAATATCCGGGGAAGGGGAATTGATGCGGCAGCACGTTAGTCTTATCCTGGGCGACAACTATGTAATTGTATTCAACGATTTTGAGAACGGGATATTCGAGGACCTGAAAAGCAGGATAGAAAGCGGGAAAAGCAAAGCCCGTCAAAGGAAGGCGGATTATCTTTTTTATATTTTAACTGACACATTAGTTGATTCATATTATGGAGTTGTAAATGAACTGATTATTAAAATTGACAAATTAGAAGAAAAATTGCTGGAAGAACCGCAATTAAATTATATCCATTCCATTTATCAGGTCAAAATGATGATCAATGATTTGCGCGGTGTTGTTTTACCGCTCCGGGAAGCATTGCTGAATATCGTGCAGGGAGATTTTAACAGGTTCGGGGAGGATACCCTTACTTATTTTCGTGATGTGAGAGACCATATCAACCACATAATCCACATGGTTGAATCGGGAAGGGATAACCTTTTTGGCCTTATTGAATTAAATAGTTCAAATACCAACAACCGGCTGAACGGAAGTATGAAAATCATGACTATAATTACAACACTTTTCATACCCTTAACCCTTATTGCGGGTATTTATGGCATGAATTTCCGCTTTATGCCCGAGGTGGGTTGGAAGGCAGGCTATCCATTGGCCATTATTTTGATGATTATCACCGCAGTAATTATGTATTTTATTATTCGACGTAACAAATTGCTTTAAACCAGTATGAGTGAAAAGATTCAATATCATTGGCTCGACGTTGCCAAACGGATTCAATCCATTGCACAGGCCGGGTTGGAATATTCGGAAAACAAATACGACATCGACCGCTACCACCAGCTGAGGCAGGTGAGTCTCGAAATCATGCAGGATTTCACGGAATTGGCCATGGAAAAGCTTTTGGGTACATTTGCCGCGGAAAAGGGTTATCAGACACCAAAGGTGGATGTTCGCGGTGTTGTATTCCGGGGCGATAAGATCCTGCTTGTGCATGAGACAATCGATGACTGCTGGTCGATTCCAGGGGGCTGGGCAGATGTCGGACTTACACCCTTCGAAGTGGCAAAAAAGGAAGTATGGGAGGAAGCAGGGCTTGAGGTATTACCGGTTAGGCTCCTGGCGGTACTGGATAAAAAGTGCCATAACCATCCGCCGGATATGTTCCACATCTATAAAATATTTGTATTGTGCCATGAAACCGGCGGTGAGCTGAAAGGTGGACTGGAAACAAGCGAAACCGCGTTCTTCGGGTTGGATGAGCTTCCCCCGTTATCCACCCAGCGGATCACCCTGGAACAGATTGAGCTGATGTATGAGTACAGGAATAATCCGCTGAAGCCTGCTGTGTGTGACTGATGAAACGGTTAATATTCACCCCAGCTCTTGATCTGGATATCCTCGATATCAAGCTGGCAGACAGCGGTAAGAAAGGCACTGGCGAGCTGGCTGTTTGTGATCAGCGGGATGTTGAAATCCACGGCACTGCGCCGGATATGGTAGTCGTTGCTTAGTTCGGTTTTACTCAGATCCTTGGGCACGTTGATCACCAGGTCGATCATTTTGTTTCTCAGGTAATCGAGCGTATTGGGCTTTTTATCCTCATCGGGCCAGTGAAGCATGGTGCAGGGAACGCCGTTCATTTCAAGGAACTGTGCCGTTCCACGTGTACCAAACAAGTTGTACCCTCTTTCCGAAAGGAGCTTGCAGCTGCTCACCAGTTCTACTTTTGACCGCATAGGACCAGTTGATAACAGAATGTTTTTCTTTGGGAAAGAATAACCTACTGAAAGCATTGCTTTAAGAATTGCTTCGTAGAAATTTTCTCCGATACATCCAACCTCCCCGGTTGACGCCATGTCAACACCGAGCACAGGATCCGCCTTTTGCAGGCGGGAAAAGGAGAACTGGGGCGCTTTTACCCCGATGCAGTCGAGATCAAAAGCAGATTTACCCGGTTTTTCAACTTCCTTTCCGAGGATGACCTGGGTAGCGAGTTCTATCAAATTAACTTTCAATACTTTGGAAACAAAGGGGAAACTCCGCGAGGCGCGCAGGTTGCATTCAATGACCTTGATATGATTATCCTTTGCAAGGAATTGTATGTTAAACGGTCCTGTAATTTTTAGTTCCCGGGCAATTTGACGGGAAATGCGCTTAATCCTTCGCATGGTTTCGAAATATATTTTCTGGGCGGGAAAAACGATGGTGGCATCGCCCGAATGAACCCCGGCAAACTCAACATGCTCGCTGATGGCATAAGCGATCAGGTCGCCTTCGCGGGCAACGGCATCAATTTCGATTTCCTTTGCCTGTTCGATAAATTCCGACACCACCACGGGATATTGTTTGGAGACCTTGGCAGCCAGGTTGAGGTAATGCTCCATTTCATCGTGGTTGGACACCACGTTCATGGCAGCACCCGAAAGCACATAGGAAGGCCGGATCAGCACCGGGAAGCCGACCTCATCGGCAAAACCACGGATTTCACGAGTGCTGGTAAGCTCGCGCCACCTGGGCTGGTCGATTTTAAGATCGTCGCACAGCTGGGAGAACTTGTGCCTGTCTTCGGCGTTATCGATGGAAACAGATGATGTGCCGAGAATGGGGACTTTCTGGTCATTGAGCCGCATGGCCAGGTTATTTGGGATCTGACCTCCCATGGAAAGGATAACCCCGTGGGGATTTTCCAGGTCGATTATGTCCATTACCCGTTCAAATGAAAGTTCGTCGAAGTAAAGCCTGTCACACACATCATAGTCGGTGCTCACGGTCTCGGGATTGTAGTTGATCATGACCGAGCGGTAGCCTTCCTTGTTGATTGCGTACAATGCATTAACACTGCACCAGTCGAATTCCACGCTGCTTCCGATCCTGTACGCGCCTGAACCTAAAACTATAACCGACTTATCATCATTATTATATTCAATATCATTTGAAGTACCGCTGTAGGTCAGGTACAGGTAATTGGTCTGTGCAGGATATTCGGCCGCAAGGGTGTCAATTTGTTTAACACAGGGAGTTATACCCAGTTTTTTACGCAATGTCCGCACCTCCAGCAAGGCATCATGCATGGATTCCTGCACATGCTTATTCATGGAACGGGCGATCTGAAAATCCGAAAAACCCATTATTTTCGCCGATCTGAGGAGGTTAACGGGAAGATCTTCCGGCAGGGTATACTTTTCCAGTTCACTGTTCAGCGTGAAAATATTTTTGAGTTTATGCAGGAACCAGGGGTCGATGCGGGTAAGCTCATGGATACTTTCAATGGAATATCCCCTGGCAAAGGCGTCGGCTATCACAAAGATGCGCATGTCGGTTGGATCATTGAGTTCCTTTTCAATGTCATCAAATTCCAGGTCGCGGTTTCCGACAAAACCGTGCATACCCTGGCCGATCATCCGCAACCCTTTCTGGATAGCCTCCTCGAAAGTGCGTCCAATGGCCATTACCTCTCCCACGCTCTTCATGCTGCTTCCAATCTGCTTGGACACCCCGATGAATTTGTTGAGATCCCAGCGGGGGATCTTACACACAATGTAATCGAGCGCGGGTTCGAAGAATGCCGAAGTTGTTTTGGTAATGGAGTTCTTGATCTCGTGCAGTCCGTAACCCAGCGCCAGCTTGGCAGCGACGAATGCCAGCGGGTAGCCGGTGGCTTTGGAGGCAAGAGCGCTTGAACGCGACAAACGCGCGTTCACTTCAATTACACGGTAGTCTTCGGAACACGGATCCAACGCATATTGGATATTGCATTCCCCTATTATTCCGATATGGCGTATGATCTTAATGGCAAGCTGCCGGAGCGAGTGGTATTCGGAATTGCTTAGGGTCTGCGACGGGGCTACAACAATGCTTTCCCCGGTATGGATACCCAGGGGGTCAAAGTTTTCCATGTTGCACACGGTAATACAGTTATCGTGGCAATCCCTTACAACCTCGTATTCAACTTCTTTCCATCCTTTAAGCGATTTTTCAACCAGTATCTGGGGAGAATAGGAGAAAGCCTTTTCAGACATTTTGCGCAGTTCTGCATCATTGTTGCAAAATCCGCTACCCTGACCGCCCAGTGTATAAGCCGCACGGATAATTACCGGGTATCCGAGTTCACCGGCTGCCCGGGCTGCATCTTCAATATTGGTAACTGCGAAACTTTGAATTGTTTTTACCTGGATCTCATCGAGCCTGCGGATGAACAAATCCCTGTCCTCCGTATCCATGATTGCCTGTACCGGGGTTCCCAGCACCCTCACATGATGCTTTTCAAAAGCACCATCCTTAAAAAGTGCGATACCGCAGTTCAGGGCAGTCTGACCACCAAAGGAAAGCAGTATACCGTCGGGCTTCTCTTTTTCAATAACTTTCTCCACAAAATAGGGAGTTACCGGGAGAAAATAAATGATGTTGGCTATCCCTTCGGTTGTCTGAACCGTGGCTATGTTGGGATTGATCAGAACGGTTTCGATTCCTTCCTCCTGCAATGCTTTCAATGCTTGTGATCCGGAATAATCGAACTCACCGGCTTCCCCGATTTTCAGCGCACCCGATCCAAGAACAAGTACTTTCCTGATTGATTTGTCCATTGTGATAAAAGCTCAATAAAATAAGTCATATATTTGGCCCAAAAGTACAAATATTTTTAAATTCATCTTGCATATTTATTAAATATTGTATATATTTGCATCACTATTGAATAACTATACATCATGGGAAACAGAACAGAAAGGCTGCTGGCCATAAGAAACATCATCTCATCACAAAAGGTATCAAGCCAGGAGGAACTGCTTGACCTGCTCGAGAAAAAGGGCTTGAATTATACGCAGGCAACGCTTTCAAGAGATTTAAAGTTCCTGAAAGTAAATAAGATATCTGATCCTGAAAGGGGTTATATTTATGAATTACCTGATCAGCACCACATCCCGGGTCATGAGCTTGCGGAAAATTATGCTGCCCAGGGATTTGTTTCCATCCAGTTTGCCAACAAGCTGGGTGTTATCAAAACCCTGCCGGGTTATGCGCCAAGTATAGCCTCACTGATTGACAAGGTAAGTCCCTTTGAGATCATTGGCACCCTGGCGGGAGATGACACCATTCTGATCATCCCCCATGACAACGTAACCGAAAAGGACGTGATCAATACATTAATTATTATTATACCGGAACTTAAAGATAAAATAAAATAGGAAATGATGAACAGGGAAAAGGTTGTACTGGCTTACAGCGGTGGACTTGACACGTCGGTTATTTTGAAATGGCTGATCGATAAAGGATATGAGGTAATTGCATATGTTGCGGACGTGGGACAGGATGATGATTTTGCCGAAGTGGAAAGAAAAGCGTTAAAGATCGGTGCATCCAGGGTATACATCAAAGACCTCCGGAGGGAGTTTGTTGTCGATTATATATACCCTGCCCTGAAAGCGAATGCAGTATACGAAAACCGTTACCTGCTGGGAACATCGCTGGCACGGCCGGTGATTGCAAAATACCAGATCGGTATTGCGGAACAGGAAGGTGCAGCCTGGGTTGCCCACGGTGCTACCGGCAAAGGCAATGACCAGGTAAGATTTGAACTGTCGTATTACGCGCTTAACCCGAAAATTAAAGTTCTTGCCCCCTGGAAGACCCAGGAATTCCTGGATCAGTTCAAGGGAAGAACAGATATGCTGAACTATGCCAAAGAAAAGGAGATCCCCGTTAAGGCCACGGTTTCAAAACCTTACAGCGAGGATGATAACCTGATGCATATCAGCCATGAAGCAGGTATATTGGAGGACCCGGCTTACAAGCCCGAAATGGACATGTTTACCAAGATCGTTCCCCCGCAGCTTGCTCCTGATAAAGAAACACAACTGCAGGTGCATTTTAAGGACGGAATCCCGGTTAAGGTGGTAAACAAGGTTGACAATGTAAGCATTAGCGATCCGCTTGATTTATTCATTTACCTGAATAAAGTGGGCGGGGAGAACGGCATAGGCTTGCTCGATATGGTGGAGAACCGTTTTGTTGGGATCAAGTCACGCGGAGTTTATGAAACACCGGCCGGTACCATACTGCTAACGGCACATATGGATATTGAAGGGATTGCCATGGATCGCGAGGTAATGCGACTGAGGAATATGTTGTCACCCGTATTTGCTGAAATTGTATACAATGGATTCTGGTTCAGTCCTGAAATGGACTTTCTGCGGGCAGCCATCGACAAATCCCAGGAACTTATTGACGGCGTGGTGTACCTTACCCTTTACAAGGGCAATGTCATCGTGGATGGCCGCGAATCTCCCAGCTCATTGTATGATAAGGAACTTTCAAGTATGGATATTGCCGGCGGATTCGATCAGAAGGACAGCGCCGGGTTTATTAAAATCAATGCCATCCGGCTGATGGCGCACCACGCCATAACAAAAAGAAAAGGAAGAAAATCCTGAAAACAGCACTTTTGTATTGTCATGAAACTTTGGGAAAAGGGAATCCTTACGGACAAACTAATTGAAAAGTTCACCGTGGGAAGGGACAGGGAGCTTGACCTCCTGCTGGCCAGGTATGATGTACTTGGCTCCATGGCCCATGTCATTATGCTCGGGAGCGTGGGCCTGCTGACCAAAACCGAGCAGGATGCCCTTCACAGCGAACTTCTCGTGATTTATGAAGCAATTGGTAAGGGTAGTTTTGTGATAGAAGAAGAAGTGGAAGATGTCCATTCCCAGGTGGAACTGATGCTGACACGAAAACTCGGCGATGCCGGTAAACGAATCCACACGGCCCGTTCACGCAACGATCAGGTGTTGCTTGACATCAAGCTTTTTATCCGCGATGAACTGCACCAGGTGATTACGCTGGCCGGGAGAATGTTTGACATGCTGATTGCGCAGGGTGAACGCTACAAACACATACTGATGCCAGGCTATACCCATCTGCAGGTGGCCATGCCTTCATCGTTCGGCCTGTGGTTTGGTGCCTATGCCGAAAGCCTTACCGACGATATGCAGATGATGCTTGCCGCTTACCGGGTTGCCAACCAGAACCCCCTTGGTTCGGCCGCAGGATACGGATCATCATTCCCTGTGAACCGGGAGCAGACCACAAACCTGCTGGGATTTGACAGCATGAATTACAATGTGGTGAATGCCCAGATGAGCAGGGGAAAAACCGAGCGCTGCGTTGCTTTTGCCCTTTCCTCCCTGGCCGGTACGATTTCGAAAATGGCTTTCGATGTATGTCTCTTTGCCAGTCAGAACTTCGGTTTTGTGGTGTTACCCGATGAGATTACAACGGGTTCAAGCATAATGCCGCACAAGAAAAATCCCGATGTTTTCGAACTGTTACGGGCCAGGTGCAACAAGATACAGGCGCTTCCTGCCGAGATAGGCCATGTTATCATGAACCTGCCATCGGGCTATTTCCGTGACCTGCAGATCATCAAGGAATCGTTTTTGCCGGTGTTTGAGGAATTAAAGGATTGCATTACCATGGCAACCTTTGCCGTGGAAAAGATTAAACCGGTGGACAACCTGCTTGATGATGACCGGTACCGGTATATTTTCTCAGTGGATGAGGTAAACAGGCTTGTGATGAACGGGATCCCGTTCAGAGAGGCATACGCGAGCATTGCAGGGCAGATCCGGGAAGGAAACTATCACCCCGGGCAGGGCCTGCAGCATACCCATGAAGGCAGCATCGGGAATCTCTGCAACGATAAAATATCGTTGAAAATGAAAGAAATTCTGGGGCAGTTTAATTTTCAGAAAAAGGATGATGCTTATCGGAATTTGCTAAAGAAATAATGCGGAATGAGAAACCAGACCATAGTAGTACGCATTGAGATCTCTACCCTGCTTGATCGTGACGGGAAGATCAACCATCGAAAAATGGACAGGCTTGCCATGGTGCTTACCAACCTGCACAACAGTGGTATGCATGTTCTGGTTGTAACTTCCGGTGCCATAGCGCTCGGGACCGAAAAGCTGAAGCTCCGGTGTACACCCGACAGCCTGGTTGAAATGCAGGCTGCGGCATCCGTAGGTCAGGCCGAACTCATCAGGTGGTACCAGCATTTCTTTGACGGATACAACCAGATCGTGGCACAGGTGCTGCTCACCAGCGATATCATCGGATACCCGCAACGGGTTGAAAACACACGGAATACTTTCAATACCTTGCTGGATATGAGTATTATACCCATAATTAACGAAAACGATCCCGTATCAACAGCAGATATTGAATTTGATGACAATTATCCCCTTGCACTCATCGTTGCAGAAATAGCGCAGGCCGACTTCATTGTCATCAAAATGGAGATGAATGGGAAATATATGATCGTACCGGGAGGGAACAGCCTGGCAGTGGTGGTGGATGGGGAAACAGAACTGCAGGAAAAACTGGAGTCTTTTAGCCGCGTAAAGATACCGGGGGAAAGAAACGGCGTGGTGAGTTTTCCGGCCTCTATAGGCGAAATTGTGTTCTGAAGAGGCATGGGAAATAATGATTTGAAAATGCAGAAATTATGTACCGGAGAAAAGTATTGAAAGATAAACACCGCATTGTTGTCAAAATAGGGACATCCTCCCTTTCATACCCGAATGGAAGGATGAATTTTCACAGCATTGAAAAACTGTCCTATGTACTGAGTGCCTTACGCAGAAGAGGGATCCAGGTAGTTCTGGTTACTTCCGGGGCAATCGGTGTGGGAGCGGGCCGGCTGGGACTTACCGAGAAACCGAAAGAGCTGGCCAAAAAGCAGGCACTGGCGGCTGTCGGACAGGCCGAGCTTATGAAAATATACCAGAAGTTTTTCGGTGAATTCAACCAGACCGTATCACAGGTGCTGCTTACCAAGGATGTGGTCACCATCCCTTCCAGGAATCTGAATGCCAAACGGACTATCATGAAATTACTGGAAATGGATATTATTCCTATCATTAACGAAAATGATACCATTGCTACCAACGAGATTGAATTTGGAGATAATGATACATTGTCTGCCATCGTGGCTTCTCTTGTGGAGGCCGACCTGCTCGTGATCCTGTCGGATATCGACGGGCTCTATTCAGCCGATCCCCGTACGGAAATGTCGGCGGAGATCATTCATACGGTGCCTGAAATAACCCCCGAGCTTGAAAAACTGGCCTCCGGAACCGGTTCATCCTTCAGCACCGGGGGAATGGTTACAAAGATCTCGGCAGCCAAAATATGCACGAATGATGGCATCGATTGTATTATTACAAGCGGGTCCGATCCTTCAATCGTTTTCGACATCCTTGAGGGCAGGGAAGTAGGGACCCATTTTATAGCCAGGAATGAAAAACTGCTAAACCATGTATGACTTAAAAGAAGATCTTATCGGGAAGGTTTCACGGATTAAGCAGGCCTCCCGGGAACTCGCACGGGGTAACTCCCTGCAAAAAAACGGGGCATTGCTCGCCATAGCAGCGGAGCTGGAGAATAACAGGGATCTGCTCTCCAGGGAAAACCATAAAGATGTCACTGCAGGAATGGAAAAAGGATTATCCGGCGCGTTCATCGACCGCCTGACCCTGAATGACAAGCGTATCGATGGTATGATCAGCCTGTTGCACGATGTTGTGGGCATGAAAGACCCGGTTGGTGAAATTTTCAACATGAATGCCTTACCCAATGGATTGAAGGTGGGCCAAATGCGGGTTCCCATCGGCGTTATCGGCATCATTTTTGAATCCCGGCCCAATGTTTGCATCGAGGTGGCTGCATTGACAATCAAATCGGGCAACGGGGTAATACTCAGGGGAGGTTCCGATGCCATACATTCCAACCTGTTGCTTACGCAACTCATTCGAAACGGTCTGAAAAAAGCCGGACTTCCGGAAGATTGTGTCGGCATCGTGGAGAACACACACAGGGATTCTGTGCTTCACCTGGTGAAATTAAAGGAATACATCGATGTGATCATACCGCGCGGAGGGCTCCAGCTTATCCGGTTCGTGGAGGAAAACTCGCTGATACCGGTTATCCGGCATGATATGGGTGTATGCCACACCTATGTCGATTCCCAAGCCAATCAGGATATGGCGGAGAACATTTGTTACAATGCCAAAGTACAACGGCCCGGTGTGTGCAATGCCATGGAAACACTTCTTGTGCATTCCTCCCTGGCCGGACAGTTCCTTCCACGCATGAAAGCATCCTACGACCGGGCAGGTGTGAGACTCAAAGGTTGTGAAAGAACAAGGAAGATATTGCCGGGAATAGAAGCAGCCACGGAGGAAGACTGGATCACCGAATACCTCGATCTGATCCTGTCGGTAAAAATCGTTGACAACATGGAGGAAGCCATAGAACACATCAACCGTTTCGGATCACACCATTCGGACAGCATCGTAACCGACAGCTATGCGAATGGCATGAAATTCATTGCCGAGGTTGATTCTGCGGCCTGCTTTATAAATGCTTCCACCCGGTTCAGCGACGGGAATGAGTTCGGACTGGGTGCTGAAATGGGCATCAGCAACCAGAAGCTGCATGTCAGGGGCCCCATGGGATTAAAAGACCTGATGGCGCCAAAGTACATTGTCTTTGGCAGCGGGCAGGTCAGAAACTAAGTGAACCATCATCAAATCATCAAATCATATATCCCATGCAGCCACTCAACGAATTCATGCAAAAACTTGAGGATTTAACCGTACAGGCCTCGCAAATTGACAAGGAACTGTTTGATAGTTTTAATGTTAAACGGGGTCTTAGAAACCAGGACGGTTCCGGTGTATTGGTAGGACTTACCAATATCGGTGATGTTGTGGGATACGAAAAAAAGGACAACCAGGTAATTCCCTGTGAAGGCCGCCTGTATTACAGGGGAATCAGCGTGGAAGACCTGGTTCATGGATTCCAGAAAGACAAAAGACATGGTTTTGATGAAACGGTATACCTGTTGCTTACCGGTAAAATGCCCAACAAGCAGGACCTTGAACTTTTTTCAACCCATATGGCGGGGCACCGTGATCTGACCAACAGCTTTGTAAACCTGATCCTCTCCTTCAGGGGGAAGAACATCATGAACATGCTGGCACGGTCGGTACTGGTAATGTACACCCAGGATGAGGATGCCGAAAACTATTCGCACATAAACCTCCTGAAACAATCGCTGAACCTGATCACCAAATTCCCCATTATCGCTGCCTATGTTTATTTTGGCTACCGTCATACTTACCAGCGGGAATCTCTCATTTTCAGGCACCCCGACCCTGCCCTGAGCACTGCCGAAAACTTTCTGTACATGCTGAAAGGAGAAGACTATACCAGGCTTGAGGCCGACATTCTGGACCTTGCCCTGGTGCTGCACGCCGAGCATGGCGGAGGTAACAATTCAACCTTTGCAACACGGGTCATCAGTTCCGCAGGCACCGATACCTATTCGGCCATCTCCGCCGGGCTCGGATCGCTTAAGGGATTTCTGCACGGCGGTGCCAATCTGCAGGTCGAGGAAATGATGCGGGATATTATGAAAAATGTCAGGGACTGGACCAGCAAAAAGGAAGTGCTGGAATATCTGCTCAGCATACTGCGCGGGCAGGCCGGCGACGGATCAGGTAAAATCTATGGGGTGGGACATGCCATCTATACGTTGTCGGATCCACGCTCGATATTGCTTAAGGATAAAGCCCAGGAACTTGCGGGATCAAAAGGCAAACAGGATGAGTATAAGCTTTATGAAACAATTGAAGAACTTGCTCCTGAGGCTTTTGCAAAATTCAAGGGAGGAAATGTAAAGACAGTAAGCGCCAATGTCGACTTTTATTCGGGCTTTGTGTACAAATGCATCGATATTCCAAAGGAACTGTTCACCCCGATCTTTGCCATTGCGCGTATGGCAGGATGGTGCGCTCACAGGCTCGAGGAGGTAACCTTTTCTTCCAAACGCATCATCCGGCCCGCCTATAAAAATGTATTTGGCAGGGTGGATTATAAGCCATTGGCTGAAAGAACGTAATTATTATATGATACGCTTAATATTATGGGGATATAGCTGTGAAATACCTGAATTTTTTTTATCTTTGCCCCCAATGAACGTGGTGATATGAACAAAGCAGCTAAATTCATTGCCAAAGATAAAAAAACTCAGCACGATTGAGAATGGTAATTTTATGGATATCAGGAAGCCATTCTCAATAAAAAGAGAATGGCTTTTTTTATATAACCGGGATTTTTAACAACACAGGAGCTATGAAAAGTAAAGGGTTGCCAAAGAAGCAGGGATTATATGATCCGCTTGATGAACATGACAGTTGCGGAATAGGATTTGTAGCCCAGATCAAGGGAATTAAATCCCACGATATCATCGACAGGGGCCTCGAGGTGCTGGAGAACATGTCGCACCGGGGTGCGGAAAGTTCCGACAATGTTACCGGGGACGGTGCCGGGATTTTGATCCAGGTGCCGCACAGTTTCATCCTTTCCAAGGGAATTAAAGTACCCGGGGAAGGCAGGTATGCAACAGGACTGGTATTTCTTCCCAGGGGATCCAAAGAACGCGCCGGGTGCGAAAAGATACTCATTGATTCCCTGGTGACGGAAGGACTGGATGTTATTGATTTTCAGGATGTACCGGTGGATAATTCAATTCTCGGAGAGATATCAAAAAGTTCTGAACCCCATATAAGGCAGATCTATGTAACCGGAAATTATGAACAGGACGAGCTGGAGCGAAAGGTTTACATCGCCCGTAAAGTGTCGGAGAACCTGGTCCGCAATTCAGCCATCAAAGACAGGGATGCCTTTTATCTGCCCAGTTTATCCACCAAGGTACTCATCTACAAAGGGATGTTCACTTCCCACCAGTTGCGCCTGTACTTTGCCGATTTACGAAATCCGAATCTTGAAAGTGCCATTGCACTTATACATTCGCGTTTCAGCACCAATACATTTCCCACCTGGGATCTTGCCCAGCCTTTCCGGTTCCTGGGCCACAACGGCGAGATAAATACAATCAAGGGCAACCGGATGTGGATGAGCGCCCGTGAAGCGCTCCTGAATACGGGACTTTTCGGAGGCGACCTGCAAAAGCTCTTCCCTGTGATAGAGCCGGATAAAAGCGATTCTGCCTCATTGGACAATGTGCTGGAATTTCTCGTACTTACGGGAAAATCGCTGCCGCATGCCCTCAGCATGCTGATCCCTGAATCGTGGAACGACAAAAATCCCATACCCGACAGCCTGAAGGCCTTCTATGAGTATCACTCTACCATCATGGAGCCCTGGGACGGTCCGGCTTCCATCGTATTCAGCGACGGCCGTTTTATTGGCGGCACACTCGACCGGAATGGGCTCAGGCCATCGCGTTATATCATCACCAAGGACGACATGATCGTAATGGGCTCGGAAGTGGGTGTACAATTATTCCCGCCAGGGCAGGTGAAGGAAAAAGGCCGGCTCCGGCCGGGGAAGATCCTGCTGGTGGATACACGGTTCGGAATTATCGTTCCCGACGATGAGGTAAAACGGCAGCTTACCGAAAGAAATCCCTATGCCAACTGGCTCAGGGAAAACCGTATCGACCTGAACGATATCGTGGTTAAACAGCGTGTACCTACCACACTGGGTGAGGAGTATATGCACTACCTCAAAACATTCGGGTATACGAAAGATGACATTGATGTGCTTATCCGGCCCATGGCCGAAGAAGGGCAGGAGCCCGTAAGTTCCATGGGCAATGATGCGCCACTTGCCGTTATGTCGGAAAAGCCACAGCGGCTGTTCAACTATTTCAGGCAGCATTTCGCACAGGTTACCAATCCCCCGATCGACCCGATTCGGGAAGGGCTTGTGATGTCGCTTACCAACTATATCGGCTCGGTTTCCAGAAACCTGCTGATCGATTCACCTTCTCATTGCAAGCTCATCAAGTTCCGCAGTCCGATTGTGACCAATACCGACCTCGGGAAAATTAAAAACCTGGATCAGAACCAGTTTTCGCATGTGGTAATTCCCATGCTTTTCAGGGCCGACAGCACTAATCAGGGTGATACGCTCGAAAAGGCGATCGCGGAAATGTGCAGGCTGGCTGAGGAGGCTGTGGATAAAGGGAACAATTTTATTGTGCTGTCGGACAGGGCCATCAGTAAAACCATAGCTCCCATACCTTCGCTCCTGGCTGTTTCTGCAGTGCATCATCACCTGATAAATGCCAAGAAAAGGATGCAGATCGGCGTGATGGTAGAGACCGCAGAACCAAGGGAAGTCAATCATTTTGCGTTGTTGTTCGCATACGGTGCAAGCGTGGTAAATCCCTACGGGGCATTTGCCATTATTGAAAGACTTTGTTCCGAGGGCGTAATCAGGGAAGACTATGTGACCTCGCGGGAACATTATATCAAGGCCATCGACAAGGGGCTGCTGAAGGTAATGTCCAAAATGGGAATCTCAACCCTGCGCAGCTACCACGGGGCCCAGATCTTTGAGGCAATTGGACTGGACGCTGACCTTACAACAAAATACTTTAAAGGAACCGATTCACGCATTGGCGGTATCGGGTTGGACGGCATTGCACGGGAGGTACTGATAACCCATGCACAGGCTTTCAACCCCACCAGCCAGGACCAGGCTGAACTGGCAACCCAGGGTACTTACCATTACAGGATCAATGGAGAACATCATGCATGGAACCCCGAAACGATAGGACTGCTCCAATGGGCTACCCGCACCAACGATTATATTAAATTCAAAGAATTCAGTGCCCAGGTCGATCATGAGAATCGCAAACCTTTGTTTATCAGGGGATGTGTTAACCTCAAAAAAGGAAACCCGGTACCCCTGGATGAGGTGGAACCGGTGGAAACCATTCTGAAGCGGTTTGTAACCGGTGCCATGTCGTACGGGTCAATCAGCAAGGAAGCCCACGAGGCACTGGCAATTGCCATGAACGCCATCGGAGGCAGGAGCAATACGGGAGAAGGCGGGGAGGATGCGGAACGCTTTTCGGTGAAGCCCGACGGTACCAGTGCACGAAGTGCAATCAAACAGGTTGCATCGGGGCGTTTCGGAGTTACCACCAATTACCTGATCAATGCCGATGAAATACAGATAAAGATTGCGCAGGGAGCTAAGCCGGGCGAAGGCGGACAGCTGCCGGGGCATAAAATAGACAAGATCATTGCCAAATTGCGTCATTCAACACCGGGAATTACCCTGATCTCACCTCCGCCGCATCACGATATCTATTCGATCGAAGACCTGGCACAGCTCATTTTTGATCTGAAATGCACCAACCCGCGGGCAAGGATCAATGTCAAGCTTGTCTCGGAAAAAGGAGTAGGCACCATAGCAGCCGGTGTTGCCAAGGCGCATGCGGACAGCATTACGATCAGCGGTTGTGAAGGCGGAACAGGGGCGAGCCCTGCCAGTTCGATTAAATACGCCGGACTGCCCATGGAACTTGGCATTTCCGAAGTTCAGCAAACGCTGGTCATCAATAACCTGCGCGACAGGGTGGTGCTCCAAACCGACGGACAGCTGAAAACCGGCAGGGATGTAATGTATGCCGGATTAATGGGGGCCGAAGAGTTCGGGTTCGCAACCGGTTCACTGATCACGCTGGGATGCATTATGATGCGCAAATGCCATTTGAACACCTGTCCGGTTGGTGTTGCCACCCAGAATCCCGAACTGAGGAAACGGTTTATCGGTAAATCACAGTATGTCATCAATTATTTCCGTTTCATTGCCACCGAGGTGCGTGAGATCATGGCAGAAATGGGTTTCCGGAAGTTCGACGACCTGGTGGGACGTACCGATCTCATCGAACAGCGTACCGACCTTAACCACTGGAAGGCCGAAAAGCTCGATCTCTCAAAAATTCTTTACAGGCCGGAGGAAGCCTCGAAAAATGCTACGCATTGCACCTGCCTCCAGAAGCATAAAATTGAAGATGTACTGGACCATGAACTGATCAAGCTGGCCAACAAAGCCATAAAAAACAGGGAAAAGGTGTGGATGTCCAAAAACATAACCAATACCGACCGTACCGTGGGTGCCATGCTTTCGGGTGAAATTACCCGTATTCATGGTGAACAGGGTTTACCCGACGGAACCCTGATATGCAAGTTCAAGGGTTCAGCCGGCCAGTCGTTCGGCGCTTTCCTGTCTAAAGGTATTCATTTTGAGCTTGAGGGAGATTCAAATGATTACCTGGGCAAGGGACTTTCCGGCGGACGCATTGTGGTGGTGCCGCCCCGGGGATCGACTTTTAAACCCGAGGCCAACATCATTGTGGGGAACACCCTGCTATATGGTGCCACGAGCGGTGAAGCCTATATCCGGGGGGTGGCAGGCGAACGGTTTGCCGTAAGGAACAGCGGTGCACAGGCTGTTGTAGAAGGTGTAGGCGATCATTGCTGCGAATACATGACCGGGGGCCGGGTAGTTGTGCTGGGAACAACCGGGCGCAACTTTGCAGCCGGGATGAGCGGAGGGATTGCCTATGTGCTGAATGATAATGGTAATTTCGACTATTTCTGCAACAAGGGAATGGTGGAATTAAGCGCCGTGGGAGACCGTGATGACCTGCTTGAGCTGCAGCACCTGGTCAACAACCATTACCTCCACACCCGCAGTGAGCTGGCCGAAAGTATCCTGGTAAACTGGGAGGAGTATTTGCCCAGGTTCGTCAAGGTGATACCGCTGGAATACAAAAAGGTACTGGAAGAGCAGAAGATCAGCCAGCTCCTCGAAAAGATACGGGAAACCGAAGATGAACCGCATTTTCATTACTAACATTTTTTTGTCGAACAGTTTTTATATCGCAACTACATGGGAAACCCAAAAGGATTTTTACAGGTACAACGAAAAGCTGCCGGTTACAGGCCGTTGAATGAGCGTATCTATGATTTTGGTGAGATTGAACAGACATTGAATGAACAGGACAGGCGTGATCAGGCTTCACGGTGCATGGATTGCGGCGTACCTTTCTGTCAGTGGGGATGTCCTGTATTGAATAATATGCCCGAATGGCAGGAGGCCATCTTCCGGGGCGACTGGAAACAGGCGATCGACCTCTTGCATGTGACCAACAATTTTCCGGAATTTACCGGGCGCATATGCCCGGCTCCGTGCGAGACTGCATGCACGCTGAACATCCAGGGCGAGCCGGTTACCATCCGCGAAAACGAAGCCGCCGCAGCCGAAAAGGGTTTCGAAATGGGATTTATCGATGCAAAACCACCCGAAATCCGCACCGGAAGAAAGGTGGCTGTCATTGGCTCGGGTCCGGCAGGACTTGCCTGTGGTGACCTGCTGAACAAATGGGGGCACAATGTAACGGTCTTCGAAAAGGACGATGCTATTGGCGGATTGCTCCGCTATGGAATTCCTGATTTCAAGCTGAACAAAAAAGTAATCGACCGCAGGCTTGAGATCCTGCTTGGCGAGGGCATGGCATTCCGTACAAACACCCATGTAGGCTATGATGTCACGGGCTCAGCACTGCTAAAGGAATTTGATGCCGTTTGCCTTACTATCGGTGCCCTGAAACACCGGTTGCTCACCGCAGAAGGTGCCGATCTTAAAGGCATACATCCTGCCATGGAGTTCCTGACCCAACAGAACAAGTACAACCAGGGCAGGCATATTCCCGATGACGAAAGAATACTGGCAACCGGAAAGCATGTGGTTGTCATCGGCGGCGGGGATACGGGATCCGACTGTGTTGGGACCTCTATCCGGCAGGGAGCGAAAAGCGTGATGCAAATCGAAATTCTGCCCAAACCGCCTGAAACACGCAATCCGAATAATCCATGGCCCTTCTGGGCCAATGTGCTCCGGTATTCCAGCTCCCATGAGGAGGGCTGTGAGCGTCGCTGGAGTTTATCAACACGCCGTTGCCTGGGTGAAAACGGCCAGGTGAAGCAACTCGAGGTTGTTGAGGTGGATTGGGTGAATACCAACGGCAAGATGCAAATGATCGAGAAACCCCAGGCAGCCCGGCTGATAGGTGCCGACCTGGTATTGCTTGCCATGGGTTTTGTACATTGTATGCATGAAGGAATCGGACAGGAATTCGGGTTGGAATATGACCAACGGGGGAATATAAAAGTCGACAGGAACTTTCAAACCAACCACCCGAAGGTGTTTGCAGGCGGAGATGCTGCCATTGGGGCATCCCTGGTGGTGAGGGCTATCTTCCAGGGCCGTAACCTGGCAAAGTCTGTGGATAACTTTTTAAGAAAAGGGGAGTAGTCTAACTACCTGATGGCCATTATCAGCAGTTCGGGGGCAACCTGGATCAAACATGAGCATTTCACCCTTGTAACCATTGCCGGTGCGTTCATCGTGCTTGCCGGCGTCATCCTCACCATAGTAAGAAAAATCAGGCCGGGTAAATCCGCCGTTTAACAAAATGATTCAGTAACTTTATGGTATATTTGCTGCCTAAATGTTCTAAATGCCCATCCTAACCTCGATAATTAACTGGCTGAATGTTAAAAGAGTCTACCAAATGGACCTTTTCCGGAAATATCCTGGCGAAGTACAGCAGGACACTTTTCAAAAACTGATCAGCAGAGCTGAAGACACAGATTGGGGACGGAGGTACCAGTACAGTTCAATTACCACCATCAGGGATTTTCAGTCAGCCGTTCCGGTACAAACCTACGAAGATGTGAAACCCTATATCGACCGGCTCAGGCAGGGAGAGTACAACCTCTTGTGGCCGGGTGAAATCAAGTGGTTTGCAAAATCATCAGGGACCACCAACGACAAAAGCAAATTCATTCCGGTGAGCAGTGAGTCGCTGAAGGATTGCCATTTCAAGGGTGCGAAGGACGTTCTGGCTATTTACTGCCAGAATAATCCGGAAACCACATTATTTAAGGGCAAAGGACTTACTCTCGGCGGCAGCCATAAAATAGACAACTACAATGCCCAGTCTTACTACGGCGATTTGTCAGCTATACTTATTGAGAACCAGCCCTTCTGGACCGAGTTCATACGAACACCCAGCCAGGAAGTGGCTTTGCTTGAGAAATTTGAAGAAAAGCTTGAACACATCGCAGGGGAATCGATCCATGAAAATGTAACCAGCATTGCCGGTGTTCCGTCATGGAACCTGGTAATGCTGAAGTACATGTTAAAATATACCGGGAAGAGTAATATACTGGAGATATGGCCGGGCCTGGAACTCTTTATGCACGGGGGTGTAAGCTTTACGCCTTACCGTGAGCAGTTTAAAAAGCTGATACCTTCCGAAAACATGCATTACCTGGAAGCATACAATGCTTCGGAGGGCTTTTTTGCCATCCAGGATGATCCACGGAGCCAGGATTTGCTGTTAATGCTGGATTATGGTATCTTTTTCGAGTTCATTCCTGTTGAAGAGCTCGATAAACCCAACCCGGCGGCCTTTTCCATCAGTGAAGTAGAAAAGGACAAAAACTATGCACTTATAATATCCACGAATTCCGGACTTTGGCGTTACATGATCGGTGATACCGTGCGGTTTACTTCCGTTTTCCCGCATAAGGTGGTTATTTCCGGCCGGACAAAACATTTCATCAATGTATTCGGTGAAGAGGTTATTGTGGATAATGCCGACAAAGCGCTTAAAGTAGCCTGTGATAAAACCGGTGCCGCAATCACCGATTATACCGCCGCACCCGTTTATATGAGCGATGAACATCAGGGTGCCCATGAATGGATCATTGAATTTGACAATCCTCCTGATGATCTTGACTATTTTACAACCCTGCTCGACCATGCGCTGATGTCGATCAATTCGGATTACGAAGCTAAGCGATACCGGAATCTGACCCTGGATAAGCCTGTTATCCATGCGGCAAAGCCGGGAAGTTTCTACCGATGGCTTCAGGAAAAAGGAAAACTGGGTGGCCAGAACAAGGTGCCACGGTTATTCAATGAAAGGAAGTACCTGGAGGAATTACTTGAATTACAAGCCCGCATTAAAGAAAAATAACCTATGAGTATGCACATCGCAGTTGCCGGCAATATCGGCTCCGGAAAAACAACCCTAACCGGACTTCTTTCCAAGCAATTAGCATGGGATGCACATTTTGAGGATGTCGACGACAATCCCTACCTGAATGATTTTTATAATGATATGCAACGCTGGTCGTTCAACCTGCAGATCTATTTTCTGAATACACGTTTCAACCAGATCCTTTCATTCCGTCGCTCGGGGAAAACTTTGGTGCAGGACAGGACAATCTATGAGGATGCTTACATTTTTGCACCCAACCTCCATGCCATGGGCCTGATGTCAACACGCGATTTCGAGAATTATTTCACGTTGTTCAACATGCTGAACTCGCTCATCCAGCCCCCCGACCTGGTAATATACCTTCGCGCATCGGTGCCTACCCTGGTAAGGCAAATCCAGAAACGCGGACGTAAATACGAGGATAACATAAGGCTGGATTACCTCAAACGGCTCAACGAAAGGTATGAAGCCTGGATTGAAACCTACAAGCTTGGGAAAATGCTGATCGTGGATGTGGACAGTTATAATTTTATCGATAAGCCCGAAGACCTGAGCGTGGTGATCGACAAGGTGAATGCATCTATCCACGGCTTGTTCTGATCGCTGCGCGGATATAATCCCATCCGGCCGGGCTGATCTTGGCACCGGGTTCTTCAATAACCTTGCCGGCCAGCAGGGATCCCAACCTTCCACACTTTTCGGGGTCAAATTCATTTATGTAACCGTACAAATAACCGGCGGCATACAGATCACCGGCACCTGTGGTATCGATGCAGTTTACCGGGATGGCTTCTGCCTTGTAATATTTGCCCATATGACAGACCAGTGAACCCTTTGCCCCGGTTTTAACAACCGCGGTATCACAACCGGAAGCAAGGACCTCCAGTGCTTTCCGGGGATCCTCCTGGCCTGTGAATGCCCTGGCTTCTTCTTCATTGGCGAAAACAACAGGATTGTAGCGGGTTATGATCTGCTTCAGAAAAGCGAGGTTTGCTTCTACCACATTGTAACTGGCCAGGTCGAGTGAAACGGTCATTCCCAGCTGACGGGCAATATCAAAGGCGGTTTCTGCCAGTTGCTTGTTGGGAACAAGGTAACCTTCGAGATGCAGGTGTGCGTATGCCGAAAACTGATCCGGATCTAGCTGCCCGGAATCCAATTCCAGCGCGGCACCCAGGTAAGTGGCGAATGTCCGCTCACCGCCGGGTAAAACCAGCGATATGGCCCTCCCGGTATTGGTGGGGCTGTGGGCAAGAATCGGGTTGATCCCGGAATCCCGCAGGTCTTTTTCGAAAAACGTGCCCATGGCGTCGTTACCCACCGTTCCGATAAACGCCGTTTCAACGCCCAGGTTAGCCAGTCCGTATATGGTGTTGGCAGCAGAGCCGCCTGACGCCAGGTGTTTTTTCAACAGCCGGGCAGCTTCTTCCACCCGGAGTGCTTTGTCTGCATCCACGAGCTGCATGCTGCCTTTGGGCAAAGAAAAGGTATCCAGCAATCCGCCGTTTTCCATGAACAGTATTACATCCACCAGGGCATTGCCAATTCCAAGGATCTTTTTCATAGGAAGGGGATTAAATGATAAACCCTACGAGGGTTTCGAACCCTCGTAGGGTTTTTTTATCACGCTCCTCAGCTAAGACTCGAACTTAGGACCCTCTGGTTAACAGCCAGATGCTCTAACCAACTGAGCTACTGAGGAATTTTTTCAGGCTGCAAAAATAATAGATTATCCTGAATTATGCAAAGGAATAATCCTAATAAAGCATTTTTTATACAGCAAAATTGATTTCCGGGTTAAGGAAGAATGCCTATCTTCGTTTAACTGTACGTCATTTTTTCGCATGCATGCAAGACTTGTATTTGGAGGCCTGCTTATTGCCGGCACGGCCAATACCCATGATTGTCCGCTGGCCGGGAATAATATTGCCGGGGAGGACTTCAGACCATGTTTCCGCTTTCTGGGATGTTTTACCTACCCTGGTGGAACTGGCCGGCGGCGAAATACCTGCAGGGACAGACGGAATATCTTTTTTACCTGAGCTGCTGGGCAGAATACAGCCGCAGCATGACTACCTGTACTGGGAATTTCATGAACAGGGAGGCAGGAAGGCTCTGGTCTCAGGAAAATGGAAGGCGGTTCAAAACCATGTGAATACAATTCCTCCGGGCGCTGTAGAATTGTATGATTTGGATGCAGATCCTGGTGAGACCTGCAATCTGGCATCATCCTATCCGGATAGGGTACACGACATGGAGGAATTAATGGGATCGGCCCGAACGTCTTCTGCCAATTTCACCTTTACACCCTAAAACCACAACGCATGAATAAACTACCTGCACTGCCTTTCTATTCAGGTGCAATTACCATGATGCTGGGGTCCCTCCTGGCCGAAAATGCCAGGGGTCAGCAGCCTTCCCAACAGCAAAAGCCACTCAGACAGCCCAATATTCTATGCATCGTGTGCGAGGATATCAGTCCCTTCCTGAAATGCTTTGGTGACCCGGTTGCTAAAACTCCTAATCTCGACCGGCTGGCCAGTGAGGGAATCCGGTATAACCGCATGTATACTCCGGTAGGGGTTTGTGCACCCAGCCGGGCAGCCCTCATAACCGGCATGTATCCCACAGCCATTGGGGCCAACCATATGCGCAATACGGGCATGAACAACCAGAGCATGCCCCCGGAAATACAGCCTTATGACGTTGTGCTTCCCGAAGGGGCCAAATGCTACACCGAATACCTGCGGGCTGCGGGTTATTATTGTACCAACAACAGCAAGACCGATTACCAGTTCGCGGCACCTTTAACCGCCTGGGACGAGAATGGCACCCGGGCGCACTGGAAAAACCGTCCGGAAGGCATGCCCTTCTTTTCAGTTTTCAATATTATAACTACCCACGAATCCCAGCAATGGCAGCGGGCAAACGAGCCGCTAACCGTTGATCCCGACAGTGTGCCGCTTCCCCCCTATTATCCCGACGACAGCATTGTCCGCCGCGACGTGGCCCGGATGTACAGCAATATCCATGAAATGGACAAGCAGGTGCAGGCCCTGATCAGCGAGGTGGTCGCGGAGGGACTGCTGGACAATACCATCATCCTCTGGTATTCGGATAATGGAGGACCCCTGCCACGCGGTAAGCGCGAAATCTATGAAACCGGCACCCGGGTTCCCATGATCGTCCGTTTCCCGGATAAAAGGAATGCAGGAAAGGTGGAGGACCGGCTTTGCAGTTTTGTGGATATTCCGCCAACCCTGTTATCCCTTGCCGGTATCAGGCCTCCTGACTATATGCACGGGCAGCCTTTTTTAGGTGTTTATGCAGCATCACCTCGAGAATATGTTTACGGGGGACGCAACCGGATGGATGAAATTGTTGACAAGGCCGGTTATGTAAGAGACAAACGCTTCCGGTATGTTCGGAATTATTTTCCGGGAACCCCGGACTATATGGATGTAGCCTATCGCAAACAGATCCCCATGATGGCGCATTTGCTGACACTTTACCGGCAGGGAAAGCTGAATGAGGTGCAACGCAGGTGGTTCGATTACCCCAGGCCGGCAGAGGAATTTTTTGACGTGGATAATGATCCCTATGAGCTGAATGACCTGATGGAAGATCCGGCCTATCAAAAAGATATTACCCGGCTGCGGGAGGCTTACAATAGCTGGGACGGGCAATACAATGATTTGTGGAAACTACCGGAGTTGTCTTCGCGTGAACTTTTCTGGCCCGGCGGTATACAGCCGGTTACCGGCACACCGGTAATCGCCTGGCACGACCAGGGGATCAAAATATCCTGCAGTACACCGGGAACTTCAATTGCATACCAGGTGAAAGGGAAGGGATTCAGCACAGACCACTGGTTTCTTTATACCCGGCCCATATCCTGCAAACCTGGGGATGTGATTGCGGCCGTTGCCGTAAGAGCAGGGTATAAACCCGGCCCGGTGGTGACTTATACGGATGGGACCGGCGCCTATGTATCCGGTAACTACAGGAACCTGTTTTTGGAAAACGGGCATTTACCGCACGAAATTTCAGCTAAAATTGATGCTGCCTTTCAGCAATTGTTTCGGGGTGACACAGCCCATACCGTTTATTTTAAGTCAGGAAAAAACAACAATGGACCGCTGGCTTACCTGAGCGATGTTCTCCACCACGACGTGCGCAGTGAAGGGATGTCCTATGGCATGATGATCTGTTTGCAGCTGGATAAAAAGGCTGAATTCGACGCTTTGTGGAACTGGGCCATGACCCACATGTATGTAAGTGCTCCGGAACATCCTTCCGAGGGTTATTTCAGGTGGTCTTTAAAAACCGACGGAACCCCCAATTCGGAGACGGCCGCACCCGACGGTGAGGAATACTTTGTGATGGCGCTTTATTTTGCTGCGGCACGATGGGGGAATGGATCGGGTATATACAACTACAAAGCCATGGCCGATATGATCCTCACCGCCATGAGACACCGTCCGCTGAAGACAGGAGCAACCCGTTTCGGAACCAGGACCGTTTCCGCCATGTTCAATGAAGAAACCTGCATGATCCGTTTTGTGCCTGACCAGGGTGCCAATCACTTTACCGATCCGTCGTACCACCTGCCTGCCTTTTATGAACTCTGGGCACGCCGTGGCCCTGAAGCCGACCGCTCATTCTGGGCTGCAGCGGCTGATTCCAGCCGCAACTTTTTTCAAAAAGCCACACATCCCGAAACCGGCCTTGCTCCGGATTATGCCAATTTCGACGGCACACCGCATCCTACCCGCCGGAATCCGAATGCCGGTCATTTTTCTTATGATGCCTGGCGAACGGCTGGAAATTGGAGTGTCGACTGGTCGTGGTGGCAGAAAGATCCCCGGGAGCAGGAACTAAGCAACCGGATACTAGCCTTTTTTGCTTCACAGGGAATGAACACGTATGGTGCACAGTATACCCTGGATGGAAAAGTACTGCATGGCCGGCATCCTGCCGGACTGGTAGCCGTAAATGCGGTGGCCAGCCTTGCAGCCACCCATCCTCTTGCAAAGGATTTCGCGGAGGCCCTTTGGGACGCCCCAATTCCATCGGCGTTTGGAGAAAGGTATTACGACGGGCTGCTGTACATGATGGGTCTGCTGCATTGCAGCGCCAGTTTCAGGATATGGTAATTCAGTACCCTTTTTTTCAGGTTTCGTCACAACATAGTAGCAATTAGTCACATACAGGCTGAAACTTGTGACCTGTTCTGAATTTCTACGTACAATTGATTTGAGAACAGAATTTTAGAATGGTCACCAAAAGTTACAGCTATGAAAATTGTATTGCCCTTCAGTGATAAAAGGATCCGTGAAATTGGACTTTATCTGGCAGAATTCGCATTGGAATTTGTTCCGGGTGATGGGGATGTAAATGCCTATGACACCAATGATTTTTTAATGCTGTTTGATACCTGGTACGATAAATTTATCCGCTATGCCGAGACCAACAGGTTGGTTTCCCGTGGAGAATTAAGGGCATTAACCGAAAATTTTGATGAACTGGATAGTTTCATCAAGGAAGCTGCCATTAATACTGCAATCCGTCATGCAGTGCATGTAAACCCAATGCACGAATAGAATTGTTTATCAGGTTAATTCCTTTATGCGTACATTCGCAGGAATTTTAATTCCGATAAATGTTTACTAAAGTTTTCATGTCGCTGATCGATATTCCGTTTTTCCGTACGATTTTCTGGAAACCGGTTTATAATTTTATGGCAAACCGGTTCCCCAATCCCGACTGGCAGCTTATGAACTATGGTTATTTCCCGGGATCAGGAGAAACCCATCTGCATCTCGAACAAAAAGATGAACACCACAGGTATCCGGTTCAGATGTATCATTTTCTTGCCAAACTTGCCGGAATTGAAGGTAAACATGTACTGGAGGTAGGTTGCGGACGGGGTGGCGGGGCTAATTTTCTTTATAATTATCACAGGCCCGGAAGTTATAAAGCCATTGATATTGCTGATAAAGCGATAGATTTCTGCAATGGGAATTATACCGGTGATAACCTGAGCTTTGTGGCCGGCAATGCGGAGAAATTACCATTTCCGGATCACAGATTTGATGTGGTAATTAATGTGGAATCAAGCCATACCTATGGTTCTGTCGATAAATTCCTGTCGGAGGTCAAAAGGGTATTGAAAGCGGATGGCGTTTTGCTCCTGGTGGATATGCGTTCACCCGCCAACCGGCTTAAATTCATGAAACAGTTTGAGGATGCGGGATTGACCATAGTCAGTGAAGAGGATATTACCGACAATGTAAGCAAGGCGCTGGAGGAGGGTGATTCCATCAATACCGAAAGGATTGGAAATTACTTTCCGAAATATATACAGAAATACTTCCGGGAATTTGCCGCATCCAAAGGATCCTACATGTATAATGCATTTCACAAAAAAGAGATCCTGTACTGGCGGTATATGATATCGAAGTAGATCCAGATACCTTGCAGATTATTAATTTAAATGTCTATCGGCAATGAGTAACATAACCATAATGTCGCAACTCTGGTGCTATTGTTTATATATGTTTGATAGTAGCCCCATTCGGGCAAAAGCTGTCAACTTAAAGATTTGAGCAATTGCTTGCGCCCCTTCAGGGCTTAAATAGACATAAATATGCATGCCCTGAAGGGGCATCATCAATAGCACAGGGCATCGCCCTGTGAAATTGTCAACAAATTGAATATAAGCCCTGAAGGGGCGCAAGCCTTTCTTAAATTGACGGCTATGCCTATTCGGGGGGGCATTATGGTTATTGTTATAGATCTTATTTTCAATTTTATTACCATATTATTGATTTCCGATACTCATATTAATTTAAAAGGAAACTTTCCATTCAACCAGTTGTTATAGCGTTTGTATCGCATTTCTACTGAAAACATGGAACCTTACAATCTATTTACCCATGAATAAGATTATTTTTCTTTTGTTATTGCCGCTTCTGATTGATTTATCCGAAGCTTCTGCGCAGGAAAAGGGCAAATCACTTTTTAACGGAAAGGATCTAACCGGTTGGCACTGGGATATCCCGGAAATGGACAATGATGCGGGTGTCGCAAATCCATTCATTGTTAGAAATGGTCTGCTTGTAAGTCTTGGAAAACCCGGAGGTCACCTGATATCTGATGATGTTTTTATGAATTACCGGCTTGTAGTTGAGTACCGTTTTTCTGCCAAGCCGGGTAATTGTGGTGTCCTGGTGCATGCTTCTACACCAAGGGCTCTCTATAAGATGTTCCCTAAATCAATCGAAGTTCAGATGCAGCATGAAAGTGCCGGAGATTTTTGGTGTATTGGCGAGGATATTACAACACCTGACATGGAAGCACGCCGCGGACCAAAAGAAGAATGGGGAGGCTCTGAAGGCAAGAAGCGTCAAATAAAGAACCTGACAGACGGATCAGAAAAGCTAGCCGGCGAATGGAACAACATGGTGATTGAATGTGTGGGAAGAGAATTGAAAGTATGGGTCAACAGCGATCTGGTTAATTATGGCTTTAATTGCACAACAGATAGAGGCCAAATCGCATTACAGGCAGAAGGATCAGAAGTCGAGTTCAGAAAGCTGGAATTAACACCTATCCATAAACTGTCAGATTAAGATACAAACCCGGTTCCTGCCGGGTTGCTGTGTATTCGTAGGAATAAGAAAGACGGCAAGGGATTGAAAATTAATCCCCTGCCGTCTTTGCTGGTTGTCCGACCAGGATTCGAACCTGGACAGGCAGAACCAAAATCTGCAGTGCTACCGTTACACCATCGGACAGCGCATTTTAGAGGCCGCAAAGTTAACCAAAAAACCGTTCTGACAAATTATTTGTTTCTATTTACTGATCTTTTTTGATTTTCATGGACTTGCAATCCATCATTGGTCATGATGACTTCTTTTCCTGTAAGCGGACTGTCTGAACAATAACGGTTTTGCTGATCCCATACCAGCAATTCACAAACCGATTCTGACAGCACAATTACCTGGTTATCCGGAATACGCAGGGTAAGATCCACTTCCGGAAACATCCAGAATTCATCGTCACCGGTATAGAAATATTCGTCCATGCTCACTACCGAATCCTTCTGATCCCAGTAATAGGCAACTTCATCAAGATACTCCTCCGAGTCTTCCAGACCTATATTTTTCACACGTTTTTCAACCGAAAGGTACATCCCGCTGTCTTTAGAGGAAACTATATGCAACCTGGGCCGGGTATACAACGATTCATCCCATTTACTGTAGTTAAATTTATGGTCAAAAACCGAATACACCGTCATTCTTTTGTCCTCGGTATTATCGCGCACCTGGATATGCAACTTCGGATATTTCCCGGTTTCAATCTGCGAGGATTGTTTACCTGTAGCCTCAACGGCATAGTTAGTCCCGTTCGCAATCACCAGTGTCACAAAAAGGAACAGCGCCA
The DNA here is from genome assembly GCA_035258345.1 of Bacteroidales bacterium. Taxonomy (GTDB): domain Bacteria; phylum Bacteroidota; class Bacteroidia; order Bacteroidales; family UBA10428; genus UBA5072. The sequence continues at coordinate 96,805 of DATEVU010000180.1, forward strand.
GGAACCAGGCTGTAATCAGGAAGACACCCAAATACCTGTTCTTCGTCCTGATATTGAAAATAATCCTGATCCCGCCGTATATCAAGGCAACGATGGGTATCAGCAATACCAGGATAAGGGAAATGATCACCAGGGTATAATGACCGGTGTTGGCAAACATCACGGAAAAGTCGGGCAAAGTGACCCCGTGCAGGAAATGGAAATCCCCTAAAATATTGGTAAATCCAAGTGATAACATGATAAGGGCGGCAAGGAAAAGAGACCCAACCACCAGGAAAGTAATACCGATGGCCCCGATAATAAACTTGAAAATGGCAACCATTATAAGTCCCAGGGCTCTTATCAGGCTTTCAAGCGCATTGGTAGCCTTTCTGGCTTCTGAGGATTTACTGAATCCCGAGAGATTCGTTTTTACTTTTTCATATTCTGCATTTACCGATTCCTTTATGGTAGATAAATTGACCGGCATCCCCTTCATCTGAAGCTTTTCTGCAGTGGTACGCGCCTTGGGAACTACAATCCAAAGTATTATGTAGATTATTATTCCCACTCCCTTGAGAAAAATCAAGGCAAAAAAAGCCAGCCTGATCCATAGGGGATCAATATCAAAATACTTACCCAGCCCGGATGCTACGCCGCCAATATAATTATTGTCAGGATCCCGGTAAAACCGGCGGTTATCCCTGCGGTCCCATGATCCGCTTTCCTGGTAATCCGTATCAGTCTGGCCGGTATAAACGAAATCCTCGACCTTACCGAGAATTTTTATGATTTCTGTAACATCTTCGGCAGTTACCGCCTGTTTGCCTTCGGTAATCCTGTTTTCAAGCAATTCGGCAATACGCTGCTCGATATCCTCTACAATTTCCCGGCCTGATTCTCCTTCTGCGGCAAAATGGGCTTTCAATTTGTCAAGGTAATGACTGAGATTCTGGTAGGCATCTTCATTCATGTGAAAATGTCTGCCACCGATATGTATTTGAAGTGTTTTTTTCATGTTGTCGGATTTTTTTGCCTGAATTATTTATTTGTTCATGATGGAATCCACTGCCTCAATCAATGCTTTCCACGATACTTCCAGCTCTTTAAGCCCTTCCCTGCCGTTGTCGGTGAGCGCATAGTATTTCCGGGGGGGGCCCTGGGTAGATTCTTCCCAGCGGTAACTCAACAAGCCTGCATTTTTTTGTCGCGTCAGCAACGGATACAGTGTTCCTTCCACGACGATCAGCTCCGATTCTTTCAGTTTATTGAGTATATCACTGGCATAAGCGTCACCTTTCGAGAGAATTGAGAGTATGCAGAACTCCAATACCCCTTTTCTCATTTGTGCTTTCACATTTTCGAAGTCCATAATACACAATTTTAATTGTTTAATAATTCAATCATTTCTTTTTCCGGCTGAAGCTTTTTTTCACGTTGTCGAATTCTTCCTTAACAAAGTTTCCGATGTTGGAGACATTTACGGTGTCACCCCGCATTTCGAGTTTCTGTGCCGTGGTTCTGGCTTCCGGTACTACAATCCAGAGGATGATATATACCAGTAATCCGATTCCGAAAATCAGGAAGAGAATGAACAGGATGCGCACAATAACAGGATCAAGTCCAAGATAGGCAGCAAGACCGCCACAAACGCCGCCGATCATCCTGTCGTCAGGATCCCTGTAGATCCTGCGCGGACCGGTTCTACGCTGGTGAGAATCATGGGATTGGTTACCACCGGCCTGCCCTTCGGTCCCGCTGATCTCTTTCGGATCACCCATGATGGCAATTACTTCTTCCACATCGCGCAGGGTGATCACCTGCTTATTAAGCCCCATGCGTTCGGTAAACAATTCCGAGATCCGCAGCTCGATATCACTGATAATATCTTCACGTTCCTTCTCGTCGGAGAAATAACTTTCAATGCGGTCGAGATACTCCTTCAGCCTTATGTAGGCGTCATCGTCGATACTGAATACCCGGTTTCCCAGGTTTACTGAAAAGGTCTTTTTCATTGCAATTGAGGTATTAGGGAATAAATACAAGTAAATTCTTATTTTCAGGTACGGTCTGCCAGGCATTCTCATGGGAAGCAGGACACGGATCAGTGCTTAAACCGGCGGATACCGGGATAGTAACGTCAGCTTCCTGCACCGGGAACATCGTGCTTCGGGTAATGTGTGCAGCCGTATGTTGCCTTTCGTGGGATACAAACCACAACACGGCAACCAGTGCAGGTATGATAATCAGGCTAATTGTTTTCATAAAGTATTCTGATGTTTTCATTACTATGTTATAAAAGCATAAATCCTATACAAAGATATGAAATAAAAATAGTAATATGCAATACATAGTAGTAAATATTTTTAAAAAAATCGGTGAGTCAACGTATTTTACCGGTGAATGGAGGAATATGAGGGGGGATGGGGAGAGAATGAATAAATTATTATTAATTTTATACAATCATTAATAATGCGAATTAAGAGTCGAAAAAAGTTCTAAATCCTAACTAAGAAGCCCAAAATGAAAAGTAACTGATGAATAACCCCGAAGGGGTTTAATCTCAATAACCGTGGGTGCAACCCACGGTTATTAAGATTTAGCCACTTCGTGGCTTTATAGTATATTCGATTATTTGCATATTCATAGTAACATTTCAAATCTTGATTCGCATTAATATCATATAATATGATCTGGGAAGGAAACCTCGTAAAAATGCGGACGGAACTTGCGGAAGAGGTACAGTATTACCTTCCGGATGGACAAAACTGGCTGTCCATGAATTCCCTGATCGGTTCACGTATCACGGTCACCTGGCTGAACCAGATCCATTGCATCCGCTGTGGCAAACCAACAAAAACATCCTTCGCACAGGGCTACTGCTATCCGTGTTTCATTTCGGCTCCGGAAACAGAGGATTGCGTGCTCCGGCCGGAACTTTGCAAGGCGCATGAAGGAATAGCCAGGGATATTGAATATGCCAAAGAGCATTGCCTGATCGACCATGTTGTTTATCTTGCCGATTCAGGCGGAATTAAAGTTGGCGTAACCCGGCATACACAGGTGCCGGCAAGGTGGATCGACCAGGGTGCCTCCGCTGCCATCAAACTTGCGCGAACCCCCAACCGTTTTACGGCCGGATTGATCGAGGTTGCCCTGAAGAATAATTTTCCGGATAAGACAAACTGGCGGCTGATGCTAAGGCAGACGGGCCAAAACGCGGACGAATTGTATGACAAAAAAGGCCTGGCCGAAGAAATGCTGCCTTTCGACCTGCGAAATTATATGGATACGGACGATACCATTATACAGATCCGCTATCCGGTACAGGCTTATCCGGAATCGGTTAAAGCGCTGTCACTTGAAAAGACCCGTGAAATAACCGGGGTGCTGACCGGGATCATTGGACAATACCTGGTCTTTGCGGGCGGAGCGGTGATCAACATCCGCAAGCACGGCGGTTACCTGGTTAGCATATCTTCAAACTAAACAGTATGCGGGCTGTAATTCAACGGGTTAAGCAGGCTTCGGTGGTGATCGATTCTGCTGTGAAGGCTGCTATACAAAAAGGATTACTTGTATTTGTCGGGATCGGGGATGAGGATACCCTGGAGGACCTTGTGTGGCTGTCGGGGAAAATTACCAGGTTGCGCATTTTCGGTGATGAAAACCACCTGATGAATTTATCGGTTACCGATGTACAGGGTGAAATGCTGGTGGTAAGCCAGTTCACATTGCATGCCAGCACCAAAAAGGGCAACAGGCCTTCCTTTATACGGGCTTCAAAACCCGGAACGGCCATTCCGCTGTATGAAAGTTTTCTTCAGCAGCTCCGGAACGATCTTGGAAAGCCTGTAATGTCAGGGGAATTCGGGGCCGACATGAAGGTGCATCTCATCAATGACGGACCGGTCACAATCCTTATCGATACGAAAAACAAAGAATGATGACACTTCATGAAGCACAGGAGAAAGTGGATCAATGGATCCGCCAATATGGCGTGCGGTATTTCGGAGAACTCACCAACCTGGCCCTGCTGGTGGAGGAAACAGGTGAACTGGCACGGCTGATGGCCCGGAAGTTTGGCGAACAATCCCGGAAACCCTCCGAAGAGGATAAGAATATGGGCGATGAAATGGCTGATATCCTCTTCGTACTGATCTGTTTGGCAAACCAGACCGGCGTTGATCTTGAAAAGGCCTTCGA
>DATEVU010000181.1:0-11280 GCA_035258345.1 Bacteroidales bacterium
GCTGGATGAAATCTATCAGGACGAAAAATTCCCTGATCCGAAATACAAAGAAAACCGTCTCAATACGATCCTGATCGGAACCGATTGTCATGAAACCAGGGAAAATTGCCATTGCACAACATACGGCGTTGAACCTTATCCAGTTATAAATGCCGATGCAATCTTGGTTCACCTCGACGGGAATTTGCTGATCACCGTGAAAACTCCAAAAGGTGAGGAGTTGATCAGGCAATGCGGTTTGAAAGTCCCGGTAGGTAAGCCCTTGCCTGAAATGCTTGAACTGGCTGAAGCCCGCAGATCAGCCACCAGAGCGATGTTAAAGCAACAGAATCAGTATCTTCCCGATTATGCTTCTACCGGAGATTTAATCAGGGATTCAGGACATGAAATATGGGAAAAGCATGCACAGACCTGCGTATCTTGTGGCGCCTGTGCCACTATTTGTCCCACCTGTACCTGTTTTCTGCTGATTGACCGGCCTGATTTTGATAAAGTAAGGCAGCTGGATGCCTGTCAGTATCCCGGATTTGAGAAGATTGCAGCCGGCGGGGACCCCTTGAATAAGAAACCGGTGAGGTTTAAGAACCGGTATATGTGCAAGTATGTTTGGAAGCCGGAAAGATTTAGTGCAACAGCATGCACGGGTTGCGGAAGGTGCATCGATAGTTGTATCGGGAATATCAACAAGAACAAGATATTTATCGAGATGATGCAATCATTAAAAAATAGCTGATGCAGGATGCCATGAACCTATATCGTCCGCTAAAGGCAACTGTGGAAAGGGTTATCATCGAATCTCCACTCATCAAATCACTGGTACTGATACCTGAACATGAATTTTCATTTAAAACAGGTGAATTTATTGAGGTCACCATCAATGGATTTGGTGAGGCTCCTTTCACACCTTCATCTTCACCGCTTGAAAAGAAAAGGCTGGAAGTTACCGTCATGAAAGCCGGATATATTACCGATAAGATTCATATGCTGGAGAGGGGTGATGTTGTTGGTATCAGAGGTCCCTTTGGTCGTGGTTACCCGCTTGAATTGTTTTATGGCAAAGAAGTGCTCATTCTTGGCGGGGGGTGTGGATTTGCTCCCATCCGGTCACTGCTTTTAAATCTTATTGCTGAGAAGGAAAGGTTCAAAAAGGTGATCCTGTGCTATGGGGCTAAAACCCCCGAAGATTGCATTTATAAACCTTTTGTGGAAGAGCTTCGAAAGGTGGATAAATTCGAAGTATACCGTAGTGTTGACAAGGCTGATGAAACGTGGAATGAAAAGGAAGGAGTGGTTACGGTGTTGTTGGACGATATCCGTATTCATATTCCTGATTCGGTTGCCATAGTATGCGGACCTCCGGTTATGATGAAATACGGCACTTACAAACTGCTGGAGATGGGCTATCCGGAAACTGAGATATATCTTTCCATGGAAAAGAACATGTCATGCGGCCTGGGAAAATGCGGGCACTGTATGATGGGTAAATATTATGTTTGCAAGGACGGACCTGTGTTCACCTATGATGAGATTAAAGATCAACCTGACATTTGGGAATGAAATAAATCATGGGAAAAAAACTGCTCATCGATCTTGACAGGCTCAGGAATTTTAAGGAGACACCTTGTGAGGCTATACTCAAGCGGGATGACTACGCTTTTTCTTTTAAGTCAGTCCGCGAGCTTGCCACGTTCATGTTTACCTGTCGCAGGTGTGAAAAGGCCCCGTGTATCGAAGCTTGTCCGGCCGAAGCACTGGAAAAGGATGAGCGGGGCATGGTAAAACGGGCCATGTTGCGGTGTATCCGTTGCAAATCGTGTATTTGTATATGTCCCTTTGGCACCATGATGGATAATCTTTTTGAGATAAAAATATCCGGCCGGAAATTTATTAACCTGAAAGGGGAAAAAGAGATGATGGAATTTGCCGGCTTTTTCCCGGATGACGTGGTAAGCATGGTGGATGGGGAGGAAAATCAGGCGGAGCATATTTATCGTTTCAGTGATGATATCCTGATCAAAGAAAATATCTGGCAATAGCATGGTAAAGGATCTTTTATATTATCTGGTTTTTCCGGGATTTTTATTTACGGCGATCGTCGGCGGGTTTTTCAGCTGGATTGACCGAAAGGTAACCGCATGGCTTCAGTTCAGAAAAGGTCCACCGCTGTTGCAACCCTTTTATGATTTTTTTAAGTTGCTGCTGGTGAAGGAAACCATCCTTCCTGCAAAGGGTTCGAAAATGACATTTCTTCTGGCCCCTGTTTTGGGCCTTGCCGGTGCAACCGTATCGGGTATGATGATCCTGTTGCCTGCTTTTGGTTTAAAGCCGGGATTCAGCGGGGATATTATTGTAATTTTTTACATGCTGACCATACCTTCATTAACCTATATTATTGGTGCTTTGGCAGCGGGTAATCCGCTTGCATCGGTTGGCGCTTCACGCGAAATGAAGCTCGTAATAAGCTATGAGCTGACTTTTTTGCTGGTGGTTGCGGCAATCATCATGAAAGCCGGTAATGCTATCGGAATTGGAGATATTTTAGCTGTGCAGGCTGAAACCGGTCCGTTTGCCGGAAGTATCTCGGGGATATTGTTGTTTATTGCACTTATCTTTTGTATCCAGGCCAAGCTGGGTATGGTACCGTTTGATGCTCCTGAAGCTGAAACAGAAATTAACCACGGATCATTTATCGAATATTCGGGTTCTGCATACTCGCTGATCAGGCTGACAAAATATATGATGCTTTTTATTCTGCCTGCATTCATGTGTACTGTGTTACTGGGGGGGATCAGGATCGACGGCATTCATCTTGCATGGTCAGTACTGAAGATCCTGGGCATTCTGCTGCTGATCATCCTCATCAGAAACACGAACCCAAGGGTCAGGATTGACCAGGCCATGCGGTTTTTCTTTATATGGATGAACCTGCTGGTTATCGCAGCGACCATATTGAGTCATTTCAATCTTTAAAACTTTGAAAAATTGAGCTTCAAAGAGTATTGCTTTAAAAAATCACTTTGGGTGTTCCATTTTGGAGGAGCCTCCTGCAACAATTGCGATATAGAGATTCTTGATTGTCTAACCCCACGCTATGATATTGAAAGGTTTGGAATGATGCTGGTTGGTACTATCCGGCATGCCGATGTTTTGCTGGTCAATGGTTCCATTAATCAAAAAGATAAGATCAGGCTGCTTGAGTTGTATCATCAGGCACCCAAACCCATTCTCGTTGTTGCTATCGGAGCCTGTGGGTGTACCGGCGGCATTTTTGCTGAAGGGAATACTTTTGCGGGTCCGGTTGATAAGATTATTCCCGTGGATGCCTACATCCCCGGCTGTCCTCCTAAACCGGAAGCCATCATCAGCGGGATCGTAAAACTGATTAATAAATCATAAGCCCTGAAACCCATGATCACACTGCCTGAAATAGAGATAGTGCAGAAACATTTTGGAAAAGCTGTTCATGATGTTGCCGTCAGGAGCTTGAAACGGGCTACGGTGACTATTGATCCGGAGAGTATAGTGAACGTGAGCCGGTTTCTTTTTAAGGACTTGAATTTCAGGTTCATTATTGCCTCGGCGCTGGAAACAGATCGTGGTATCGAGGTGCTTTATCATTTCAGTCTCGACGTTTCCGGTCTTATCCTCAATCTGCAGGTTATCCTTGACAAGGAGCATACGGAAATTGAATCGCTTACCGGTTTGTTTGAAGCTGCCAATTGGATTGAAAGGGAGATGCATGAAATTATCGGGATTAACTTCAGAAATCATCCGAACCTGGATAAATTGATTTCTGAAGGCAATTGGGCGGAAGGGGTGTATCCATACAGGAAAAATGAACAACGTGCCGAAGGCATCCGTTCGGAAAACAGTGAACAATGAACAAAATAATTCCCATAGGACCCTATCATCCGTTGCAGGAAGAACCTGAACTTTTTAAGCTCTATTGTGAGGGGGAAATTGTAAGGGATATTAAATGGGAAACCGGATACAACCACCGGGGGATTGAAAAGCTAAGCGAGTCAAAGACTTTTGACCAGGTGTTTTTCCTGGTTGAAAGGGTATGCGGCATTTGTTCCACCTCTCATCCGTTTGCCTTTGCCAATTGTATGGAGGAGATCGGAGAAATTGAGATTCCCGCCAGGGCAAAATACATCCGGTCGATCATCGGAGAATTGGAACGCATTCACAGTCATTTGCTCTGGGTGGGTCTTGCAGGTCATTTTCTTGGCTATAATACCGTTTTCATGTGGGCCTGGAAATACCGTGAACCGGTACTTGACCTGTTTGAAATGATCACGGGCAACCGTAACAGCTATGCCATGTTTAAAATAGGAGGCGTGCGGAGGGATATCGAAAACTACAAAATACCCGGGATTCAGGAGACGCTTGACCTGCTGAAGAGAAAGACCAATTTGCTGATCGGAGCCGTAATGGATGATCCGGTTATCCATGCCCGTACCAAGGGTGTAGGGGTACTTTCCCGGGAGGATATCATCAATTACGCTGCTGTTGGTCCAACAGCCAGGGCATCGGGAGTGGACATTGATGTCCGCCGTGACGATCCTTACGCCGCTTATCCGCTTGTAAGCTGGAAAGTGATTACTGCGCAGGCAGGAGATGTGTTTGCCAAAGCAGAAGTCAGATTGCTGGAGATGCTTGAATCCATTTCCATAATTGAGCAATGCCTGGAGGGATTGAAGAAAGAAAAGGAAGGCGGGACGGAAGTTTTGGTAAAGGAAATCCCCGAAGGCATGGGTACGGGTCGTGCCGAAGCACCACGCGGGGAAGTGTTCCATTTTGTGAAAACCGACGGTTCCAATTACCCGGTGCGACATAAAATAAGGGCTCCCAGCTATGTGAATATCGCAACATTCCGTAAGGCCTGTGTGGGTCAAACTATTTCCGATGCAGCCATATCACTTGCAGCAGTGGATCCGTGCTATTGCTGTACAGAAAGAATGGCAGTAGCTTATGACATACATACAGGAGAAATAATAATGAACGGTGCCGGGCTCCTTGAACTTTCCGTACAAAAAACCTTGAAATTGAAATCATAATTTGTTTAATATGAACGAGATACTGTTTATGATATTTCTTCCTGTCCTGGCAGGCCTGCTGCTTTTTCTGCTTCCCAGGAGGGCCTTTGCTGTCCAGGGAATAATATCATGCATTACAGTAATTGCTACGGGATATTTTTCAATTGTGGTTTTTAAATCAGGGAATAAATTCATGGGACCAGGAGAAGTTTTTCCCGGCTTGGATACCGCTAACTTTGCCTGCCTGCAAATCGACAGCCTTAGCAAACTGATCTTGCTGTTTATTGGCTTATTCGGAGTGCTGATTCTCTGTTATTCATTAATTTATAACAAGAAACGACCTGCCAGATTTTACGCGTACTTTTTAATAACGCTGGGAGCCTCCTATGGGGCTGTGTTATCCGATAACCTGCTTGTTTTCATTACTTTCTGGGGACTGCTGGGCATCACCCTCTATAAATTGATCCCCGGAACTGATGAAGAAAGCTCAGCGGCTGCAAAGAAAACCCTGATCATGATCGGGGCCTCTGACGGAATAATGATTCTTGGCATTGCCATTATCTGGAAGATCACCGGATCGCTAAGCATGGCAGAGATAAAATTGCCAACGGATAATGCCTTAACTGTTTGCGCTTTCCTGACCCTGATCACCGGGAGTTTTACAAAGGCCGGCGCATTCCCTTTTCATTCCTGGATCCCTGATTATACCCGGTATGCTCCTGCATCTTCATCGGCTTACTTGCCGGCGTCTCTGGACAAGCTGCTGGGGATATACTTTCTTGCAAGAATTACAACGGGAATATTCGAATTGACAGACGGTTTGCGTCTTTTATTACTCTCATTGGGAGTTATCACCATTATTGCTGCCGTGATGATGGCCCTGATCCAGCATAATTACAAACGATTGCTGGGATTTCATGCGGTTTCGCAGGTTGGCTATATGATTCTCGGATTTGGCCTGGGCTCCCTGATTGGTATTGCAGGAGGCCTTTTCCACATGATAAATAATGCCGTTTATAAAAGCGGGTTGTTCCTCACAGCGGGTAGTGTTGAATTCCGCACGGGCAGGGAAGATATTGATGAACTGGGCGGGTTGTCAAAATCAATGCCGGTTACCTTTTTTGCAGCGTTGATATTTGCACTGTCCATTTCAGGAGTCCCTCCGTTAAACGGTTTTGCATCCAAATGGATGATTTACCAGGGAATAATAGACTTTGGTTCGGGTGATGGAATTGCAAACAAGCTGTGGATCATTTGGCTGGGTCTAGCTGTGTTTGGATCTGCATTAACCCTGGCAAGTTTTATAAAATTTATCGGAGGTGTATTTTTAAGCCGGCAAAAGCCTGAATTCGAAGCAGTGCGAGAGGTTCCCCTATTGATGTGGGCGCCCATGTTGTTACTCGCTTTGATCTGCATCGGAGCCGGTGTATTTGCCACCAATTATATTGTCCCTGAATTCCTCATGCCTGTAACGGGAAAATTTCATTTTACCGGTTTCTGGGATTCGTCTTTTGTATCCATGCTGGTTTTGATTTCCATTATAATGGGTATTTTGCTCTACCTGCTCTCTGGTCTTAAGAAATTCCGCCTGGCAGATAGCTTTATCGGGGGTGAAAAATTCCATGAAAAGGCAGGTTATCCCGTTACCGGATTCTATCATACCATCCGGGAATTCAAGCTGCTTTCCTGGGTTTACAGCAGGGCTGAGGAGGGTACATTTGATTTGTATGAACTATCAAAGCGTTTTACCCTGTGGTTCAGCGCCCGCATGGGTGAGGCCCATACGGGTGTTTTGCCCGTGTATGCGATTTGGGTGATTGCAGGATTGGTCATTATGCTTTTCTTAATGATATAAAGTACGGTGAAATGGAAATGGCTATTACCATAATTACAGGTTTTATGATTCTCGGAGCAGTTTATGCCATCCATGCAAAAGATCTGCTTTCCGCTGTCATTGCATGTGGAATCGTTGGCTATGGACTGGTCATATGTTTCCTGTTGCTGAAAGCTCCCGACCTGGCTATTGTACAAATTGTTGTTGAAACCATTACCCTGATTATAATGGTTGCAGTTGTCCTGAACAGTTCCCGTGAAGAGGCCTATGCCGGATTGGACCCACAGGGTTTTGTCCATGCGGCTGCCAGCCTGATTATATTGGTGGTATTATTTTACGTTTTCTATATGGCTATCCACAGCCTTGATGGCTTTGGAAATGGTTCTCTTCGAATGGCCAAAGCATACATAGAAGGAGCAGCAGAGAAAACGGGCAGTGCAAACCTGGTAACCGGTGTAGTTTTCGACTTCAGGGGTTATGATACACTGGGAGAAGCCACTGTGTTGATTACCGCCGTTCTTGGTGTCATTGCCATTTTAAGATTAAGAGGTAAAAAATAACAGATATGAAAGGGATGACCGTAATCGTAAAAAAAACCACCCAGATCCTGGCAGGGATGATTTTCCTCTATGGTACCTATGTGGTAATTCACGGACACCTGACACCGGGAGGAGGATTTGCAGGTGGGGTCATCATGGCAGGCGCCTTTATCCTCATTACACTTGCCTATGGAAGTGATTTTCTGAATCTGAAAAGCAAAGAAGCAGGATCAACAGCAACAGAAAATATTTCAATTCTGATGGTCATCCTGTTGTCGGTAGTTGGACTGTTTCTCGGTACGAAGATATTTTTCCTGAATTTTTTACCGAAAGGTACGGTAGGGGAGCTTATCAGTGCCGGTACCCTGCCCTTGTATAATATTTTTGTAGGCATCGAAGTGACAAGTTCAATCTTTATCATATTTCTTGCATTGGTAATTTACAAAGAGGAAGAATTAACATGATTACCTATCTGATGTGTTTCATATTATTCCTGACAGGATTATATGGCGTGATTACCCGGCGAAACCTGTTAAAAATAGCAATCTCACTGTCCATAATGGAAGTGAGCGCATTTCTGTTTTTTACTTTGATTGGTTATGTTGAGGGAGGCAAAGCCCCTATAGTCAGTCCGGCTGAGCCCAATCAGGTTTATGTTGATCCGCTCCCCCAGGCCATGGTGCTGACTGCAATTGTTATCGGGCTGGCGACTACTTCGTTGCTTTTAGCCATAATCATCAGGATATACGGAAAATATGGGACCTTCGATATACGGGAAATTAAAAACTTAAAAGGATAAATGATGAATCCGGTGATACCGATATTGGTTATCGTTCCGCTGGCCGGCGCATTCCTGATGATGTTACTGGGAAGGCTGATCAGGGATCTGCCTAAATATTTCACGTCAGTTATCATGCTTTTTCTGGTAATAGCTAGTTTTTATTCTCTTATTAATATCGGGCCGGGAATATCAGTATATAAGACAGGAGGCTGGGAGCCGATAAACAAGATTCCGATTGGTATTTACATGGTTCTTGACGGATATTCAGCCATTATGCTCTGCATCATCAGTACTATCGGATTTTTATCGGCTGTTTATTCTATTTCCTTTATAAAAAGGTATACCGGGGAGAACTATTATTATGCTCTTTTTTTTCTGATGGTGGCCGGAATGAATGGGGTGGTGCTGAGCGGTGATCTGTTCAACATCTATGTTTTCCTTGAAATATCGGTTATTGCATCCTATGCCCTTGTGGCATTTGGCGTTGGAAAAAGTGAGCTGGAAGCATCCTTTAAATACCAGGTATTGGGCAGTATAGCATCCTTTCTGATACTTTTCGGGATAGGACTCATCTACTGGAAAACAAAAACGCTGAATATCGCTGATATCAGGGAGGTTTTTAAAAACGGTTACGATAATACTTATTATGTTTTTGTGCAGCTATTGATCCTGAGTGGTTTTGGACTTAAAGCAGCCATAATGCCTTTCCATGCCTGGTTACCTGATGCCCATTCTTCAGCACCCTCACCAATATCTGCCATGCTCTCGGGAGTATTTATCAAAGCGGTTGGAATATATGTGATCATCAGGCTGTTCTTCAACATGTTTGTAATCAGTGAAGAGGTTGCCCTGCTCATAACAAGTCTGGGTGCCCTATCGATGGTGCTTGGCGTATTTCTGGCAGTTGGTCAGTGGGACATAAAGCGATTGCTGGCTTATAGCAGCATCAGCCAGATGGGATATGTAATTCTTTCGGCGGGGGCAGGCATGATCCTGATTTCCAGGGGTGAAAAGCCGGAAGTGGCTGCTCTGGCAATTACGGGAGGATTGTTCCATTTGATCAATCATGCAGCTTTTAAAGGATTGTTATTCCTGAATGCAGGTGCAATCGAATACAGATTGGGTACCCGAAACCTGAAGGAAATGGGAGGCCTTTCAGAAAAAATGCCCATAACTTCTGCTACCTCTTTTATTGCATCGATGTCTATTTCCGGCATACCTCCCTTTAACGGCTTTTTCAGCAAACTGATCATTATAGTGGCATGTGTCAGGGCAAGGTTTTACTTACTGGCAATCCTTGCAGTAATTGTCAGTATCGTAACACTGGCCACATTCCTTAAATTACAGCGGTATGCCTTTTACAACAAAGGGTCTGATAATGAAAGTCATTCTGTTAAAGAGGTTGACGGTCCTATGGTATTCAGCATGATCACGCTCGGGATCCTGTGTATACTATTGGGTCTGCTTGCATTCCCTTCATTCAGGGAATTGGTACTTAAGCCTGCTGTTGATATTCTTATGAATGCCGATATTTATATAGTAAAGATAATTGGAATGTGACATGAGGTATTTAACATTATTTATACTGTCTTTGATTCTCTGGTTGCTGTTAACCTTTACAGTAACACTTCCAAATCTGATTACAGGTATGGTAGTATCCGTCATCACTTCGCTGATTTTTGGAAAGTATTTCTTTCGCAATGTGTATAAATTCCTGGAGCCCCACAGGTACTTCTGGCTTTTTATATACTTCTTCGTTTTCCTGTGGGCATGCCTGAAGGCGAATTTCGATGTGGCCTACAGGGTTCTGCATCCGGCCATGCCAATAAAACCCGGTATAGTAAAGGTCAAAACAGAGCTGAAATCTGATTTCGCCCGGACAGTACTTGCAAACTCAATAACCATGACTCCCGGAACCATATCGGTGGATATCATAGATGATTTTCTTTATGTTCACTGGATATACGTCCATTCAGAAGATCCGGAAGTTTATACTCCTTTAATACTGGGTGCGTTTGAAAAGTACATTAAAAAAATACTGGAATGACAGAATTTCTTAACATATTGCTTTACATACAGATAGGCCTAAGCGGCATCTGTTTATACAGGATTATCAAGGGGCCGACGATTCCCGACAGGATGGTAGGTATTGATATTTTCGGGATATTGGTTGTGGGGATCTGTGCGATTATTTCGATACAAACGGAACGTTCCTTCTTCCTGGACATAGGGATTGCCTGGATCATTCTGAGTTTTATCGGAACCTTAACATTGGCAAAGTATCTGAGTGGCAAAAAATTAAATGAGTAGCATGGCAAGTTTTGTACTTTTGTGTATCGGAATACTTTTTAATCTGTTCGGATGTATCGGATTAATACGATTACCGGATGTTTTTAACAGGTTGCAGGCGGCAACCAAATGCGTAACCCTGGGCACATGCAGCATCCTGTTCGGTGTCCTTCTGCATTTCGGATTTAACGAGGCAGGGGTAAAGGCCCTGGTAGCCATTCCGATTTTATTCTTTGCCTCAACAGTGGCTGCGCATGCACTGATCAGAGGGGCTTACCATTTTGGTATTAAGTTGGGCAAAAAAAGTGTCCGGGATGATTATAAAGATGCCGTAAAATGAGATATCCCAAACTCAGAGAAATAAAGGAGGCGCTGGTTTCATTGTTTTCACCTGCTTATACCACGAAATTTCCAAAGGAGCCGCATATGCCTTTTCCGGATTACAGGGGCAAACCGGTGGTTGATGATGCAAACTGTGTGGGTTGCGAAACCTGCGCCAATGTTTGCCCTTCACATGCTATTACTTTTCATGACGATAAGATCAGACAAATAAGGATTATTACGAGAAATTACGGTTTGTGCATATTTTGCGGGCAATGCCAGGAACATTGCATTACGAAAAAGGGAGTGAAATTAAGCGATCAGATTTACGATATGGCCACATTTGACAGGGGCAACCTGGTCGAAATCCAGGAAAAGGAATTGCTGGTCTGTAAAAATTGCGGAGCTGTAATAACCACCAGGGAACATTTCAGGTACCTGCATGATAAACTCGGTCCGGCAGCCTATTCCTCCATC
>DATEVU010000182.1:0-22555 GCA_035258345.1 Bacteroidales bacterium
ATTTTATTTAACCGGTTTCCTGGTACCAATATCATATTTGTATTTCGGTACACCTCCGATGGGAATTACGTAAAATGGCAACAACTCACCATACTGGTTCCGTACATTCACCACTACGTTGTTGTTTTTAACCGCGGGACCTTTTCGCTTGATGAACTGGATATCCAGGGATGTGTTTTTTTCTTCGGTAAATATGGTGAATTCATCCTCTATCCAGTTGTCCTCACCTGAAACTTTACTGAGCTGGCCTTTACGGGCAACGGAAACCGTCCGGATAAAACCATCGCTGTCCCAGTCGAAATTTGACAGTTTGACCGAAATAGCCCTGTCATCCACAAAGGGATATATATGCGAAACTTCCACCGGGTTTTCATGCATCCTGAAGGAGTATTCATAAGCAAATGCATTGGCACCTTCAACAGCCTTATTTTCGTCCATCTTCGCCGATAGGAAATACCGGTAAAGGTTACCGTCGTCACCTGAAATACCATCGCAGATTACCTTGAAAATATATCCGTCGAATCGCGGAACAAACTCACCTTCCGAAGGATTGAAGGGCCCGAAAGTGTACCAGTTCTTGTCATAATTGGGTTGATCGCCAAAAGTTTTCGAGGCCAGCAGGTTACCGCTTTTGTAATTTCCCTTTGGCTGCGTTTCCTGGGCATCTTTATGTGTGTAGCACTCTTTGCCGCCATATACCGAATAGGTCATTTTGGTGTCGAACACCCCATTAAGTTCATCAACCGTACCTCCGATATCAGGATCATATACCCTGACATATATGGGTTGGTTAAAACTCTTGGGGATCAGGAAAAAGAATGTCTGTGAAAAATCATCATCACCCCACGACGTTTCCACCTTGGGACCGAACGTCATCAGGTAGGGAATGTTCTCATCACTTGCAGGTACCGGTTGTGCACTGGCTCCTGTAAGCAGAACAACGGCAAATATCAGTGAAAAGAAATATTTCATAATCAACAATCTGGTTTTTGACACGAAAGATACTTGCTATACGATAAAAAAATGCAATAGATTCATTTTATTGATGAAACCATGAAAGTATTTTATTTCACCGGATTAACTACCACGATGCGGCGGTTCACGCATTCTTTCAGGAGTAATTCTCCGGTATCGGCAACCCGGTTGGCAACGCCCAGCTGAAGTTGATAGGTTCCCGGAAAAAGGAAGTTGTGATTGATTTCTATTCCGGTTGCCCGCTGACCGTCCCCTAAATCCCAATAATATCCGTCGATAGTAAAATCCGGAAGATGGGTCTCGCATCCGCTCAGGGTAAATTCATGGCCGGCAACGACCGTGTCAGGGGCTACAATATAGGGTTGTCTGATCTGTTCAACAATAAAAGTATGACTGGCCTGGCTGAAATACACTTCCTTGGTAAGCTTATCGATCACATTCAGTTGCACCATGTAGGTGTCGGGTTTTGCAAAACAATGTTCCGCTTCAAGCGCCCTGATCAGGGTTCCGTCACCCAGGTCCCATTCATAGGCAAATGCGGTGGTATCCAATTCGTTGTTGTTGGGTTCATAAAACACAAAGCAATAATCATTTTCTTCCTGTTTATTACAGGAGGCGAATGTGGGAATTGTTGATGCCGCCATAAAGATATCCGGAGTACCGGCCCGGTCGGTGACAAAATAACCGGTATCCATGGCAGCATTCAGGATCAGGCCGTAATCATCATTGTCCGTGTTAAAAGGCTCTCCGAGAGGTACCGGACGTAACCAGGCACTGTCAACAAAAGCAGTATGGAATATATCAAGATCCTCACCCGGTTTATGTCCCCTGGAAGCAAAATAAAGTCTGCCGCTCTGGTGAAGAAATGGAAATACTTCGTTCCGGGGTGTATTTACAGATTCCCCGAGATTTTCCGGTTTGCCCCATAAACCATTTTCAAGGGTGGAAACATAAATATCAAAACCACCGGTACCACCGGGTTTGTCACAACAAAAATAAAGCTTTGATCCGTCGTCTGAAAGCCAGGGATAACCCGTATTGTATTCGGGCCTGTTGAACCTGAACGGGGTTATATTTATCCATTGCCCGTTTACCAGGTTGGCTGAGAAAATACCAAAGGTAGTATCCTCACGCTGCCTGTTTCGAATACTCAAGGATGTATTGATGGTTCGTGTAAAGTATATTGTTTTTCCGTCGCGGCTGAACGTGGCGGGACCCTCGAACAAAAGCGTGGTGAGTTCTTTCGAAAACAACCGTGGATTATCAAATTTACCGGGTTTCCTCTGTTCCACCAGGTACAAATTGGTAAGGGGATTGTTTTCCAGATCGGTATAACTCATAATTACATTATTCTTCTTATCGGAGCAATACACAATTCCGGTTCCGTAAAATGCAGGGGCAAGTTCTTTCGACTGCGTGTTAAAGGGAAGACGCTGCACCCCGTAATAGTTCTGCGTATACACCACACCTGCGGATAAAAGGATCAAACCAGCAAGACATACAGTTAATTTACTGGAAAACATCATCTTTTAAAATATTGTCGGGTTTGCGGCTTTAATCTGATATCCGAAATTATATTCAAGGGCAACCTCAAATGAATTCCGGTTGTATTCGTTGAGTGCATTCAGGCCGTAATCGTAGGCCAGTCCTACCCGTAACTGGTGGGTGATCTTAATGTCCATCAGCATTACGATGGCCTGCTTGCTTCGATAGGAAGCACCCGCTTTAAAAAGATCCTTGTAAAGTGCCATAACCCCGACATCAGCAATTACCCCTCCTGATTTTTCATATACAACGAGTCCGGAAGGCTGAAGTGACCAGTTGGTGGCAAGTTCTATGGTAACTCCGGCAGTAAGGTAATAGGGATATTTATTAAAATCGTGATAAGCAGTGACTTCACCGGTCTCACTGGTTTCGTAACCAAGGATAAGCGGCACAGACAATCCGGCATAAAACTTTTTGGTGTAATAATACATCCCCAGTCCGAAGTTTGGCAACAGGTAACTGGATAATTTGTCACTGAAAACATAATCATCATTGCCCAGGTCGATGAGGTCGTACCTTCCGGCTGACACCCCACCCTTTAGCCCCATGGCAAGCTTGCCCCTGCCCAGGGTGATCCTGTGTGCATAGTTAAAATAGAAACCTGTGGCCTTGCGAAGACCAATACTCTCGTTCATAACCAGAAGTCCGAGTCCCATTTTTGTATTCTTGAGCGGGGTATGGATCCCGGCGATATTGTATGAAGGTGCACCTTCAAATCCCACCCATTGGTTGCGGTGCGACAGGTTGATGCTCATCACATCGCGGCTGCCCGAGAATGCGGGATTTATGGCAAGTCCGTTAAAGGTATAATGGCTGTAAAGAAGGACCTTTTCCTGGGCCGATGTTACAGGCCAGGACAATACCAGCATAATTATAATAAGAAATGATCGCATTTATCTGAGTATTTCGACAAAAGATCTGAACTGTACTTCCTTCTCTTTTCCGGCCACCTTCATATCAATAATATAGAAATAGGTCCCTTCGGGCAGTTCAACGCCATTCATGTTATATCCGTCCCACAATGTTCCGTTTGTATAGTCTCCCGACTCAAAGACCAGGGCCCCGGCACTGCTGAAAATTTTTATCCTGATCTGCTCGGCATTTATTGCACCAAGTTCAAAAAAATCATTTTTGTTATCACCATTGGGTGTAAAACCCTTTTTAATTACAAGGGGAGCAATGGTAACTGTCACGTCATCCGACACGGCCGGGCAATTGCCATTGTATACGGTCCATTCAAGGACATTTGTCACATCGAGTTCATACACAAAAGCATCCGGCAGGGTGTCGTTGCTGAATTCCCCTGTTCCCGACAGTATAGTCCATTTACCAATGCCCACAACAGGTGTAAGCGCCTCCAGTTGGGTTATATAACTGAAATCCAGCACCTGATCAGGGCCCGCATCAGGGGCTTGTGGCTGCTCATAAAACGTAATAACGGTCTCGTCTTCATCCGTGCAAAGCCAGTTGGTTTCAGTCCAGGTAAATACGGTGGCGCCGAAATTATCTGCGGTAGCTGTGCCTGTTGCATTGGAAGAATCACTTAATACAGCTCCCTGTGCTGTCCATAATCCTGCAGATCCGTTTATGCTTTTTACAGCCTGCAGGGAATACTGGTTGCTGCAAATTTCGTCATCGTTTCCGGCGTTTGCCACGGGCACCTCGTATACAACTGCATTCGCAATGCCGGTATTGCCGGAAAGGTCAGCACTGCAAAGGCTGTCATCAACAACCATGGCCATTACAAACTGCTGGGTGGAGGCAGGTGCAAAGGCAACCGAATCGTCACCTGCCGAAATCCCGTTTTTTATCATATCGGTCAACCCCCTGACTGTGACGTTAAAAGAACCATTGGCCCCTGAAACGGAAAATTTAACATACAGGATTTCACCGGCACAAATTGTATCCACTGTGCTGCTCACATCACCGGAGGGCAAAGGATTGATCCTAACCTCAACGGCACTGGTGGTATCTGTACATTCGCGGAGCAACGGGGATGAGAAAATAATTCTCCTGAAATATTTCGGTGCCACGAGGTTATTGCTGCCATAGTCCCTCTCGCTGTTTACTGTTCCTCCGGCGGGAATCCAGGCCATATTGTCGTTGCTTTCCTCCCACAAATAGGCATATTGTCCGTTACCATCTACAGGTGAACTTCCGGGTAATGCCCTCGGGGTATTATAACAGGTGTATTGAACCGGGTCACCCATGATGTTGTTTCCGGTAATGTCGGGATAAACCGTAATCTCTACCGTATCACTAATGGCTGAACATATATCACTGAAAGCTTTTCTGGCAAACAATGTGGAGACAGTGAGCGCACCGGGTGCATAGGACTGCTCTGCAGAGGCCCCGGTTGCATTTACCCATGCTGTTCCCCCTTCCTCCTGTTTGATCCACTGATAGGTAAAACCGCCCAGACCCGCAGAGGCAGGAGCCACTGTAAACGGAGCCGGGGTATTGTATGCACAAATGGTCTGGTCAGTGAGGCCAAGGTTATTGGTAATATAAGGCACCACCACAATTGAAAAATCGGCCGAGGTATCGAAACAGGCATCATATTCACCTGAATTGACGACCCTTTTAAACCGGGTATCCGTTTCCACCTTTTCGTCGGGTAAATAATTGATTGCTGATGCACCGGTAATATATTGCCAGTTGCTGCCCGAATTTATCATCCACTTGTAACGGTAATTCCCGTCGCCACCCGAAGGCTGTTCCCCGTTGATTTGCAGGGGTATGTCACCCGCACAATAACGGTCCGCATCAGAGTCCAGCAGGTTATTTGCAAGAGCGGGTAAAACGTGAATATGTTTGCTGCCGGAAGTATCGGTACAGGCCCTGTCGTTGCCCGAGAAAACGATGCGGCGGAACAAGGCGCTGTCAGTTAATATGCCGGGATTGTATCGCAGCAGATTGCTTGCAGGAATGTCTGTCCAGCTTCCTGACAGCGATCTTCCCTGCCACAGGTATTCATAACTGCCGTCGCCTCCGGTTGCCGGAATTGCATTCAGCAGTCCGGGTCCCTGGTTTTCACAAATCACCGTATCGGGAGTGCTGAACGTGTTATTGCTGATGAGGGGTAAAACGGTTATGGTAACCGAATTGCTGGTATCAAAACACCATGCGGTGGAGGTAACCAGCCGCCTGTAATACCTGGTTGCCGTCAGCACCCCGGGATCCAGCGGATCATTGGCCGTTAAAGCCGGTACACTGTTGGTCCACGAAGTCAGATTGGCGCTGTGCTGCCACTGGTAGCTGTACGAGCTGTTGCCGCCTGCCGGAAAAGTTCCGGTTATAGGTTTGCCATTTACGTTGTAACAGATTGTATCGGTTCCGGTAATTGAATTGCCTGTGATGGCAGGATAAACATATACTTCCAGTATCCTGCTGGTATCAGCTATGGCTTCCCAGGTAACCGTTGATGTTGAATTCACTATTCTTCTGTACCAGGTAGTCTGGGTCAATGCAGAAGGCTGGATCGACCTCAGGGTAGCTGTTCCCTGGGCAGGTATCCATACAACCTGATCGATGCTTTGTTCCCATTGCCACGTGTAAGTTCCGTCACCCCCCTTGGGCTGACTGCCGGTAAGGAGGTTGGGAGTCTGGCCGTAACAGAGGGTATCCACGCCCCTGATGGAGTTGAACAGAAATCCGGTGAGGGGTGTAAGCAGGTTTTTGAGCCTTACACCTGTTAAACCACCATTGCCAATATGGGCAAGGCACCCGGGATTGGAAACAGCACCCGGTGAACCATTGGTGGAATCGATAAGCGAAGCAGCGAGGGATGTTCCGGAATGCCACAATACCCCGCCACTGCCTCCGCCGCCGGAACCGGTACAGTTGGAACCCGTACTGCCGCCATTGCCTCCACGGATTGATGTGGAAAAGGTTGTGATGTAATTTGTTGCATCTATAATTATCGTACCGCCGGCACCGCCACCGCCGCCACTTCCGGTAGCAGCATCTGCACTTTCACCGTTTGCGGTAACCGACCTGCTATTCCCCACCAGTGTACCTGTGATTATAAATACCATTCCGCCGCCATCACCGCCTTTTGAAGCAGTCCTGGTTGCTGACTTAACGCCGCTGCCCCCGCCACCTCCCATGATCACCTGACGGTTGGAGAGGCTGTACAATTCCTTGCAGGCATACCCTCCCCAGGCTGCCGTGAGCGTATCCAGCCCACAGGTTGCTGAAGATTGCTGACCGCCATCACCTCCATTGTTGTAATTGCTGCCGCCGGCACCGCCTGAATACAGGCCGTTACCTGCTCCTCCGCCATTTATGGCGAATGCAATACCCTTGGTATAAGGCCATGCAGTGGTAACAATTCCCTCTCCCTTGTTTCCCGACCTGTTCAATTCGGTGGGAAGAAAATAGAGGGTATCCAGAACAGTCAAACTCAGATCGGCCCGACAGCCGGCTGTATAATTCTCTGATGGAACTTCGCCGCCCCTGAATCCCAGGTAATTCACATCGATGTTACCGTTAAGGTTTACCGAATCGGTACCCAGCAAGGCAACAATTCCTCCTGTGTTCCCATCCCACTTTTTAGCATTGAGTGCACCGGTAACCGTAACGGTTTCTCCTTCAATGAACCGCACGAGTTGAATTTTTTCACCGGCATTGTATGAATTTGTAAGGTTGTCGGTAAAAACCACGTAATTGTCGGCTCCGGTAATTACCTCATCCACCTGCAATATCTCAAACTTGCCGCTGCTG
Source organism: Bacteroidales bacterium (assembly GCA_035258345.1). Taxonomy (GTDB): domain Bacteria; phylum Bacteroidota; class Bacteroidia; order Bacteroidales; family UBA10428; genus UBA5072. The sequence continues at coordinate 7,246 of DATEVU010000182.1, forward strand.
TTCCAGGCCCTTCTCGACTTTATCAAATGTGTTTCAAAATCCGCATAGGTTTCGGAACCGTATAAGGTGCTTCCCGTCATCTGAATGATAAGAACTTTATCGCCGGGCTGAAACCGGGCCAAATCGTCACCAGGATTTACCCGTACCCGGTCAACAAGCACATCTGTGACCTCAAGATAATGATTTTCAATACCTGAAACAGAGACATTTTGTGGCAGGCTTACGGACAAGATTAGCCATAAGCCCGATAATACTGAAATTATCCGCTTCAAATTAACAGTAGGATTAGTTAGACAGTTGGTTTGTTTGGTGTGTTTCAAATATATAAAAATTTTGACAGCAAATATCTACGAAATATTAACAGTTCAAACTTTTATTCCGGAGATGACAGTGATGTCAGCTCCGGTTGTCTTCCCCCGACACTTTCTCATAAACCGGAAGTTCAATGGTAAAAGTAGTCCCGTGGTTAACTTTTGTTTTAAACGTAATATTGCCGCCAAAAGATTCAATAATATTCTTAACGATGGTCAGCCCCAACCCCATACCACTTGTTTTGGTTGTAAAACTGGGTGTAAACAGTTTATTCTGAAGTTCTTCCGGAATACCTTTTCCGTTATCCGTGATGCTTATCCGCACCAGTTTTTCACCCATTACCAGGTTTATTCCTAACCTGCCTTTCCTGTTATCGGGAATCGACTGGATGGCATTTTTTATCAGGTTTATAAATACCCTCGACAATTGCTCCTTGTCAGCGAATACGATAACGGTATCACTTTCATGCCCGAAGATGAAATCTACATTATCCGTATTGGAGAAGAGATTGAGGGTTGACCTGATCTTATCCACCAGGTTGATCTCCTCGTTATAAGCCTTAGGCATTTTTGCGAAATTGGAGAATTCGGAAGCAATGAACGACAGGTTATCAATTTGTTCAATCAGGGTGCGGGATACTTTTTCCAGGGATTCATCAAAGTTTTCCCGGTTGTCCTTCCAGGATCGCTGCAAATGTTGCACACTCAGTTTCATTGGGGTGAGCGGATTTTTTATCTCGTGGGCGATCTGTTTGGCCATTTCACGCCAGGCGCTCTCACGTTCCGATTTCGAAAGCATTTCAACGCTTTTGACCAGTTCCTTGACCATGCGGTTATATTCATCCACCAGTCCCGCAATTTCATCCTTCCCCTGGTATACGATCTGCTCATTCTTTTTCCCCAGTTTTATTTCGCTGAACTTCTGCCGGATAAGTTTAAGCGGCCGTGTTATCTGGTCGGAAATCAGCACTGCCATGGCAATAGTAAGCAATATAAGCAGTACATAAATGTTGATGATAGCCACAACCAGCGTGGTGACATCGCTTCGCAGCATGTTTTGCCTGGTAAAATAGGGCAGGTTCAGAAAGGCCAGGAGTTTGTTCTCGGCATTTACAAAGGGTACATAGGCCGATAAATAGGTAAGATTTCCGATTTGCTCCCGGTGTATGAACTCGCCCTGTTTTTCCATTACCATTTTATTATAGGCACGAGGGTCCATTTTTTCACCAAGCATCCCCTGGCTGAATAATTCCGGCCGGGATGTCGCCAACAGGCGGCCATTGGGATCATACAAATTGATGTCGGAGTAAAAAACATCGGAAAACTTGATCAGCAACTGGTTGAGGTTGTCATAACCTTCACCCTTCAAGTTGAAGTTGATCAGGTTTTGTGCCTGATAGGCCAGCTCGTGATCGAGTTCAAGGTAAACCGACTGTATTTTTTCACTGAGAATATCATGTTGTTTACGCTGGTATTGCTCAATGCTGAAATAAATGGTCCCGCCACCGACCAGGAAAAGAGAAAGGAACAATATGGCAATGATGGACAGCTGTATCTTATTTTTGAAATTGAATTCAATATCCCGGCCCAGTTTGGAAAAATTCCGGAATGAGACAAACAGGAGCACAATGACAAAATAAAAGAGGAAAATATATGAGAAGGAAATCAACCGGTCAAAAAAGCTGGTGGTAGGCTTGCTTACCATAACCACATTGTTTTCATTTATATAATAGATCAGGTGGTTATATCCTTCAAATTTCCCGGATTTATTTTTATATGTATTCAGGTTCAGACTGTACTGAAAAGTGCCCGACTGCGCAAGCAATTGGTTGTTGTTGTATTTTCCGTAGGAATATTCCGCAAGCAACCTGTTTTTCTGGTATTTCTTATCGAGCAGCAATTCGGGAAAACCAAGTTCCTCGGTAATCAGCCTGGATTCAAGCTCAAGAAACAAAGTAACCTCACTCCTCGACTCCGGTTTTTTATAAGTCAACCAGCCCAGGTAATTGATTTTACCATTTTGAATGTCACGAAAGTAAAAAACGGTCCTGGGCAATTTCATGCTGCCCGAATCCAGTAATCCCGTATAAAAATCATAACAGTTCGTTTGCTCCAGTATCAGATCAGTGGAGGGGGTGCAATCCTGGAACCGTAGCGTGTATTTTCCCCAGAATCCGTTAAAGTAGTTGCTGCGCAAATGATCAAAGATTTGCTCCGAAGCTATGTTCCAATTAAACAGATATCTGGCGAGGGTCTCGTCCCGGCTCACCCGGTTGCTGATGTCCTCAAGCAGGTATTCGGCAACCGGATCATGCTGGGCTGCCAGGTTCTCGGCCATTACGCGCATATTATTCTTCGTACGCTGCTTGTCATAATGGTTGAAAATATAAACCGAATAAACCGAGAAAAAGATCACCATAAAGGCCATGGCTGTATAATTGCCAGCAGGAATGTTGCGGTACTGCAATATGGCGAGCACGATAAACATAACTATAAATGCCAGGTGTGACCCGAAATCGAATCCATAGTCCATCAGGTACATACCTAAAAATATCCCTGAGCTTAACAACAGGAAAGACAGGATCAGTTTATTGAATGTACAGGTGGCCGTGCACAGGGAAAGCAGTTTACCTGACAACAGCAGGAGGGAACCAAAATGCATGGCGGCAATCATCAGTCCGATTACAGTATACGCATTGAGGCTGGCCACCCTGTAAAAATCAAAGTTAATGGTGGAATGAAGGATCAGGTTTGAAAGAATAAAATGGGTATACACATAAAATCCTGTCAGCATTAAGATCATCAACAATATGGCAATTTTATTCCAGGATTTTTTGCCGTCATATGCCACGCGGGGGAATTTGCATCCCAGGCTGAACTCTGCTACCAGAAAAAGCAATAGTGCCGTATTCAGAAAAACATCTCCCAGGGAAGGCAACCATACCGATTTGGCAAAGGGAACCGGCCCGAACACTTCCAGCCCATAAATTCCGGAGGGCACATGAAAGCGGTACTGGGCCCATCTCAAAACAACAAACAGGATCAGTATGACCAAAAGGGCCAGGTTTTTGCGGGCAGACCTGGCAATAAGCAGCAGAATATGGTGGATAAGAACAAGCAGGGCACTGAATGTCAGGAACCACAACAACGGTATCAGGTATTTTCCGAGGTGTGAAAACTTAAGCTCGTTGTTGCTGAATTTGATGGAAAAAAGATAAATGCCTTCCCAGTCGTGGATGGAAAATGATCCGGGCTGAGCCTCCGTGATCAATTCGGTTGACTTAGGCAGTCTCAGATCGGGTTGGAACCTGCTGACCAGAAATTCATTTTCATAGGGATATTGTGTTTTAACAAGGATGAGACTATAGACCCTGAGAGAATCTTTAACATAGGGTTTAATTACATACCATCCGTTGGATATAAAATCAAACCGCTTGCCATCCATTGTATTTAGCTGAAAACGATCAAAAGTAATTGAATTTTCCGACCAGTAGATAAGGCTGTCATTGCGGTAAGCTATGACTATTAACCCTTTGTCGGCCGGAACGGGTGTGTTTAACTGCCAGTTATTTTCAAGAAGCTTCTCACAGGTACGATCCGCCAATTTGAACTTTTTGTCTATCTCCTGTTGCAGTCTTTTGTGATCACTATCCCTGTAATGAATGATCGCCAGCAATGTACCGTTGATGATCGTTACTGCAAGCAGTCCGATGAATATGAAAAAATACCTGGTGGCGTTCATAAGGAAATCCTCGCGAATGTTGTTAGTGGTTACTAAATATGATGATAGGGTTCGCCCCGGATTATGGTAAAAGCCCGGTAAAGCTGTTCCATAAAAACAATCCGGATCAGCTGGTGTGAAAAAGTCATGGACGAGACAGAGATCCGGGTTGGTACTGACCGGTATACTTCATCGGAAAAGCCATATGGTCCGCCGATTACAAATCCAAGGTTACGGGTACTCCGGTTCATGGCCTGCTGGATAAAATTCGCAAACCCGGGCGAATCGAATTGCTTTCCCTTTTCATCCAAAAGTACAGGATAATCGATCTGCGATAAAGCGTTGAGGATAATTTTACCTTCATTATCCTTCTGCAGGGACTCCGCAATATTTTTACCACCGCGGTATTCATTCATGCATATCATATCAATGGCAACATAATGCCTGAGCCTCCTCTCATAAATGGCAATTCCGTCCTGCAGGTATTTTTCATGGGTGCGGCCGATATTAAGAACAGAAATCTTCATGAAATAAATTAAGAAAATTTAGGTTAAGGAATAAGTGGCCCGGTATTTGATCAAACATCATAATTGAATTAATTAATTAAATTTGTCATGCAATATGCTTTATCATTACTCAAAAATACTTTTTATTTTAACATAAACTTGATAAACACTATGCTGAAAATCAACAGATTCATTGCTGCGTTCGCATTCATGCTGTTGATTGTGTCAATACCGCTGAAAGTCAATGCTGAAGTACCGGGAGACATTCCCCAGGCGATGATAAATGCCCTTAAAACCGGCAATACCGCAGAACTATCCAAGTTTTTCAATTCAAGTATTGAATTGGCGATCCTTGAACAGGAGGCCATATACAGCAAGCAACAGGCCGAACTGATTGTAAAAGACTTCTTCGCAAAACACGTGCCAACAAATTTTGTCATCCTCCACAAAGGGGGCAAGGAGGGATCCCAGTATGCCATCGGGAATCTCACCACTTCTACCGGAAATTACAGGGTGACCATGCTGATCAAGCAAAGGGAAAATAAGCCGTATATACATCAACTCCATTTTGAAGAGGGAAATGCCGAATAACTATTTCGATGAATTCATTGACAATGCCTTAAAGGAAGATATCGGTGACGGTGATCATACCTCGCGTGCCTGCATACCGGCAAAAGCTACCGGCAAAGCCCAGTTGCTGATAAAGGAAGAGGGCATACTCGCTGGTGTGGATGTATCCGTCAGGCTCTTCAAAAAACTCGATCCCGCAATTAAAATTGAACTATTCAGGCAGGATGGCGATAAAGTAGCTCCTCCTGATATTGCTTTCGTTGTGGAAGGTAAGGTACTGGCCTTGTTGAAGGCTGAAAGACTGGTGCTCAATATCATGCAACGCATGAGCGGCATAGCCACCACCACCCACCGGTATGCCAGTCTGCTTAATGGCCTGAAAACCAAAATACTGGATACCCGAAAGACAACACCGGGGATGAGGCTGCTTGAAAAGTCTGCTGTTAAGATAGGAGGCGGTGAAAATCACCGTTTTGGCTTATTTGACATGATCCTGATAAAGGACAACCATGTTGATTTTGCCGGGGGCATTCCCAACGCAATCAGCCGGGTAAGGGAATACCTTGGTCGCACCGGGAAGGACCTGCGCATTGAAATTGAAGCACGTAGCCTCGATGACGTTGTAACCATACTTGAAATTGGTGGAATTCACCGGATCATGCTCGATAATTTTTCCCTGGATGAAACCCGAAAAGCTGTGGAACTGATCGGTGAACGCTATGAAATTGAATCGTCGGGAGGAATTACCCTTAAAAATCTCCGGGCATATGCCGAATGCGGCGTGGATTATATTTCAGTGGGTGCACTGACACATCATATAAAAAGTCTCGACCTTAGCCTGAAAGCCCTGAATTATAAAACCGACGAATTTGGACCGGCACATACGTACTTATAGGATTTTCAACAACCAGATCCATAAGCTTGGCAATCATTGCAGGCGCATCAGGTTTCCGGGATCCAGGGGTCTCACCATTTATGAAGTGATCAGTTTATTTCTGAAAGGCCTGTCCAAAGGTTCACTGAATATCAGGGCGACCTCCATTGCATTCCATTTCCTGCTTGCCCTTGGACCCGCCATCATATTCCTGCTAGGCCTGATACCCTATATGCCTGTTCAGAATTTTCAGCAGGGGATCATGGAAATCCTTGTGGATATTATTCCCCAGAATTCATACATCGCCCTTGAATCACTTCTCGTTGAGATTTTCCAGAAACATCATGGATTACAGATCGTCGGCTTTCTGGTAACCCTGTTTTTTGTTCAGAAGGGGCTGAATGGAATTATTGAAGCATTCAACGGCACCTACCATGTGCTGGAAACACGTCCCTGGATTGAACGCAGGCTGATTTCAGTGGGATTGTTCATTATTCTGTTCATCCTGGTCACTTTGGCAGCCATTCTTCTGTTTCTCAGTAATTTAGGCATTAAATACCTGTTTGCCCAAGGGATAATCAAAGCGTATGCCACCTACTCGTTATTATTGCTGGGAAAGTGGTTGATAGTCCTTGCACTTACCTTTATCGCGATTTCGTTTCTTTACTATCTGGCACCTTCCCGGAAAACCCGGTGGAGGTTTTTCACTCCCGGTTCAATAGTTGCTACCTTGCTATCCATTCTCACTTCTATTGGTTTCTCCTATTTTGTAAACCATTTTGCTCCGTTTAACAGGTTCTACGGGTCTATCGGCACGCTCATCGCACTTATGCTATGGATGAACTTCAATGCCCTGGCGCTCCTGGCCGGCTTTGAGCTGAACATCAGCATAAAAAATGCCAGGTTCAGAAAATTTGAACCAACTGTTATCTGAGCTGTTCTAACCATACTTAATTGTCGCATATGTCCGATTTAAAGGAAATACGGAGGGAGTATCTTTTATCCGGTCTTGATATTGATTCTGTCGATCACAACCCCATTGTACAGTTCAGTAACTGGCTGAATGATGCTATCAGGGCTTCCGTTCCTGAGCCAACAGCTATGGTGCTTTCCACCTGCAATACTGCCTGCAGGTCATCATCGCGCATCGTACTGCTCAAGGACCTTATCCATGACGGATTTTCCTTCTTTACGAATTATGAAAGCAAAAAAGCCGATCAGATCCGGGAAAACCCATTTGGTTCCCTGCTGTTTTTCTGGCCCTTGCTTGAAAGACAGGTACGGGTGGAGGGAAGAATTGCCAAAACCACACGCGAGGAGTCTGATGAATATTACAGGAGCAGGCCCGAAGGCAGCAAGATCGGCGCCTGGATTTCGCCTCAGAGCCGCAGAATTCCCAACCGCGAATATCTCGAGAACTTGCAGCACGACTATCTCAACCTTTTTAAATCGCGTACACTCGATCGGCCCGAAAACTGGGGAGGATACATACTTATGCCCGACCTGGTTGAATTTTGGCAGGGCAGGGAAAACAGGCTGCACGACCGGTTTGAGTATTCCAGGAAAGGGAGTTTGTGGGAGATACAGCGGCTGGCGCCGTGAAGAGAGTGATGAGTGATGAGTGATCTCGTTACTTCTTAATCATGGATTTAATCCTCTCCTCAATTGCCCTGATCTTCGTTTCAGTATCTGTCTTTTTCCGGTTCTCGAGTTCAATAACCTTTGCCGGAGCACTGTTTACGAACTTATCGTTGTTCAGCTTTTGCATAACCGACGTCAGGAATCCCTGTGCGTATTCCAGTTCCTTCTCCAGCCTGGTGCGTTCTTCCACATAGTTATGAAGGTCACCGACAGGAATGTAGAATTCTGCCCAGGATGTGATGAAACAAACTGCTCCCTCCACTTTCCCGGAAGTAATCAGTATCTCCGACAGGTTGCCGAGTTTTATAATTACCGAATCAAAATCATGTTTGTAATTTACCGCTTTAATATACAGCACCAGTTTTTCTTTCTGCGGTATTTGCTTTTCAACCCGGGTATTGCGTATGAACGACACAACCTCTTTGACCCGTTCGAAGAGAATTATTTTTTCCTTATCAACGGGTTTAACGGCAGGTGCATGCTCATACATGAGGCTGTTCCCCACAGGCCTTTCCTTCAGTAAATGCCAGATCTCCTCTGTAATGAAAGGAACAAAGGGATGCAATATCCTGAGCATGACTTCAAATATTTCAACGGTTGTATGATAGATATGGTGATCAACCGATTTCTGATATTCCGGTTTGACAATTTCGAGATACCACGATGAAAACTCATCCCAGAAAAGCTTATAGGCAATCATCAGCGCTTCCGAAATGCGGTACTGTGAAAAGGCTTCGTCGATGTCCTTAATGCCCTGTTTCAGCCGTTCGTAAAACCAGAACATGGCAGTTTGGGCAGCCTGCGTGGGTGCAGCATCCTTATCAATCTGCCATGATCTGACCAGGCGGAACGCATTCCACATTTTATTGGCAAAATTGCGACCCTGCTCAGGCAGGTTTTCATCAAAAAGCAGGTCATTACCTGCGGGAGAACACAGCAACATGCCCACACGAACACCATCGGCACTGTATTTGCTTATCAGCTCCAGCGGGTCGGGAGAATTCCCCAGCGATTTTGACATCTTCCGGCGTTTGGTATCGCGTACTATACCGGTGAGGTATACATTTTTAAAAGGCTTTTCTTTTCTGTATTCATATCCGGCCATAATCATGCGGGCAACCCAGAAAAACAGGATTTCAGGTGCCGTGATCAGGTCATCGGTGGGATAATAATACTGGATATCGGGATTATCCGGTTTCCGGATTCCGTCAAAAACCGATATTGGCCATAACCAGGATGAGAACCAGGTGTCCAGTACATCTTCATCCTGACGGAGGTCACCAGCCTGCAGTGCCGGGTTGCCGGTTTTTACCCGGGCAAGTTCCAGTGCCTTATCAGCGTCCGTAGCCACTACATAATCCTGGCTGTCACCAATATAGTAGGCAGGTATGCGTTGTCCCCACCACAATTGCCGTGATACGCACCAGTCTCTTACATTCTCCATCCAGTTGCGGTATGAATTCTTAAACTTGGCAGGACACAAGGTAATGTTATCATTCATAACGTTTTCAAGTGCCGGACCTGCCAGGTCCTTCATCCGCATAAACCATTGCATGGAAAGACGTGGCTCAATAACGGCATCGGTGCGTTCGGAATACCCTATTTTGTTCACGTAATCCTCTGTTTTGGAGAGCAACTTTTCTTCCACGATCTTATTCAACACCAGGTCACGTGCCTTAAAACGGTCTATTCCGGTGAAAAGCTGTGCCTTTTCATTCAGGGTGCCATCATCATTGAAAATATCGATAACCGGAAGATTATGTTTAATGCCTATTTCATAATCGTTAATATCATGAGCAGGGGTAATCTTAAGGCAGCCTGTTCCAAACTCCATATCAACATATTCATCTTCAATGACCGGGATCGACCGGTTAATAAGGGGTACAAGGACTTTCTTGCCCACCAGGTGCCGGTAACGTTCGTCCTTTGGATTTACACAAACTGCAGTATCTCCCAGTATGGTTTCGGGACGTGTGGTAGCAATGGTAACAAAACCATCCTCTCCTTCGATCCTGTATTTAATGAAATAAAGCATTGACCGTACTTCCCGGTAAATGACCTCTTCATCTGATACTGCGGTTTTCGCCTGGGGATCCCAGTTAACCATGCGAACACCCCTGTATATTTTTCCTTTTTCAAACAAATCAACAAAAACAAGGATAACGCTTTCCGACATCCCATCATCCATGGTAAAACTGGTCCGGTCCCAGTCGCATGATGCCCCAAGCTTCCTGAGCTGTTTCAGTATGATGTCACCATGCTTTTGCCGCCATTCCCAGGAGTGTTTCATAAACTCTTCCCGGGTAATTGAATTTTTTTCAATTCCTTCGCTTTTCAGTTTCGCCACCACCCTGGCTTCCGTGGCAATTGAGGCATGGTCGGTTCCAGGTACCCAGCAGGCATTTTTTCCAAGCATTCTTGCACGGCGGACAAGAATATCCTGGATGGTATTGTTCAGCATATGCCCCATGTGCAGTACCCCGGTAACATTGGGAGGCGGTATTACTATGGTGTATGGCTTTCTGCTGTCGGGAACCGATTTGAAAAAGCCATGTTCTATCCAGTAGTTATACCATTTGTCTTCAACGAGCCGGGGATCATATTTACTGGGGATATCCATATAATCTTAGTTTATCAGATAAGTGCCAGCAAAAATATAACTTTTCAGCAATTATCCTGCAAGATTGGCCGTTGTGCTTTTTATCAATTAATGTACGGATTCTTGTGAAAACCATTATTTTTGCAGGCATAATATAACGCCAATCATATTATGAAGAAGATTTTATCGGTTATGGCAATAACGGCATTTTTTATTTCAATAAGCTGTTCCCAGACCACGGGACATGCTGATGGAAAAAAGGAGGGAGCAGCCATTGAATTTGAAGCCAGGGAACATGATTATGGAACTATTGCTCGGGGTGGAGACGGAACTTATGAATTCATTTTCAGGAATGCAGGTAAAGAACCCCTGGTTTTGAAAAATGTCCGTACTTCCTGCGGCTGTACGGTTCCGGAATGGCCGAAAGAACCAATCCTGAAAGGCGGAAAGGGTAAAATAAAGGTCAGTTATAATACCCGGATCACAGGAACCTTTTCAAAATCCGTTACGGTATATTCCAATGCTTGTGATAAGCCGGTTGTGCTTGTGATCAAAGGCAAGGTAGAATCCGCTGAAAAGCAATAAGCCATGCCGGAGATATCAAAACGGGGACAACTAATGCCCAATTCACCGATCCGTAAGCTGGTACCGCTTGCGGAGGAAGCTGCCGGAAGAGGATGTACCGTATACCGGCTGAATATTGGCCAGCCTGATATCCTAACCTCACCGAATGCACTGGCAGCCATACGCAACCTCAGCACAAACATAATCGATTACGGGCATAGTGCCGGAAATGAATCCCTTCGCCGGAAATTTGCGGCATTCTATGCCAATATCGGTGTCAAACTCGATTACCAGGACATTCTGATCACCACGGGTGGTTCGGAAGCCATCACGCTAACCCTGCTGACCTGCCTGAATGCGGGGGATGAAATAATCGTACCAGAGCCCTTTTATGCCAATTACTTCAGTTTCGCCACTGCCGCCGATGTGGTAGTGGTACCGGTAACGGCTTCCATCGAAAACGGTTTCGCCCTGCCGCCTTTCAGTGAATTTGAAAAAAAGATCACCCCGCGCACAAGGGCTGTCATCATATGCAATCCGAACAATCCTACCGGTTATCTTTATTCCTGGCATGAACTGGAGCAGATCCGGGACCTGGTGAAAAAGTACAATCTGTTTTTTTTATGTGATGAAGTATACCGTGAACTATGCTATGACGGGAATTCAATCCGTTCGGCCTTGCTGCTGGAAGGCATTGATGAACATCTGATCCTCATCGACTCGGTTTCCAAACGGTACAGCGCCACCGGATTAAGGGTGGGCGTTCTGGCTTCCAGAAACCGTAAATTGCTTGAAACCGCCCTTAAATTCTGCCAGGCCCGCCTTTGTCCACCAAATCTCGGTCAGCTCGCTGCTGAGGCAGCACTCGATTCGCCTCCGGAATACAATGCCTATGTCTACAACGAATTCCTGGCACGGCGGAATTTCATAGTCAGGGAACTGAACAGCATACCGGGGGTTTACTGTCCCACCCCAAAAGGTGCCTTTTACTGTATGGTGCGATTGCCGGTTGATGATGCCGAAAAGTTTTCCATGTGGCTGCTGAAAGAATTTGAATACAACAAGCAGACCGTTATGCTGGCCCCGGGAGCAGGATTTTACACGAATTCCGGATTGGGCAGGCAGGAAGTACGCATTGCATATGTGCTGAACCTCGTTGATCTGAAAAACGCCATGGAATGCCTGCGGCGGGGATTGGAACAGTACCCGGGGAGAGAGCAAATTAAAAGTTGACCCAATCAACCAATCAACCAATCAACCAATCAACCAATAACTCCCTCACCTCCCATCCTTACCACCTCCCCTGCCTCATACCTGGAGGTCATATAAATCCTATACCTGTCCGCCAATTCGCTAAAACAGTTCAGGGCAATTTCGGGTGAATTGTTTTCTTTGGAAAGGTGACTGAGAAATACCAGCTTTAGTTCACTGCCCGAGTAATTCTTCAACAGTTCATAAGCCTGAGCATTTGAAAGGTGACCATGATCAGAGGCGATCCTTTTTTTAAGCGGCCAGGGATAATGGCCTTCCCACAACATGGTTTCATCATAGTTGGTTTCCAGAAAAAGCGCATGACACAGGCCTAAATGATGCATTACATTATCGCAGGGTTTGCCTATATCCGTAAAAACACCTGCCTGCAATCCGTTGTATGTAATCCTGAAAGAACAGGGTTCGGCAGCATCATGGTTTTTCAGAAAGGGATGAATAACGAAAGATCCGAGGGTGATCTCAGTGCCGGATTCAAAAAACCGGGGTGACAAGGGCTTGTGATTGGGATAAAGGGCTACAAATGTCCGCGAGGTAATGAAAACCGGGATACTTAGTCTTTTGCCCAGTACCCGTGCGCCACTTGCATGATCGGAATGCTCGTGCGAAATGAAAATAGCCCTGATCCTGGCCGGGTCAAGGTTGCGCTCGTACATCCTGGTAATAATTCGCCGGGCTGAAATACCCGCATCAACCAGAACAGCATCATGCTTATTGCCGATGTAATAACAATTCCCATTACTCCCCGACGCTATGGCACACAATTCCATCATCCTCTTCCCTGCCTGATGCAGTAAATAAATTCCGTGGCAAGTTAGCAAACTTTCAGGTAGTATTTAGCAATCATGTAACCTGACTGTAACAGTACCATAACGGAAAATATAGTAATTTTACGTGAAATCAACTTTTTTTCATGAACAGGAAAAGACGTAAGCTCGAAGTAGTTTCCGTATCCGATGTTCACCTGGGTACCTTTGGTTCACAAGCAAAAGAACTTAACCGGTATCTGCAAAGCATAAAACCTGAAGTACTGGTGCTTAATGGTGATATCATTGACTTCTGGCAATTTTCAAAGCGATATTGGCCCAAACCGCATATGAAAGTTCTGAAATCAATTCTTAATCTTGCATCCAAGGGTACGCAGGTGTTTTATATTACCGGCAATCATGACGAAACACTCCGCAAATTCAGCGGTATGCGCATGGGAAATATCGAAATTGTGAATAAACTTGAACTTGATCTCATGGGTATAAAAACCTGGTTTTTCCATGGGGACGTTTTTGACGTGATCATGCAAAATTCCCGTTGGCTTGCCAAATTCGGAGCCATTGGATACGATTCACTTGTTTTAGTGAATGTTTTTATAAATTTTCTAAGCAAATTACTAGGCAGGAAAAAGGTTTCCCTATCCAAAAGGATTAAGGAAAGTGTTAAATCGGCTGTGAAATATATCGGTGATTTTGAAATTACTGCTGCATCATTGGCCATGCAAAAAGGTTATCAGGCAATTGTATGCGGACATATCCACCACCCCGAAATTAAAGAAATCTTTATCCCTGGAAAGGGTAAAATAATGTATCTCAACTCGGGCGACTGGATTGAAAATCTTACCGCATTGGAATATAATAACGGAACCTGGAGTTTGTACAGGCACCAGCGTGATGAATCAACCGACAGCGAACAAACCGGCAACGAGGAACCCGGTTCCGAACTGATGGATATGGGCCCTAAAGACATTTTCGATAAAATGGTTAAGGAATTCAGGGAATAGATGAAAATACTATATGCCATACAGGGTACCGGCAACGGACATATCAGCAGGGCGCGGGAAATAATCCCGCTGCTGCAGAGGCGATGTGAAACTGATATTCTTATCAGCGGGTCCCAGGCCGATATTGAACTTCCTTTTGAAGTTAAATTCAGGTTGCACGGACTTGGATTTGATTTTGGCAAAAAGGGAGGCATCGACCTCCGTAAGACTTACAACAAGGCCAACACCAAAAGACTGCTCAAAGAGATCAAGGAACTTCCGGTTGCCGGGTATGATTTCGTACTTAATGATTTTGAGCCTGTTTCGGCATGGGCCTGCTACCGGAATAAAGTACCCTGTATTGCACTCAGCCACCAGTTTTCGCTGCTTGACAAAAACGTTCCGAAACCCATAAAAAAGGATGCACTTGGAAACTTCGTCCTGAAGAATTACGCACCGGCATCAGCGGGATTTGGTTTCCACTTCAGCCGGTACTCAGGCAATATATACACCCCGGTTGTAAGAAAAGAGATAAGGGAAGCCGAAAACACCAATCAAGGACATTATACGGTATATCTCCCGGCTTATGATGACAAAACCCTGGTTAAGGTACTGTCAGGTTTTCCTGAAACCCGATGGCAGGTTTTTTCTAAACATAATAAAATGCCGGAAACCATCGGTTCCATTGAATTAAATCCGGTTGATGACCGGAAGTTTAGTGAAAGCCTTACAACCTGCACTGGCATATTGTGCGCCGCCGGATTTGAAACACCTGCCGAAGCGCTGTTTCTCGGTAAAAAGCTTATGGTGATCCCTATGCAAAATCAACACGAACAGCAATACAACGCAGCAGCGCTCAAAGGAATTGGCGTTCCCGTTCTGAAGCGGCTGAAGGTTTCAAAGGCCGAAATTATAAGGGACTGGATCAATTCAGATTACCGGATTGAAATAACCTATCCCGATTTAACTGACCGTGTCATCAGCCATATTTTTGAACTTTACGTGGAAGGCAGATTTCCAAGAAAGAAATGGCAGGATTCATTCCAGTTTGACATGCGTAAATATTTTTCCCGGAAATGAAAAAGGGTTGCCTGCGGTCCGGATTAAAACGAATAAAAATCAGAAATAATCCGGTTAAACTCTTTCAGGTTATGCTTCCACGGCGTATGACCGCAGTTGGGTATTTCAACAACAGTGGCATAGGGAAATCGTTCCAGAACATAATCCTTGCTGTTTCCATATGCATCAGATTGTCCGTAGGTAATTATCACGGGATATGCGGTTTTCCCAAATAAACCCAGCGGCGGATATTGAATAATAGCCCGGCGGGTCTTGTTGCCTGCACGGGAATTTATCCCCGACAGCTTCTCCGGTCCGGGAGGCTCTACATGATATCCTTTATGATAATTGATGATTACCTGCCTGTAAAGCCTGCGGTATGCATTGTTGCTGCCAAGCCAGCCAAGGAGGGAATTAAGGCCCATAATCATCCATTCGATGTTTGT
>DATEVU010000183.1:0-4979 GCA_035258345.1 Bacteroidales bacterium
GGCACGCTGGGGGCCTTTGCCATCGGCCGTTTTTCTGCCACCTGGCTGATGAAATTTATACAGCCCGGAAGACTAATGGGAATCTACGGAGCCATTAACATCACCCTGGTGCTTTTGGCTGTGTTAATTCCGGGTTGGGTAGGGGTGTGGTCCATTTTCCTCACCAGCTTTTTTATGTCACTGATGTTCCCTACGATTTTTGCCCTGGGTATCAAAGGACTTGGCGAGAATACCAAGCTGGGAGGCTCGCTGATGGTTATGTCCATTATTGGCGGAGCGGTATTCACACCGGTAATGGGACTGATCGCTGACAAACGGGGGAGCATGGCACTGGCCATGGTGCTGCCGTTGATCTGCTATGTTGTGGTGACCTGGTATGCGTTTTCAGGAGCGAGAATATTGACGGGGCACAGGTGACGAGAGACGAGTGGGAATGAGAATTTGGTTTTGAATTTGTAATGATCTGCGAATGATCAGTTATTATCCCCCGCTGGCGGGGGTAGGGGGTGGACATATAATTATTCTGAATATGAAACGTCGACATTTTATAACCAGTGCTTCCTTGGCCATACCTGTTATAGCAACCGGTATACTTGGCTGCAAAATGCCGGTAAAAAACGCAACGGAAAGTGAATTCTCCATCCCGGGTATGCCGGATGATCCACTGATATCCAAAGCCATGCTGGCCATGCTGAGTATGCAGCGGATGGCCTGGGAACAGGGAACGGCTTCCCAGGCTTTGATAGCCCTGGGCAGATCGGACCTTGCTGTACTGTTTGCGAGGGATGCCCTCGTACGTCAGACGGCAGAAGGCAGGCTGGGCATCCTTGGGAATGACCCTGGTGTAACCGATCCCGCTTCGAATGGTGAAGCCGTGCTGCTTGCATGGAAAGAAACAGGAGAGGATAAATACAGGAAGGCAGCTGATGCACAATATGAATACCTGAAAAACAAAGCCCCTAAAACAAGCGACGGGATCCTGCACCATGTCACTTATGCCAGGCAGGTATGGAGCGATGCATCTTTTATGGCACCCCCTTTTCTGGCACTGATGGGTGATTATGATGAGGCTGTAAAGCAAATTGAAGGATTCAGAAAATACCTGATAGATCCGGATAAAAAACTATATTACCACATTTGGGACGAGGATAAAAATGAATATACCCGGAAGCTTTTCTGGGGTGGCGGTAACGGATGGACTGCAGCCGGGATAGCTAAGATAATCAGGTTGCTCCAGGAAAACAGGGAAGACCTGAGAAACAGGATGATTAGCTGCGGAAAGGAAGTGATCGATGGTTGCCTGGCTTATATGCGCTCCGATGGCCTCTTCCATGATATCATAGATGATCCCGAATCTTTCATAGAAACCAACCTGGGACAGATGCTTGCTTTTGCCATATATACCGGTGTGAAATCCGGCTGGCTCGATATGTCTTACAAGGAAAAAGCCGATATCATGCGGCAGGCAGCCAGATCAAAAGTTGATGATCATGGGATCGTGCAGGGAGCCTGCGGATCACCGGGTTTCGACAAGGTGGGGACATCCACCGAAGCCCAGTCATTCTTCCTTATGATGGAAAGCGCTTTTCATTCACTCTAACTTGCGGTACTCGAACTGCGGGAAACCCGACCTGCCTTCGAGGGTGTAACTGAGGAATCTTAATTTAAAGTAATTTCCTTCGGATGTGTGAAAGATATAGCTATAATTTGATTTTACGGCATAACTGGCCGTACCGCCCCCGGCTACATCAACAGTGACTCCTTTCCACGCATAACCCGGTATATCACGCCGGCTGGTGAAAGTAAGGGCAGGTATCATTTCCGGTTCAATATACGCATAACCGGTCACCGAATCCAAAACAGCCTCAGAATGCCAAATGTTCTGGAACACACCCCCAACCTGATAGGGTATGGTGACACCAAAAAGGGTAGCCAGATCATAATAGGATCCGAATACCAGGTCATAACTGTCCTTCTCCGGTTCCAACCCAACCTGTCTGCACCCATCAAAGGAATAATACATAAAATTTACCATATCGCCTTTCACAAGGGTAACGGTATCGGATAGTCCCGTATCCTGTTCCTTATAGAAAAACCGGTACGCGGTATCGTTGACCTCCAAAAAAGCAATCTGTTTCACGCTGGTAAAACTACCGTCCACAAAACGACCCAGGAGGTAAATATTCCGGGGATATGTATCACCGCCTTCCGGCGGATTGATCCAATCGCCCACGGCGGTTGAATCGGGGAATGCATGCTGAATATCGTAAAGGCCTTCTATCTTGTCGGGCATCGACTGAACGGCATCGGGAAGCGGCTGTCCCGTATTGTATATAAACCAGTTCGCACCGCAATTGGTGATGATGTGCCACCCCCCGGCGCCGCACTCAAATCCAAGCTGCCAGGCATCATTGCGATGTGATTTTACTATTTGTCTGCTTTCAAGATCAAAATAACTGGTATTTGTCTGAATCGAATCGGTGATGGCGCTTACTATTCCCGGGTATGGAAGTACACGGTCATCCTCTTCAAAGCAAGCCTGCACCGATAGAATGATCATGCAGGCAACTGGTAAAAAAGTATTTCTGAACATGGTCTCCTTATTTGTCAAACCTGTATCCAAGTTTTATAAAAAATGTTCTTCCGTAACCTGCCAGGGCTTCCCCGTTATTACTACCATGAATGGTAATGTTGCCAAGGGAATTCACCAGGGTAACATCAAAAATATTCTTAACGCCGGTTGACAGGCTAAGCCTTTCCCGGAAAAGACTTTTGGAAAGCGTGAGATCAAGGGTGTGGTATCCGGCGATAAATTGTTGCGCAATGCCTTCAAGTTGTCCATCGGCGTTGTAATTACCTGCAAATTCCAGGTATTCATCAGAGTACTTATAAAACAGGGCAACCTGCAGCTTTGGCCGGGCAAACAGGTAGCTCAGCGAGGAGACGAAATCAGTTGACCAGGCATAGTCTCCGGATGAATCCAGCCTCATCCGGGCAGTGGTGATGATCCCGCTTCCCAACATAAGGCCCGGAGAAAACCTGTATCTGATCCTGGCCTCGGCTCCCTGGGTAACATAGTTCTTGCCTGCCACGTTAAAGTACATTCCCCAGCCCGGACGATCGGTGCTGATCGCAAGTTGAATGGCATTATGAATACTGTTGTAAAACATGCCCAGTTCCAGGTCAACGGCATGCCTGTCTTTTATGAAATTATAACCAAGGGCCAGGCTGGCGTTATCGGCTGTTTCGGCTTGCAGGCCCGGATTTCCATAAATTTCGTGGTTGTTATCGATAAATTGCAGGTAAAGCTGTTTCAACGAGGGTGCACGAAAGCCTTTGGCATAGGATGCTCTCAGATTGAAAGCAGGAAGGCTGTATTTCAAGCTCATACCATATACCAGGGGAGCCCGGTAATTGGAATTGTACATGACGCGAAGGCCTGGTTGAAGGCTGATCTCTTTTACCGGACGGTATATCAGGTTTATGAAACCGGAAAGATCGGTAATCATCCGGGTTCCCCCGGTCCGTTTCCCGTTTCCCGATTCGTGGTTCAGATCAAAACCGGTCTGGTACTCGAATTTCCTGCCGGGTATATTGGAAACAAAACCCCTGGCCGATGCCATATGAAAGACCGTAGTGTCATGGAGATCGGGATTTTGTGAAATACTTTTTTTAAGATTTACCAGGTCGTTCACGTAAGTGATCTTTTTCTTACGGTAATAGGAATATCCTGCCTGCAGGTTCAACACGAAATCATCGGTAAAAGTATTTACTACGCTGGCACGGTTATTCCAGCGAGTGGTAAAATGGTGTCCGTCAAGGGCTTTTTCATACAGATTGGCCAATGACAAGGAATCGGGATCGCGAAGTTCTTCGATCAGGTAATCGGAATTCACTTTCACTTTCAGCTCCCTGAAATTGTACTGGTAGCCCAATCCCGCCATATACTGCAGTTTTGGTTTCCATGCTTTGTAACGCGAAGTATCCTGGGGTCCCCATCCGGAAAAGAAGTTCCTGGAACCAGTTGCGGAAATTGTATGCCTGTTCTGCCGTACTGCCAGCGCGACATTCAGATTGTAGGTGCCAACAGTCTCATAATAGGCATCGGCCGATACCTGTAATCTTTTCCCGGGGTAGTCCCTGGTAATAATGTTAATGGCCCCGGCTATTGCGTTGCTGCCATAGATAACCGACATAGGTCCTTCAACGATCTCGATATGGTCAACCTGCTGCAGCGTAAGCTGACCCAGGTCAATCCGGTCGGCCACCCTTCCGGTAACCGGCATGCCGTCGATCAGTATTTTGATGTATTCACCGGATAATCCCCTGATCCGGATAAAATCACCCAGTACACCCTCGGAGCGGAACTGGAATCCTTGTTCGGTTTTCAGCAAATCTCCCAGGTTGTTGGCAGCTTTCAGGTGAATTTGTCTGGCATCGATGACATCTATTTTATAAATTGATTTGTCAGCCGCTTGCGCACGGAACTGCCCTGTCACTACCACCTGGTCAAGCTGGAAGTAATCGGGCGACAGGTGAATTGTATGGGTATTACCCTCCCGGAGTGTATCGGCAGTATTCCTGTAACCCAAACTTGACACTTCAATGGCTATGGGGTATGACAGGTTGAACTGGACCACTCCTTTTGCATCGGATAACTGTTTAACCTCTGTGTCGCCATTGACCTCCCTGGCGATCACAAAGGCGTATTCCACGGGTGCTCCGCTGAATTTGTCCTTCAGCTGAACAGAGACAGTCTGGGAGAAAGTATGGTGAAATGAAACCGCAAAGCACACAAAGAAAAAGAGCCTTTTGCTGTTATACTTCGCGTACTCCGCGAAAACTTTGCGCACTTTGCGGTTAAATGAATCTGCCTGAACTGCCATTATCTTTCTGGTTATTCAAGGGTCTTCACCTTGAAGCTTACCGTTCCTGCGGCATTTCCACCATAGTTGGTGAAATAGAGCTGATACTTCTTT
>DATEVU010000184.1:0-5727 GCA_035258345.1 Bacteroidales bacterium
GGCATACTGGTTGACACAGCATTACCGGTACAGCAATTTGATCTTGGCAATTTTAAGATTGAAGCCAGGCTTGCAGGAAATGAAAAGATCGCAGGGGGACTTGTTATTAAAACAGGTCCGGAAGAATTTATTGTAGCGGGGAAAGCGCTTGACGTATTGTTTATGGCATACAACGACTCCTTGCACGTGGCGGTTGATGCGGTTGATGCGGGCACTTTCAGTAACGGGAAATGGGTTTCCGAACGACGGCTGAACGGGGATGAAACCCACGCAGGAACCTGGTCGGGAACAGGACTCAAGTTTCCTGGCGAACACGTGAGCATCCAGAAAATATCGCTATACCGGTATAAATAATAACCGGCCCCGGAAATCTTAAATAAGCAGATTTACAAATTGGTCCAGTTGACTATCAAATTTTTGGGCGGTTTCCGTACCCAGTTCCTTCAGGGCGCTTAAGTTTTCCTGGGATGCATCATCCATATCAGCATTCACTGTTATCGGGAATGTGGTGTTAATTCTCAGGTACTGACCGGGAGCTTTAACCGCATCGTAAATCTCTCTAAGCTGGTAATCGACTACGTCGGATACTCCGGACATCATGATATTGATAAGGGGTTTGATCCATGCTAACATACCCCAGTTTTTTGCCTGGTTGTAATCATAGGATTGTTTTTCATAGCCGGTGCCAATGGACAGGATCGCCATTTGCTTTGCCGTCATGTTAAATTTATGGTGTACCTCGGCATAGGCACAAATAGCAGGATTGTTGACAAACACACCACCGTCTATCAGGGGATAACTGATATCGGTGAGTGATCTTATACTGGCGCATTCAAAATAAGTAGGGGCGGCCGAGGTGGCCCTGGCCACATCCTTCACATAATAATTCCAACCTTTCCTTTTTGTGGCGTCATGCTGTGTGAAAAAATGGGCCTGCCTTCTGGTGATATCATAGGAAGTGATCAGGCAGGGTTTGAGCAGCTGGCTGAGTCTGATGTCCCCGAAATAATCGTTCAGGGCTTCCTCCAGGTCGGCTGAAGGATATTTTTCATCCAGGGTTCCTCCAGCTGTAGTGATTTTATGTTTGAGCGGTACACTGAAAATATTATTCCCCCGTTCGAGGTAAAGATTAACGACTTCCTGAGCTGTGAATTTCGGGCGGGCGGGATCGTTCTGATCCGGCGAAAGATATGCACAGGCCAGGATACCTCCTGTGCTGGTACCGGCAATGAGGTCGAAGTAATCTGCAATCCGGGCATTTTCATCGCCCGTCCTGGCTTTCAGCTTCTCTTCCACTGTTACCAGGATCTGTCCGGGAATTATTCCCCGGATCCCGCCCCCATCTATGGACAGGATGCGGACAAGTTTTCGTTTTGCTTTTGCCATGATTGTCAGAATTACGCAAACAGTTATTTTGTATTAAAAATCTGTTTTTTACCCGAAGAATTCATGGAAACTATTTGATCGATTTGAGCGGTATGATAAACGAAAAAGATTATATAAACCTTATTTACAACTAATTAAATAATAATTTATGCTGAATAATTGAGTCTTCATCTGGGTTTCCCTAACGTAAAAGCAACATACCGGTCTCCGGACTTTGTTCCCATTTTCCCGCCTCCACAGGCAATTACAACATATTGCTTTCCATTTGCCTCGTAAACACCGGGTGTGGCATACCCTCCTGCAGGAAGTTTATATTTCCATAATTCCGCTCCGGTATCTTTATCAAAAGCCCTGAAATACTCATCCTTTGAAGCACCTATGAAAAGCAGTCCTCCGGCTGTAACTACCGGTCCTCCATAGTTCTCTGTTCCGGTTTTCGGAATTCCCCTTTCCGTTAATTCTTCATATTCTCCCAACGGTACCTGCCAAAGCAGGGTCCCGTTATTCAGGTCAATGGCGGAAATTGTACCCCAGGGCGGTTTCACCGCGGGATATCCGTCCTGGTCCAGGAACCGGTTATACCCTGTATGTGTATAGGGAACAGGTACTGGATCGTTTTCCCTGTCCTGCACCGGTTCGTGCCGTTTATCCTGTAATCCGAGCATGAAGGCAGCAAGTGCATCTTTTTCATCCTGTTTCAACTGCTTAAAGGAAGGCATAGTTCCTTTTCCTTCATTGATGAGTACCAGCAGATCATTTTTATTATATTTCCCGGGTACCGGTCTGAGGTCGGGATTTGTCCCCGTGGGGTCACCCCGGAGGTCGGTTCCGTGACAAACAGCACAGTTCACTTTGTAGACAAATTCACCCGCTCCTGAAAAGCCTGTATCATCCTTGCTGATTTCAATCATTTGAAGGATCCAGGGCATGATATTTCCGTTGACGTATAAAACAGAACGGGTAGGATCCACGGCAGCGCCACCCCATTCCCCCCCGCCGTCAAAACCAGGGAAAATAACGGTACCCCGGGTACCTGGGGGTATAAAATGTTCTCCCGTGCGGAGTCCGGAAACGATACCGGAAACGTAATCATGGGAGGCCTGGCTGATATTGGTAATTTCATTTTCCGTAAACAACTGTGGAACGAACGGGGGAGGGGTCACCGGAAATGGCTGCACAGGCCATGTTTCTTCACCCTTCAGATCAGAGCCCGGTACCGGTCTTTCCTCCACCGGGAACAACGGTTCACCGGTTTCCCTGTCAAGCAGGTATACATAGCCCGACTTGGTCACCTGGGCCAATGCATCAGTTCTTTTACCATTTATGGTTACCGTCAGCAGGTTTGGTGGCGACGGGAGATCGCGGTCCCAGATATCATGGTGCACGGTTTGAAAATGCCATATCCTTTCCCCGGTACGGGCATTCAGGGCCAGGATACAATTTGCGAACAGGTTGGCACCTTTCCGGTTCCCGCCCCAGAAATCAAAGGCAGCTGATCCGGTCGGGACATATACAATTCCCCGTGATTTGTCGAGGCTCATCCCTGCCCATGCATTTGCCCCTCCGGCCGTCTGCCATGCCCCGTCAGGCCAGGTGTCGTATCCGTACTCCCCGGGTTTGGGTATTGTATTGAAAACCCATGCCAGCTTTCCTGTTTTTATGTTATAGGAACGGATATAGCCGGGAGCCGCCCCGGCGTTTTCTGAAACACGGGAACCAATTATCAGCAGTTCGTCATATACAATGCCGGGTGAGGTAGCAACCACATACAGGTCATGTGCACGATCGCCCAAACCTTCTTTAAGAGATATCTTACCCGACTTTCCAAAAGTTTCTATAAGCCGGCCTGTCTCCGCATCCAGCGCAAGCAAATCCGGACCCGAAGTAAATAACAAGCGCTTGTCCGGTCCATCCTGCCAATAACTGATACCCCGGTTAACGTTCCTGGCGGAACGGCTCTCCGGATCGGGGTCAAATTCCCATAACCGCTCGCCTGTGGCTGCATTCAGCGCAAAAACCTTTAGCCGGGGGGAAGTCCCGTAAAGGATGCCGTCTATGATTACCGGGTTGCACTGGATCTGACTGCGGTTTTCTGAAACATCGTCGCCGGTGATGTATTCCCAGGCAGGCTCAAGCAGGTAAATATTCTCCCTGTTTATTTCTGTGAGTGTTGAATACTGGCTGCTGTAATTATCCCCGAGATAAACAGGCCAGTCCCTGCCGGCACCGGTTTTCTGATCCCTGCCACGTGATGTGCACCCCGGCAGAAAGATTATCGAGAAAAAAACAGGAAGGCCTGCCAGGATAAAGCCGAATAAACTTTTTTGGATCATGAATTTCAGTCAGCCTCGTCTTTCTTGTGAAACCTGAACTCGGCTTTTGGAAGCGACTCTTCAAAAAGCTGACCTTTTACAAAGGTATCTTCGTCACCCTCCTCATAATGCCAGTTTACAATAAGACTTTTAACGTACACATTGGTATTCAGTGCTTTAAGCAAAGTAAGTAATTTTTTTGAGGAGCCACTGTTGATGTATTCCAGATTAATATCCACAATCAGCCTGTTGTTCTTTACTGTTCCTGCCCATTCGATCAGGGGTTGATAAAAGCTGATCTCGTTATGTGAAATGGACCGGCCTCTTATCAACAGTTTGCCGTCCTCGCTGTATTTTACTTCAGGGGTAAAATTCGTAGCAGGTAAATCAATTGTTTTCATGACTTCAAGGGTTGGATTTCAAAGGATTAAACGAAGATATACAAAATAATAATCAAGTATTTGACAAATTGCTGTTTATTATTGTTAATCTGCATATCCGTTTAGGTAAGAAGTGATTCAGGCTCTTTTATGCAAGACCTGATGCCTGAAGTTCAGGTAAGCAGAGCATACCAATGCAGCCAGGAAAGCATACAGGGTAATCTTGTCAATAACCGGCGACGGAAAGTCAAGTCCGGTTACCCTTTCAGTAAGATATTTAATATAAGAATCGGGGAGACTGGTTTTTCCGAGTTTTTCAAGTATATTGAAATGCCAGTCGGTTAACGGGCAATAGCCCAAACTACCTGTAATCATTCCCAGGAACAGCCAGGAAGCTCCGGTCAACAGCAGCGTGATGAGGTTCAGTAACCGGGTTTTCTTCCATACAAACCCGAACAGGTTGAAAAGGATGAGGGACGAATGAAAAACCACGAAAAATATATCGAGAATGTGATATAACATGTCACTAACTATTTTGGGACAAATTTGATAAAATTCCGGGACATCCCCTATGGATCTTCTATCTACCGGAATCCCAATTAAATAACCTAATTGGTTTCATTACGCTTTTTTCCAATGATGGTTGAAACGACAGGAATTTACTGTAAATACGAAGTGACTTTATTCAATGCCGTTACGAGTCTAACAGAACATTGATTTATGCCGTCATTGCGAGGTTATATACAGAATATCAATCTATTGCAGATATTTTGGTAACCGAAGCAATCTGACCGCACAGGCAATGCGCAATTGAAGCGCCTTCAGTGATTTCTTCACAGCCCCGGCATTCATACCGGGGTTCTATGAAAAACCCTCTCTCAATGGGGTTTTAACGCCCAACATCTTGATCTTTTACCCGGAGGCGCGGGTTAAGTGTTTGGGATGTTGCATCTATTTCAGAATCTATAAACCAGCGATAATCCTTTACATTCACGTGAAAAAATAATCCCACCCGACAGGTTATTGAGTTTTTCCTGGTATTGTTCTGTCTTGTGAGCACCTATGGATTTCATGATAAATCCGCCGATTATCAGGTCGATACCCGCACCTACAGCAATATAACTTACTATGATTCGGTTTTTCAACTCAATTTCCGATAATTCCTTCTCCTGGGAGAGCAATCCGGCCGAAATAATCCCGGCGGCTGTGAGTATCCCGCCTGAACCTATAAATACGCGTCCGGTATTGCTTAAATGTTTATACCTTTCAATTTTATGTTTATAAAGAAACTGGTCGTAATCCTGGCTAAACAGATGGCTGGAAATAAGAATCATAAATACCAACAGAGTAAAAACACACTTTGTCATGACAGATCATTTTAGACCGATACGGGCAAATTTTATTGAAGTTATCGATTCTAAACTACAACTTTTTTTTCATTCTTATCCAAAAATTATATCTTTGCGTCCCATTGCCTTTGCGCCCTGGTATTAGACAGGCATTCAGCCCAACCTCACCAGGCATTAACAGGTACAAATACTGCCTTCGCAAAGGCTATGTCAGACAAATCCCGCCTTCGCTAAAGCTATGGCGGACAAAGGGCGAGGTAGCTCAGATGGTTAGAGCGCATGATTCATAATCATGAGGTC
>DATEVU010000185.1:0-12500 GCA_035258345.1 Bacteroidales bacterium
GATGTGTTTTCGGATTTCAGGATCATCCAGAACAGGTGGAAACTTCTCTAATGCTTCCGTACGGGTACAAGTTTCACCAAACTGAATTTTTACAGATATCCCATCCTCCTTTAAACGTGGAACCAGATGGTTTTTTATCAATAGTCCAATCGTTTCGTAAGTTACATTAGAGTACCAGGAGTTATCCGCTTCATTGAACAAATTAAGGTAGTTGATCGTAACTCCGCTGGCAGCATAAGCCTGGAGATAGCTGGAATAATAATTGGCCAGTGACCCATAATATTCCGGCTTTATATGCTTTTCGCCCTCATTCAGGCTGTAGTACATCCAGTCAGGTGCAAAATCCATCGGCGATTCAATTTCGAACTTACCAAAGCCCGATGCCTTTTTGATAAATGTAACCAGACCATTTGGACCTAAATCCCTTTCTATGGTAAAGTGTTCCATGGAGGTATCGCCCGGAGTATCGTTGTAAGAATACCAGGGGCCTGCTGAAGAAAAATCACAAGCGGCGATGGGGGATTTCATTAGTGTAAATCCTGCGCCGTAATCAGGATCAAACAGCATTTTTAAGACGCCATCCTGTTCTTCCGCAGCAAGCGCGTTCAGGCAAATCATACCTGCTTCATTAAACGATGCTCCAAAACCATCAATCCTTTGAAAGCGGGTCCCTTCATCTATCGTAATTACGGGTAATGATGACTCCTTGTGAGAGGTAAATGAACCATCAGGCTTTTTCGTCAATCTGTCGCCATCCAGTGATGAGGAAAACACAATAATATCCGGATTATTGGACTTCCGGCATTGGGTATTTACCATGAGGTTGCTTACGACCAGGACAAACACAATCAGTCGGTTTAATTTAAAGTGGGGTTTTTCTTTCATTTTTTCATGTATGGTTAATTTTGATAAGTTCATTTAACCTTTTGTATCGTTGGTATTTTTCTTCATAAAAATCTTTGTTCAATTTATCCGGGATCATCTGTACTTCCATATGCACCATCGAATCCATGGCTTCATCGAACGATGTAAACAGTTTGCTTCCCATACCTGCAATGATGGCCGCACCCAGGGAACTTGCTTCGGTTACCTTGTTTCTGATCACGGGTTTACCCAGTATGTCCGCGGTTATCTGCAGCCAACTGTCCGAAACCGATCCGCCTCCCGTGGCAACAAAATGATGCGTGTCAAAAAAAGGGTTCCCCAGTTTTTCAAAGCAATCTCTGACATAAAAGCTGATCCCTTCCAGTATGGCACGCAAAATATCTCCGCGGGTATGGCTTAATGAAAGACCTGCGAGGCATCCCCGACTTCCATTTAGGAAATCGGGAGGACCGGTGGCTCCAAACAAAGGCAGCACGATAATATCACCTGGAATTCCGGGAATTTCGCTGAACAGGGTACTATAGCTGTCGTGACCGGTCCCTGATTTACTTTCCCCTGCTGAGGAAAAGGTATTTCTAAACCATTTTACCAGCGCCCCGCCTGATTGGTTATAGATAAAGCTGATGTAAGAACCAGGAACCACATGGTGTTCGATGTGTAACTTGTTCCTGTACATGGTATGGGAATCAGGCATTTTGGAGAAAACGGGCACGATGCAAATATAAGTACCTATTCCATACATGGCTGCTTTGGAATCACTTCTCAATCCGCTGCCCAATGCTGCACAACATTGATCGTGACCGCCACTGACAATGGCAACCTTATTACCCAGATGCAGCTTTTTTGCCAGATTTTCACGCACCATGCCTAAAAAGCAGCCCGAAGGATGCGGAGTTGCAAATTTAAATTTATCCAAATCGAGCAAACTTAACAACTCATCAGACCAACTGCAGTTATGGATGTCGAAAAGCAGGGTACGGCCTGACAGGCTGTGATTGGATACGGGCTTCCCCCCCAGTATATAACATATTAAATCAGCCCAGGACAGAAAATAGTCCGTCTCCTGGTATAAAACAGATTGGTACTTCCTGATCCATGCCAATTTAGACATACTTTGAAAGGTACCGGGAAGATCGCCTGTTATCCTGTAAACGTCTTCCGGCGTATAGGAGCTTTCAAGCAATTCTAAAAATTCGGTTCCCCGCTGATCGGAGCCCAGGATGGAATTTCCCAATATCTTCCTATCCCTGGTAACGGGTACCATTGCTTCTCCTATCGAACTCACCGAGAGCGCCTGAACCGGATCTTCAGAGGTTTGTAAAGCAACATCTTTAATGATCTCCAATACCTTATTCCAAATATCATAAGAATTCAATACGGCATGACCTTCTTTTTCACTGACTATTTCATAGTCACGGTACGATCCGGCCAATGGTATACCGTGCAGAGAAAAAGCAACTGCTTTGCACCCGGTAGTTCCAATATCAATACCCAGTAAACTCATTTTAAAATAATCGCAATTATCCTAGATTAGCATATCCCAGGGATTCCATTATTCCTTCCATAATTGCGGCTGCCTTTTCGATGGAATCCATCAGATAGCGGTGAGATTCAATCGAATTGAAATCGTTCATCCTGATCTCATTCTCCCGGCTTTTTATCTGATCCAGGGCATACATACCGGACTCACGGGCAATTCGCGTCCACATATTTACCCGTAATATTCCGTCATCGGGCAGGGAGGCTATTTCTTCATCGGAAAGACATGATGTACCATGCAGGACAAGTATCTTATCTGAAACCAGTTGTTGAATTTCGCGTGCACGGTTCTTAAGGTATATGCTTTTTCCAACTCCCTTTGATTGTTGTTCCGTTCCAAGATCTGCCACGAGAAAATCAACTCCGGTAATTCTGGAATATTCAAATGCTTTTTCAGCATAGTTATCTGAATCATGAACTTGTTTTGAATGGGCATCTTCGACAACCAATTCATCCATTATGCCCTCAATCATGATCTTATTTTTATAATTCCTGACATATTCCTTTGTCATGGCCATGTTTTCCGACAGGGAATATTTCTGGGCATCGAACATTACGGATGCCAGGTAATTGGTTCCTTCCGTAAGGGCCCATTTATCGGTAACCGGATCTCCATGATCAAGATGAGGTAAAACCTGGACATTATAGTAAGGGGAATGCGGATCATTGGTGAGAACATGCAAATGTTTCATGACCGAGATAAAGCCCAACCGGGGATCTCCCGTATGGGTTATTCTTTGGGCCTGTGGCATGTATTGATAATTGTAGGTCATGCCCAAAGCTACCGGAACCTGACTAATGCTGTATTTCTCACTTATTTTTTTTGCAGCCATCAGGATTGCTTCTGTATTCCAATGACTCCCTGTGCAAAAAATGGGCAGGCTGGTGTGATTGGATTTTATCCTGTCGATAATCTTTTCTGACTTTTTTCTTTCTGTAATAATCATAGTATGTTTTCTAATTAGTTTTGCCGGAGATATTTTTTGATCTCATCAAGTGTGGGATCTGCCGGATCAAAATCAAGCCCGTGTATATACCGGGTGGCCTCAAAGAAAACAGCGGCATAATTGCCATATATGCAGGAAACATGATGGATATAGGGGCCATAAATGATTTTTTCTTCCCAAAGCGGCCAGTCGTTCACCTCCAGATAAACATATGTGCCAAGCGTATAGGGTCCGTCAACTGCCTTTCCCTCGCCGCAGAATAATGAATACTTACCGTCGAGACCATCGAAGCGAATGAGTGTGATATTTCCCTTTTTCAATTGCCAGTTACAGGTGCCCGGTGAATGGGAGGGCAACACAAAATGTTCTCCCACATAGGCCTCTTTTTCGTTATTCCTTAAGGATGGAGGAAATGCACCACAATGCCATAATAATTCTGCATTTTCATTTCCGGGATGACGAATTGTAAAATCCGAGAAAAAAGTAGGTTCGTTAAAAAAGTTGGCGGCCTGAAGCATCAAACTGCTGATTGCCCCGTGTATGTCTGTTTCACATGCAATTGGTGTTCCTTCGTCGGTAATTATTGCATGAACAAAGCAGGAACAGATACCTAGTTGAATTTGCAATTCATCCCAGCATTGGAATGCCATGGCTTGCAAATTGTATTCAACAATTAATTGGGATAGTGTGAATTTCAGGGCGGCAATTTTCTCCACCGATTCCTTATTAAGCCTGGAAAAGTCAGCCATTTTCTGAAGGTCAGCAACAAGTACATTTATTTCATCCCCTTTTTCTTCTATTGCCTTTTTTGTCATTCGTATCACGGTACTTAAACTTATTGGTATGACCTCTATCCCGAATTTCTCCAGCAGTTCATTTTCATTAATAATAACCGAATAGAAGGACTGTGGACGGGTAGCGACCTGTCCAATCCTTGTGTTCATAGTAAACTTAACCACATTGGCGGCCCTTATAAAATTTATAAATCCATTCCTGAAAACTACATCTGTCACATGTGAATTGGTGATGTAGGTAAACGGTACCTTGTAGCGTTGCAATACTTTGGATGTTGCAAAAAGCCCGCATTGGGAATCTCGCAGCCTCCGTCCATTTGCCATAGGTGCTTCATCACGGGGGCCCCAGATCAGCAATGGTTTTTGGACCCTTTTTGCAACCTGGGCAACTGCATTTTCAGTTCCAAAGTTGCAATGGGGTGCGAACAGGGCATCCACTTCCTGATTGATAAAATAGCCGGCAACCTGGGATGCATCTTTATCATCATACAATAATCCTTCGTCATTGAGCCATTCCAGCCCTACTATTTCAACTTTTTCAGGTAGAAATTTCAGTATTTCATTATGGATAATTTTTTTGTATTTCAGGGCATCTTCCCTGGAGAAAAAACTCCTGCGCGTTGGCATAAAGCCCAATTTAAAGATTTTATTCATAGCTATATTTTGAATGGTTTTTTATATCATTTCCTTTTGTATTTGCTCAAGAGATTTCCCTTTTGTCTCGGGGAAAAACCTCCAGACAATGAAAAATTGCAGAATCATTGCAACCGAGAAGATGGCAAATGCCCAGCCACCCCCGCTGTTTCCTGCAATAACGGGGAACATCCACGAAATGACCACTGCTGCTGTCCAATGTGTAAAACTGCCCAGTGCCTGACCTTTTGCCCTGACTGAATTGGGAAAAATTTCAGAAATAAATACCCAGATGACAGTACCCTGTGAAAATGCAAAAAATGCAATAAATCCCGAGAGATAGATCAGCATCATGATGCTTCCGCTGGTGGTTGTAAAAACTGTTCTGGCCACCATGCCCAGAAAAAATATCATGCCCAGGGAACCTGCGATCAGCAGTTTCTTCCTTCCAACCTTATCCACCAGTAACATGCCCACCAATGTGAAAATAAACAGGGTTGTACCTACAGATACCGATTGCAGCAAGGCCGAATTTTTTGCATATCCCACCATCTCAAAAATCCGCGGAGCATAATACATCACGGCGTTTATGCCCGACAGCTGGTTAAATAAGGCTACCAGTATGGCCAGGATGATCGGTACCCGGTACATTGATGAGAAAAGTACTTCCCTTTTAATTCCGACCTTTGTTGTAATGGAAGCTTCAATTTCCTGTACTTCCTGCAAAGGATTGCAGGAACCTATTTTACGGAGTATGGCTTTGGCTTCTTCTGTTTTACCTTTTATAACCAGCCACCTGGGTGAATCGGGTATGAAAATAACCAACAAAAAGAAAGCGATTGCCGGTACACTTTCTACTCCCAGCATCCACCTCCATGAATCGTGTGTAATTGTTTGTGCTATCCAGTAATTGGAAAAATACGAAAGCAAAATCCCGGCTACGATGTTCAGCTGGAAGGCAGTTACCAGCCTTCCCCGCAAGCGTGCAGGAGCTATTTCTGCAATATACATGGGTCCGATAACCGAAGAAGCCCCCACACCGATACCCCCGATGAACCGGTAGATAAGAAACCCGATCCAGCTTTGAGTCAATGCACTTCCCAAGGCAGACACGGTATACAATATTGCTATGGCCAAAAGACATTTTTTCCTTCCAAAAATATCTGCCGGCCTTCCTGAAATCAAAGCTCCGGCCAAAGTTCCTATCAAAGCAATTGCAATGGTGAATCCGTGTAAGAATCCATTCAGATTAAAAAACTGCTGAAGTGTTTTCTCAGCGCCTGATATCACAGCTGTGTCGAATCCGAATAGCAAGCCGCCCAGCGATGCTGTAAAGGCGCTTAAGATCACAAATTTATGTCCTTTCATTTTTTCACGATTTACTTACCTGGTTATTACCGGGTTGAAATACCTTTTACAAGTACTGCCCATTGATCATTATCAGGAGTTTGAATGATTCCCGGCAAATCCGTTTCCATAGGCTCCTGCCAGGCTGATGAACCGATATGCAACCAGCTCAATGAATATTTACCCGGTTTAGCGGTAAGATTTACTGAACCTTCTGCCGGAAAGTACAGGATATGTTCTTTTTCATTATTTGAAAGGCAGAATGCTTCATTGTCTGATCGGTCATCCAATAATTCATTCGCCGGTGCAAAACGAAATAAATCAATGGAGTCAGTGAGCATTCGCATGCTTTTTATGTGTGACAAGGCAATTTCAGAGTTACCCAAACCAGCTGTCGGCCTGTGAAAACGAACAGCAGCCGCACCTGCAAAAACATTCCTCCAGAAGCGCTCCAGCCCGTCCTTGCTACTGCCATTCCAATCGCCGGAAGGGCCTGCCCCATATATCTTTACATTATTAACAGGGCGAATATTTCCGGATTCCTGAATTTTGTTCCACACATAAATTCCGGTTTTGAAATGTGTTTCGCCCACCTGGGCATTGTGATTCGAAATGTCCAGAAAAGAATAGGTATCGGGATTATACAGGGTATTAGATACGCCTGAACGTTTGGTGAAGAAGTGAGTTGCAGGATTCTGAACAACAGCATCCTTCACTTCCCCGTCAGTAGGGTCAAAAGTATCCCACATTTCGGTGACCTCAATGTCAATATTCCGATCAGAGGCTTTTCCCCTGACATATTCAGCCCAGTAAATACCCCATTCGGGTTCTGCATTTGTTTCATTATCCATACAATACAGCACATGGTCGTATTCCAGGCTAACCGACAATAATTTATCAACAAATTTCTGCTGAAATCCAAGAACAACAGGAGTTTCATCATATCGGGGAAGTATGGTTGTAAAAAAGGGATTGATCAGCGAAACCCCATCTGACTTGAATATTACAGGGAGCCCGGATGTTTCCGTGGTGTAATTGCTATTCCTTGCAGGGTTAAAAGGATTGCGATCCCATGAATCCGTGCCGTCGCTCCACCTGGTTCCAATGCGTGTATAGAAATCATAGGTAGCCCATATCTCGATCTGTACGATTATCTGCCGGTCATGTGTAGCCTTCAGGAAGTTGTCAAACCTTCTCCAATACTCATCCTCCCATCGGTTAAGGTCATAAAGCCGGGTTAACGGATCGAGGTAAAAAGGGTAGACATTGCCGCTATCCCGCCCTGACATGGTGCACCGTACGAAATTTCCACCGGATCGCCGCAAAAGATCCAATTCTTTATCCAGATCTGGAGAGGTATGTTGGAACAAATTATCATCGGAACTTCCCCCCAGAAGCAGGATAGGTTTGTTTAAGTATTGCCAGTAAGACGGATTCGCTGAGCAGGGGTGAATCTGATTCGTAAATATCGTTTTCTTTATGGGTTTATTACATCCTGTGCTTACTAAAATAACGGTCAGAAATACACAACTTTTCAGGATTGAATTCATGGGTTTCATATTCGTTGTTTTGAAATTACTATTGCATATCAATTAGTTCAAAATAGGGAAGTCGATCCAATGGAACATCTATACTATATGAGTTACCTCCCTGGTAGATTTGCCCGTCATCTGCTTTCCAGGAACCGGTTGGCAGTATCACCGTTCTTCGGTATCCCGGTTTTTGGACTGGTGCAACAAGCAGACTGTCACCCAGCATAAACTCATCGCTTACCTGCTCCAGCCCCTGTCCGGGAAATACATATTCCAGGTTCTTCACAATAGGATCACCAGTTTTTGCAGATTGGCGGGCCAATTCCATGATACGTTCCGTATATTTCATTCTCAGGTCCACGGCTTTTTTTACCGCGGCAAGGTGTTGTTTATCAAGGATCCTCCAGGGTGCAACTGAAAACTGCATCATGGGCATTAAAGCATGGCACTGGGCAGACCTTACAACAAGATCCTGATCATAAGATTTAAGATCAAGGAATGATATATAGTCACCTCCGCCAATCAAATCGGGACAAGAAAAAGTATATCCGGCAAGTCCTTCTGTGATCATATGCGGTACCAATTTCTGCAGATCCTCCCAGTTGTGAAATTTGTCATGAAGTCTCTGGGCTAACGGCAATCCTGCCATTTTCCAGGTTGAACGGTATTCATTCAGGGGAAATCGTAGTCCGAACTGCGAATAAAGCCGGCTATGTTCGTTTGGTGTTATTTTTTGCATGCTCAGGGTATTTTCCGGATAGTAAACCATATCACCTGCATCAAGCTTGAAACCATCAATACCGTATTTTTCCACCAGCAAATCCAATTGGGTATTGAACCAATTCACAGCTTCCGGATTTGAAAAATCGAGCTGGGCGGATACGCCATTCCACCATCTGATCATGGCAGGTTCTGAAGCTGTTTCCCAGGTATCCTCAGGATTCTTTTTTTCCAGGAAGAATGCCTTTTTCTTAGTCAGTTCCCTGTACAGTACACTTTGATCAGCGCTTACAAAGGGACACATCCAGAGCATTACTTTAAAGCCCATTTGATGCAATTCATCAATCATAGCCACGGGATCGGGGAAACGACCCGGATGAAAATCCCAAAGTCCATAGTCTTCCTGCCAGGTATCGTCAATCATCAGAACACCTGTAGGGAAGTTGTTTTTCACAATGTCCCTGGCGTATCGCAATACATCTTCCTGATTCTGGTTGTAGGTTAATTCAATCCATGTGTTGTATTGGGGTCTTGAAAAAAGTAATGTGTCAGGCATTTTTCCACTGGCAGGAAAGAATTTATGCGATACAAAGGTTCGAACCCCGGCCAGTGTTGTTCCCTGCCTGCCAGTCACTACCGATTTGTATGGGTCATGGATAATAAGCTTATTATTTTTAATCTCAAACTGAAAGGGTTCCTCACTCCAAACATAAAGACCTTTGTTGCTGATTAACAACGGCTGTATTTGGTTCCAGTTGTTATTAGCATAAAAATCATATCCGTATTCCCCTGAAAATGGCATCAGATGCCCATCCTTTATAGCTCCCGACCAAATTTTCTCGCCCGTCTCAATGTTTATTGTAATGGTCTCTGATGTTTTTTCTGAGCATGCACTCCATAAAAATATACCCGATACCATCAGATAAAGCGGTATAATCTTGAGATTGACTTTAAAGAAGTTCATAATTTTCTGTGTATTTTTAAGATTTATAATTCAGATCCTGACGGTCGTTATTTTGCATTAAAGGATAGTCTTAAAATTCATCAACAGGCAAGCACTGTTTCCGCAACTACTTCCTTTTCCTGTTTAAAAAAGAAAAGAAATGACAGCAGTGTAACCAGCGTTAGTATAGACGTAATTCCCCAAATACCTGTCCAGTTATAACTTACCATGTTATTCATTACAGATGAATGTTCAGAAATAATCCGACCACTAATTAGATTTCCCACCAATAATCCCAGGCCAAATGTCACAAGGAAAATTAGTCCCTGTGCCTGTGCTTTTAAATCATCCGGAGCTTTCCTGTTGATATAGATCTGACCTCCGAGGAAGAAGTATCCAAAAATAAGTCCATGCAGCAATATACCAATGAAATAAAAAATGGAATTGTCCATGCCTGAGCCCACAAGGAATGAAAGATTGCGCACAAGTAAAGCTATTAATCCTGTGATCATGGTTATCCGCAATCCCGATTTGCGAATTAACAGCGGTATGGTAAGCAGGAAAAACATTTCAGCAAACTGCCCCCAGTTCATCGTAACACTGATATATTGAAATCCTTTGTTGAGCAGGAATTCAGAACAGTAAGACCAGTACATGGAAAAAGGGATCATCGCCAGGAAGGACAGGATAATGAAAGCTGCAAAATTTTTGTCCTTCATCAGTTTGAGGCTTCGTAAACCCAGAGCATCAAGGATTGTCCACTTTTGTCCTTTTGCCAGAGGAGGAGTATCCGGTAAACTAAGGTTAAATAACGCGGTAAGTATACTGATAGCAGCCCCGTAATAAAAAGGAACCCTGGTACCGTCAAAATCCAGATTAAATACCTTAACAGTTACAATACTGAACACACCTGAGATGACCCATCCGATTGATCCAAATACACGTATCCTCGAAAACTTGTCGCCGTTGACGTGGGTGAGTGCGATGGCACTGGTTAGACTCCACGATGGCATATAACAGATCATTGCCAGCAATAGCAAAATGAACAACATATCGGGGTGTACAAAAAAGGCAGCCAGTAAAAGCAAAATTCCATTGATAAAATTAAGAAGTGCCAATACTTTTTGACTTGGAAAATAGCGGTCGGCAATCATACCAATAATTGGTGATGCCATACAACCTATTGCCATTGAGCTTAAAATCAGAGACTTCTGAAATGATGAAACACCAATATTGGTGAGATATGCTGCCAGGGGAACCCACCAAACAGCATACATCATATATTGCAGAAGCATCATTATGGACAATAGTATACTAACAGAAAATAAGGTTTTTTTCATATTGTTGACAAGTGAATAAATGATGAGATGGCTGATAAACCAGCTCCCTTGAAAATTGGCATATTCCTCCAGGCAGGGCATCTGATAGTTGTTTGTAATTACATGGTTTAAATGTGCCGGCAGCAATATATTGCTTAACCGGCACATAACCCAACCCTACTTAAACCTGCTACAAGATGTTAGTACCCCGGATTTTCAATCAGATTCGGATTGTTATTTATTACGGCATCACTGAGAGGCATATAATAATGTTCCGGTTTAAATACACGGGTATAGCCATCGGCATTGCCTACTTCATAAGTGAATTTTTGTGCCGAGTAATCATAATAGCCTTTTATGCTTCTAAAATCGCCATTCAGTTCACTCATGGATATTCTCCATCGCTTCAGGTCCCAGTATCTAAGTGTTTCATAGGCAAGTTCCACTTTGCGTTCATGCCTGATCTGGTCCATTGTAATTGAGGTTCTGGAAGGCATTCCAGCCCTGATGCGGATTTGGTTAATTGCTTCCAGCGCCTCTTCCGGTTTATTAAGTTCGAAAGCTGCTTCGGCCAGGTTTAACAATACTTCAGCATAACGGTAAACAATCCAATCCTGATCTGATTCGCCATAGTCTGCACGAATTTTATTTTCATCCAGAAATTTTTTAATAACAAAACCTGTTTTGGTAGCATCAGATCCATTGGCATCCTTGCCTACGTGAGGGATACCATTGTAAGTCTGGTTACCCGAGGTAAGTCTTTCTTTTATCCCGTCACCATCAGTGTCAACATCAATACCCCAGTGCAATCTGATGGTATCTCCCTGCCAGGGCTGACCATCATAGAAAACAGTAGCATGAAACCGTGGATCCTTATTTTTTAATATATCCTTCTGAAATCCTGTACTATTTTCCCAGTCAATTACTCCTGACGACCCATCCGTCATTTCATATTCATCTACCATTTCCGCGGTCACATTGATCTGATTTCCCCAATTCGCTTTGAAACTTTCAGGAGCATTAAACAAATCAAAATGATGACCTTTGGTTACACTGATAAACTTTTTGGCAAATAGAATCTCCGAATGGTCTTTTTCCATAAAAATCTGCTGGTAGTTTTTTGCCTTATTATCCGGATATTTATTGAAGAGTTCGAATTTTCCGGACGCCATGATTGCCTTTGAAGCATCATAGGATGCCTGAAAATAAGCCTGTGCATCAACGGAAGGAATACCCACCAGGCCGTTTAACTGGACATCACCATATTTTGCCTCGCTTCCAGCAAATAGCATTGCCCTGCTCTTTAGTGCCAGAGCAGCATATCTGGTTGCCCTGCCTACCATTGCCGGAGCATACTCTTCGGGCAATATGGATGAAATTTCATTGCATTCAGCTAAAATAAAATCCATCACCTCTTTTTCAGTATTTCGAACCACAAAAAGATCATCACCCTCACTTATATCCTGTGGGACCGTTATAATTGGCACACCTCCGTATCGCTTCGCAAATTCGAAATAGGTAAAAGCCCGTAAAAATCGAACTTCGGCAGCGGTCACTGATTTTATCTCATCCGTAACATTCCCGTTTTCAATCTTCACCAGAAACTCATTACAGGACCTGATATAATTGTAGTCCCAGTAATCAAGCATGCCACCGCTTCCGTCAAGCAATCCCCGGTTCCATGTACTGGGTTCAGCCAACCAGTCATAACTTCCGCGGCCTTCATCTGTTATGGTTACTTCACGCATGGGACAGTAAAAAGTACCCCAGTCAAAATCCCTGTATAGCCCTTCTGTCTTTGCGCGATCATAAAGGTTCATTATATATGCATCTATCAAATT